>DYID01000009.1 GCA_020723805.1 Anaerolinea sp. | reverse complement strand
GGACACCAGCAAGAAGATTGTGGCGGCGATCCGCCTGCAATCCTATGCCAACAACCTCCTGTACTCCTTCGTCGAGACCATGGGCGTGCCGGAAGGACTGCTCTCGCACAAGTACTACTTCCCGACCTACAACAACACCTGGACGCCGCTCAACTCGCAAATCCGCGTCAGCAACCTGGAGACCACCCCCACCACCGTGCGCATCACCATCGGCGGGGTGAAGGTCTGGGAACAGCAGATGCAGGGACGCGAAGAACAGCGCCTGTACTTCCCGGTCAGCGGCGGACCGGTCATCGTCGAGAGCCTGGACACCAGCAAGAAGATTGTGGCGGCGATCCGCCTGCAATCCTATGCCAACAACACGCTGTACAGTTTCTCGGAGACGATGGGCATTCCGCTGGAGCAGATGTCGAGCGTGTTCTACTTCCCGACCTACAACAACACCTGGGCGCCGCTCAATTCCCAGTTGAGGTTTGGTGTGCCGTAAGGGAATCGGATATAAGCGTTTGCCTTATGCAGTGCATCGCACCATCTGCATAACATCAGTTAACTCACCTTACGCAGAACGTCCCGAAGGTTCTCGTAACTCAGGCTTGACTTTCACCCCAACCTTCGGGACGGTGCGTAACATCAGCGGTTAAATCAACAACGCCCCTATTTTCGGGGGCGTTGTTGATCGGTTAAATGCTCCGGCTGAATTTTATTCCCCCATCACCTGCACGATCAACTCCCTCCTGCGCGGTTTGTTGTCGAAATCCACATAAATGACCTGCTGCCACGTCCCCAGCGTCAATTGACCCTCCACGAAGGGAATGGTGAGCGACGGACCAAGCAGCGATGCGCGGATGTGGCTGTGTCCGTTGCCGTCGTGCCAGCGGGCATTATGCGCGTACTCGCGGTTTTGCGGAACAATCTCATCGAACAGCCTCCGCAGGTCGCTCAATGCGCCGCTTTCGTATTCGATGGTCGTCACCGCGCTGGTGGAGGACGGGCAGAACACCGTCACTATGCCAGCCTTCAATCCGCTGCGGGAAACGGCATCGGCAACCCGCGCGGTGATGTCGTGAATATCGGCGCCGCCGCGCGTTTGAATTTGGATGGTCATCGTCTTCACGCTCATCATGGCAACTCCTCGCCGCGGTGAATGACATCGCTGCCATACTTCTCCTGCAGGGCATCCACCGCCGCCTGCACCCTGCGTAATTTTTCATTGTCCTTTTCCCACAACCCCAATTGACGGACGGGCGGTCCCAGCCCGCTCACGCCCACGCCAATCAACCGCACCGGCTGATGAGGCTTGCGTACCTGCCGCATTAACCTCAGCGCAGTCGCCGCAATCTCGTCCTCCAAATCGGTGGGGCTGGGCAGGGTGGTCTGGCGCGTCAGCGTGGTGAAATCGGGCCAGCGGATTTTCAACTTGATCGTTCTGCCCGCCAGATGTTCCCGGCGCAACTGCCGCGCCACCTCTGCCGCCTGCCCGCGCAGGGTCTTTTCCAGTGTGCGCTCGTTGACCACATCCACCGCAAACGTCGTCTCCTGGCTGACCGACTTCGTCTCGCGTTCGGTCACGATGGGACGGTTGTCAATCCCCCGCGCATGACGCGACAAGTCGCGCCCATTCTCCCCAAACAAGCGCACCAGGTCGCCCTCCTGCCACTTGGCGAGGTCGCCAATGGTGTGAACGCCCAACTCGGACAGGCGCTGAGCCGTCTTCGGACCGACGCCCCACAACATCTCCACCGGCAGTGGAGCGAGGAACGCCGCTTCTTCTCCAGACGGGACAACGGTGACGGCATTGGGAGGCTCTGCCAACCCCTGTTCCTTAATCCGCTTCAAGGCGGCGGCTTTGCCCACTTCGGTGGCGATCTTCGCCACGAGTTTGTTCGAGGCAACCCCGATCGAGCAGGGCAAATGCAATTCGTCGCGGATGCGGGCTTGAAGTCCGCGGGCGAAGCGTTCGGGGTCTTCTCGAATGTTCGTAATGTCGAGGAAGGCTTCGTCTATCGAAATTTGTTCCACCAATCCGCTCTGGCTGTGCAGAATGTCCATCACCTTTTGCGAGACCTCGCTGTAGAGTCGGTGACGCCCCGGCACGATGATCAACCCCGGGCAGAGACGCAGCGCGCGGCTCATCGGCATGGCGCTCCGCACGCCCATCTTGCGCGCCGCATACGAGCAGGAGGCGACCACGCCGCGTTCGTTCGGCTTGCCGCCCACAGCAAATGGTTTGCCGCGCAGGGAGGGGTTTTGAGTCTCCTCCACGGCGCAGAAAAAGGCATCCAGGTCGAGGTGCAAAATCGTGCGCGGCATGGCTCCATTATATAATGCCCGTGTGGGCATAAGGCAAAAGAGTCATGATTACGACATTGAACAATCATTCGAGAGACGTTATACTCGATTAAAAGCGGAACTTTTGCCTTGTTTCGCACGTCTTTGTGCATTGGATGGAAAAGAGGAGAATGCAATGACTTCACGAACGAAAATCACCTCCGTCATGCTCTTGGTCGCGCTTGTGGTTTCTCTGCTCCCCGCGCTGACCCTGCCTTCGAACGCCTCGGCAGCCGCCTGCGACTGGGCGCAGTTCGTTACCGATGTGACCGTGCCTGACGGAACCAAATTCGAGCCCGGCGCCGCCTTCAAAAAGACCTGGCGCTTGAAGAACATCGGCACCTGCACATGGACCACCTCCTACTCGCTGGTGTTCGATTCCGGCTCTCAAATGGGCGCACCCGCCTCCGTCAAATTCCCGGCGGAGGTCAAACCCGGTCAGACCATTGACATCAGCGTGGACATGACCGCTCCCACCACTGCCGGGCGTTACATTGGCTACTGGAAGTTCAAGAACGCCTCCGGCGTCCTCTTCGGAATCGGCGCAGCCGCCAACAAAGCCTGGTGGGTCGAAATCAACGTGACCAGTTCCGCTCCCAGCGGCAGCGTCGTCTATGACTTCGCCGCCAGCGCCAAAGACGCCACCTGGTCGAGCGGCGCGGGAGGTCTCACCTTCCCCGGCACCGACGGCGACGCCAAAGGCTTTGCCCTCCTCAAAGACAAGGCAAAGTTCGAGAGCGGCGTGGAATTTTCCAAACCCAGCCTGCTCTTTGCCCCCCAAAACATCACCAACGGATTCATCCAGGCAGAATACCCCGCCTACAAAGTGGACCCCGGCGACTACTTCCAGACCACCGTCGGCTGTGAGTTCGGCGCATCAACTTGTTACGTCGCCTACCGCCTCGACTACAAAGTCGGCAACACCATCAAAACCTTCTGGACCTTCCGCGAGCGCTTCGAAGGGCTGACCTACAACGCCAACATCAGCCTCGCGCCGCTGGCTGGGCAGGAAGTCAAGTTCATCCTCTACATCTCCGCCTACGGCTCGCCCGCCGGCGACCGCGCCCTGTGGGGCAGCCCGGTCATCACCCGCAAGGGCATCGTCCCGCCGCCGCCCACCGTGACCGGCACCCCTCCCACCCCCACACCGAGCAAGACCCCCGCTCCAGTCACCCCCACCGTCCCGCCATCCTCCTGCGACAAAGTGCAGTTCGTCTCCGATGTCAACTTCCCCGACGGCACGGTCGTCCAGCCCGGCGCACAATTCACCAAGACCTGGCGCTTGAAGAACGTCGGCACCTGCGCGTGGACTACTTCCTACCAGCTCGTCTTCTTCAGCGGCGAACGGATGGGCGGCGCCTCCTCCTCCGCTTTCACCAAGAACGTCGCCGTTGGCGAGACTGTGGACATCTCCATCAACCTGACTGCCCCCTCCTCGCCCGGCACCTACCGCGGCTACTGGATGTTCAAGAACGCCTCCGGCGCCCTCTTCGGCATCGGCGCGCAAGCCAACAAACCTTGGTGGGTTGAAATCAAAGTGACCGGCGGACCGACCGTCACCCCCGCCCCTGCCACCGCCACACCCACCCAGGGCGGCGTGACCGTCACGCCTCCCGCCACCCCCACCCCGCAGGCTGGCACCGCCTATGACTTCGCCGCCAACGCCTGCGCCGCCTCCTGGTTCAGCGGCGCACAGACCGGCGCCCTGCCCTGCCCCGGCACCGACGGCGACGCCAAAGGCTTCGTCCTCAAAGTCACCAACCCCAAACTCGAAAACGGCACCACCGACCCGCGCCAGGGACTCATCACCTTCCCGCAAAACAAACAGGACGGCTACCTCCAGGGCATCTACCCTGCCTTCAAAGTCCAGAGCGGCGACCGCTTCCAGTCCACCATCAACTGCGCCTACGGAGCCACCAACTGCTACGTCGTCTTCCGCCTCGACTACCAGACCGGCTCCGACCCCATCAAGACCTTCTGGGGTCCCTTCCTCGAACGCTATGAAGGCGGCGTCTATAACGTGGACGTGGACCTCACCCCGCTGGCAGGCAAAGACGTTAAATTCATCCTCACCACCCTCGCCTACGGCTCACCCAGCGGTGACCGCGCCCTGTGGGTCGGACCGCGCATCTACCGCGCCTCGAGCGGCTCGTCCGCCCCAACCGTCACAGCCACACCCGCTTCTCCCACCGCCACCCAAAGTTCCGCCAGCGGCATGGAGCGTTACTTCAACAGCAAATACGGCTTCGAATTCCGCTATCCCTCCGGCGCACCCCTCTCCGACCAGTCCGATAACCACGTCCGCATTGCCCTGCCCATCGTCACCGCCGGCACCAACCTCTCCGAAAAATACCTCGACGTGACCGTCACCGAAGGACTCGCCGTTTGCCGCTCGCCCGACATCGGCGGCGAACCTTCCACCACCGAAACCGTCACCATCAACGGCGTTCAATTCTTCAAAGAGAGCGGAGCCGGCGCTGGCGCGGGCAACATCTACGAATTCGTCGCCTACTCCGCCGAATCCAACAACACCTGCGTAAGCCTCACCTTCATCCTGCACTCCACCAACCCCGGCAACTACCCCACCCCTCCGCCGGTCTTCGACAAGGCAGCCGAATCGGCGATCTTCGACCAGATCATTAATACCTTCGACTGGACCGGCTGACGCCCGCCTCCACCCCGACCGAAAGCCTGGTCCCCGCGACCAGGCTTTTCTCTCACTTTTAGCCCTCTCCCCTTGGGAGAGGGCAGGGGTGAGGGAGAAAACCTATGCCTCACGACCGCCCCACCCTTCTGCTCGCCGACGACGACCCCACCATCGCCGACAGCCTCGCGCCCTTCCTCGAGCGCGCCGGCTTCCACGTGCTGGTCGTCTCCGATGGCGCGAGCGCCCTCGACAAAGCCCAAAAGCACCACCCCGACCTCATCATCTTGGATGTCCTCATGCCCCGCATGGACGGGCGCGAAACCCTGCGCCGTCTGCGCAAAGCCGGGCTCTGGACGCCCACCATCCTCCTCACCCAGGTTGGCGAGGCGTCTGAACGGGCGCTTGCCCTCGAAGAAGGCGCAGACGACTACCTCAACAAACCCTTCGATCCCCACGAACTGCTGGCAAGAGTCCGTGCTGTGTTGCGGCGCGCCCGTCCCGGTGAGCGGTCACTCTCCACCGCCTGGCTTCTGACCGCCGAAAACCTCGTCCTTGACCGGCGCGCCCGCCGCGCCACACTCGACGGCAAACCGCTGGAACTCACCCCCAAAGCCCTGGCGGTTCTCGAACACCTGATGACCCATCCCGACGAAGCCGTCACCCGCGAGCGCCTGTTGGAGGTGGTGTGGGGCTGGGAATATCCCGCCGGCACCCGCACTGTGGACACGCGCATCGCAGAACTCCGCCGCACCCTGAACGACGACCCTCTCGAACCGCGCTTCATCGAAACCATCGCCGGCGAAGGCTATCGCTTCATCGCCCCCGTCCGCGGAGAAGGCTGACATGTACCGCCTCAAAGATTGGCGCTGGTGGGTCACCTGGCTGGGAATTCCGCTTGGAGTTGGTTTGCTCCTCGCCCTGCTTGCCCGCCTCTTCCTCCCGCCCGAATTTCCCTTCCTGCTCTCGGTGGAGTTGGGCTTTACGGGCATCGTCTTTGGCATGAGCGTCCGCAATGCGGGATTGGTCGCTTTTCTGCTCGGCTTTTTTGCCGCTCTGACCGTCATCGTCATCCGCGCCTGGGATCAACGCCACCTCGCCCAAAGCCGCACCCTCTACGCCGATTACCTTCAGGCAGAGAGGGACAACCGCCGCAACTTCATGCGCCGCCTCGACCATGAAATCAAGAATCCGCTCACCGGTCTGCGCGCCGCGCTGGTGAACCTCAAGGAAGGAAAAACCGAAGAGGAACGTCAGCAGGCGGTGGGGAACGCCAACCGCGCCGTGGAACGCCTCATCCGCCTTTTGACCGACTTGCGAAAATTATCCGAACTCGAAGAGCGCGTCATCGAGCGGTATCCGGTCAACGTCCCCGAACTGCTGGAAGACGTGGTCACCGCGGCGCACGTCAACCCTGCCTACGAAAAGCGCGAAATCAACCTGCTGATTCCCAAAGTCCCGTCGCCGTTTCCGCTCATCACCGGCGACCCCGACCTGCTGCTTCTGGCGGTGTACAACCTCGTCGAGAATGCGCTCAAGTTCACGTGCGCGGAAGATTCAATCGAGGTGCGCGCACTGGAGGACGGGCGGGCAATCGTCATCGAAGTGGCGGATACGGGACCGGGCATCCCGCCCGAAGACCTGCCCAAAATCTTCGAGGAGTTGTACCGCGGCTCGAATGCGCGCGGCACAGAGGGAAGCGGTCTGGGGCTGGCGCTGGTCAACCGCATTGCCGCTTTGCACGGGGGCGGCGTGGGCGTGCGTTCCAGCCAGACCGATCCGCGCGGCACGGTGTTTACACTGAGGCTGCCAAGACGATAGGGTTTTTGATGGTCGAGTAGGCGGCGAGTCTCGATATGCCCTTTTGGGGCTACTCGACCAACGCCACCGTACCGAGACCATGTTACAAAACTGTAACATCTCCGGGACAGGCTTGTAACAGGGGGAAAGTATGATTAAAACATGAAGCCATCGGAAAACTCCCTCATCTTTTCGGCGCAACGGGGCGATTTGGATGCTTTCAACGCACTTGTGCAAACTCATCAGGATATGCTGTATCGCATCGCCCTGCGCATCGTCCACGATGAAAGCCTGGCAGAGGATGCCGTGCAGGAGGCGCTCATCCACGCCTTTCGGCACATCCGTTCCTTCCGCGGCGGGAACTTCAAGAGTTGGCTGGCGCGGGTAACGGTCAACGCCAGTTACGACGAACTGCGGCGCGGCAAACGTCACCTGGGGCTGCCGCTGGAACAGTTCACGAACGAAGGCGAGGAGATCGAGTCCCCGGAATGGATGCGGGACCCAGTCTCAGGTCCAGAGGAAAGAGCCGAAATGTCCGAGTTACAGAGGGCGCTGCATCACTGCATCAAATCCCTGACGCCCGATTACCGCCTGATGGTCATCCTGGTGGATATGGAGGGAATGTCCTATGAGGAAGCCGCACAAGCGGCGCGGGTGCCGGTGGGAACGGTGAAGAGCCGACTGGCGCGGGCGCGGATGCAAATCCGCCAGGCACTGCGGTCATACCAGAGCCTGCTGCCTTCGTTCTATCAGCGCGAGTTGATGCCCGCCGTCTCGTGAGAACAAGGTATGCAAACGTAAAGGCGTCACGCGCGGGGCGTGACGCCTTTGATTTTTTTGGGAAGTCAGGAGCGCTGCTCCTGCAATCATGCCTCGTACTCAGCGGCTGCCTCTTCGACGGTGAGCATGGGTTCTTCGCTGGGTTTGCGGTCGAGCATTTGCATGGCAAGGGCGACGACCTTCGTGTAATACTTTGTCTCGCCCTTGTCTTCGTACTTGTCCGTCTTGAGCCTGCCTTCGATGTACACCAGGCTTCCCTTTTTGAGATACTCCTGGCAGATTTCACCGAGCCGCCCCCATGCTTCGATGTTCACCCATTCGGTGTATTCTTTTGTTTCGCCGCCGGTCTTCCAGCGCTGTGTGACGGCAAGGCTGAAGTGCGCCACTTTTTTGCCGGTGGGGGTGTATTTGCTCTCCGGATCTTTGCCCAGGTAGCCGATGAGCTGAACGCGGTTTAATGCTGGCATGTCTTCCTCGCTTTCTGGTTACAGGTTCTTTTAGACGCAGTGACAGGGGACGTGTTTTCGTTGATCTAAAAGCGCAATGGTGGAGCCCAGCCAAAAAGACCGGGCGGCGAACAGGTTATACTTCGGTTACGATTGAACGTCGGCAGGTTTTTCAGCCGCCGCTTCTTCCGCCTGAACTTTTTTGAGGGCAAGCATGCCGGTCTTCATTTCCACCACGGTGTAGCCGGCCGGCACGGCGTCGAGCGCGCCTTCCTTGACCTCGCGGGAGAAGAAGAACATCTTGCCTTTGGAGTGCAGGTAGTAGGTGGTGCCTTTGGAATTGGTATGTGCGTAAGCCATTTTTTCTCCTTGTGAATTGGTTTGGAAGTCAGTGTAGCACAGATTTTCTATATCTGTCAACGACTGGAGGATTGACTATGCGAAGAGTAGTTACTCTGGAGGAACTCCGCTCTGCCCGCCTCTCTCTCGACGGGACGGTCGGATTCGTCCCAACAATGGGTTATCTACACGAAGGACATCTCTCCCTCATCCGCCGTGCGAAGGAGGAGTGCGAGGCGGTCGTCGTCTCCATCTTCGTCAACCCCACCCAGTTTGGACCGAACGAGGACCTCGCCAAGTATCCGCGCGACCTCGAACGCGACCTGAGACTCATCGAGCCGCTCGGCGTGGATTTGGTGTGGACGCCCACAGCGGAGGTCATGTATCCGCCGGGGTACCAGACCTGGGTGGAGGTCGAAGCGGTGACGCGTCCACTGGAGGGTGCGATGCGGCCGGGTCACTTCCGCGGGGTGACGACGGTGGTCGCCAAGTTGTTCAACGCCGTTCAGCCGCACAAAGCATATTTCGGACAGAAAGATGCCCAGCAGGCGGCGGTCATCCGGCGGATGACGCTGGATTTGAACTTCCCCATCGAGATTGTGGTCTGTCCCACCGTGCGCGAGGCGGATGGGCTGGCGATGTCCAGCCGCAACGTGTACCTGAATCCCGAACAGCGCAAGGCGGCGACGGTGCTGTTCCGCTCGTTGAACGCGGCAAAAGCGTTGTATGAGGCGGGAGAAAGAAATGCGGAAACGTTGAGGGGAAAGATGAGAGAGGTGCTGGCGGCTGAGCCGCTGGCGGAGGTGCAATACGTCTCGTGCGCCGATTACGACACGCTGGAAGAACTGACCGAAATCCGAGGCAAAGCCCTGCTTTCGATGGCGGTTTTCATCGGCAAGACGCGGCTGATTGACAACGTGGTGCTGGGATAAAAACATCCCGAAGGTTTGCAAAAGACCTTCGGGATGCGGCTTGCAGGGACGGGTCTATCCAAGCGCTTTTTTGGCTTCGGCAATCACCTCGTCGTAATCGGGTTCCTGCCCAAGCGTCGGCAGGTAGTTGACGTAGGTCAGTTTGCCGTCGCGCCCCACGATGAAGACCGCGCGGCGCAGGTAGCGGCGTTCTTTGATGAGCAAGCCATACTTGATGCCAAATTCCGCCTCGACCACATCCGAGACAACTTTGACCTTGTCCACGCCGGCGGCGCCGCACCAGCGTTTCTGCGCCATGGGGAAATCACAACTGATGGTGTAGATGACGATGTCATCGCTGAGTTTGGCGGCTTCCTGGTTGAAGCGGCGGGTCTCGCGGTCACAGACATCGGTATCCAGCGAGGGAACGGCGGAAAGGATGATGACCTTGCCTTTGGATTCCTGAAGCGGATTGACCTTTCCCCAACCCGGCACGACCGAGGTAAATTCGGGAGCCGGGTCTCCGACCTTTACATCGTCGCCGATGATGGTGGCGAAGTTATCGCCCAATTTGAAAAAGTTGTTGCGTTCCGTTGGCATGTTCTTTCTCTCCTTTGAGTTGATGGCAGTATTTAACCACAAGAGGCTGAGATTCGGGGATGGATTATGTCGGGGGAGACGGCAATAAAAAACTTCCGAGGGGCTGCCTCGGAAGTTTTGCGTTATGCATACACCATTTGCTGTTCGGCAGGCTGTTTGCGGACGTGGCGTTTTTTCATCTTCGCGGCAAGCATCCTGGCTTGGCGATTCAGCCCGGCGCGGATGATGAGGTTCAGGAATTTGTGATGGTTATAGACGGGGTCGTTGAGCAGGGAGAAATCTGCCGAGCCCGGTTCGTGCGGCGCGTAGAAAATGCCGCAGTTGGGGTTGATTTCGAGCATGTAGATGGTGCCGTCGGCGCCCATGCGGTAATCACAGCGGGCATAGCCGTTGCCGTTCATGGCTTTGAACAGACGGGCGGTCTGCTCGCGCAAAACCTTTTCGATGCGGGGGTCATCCACCGGCGCAACCGACATTTTTTCGTATTCCACCCATTTCATATCGTAGTGCTTGAACGACTCCCCCTCCGGGAAGATGAATTCCACGGGCTTGAAGGTGATGGGGTTTTTCGGGTCGTCTGGATTCTCGGCGATGAGACAGGTGAACTCCCGCCCTTCGATGAACTCTTCGAGCAGGGCGCGTCCGAACTGCTCGATTTCCACTGCCGCCTGCTCTTTGAGCTGTTCGAGGTTCTCGCAGCGGGATTTGCGCGTAATGCCGACGCTGGCGTATCCGTGCGGCGGTTTGACGAGGACCGGGTAGCGCAACTTTTTCGCGGCGCGTTCCACGTCTTCGACGCGGTCCACCATCACCCAGGCGGGGGAAGGCACGCCCGCCTTTTTGGCATGGGCTTTCATTTCCTGGCGCGAGGGATCGAAGAATTTCGAATCGGCGCCGGTGAACGCCAAGCCCATTTTCTCCATGAGCTGCACCAGCCCGATGCCGGAGAGCGCATCATCGGGGGTACCATCGCAAAGATTGACAAACACGTCCACGCCTTCGTTGACGAGGTCGCGCAGCTGCTTTTCCACATTCAACGGCTGGACAAGATGATGCTTCCACTTGAAGCCGTTCATGTGCGGCGACGGATCATAGGGTTTGTCGTTTGGGTCCTCCGGAGAAGAGGAGAGTACACAAATATACATGTCGAGTCCTTTTCTTCATTCAATCAAGATAGTCTTTTATGAACTTGTTTTTGTATCTTGATTGTTTCATACAATCATCATGCAAAGTATCGTTTGATTTGATTCAATATATTTGTTGCATTGAATCATGCAATGATGATGTACAACCATTACAGATTGTATCTATTATTGAATTTATGTAAAGGTTTTTTGATGATGAAATAACTTTAAAATTTTTTTCGCGCAACATCTTTGATGAAGCATATGAGTCACAACGCTGCACATAAAGATTCTTTGTCAAACACAAACATGAAAACGGCTTTCTTGAAATTCTTCCCCAATGAAAGCGAACATTCAATTCAACGGAATATAAACGCAAAACGCTTTTACAAATCGAAGGAAGGCTATTCCACCCTCTTCGACATGCAAATATCCGGCTTGCCTCTGCCGTTCGCATCGGGGACGACGCCGGTGATGACAAAGCCCATCTTCTGATAGAACGTGTAAGGATGTCCCTTCAGATTGCGGATGTCGCGTATCTTTTCCCACGTGTTGTCATACAAGTCAACATTGGAAAGCGAAGTCATGCCGTCTTCGTCGTCGGTGCCGAGGGTGATGGTCAATCCGCCGCGCTGGCGGACCTGCGCCTCGAAATCCTCAATTAGCGCGCGCCCAATTCCCTGTCCCTGCATGGAGGGTTGTACCGCCAGCGGGTGCAACTCCCAGACTCTGCCATCATATTCGGGAATCCCACCGATGATGCCCAGCAGATTTCCGTCATCGTCCACCGCCACGCGGAGAATACGCTCAGGGACCAGCATTTCCCGAATTTCATCCAGCCCCTCTTCGAAGGTTTGCCATGCGCCAGCCCAATGCTCACGGAAGGCATCCACCAGCAGTTGGGCGGCTTGGCGAATCAAGTTTTCATCGGAGGGATGTAAGTCTTTGATGTCCATAAGTAATTGGTAATTGGTAATTGGTGATTGGTAATTGACGAGGCTTATTTCCAAAACTGCGGAAGATAGTCTCTGTATTCGGTCAGGTAATCATCGAGGATCTTCTTGGCAGTTTCAATATCGGTGATGACCGGGTCGAGCAGGAGGCATTGCAAGGCTTTTTCGCGCGAGCCTTCGACAACGGAATCCACGCAAAGTTGGGCGGTGGTAATCTCGCGCCGCAGAAGTTCAGCAATCGGCTCGGGCAGTGCGCCGACGTGAACTGGATGAATCCCCGCCCCATTCACCTGCACCGGCGTCTCGACCGTTGCGCCAAGCGGCAGGTTGGAAATTTGCCCTGCATTCGGCAGATTTGCGGCAAGGTGATAGTGATTTCCAGCGCCCGCCACATTCTCGATCATTTCCAACGCGCCCTCCGAATCGGTATCGAGCAGACCTTCGATGGTCGCCTCGCCGTTTGCCATTTCGTTCAAACGGAACAATTCAAATTCGCGCACCGCCGCCATCAAGTCCCAGTCATACAAGCGGATGTTGTACTTTTCCCAGGGCTTGGTTTGCGGGTCGCTCATCCAGGGCAGGTATTCGCACAGATGCGTATCGCCGGGGACGGGGAACAAACCGAAGGCGGAGAAAATATCCCTCGTGAGCGGTTCAAAGTTCGGGTCCAGTTCGAAGAAGCGTTTGCGAAAGAGCGGATAAAGGTCCTCGCCGCTGCGGCGGTCTGTGATGGAAAGAATCCAGGTAAAGTGATTCAATCCCGCTGCGCGAATATCCACCAGCGGCACAATCTGCTCGCGCACGCGATGCTGAAGCGGATGCTGATCCACCGCGGCGTGCATGCCGGTGAGTCCTTCCGGCACTTCGATGCCGAGGTCTTTCGCCAGTGCCACACCGACCATCACATAACCCGCGTAAATTTGATGACACAACCCCACGGCTTTGATTTTGCTGTGACGATTGACCGCGTCGCAAATGCGAATCATCGGGTTGGTGAAGTTGACGAACCACGCATCGGGGCAAGCCGCTTCCATATCGTGCGCAATCTGCAAAATGGGTCCGATGTTGCGCGCGGCATGGGCAAAGCCGCCGGGTCCGCCGTTTTCGGCATACGGCTGGCGCACGCCATATTGGAGCGGGATTTCGAAATCGCGCTTCCACAAATTTTCACGCGCACCGACCTCGATGGCATTGACAACGAATTGACTGCCCGGCAGCGCCTCGGCGTGATGCGTATGCGCCGTGACCACAAACCCCGCATCCCACTCGACATTGAGCCTGTTCGCCAGACGATGGACAATATCCAACGCCTCGGCATTTCGATCCACGAGCGCGAGGGTGGAGCCTTTGAGCCGCTTCGAGCGCATGATGGCGGAGAGGGTGTTCTCGCCGAACGATGCCGAGCCTGCGCCAATGACCGTGATTTTTGTGGGAAGAGTCATGAGAGTTGCTCCAATGTCAGCGTTTTTCACGTCAGTTCGGGTGTAAGGACTTTCTCACCGCAGAGACGCAGAGAACGCTGAGAAAAACCAAAATATTCTGCGCACTCAGCATCTCGGCGGTAAATTTTCGGACACGGATGTTTATCCCGAATTGAGGTTTCTTCAGTATCAGGTAAAAAAAGACGCGGAGATTATAGCCCATCCGCGTCTGCAATTACCAATTACCAATCGCTGATTACCGATCACTGATCACTAACTATTCCCCCTCCCCAAACGTCACATCCGCCGTCATGCCGGCAAGGGCGCCGGAGGGTTGTTCATCGAAGGCAAGCGTGACCTCGTACACCACGTCCCCGCCGAGCATGGACGCCAGCGGCGAAATGCTGATGACCGTGCCGCCGAATTCCTGATTGAGTGCATCAACAAGGATGACCGCCGGATCGCCCACTTTGACCTTCGTGACATCGCGCTCGCTCAGGTCGGTGGTCTTGACCTGCAACCGATCCACGTTGCTGAGGACGATCAACACTTTGCCCGGCGCGGCATACTCGCCGGCAATCACATTCACCTGCGCCACCGTGCCGTCAATGGGGGCGACGAGGCGGGTTTGGGCAAGGCGCGTCTGTGCGGCTTGCAGGTCGGCGCGTGCCTGCTGAAGTTGGGCAAGTTGCGCCCCGCTGGCTTCTGCTGGAACGGCTTCGCCCTTCAACTCGGCAAGATACCACTTCGCCTCCTGCAAAGCGGCGGAAGCGGCATTGAGGTCGGCTGTGATGCGGGCGACTTCGGTATCGGATGGTTTTTCGGTAAACCAGTTGAGGTTTGCCAGAGCGGTGTTGTATGCCTTTTGCGCGTTGTAGAGGTCGGTGGCGGCTTTCGCCCGCGCAGGGTCGGCGGAAGAAAGTCCGCGCGTGCGGTTGTATGCCTCCCGCGCAAAATCCAAAGCCTGCTGTGCCAAAGTGACCTGCGCTTCGAGATAGTCAAGGGTGACATTGTCGGCAAAACGGCGGTTGAGGCTGTCGGCTTTCTTCTTGGCTTCGTCGTAGGCTTCCTGGGCGTTTGCCACAGCCTGTTCCGCCGCAGCAACGGCGGCGGGCGAGGTCAGTTCACGCAGGACGCGCTGGGCACGTTCCACTTCCAGCCGGGCGAGGGTGTCGTCCAGTTCCACCAGGATGAATCCGGCTGTGACCCGGTCTCCCACTTTGGCATTGACCTTGAGCACAGTCCCGCCGGCGGCGAAAGCCAGATGCGCCTCCTGCGCTGGGACGAGGACCGCCGAAGCGATAATATTGCCTGCGCTGGAAACGGGACGAGGCGCGGGGGTGACATCGCCGCCTCCCAACACAAGGGTGGGAATGGGCGTCGGTGTCGCGGATGAACCGCAGGCGGAGAGGAGCAGAGCCAATGCAGTCAACAAAAGTAAATTGATCTTCTTCATTCTCACCTGCTTCAGGATTTTCCATTGCCCGGCGCGTCTTTGACAATCACGCCGTCCTGCAAGGTGACCACGCGGTTGGCGTATTTGATGACGCGCGGGTCGTGCGTGGCAAAGACGAAGGTGGTGCCGGTCTCGCGGTTGAGTTTCTTCATGATTTCCATGACCTGCTCGCCGTTCTCGGTGTCGAGGTTGGCGGTGGGTTCGTCGGCGAGGATCAGTTTGGGGTTGGTGGCAAGCGCACGGGCGACGGCGACGCGCTGCTGCTGTCCGCCGGAGAGTTGGTCGGGGCGGTTGTTCGCGCGATCCGCCATGCCAACCGCTTCGAGCAATTCCATCACACGCCTGCGCCGTTCCGCCGCGCTCTTGCCGTTGAGCAGGAGCGGCATTTCCACGTTCTCGTAGGCGGTGAGGGTGGGAATGAGCGCGAAGAATTGGAACACAAAGCCAATCGTGCCTTTGCGCAAATCGGCGCGCTGGTTGCGGTTGAGACCGGTGGTCTCTTTGCCGTTGATGACGACGCTGCCGCTGGTGGGCTGGTCGAGACAGCCGATGAGTTGCAGCAGGGTGGTCTTGCCCGAGCCGGAGGGACCGACGAGCGAGGTGAATTCGCCGCTTTCAATGGTCAGATTGATGCCGTTCAGGGCGCGGGTTTCCACCTGCCCGACTTTGTAAATGCGGGTGACATCGGTCAGTTTTGCGACTTCCATGTTGGTTCTCCTTTGTTCCCTCGCCCCCGTCCCCTCTCCCAAAATTGGGGGAGGGGACGGGGGGTGAGGGCATTATTGTGCGCTGTGCAACGCTTCGACCGGCTCCATGCGGGAAGCCATCCGCGCGGGGTAGAGCGAAGCGAGCAGGGTGATGACGAATGCCGTGATAATCAGATTGACGGCGGCGTCGAAGGTCAGGACGGTGTAGATGCGGTCTTCGAGGAGCATGTCGGCGCTCAAGCCGAGGTCGCCGAAGTAAATCCCGACTTTGCCAAAGTAGGCGGAGGCTGCCCAGCCAATCAGCGTGCCGGCGGTCACGCCGCCCGCAGCCAGCAGGAACGCTTCTGCCAGAAACAGCGTGATGATCTGGTGTCCCTTCATGCCGATGGCGGAGAGGATGCCAATCTCGCGCGTGCGCTCGAAGACCGACATGAGCAGGGTGTTGACGATGACCGTGACGGTCACGCCGAGGATGATGAGGTTGATGACGACCAGATAGGCGTCTGAAAAGTCGTTGACCAGCACGAGCAGTTGATTCAACTCGCGCCAGGTCTTGACCTGATAATTGGGACTGGAAATCGCGGCGGCTACCGCCTCCGCCTGCTCGCGGTCTTTGAGCAGAACGAAGATGATGCTGGCGCGGTCGCCTGCGCCGGAGAACGCCTGCGCCTTGGCGAGCGGTAGGAACACAATGCCTTTATCGTAGGCGGTGGTGCCGGTGGTGAAGATGCCGCGCACGGTGAACGGCTGTTGGTCCACGCTGCCGTCGGCGGTGTTGACCAGCAGTGTGAGCGTATCGCCCACACTCAACCTCAGACTTTGGGCAAGCGGATACCCGATGAGGATTCCCTCGCGGTCGTCGGCGGTGAGGAACTCGCCCGCCGTCAGCGTGCGGTACGGATCGTTCGCCGGGGAGGCGGGGTCAATGCCGATGATTTGGACGCCCACCGATTCATCGCGGACCGAGACGATGCCGCTGGCAAACAGGCGCGGCGTCGCCGTTTGGACGACATCCAGCGTCTGTATCTGCGCGGCGATTTGCATCGGGTTCTCGACCAGGTAATCCCATGCCACGCTGAGTTTGTCGGGGTCGTAGTCGGCGTCGCGCACCTGGAGGTGTCCGCTGTTGAGGCGCAGGGTGGATTCCATGGCGCTGCGCATCTCGCCCTGGAAGAAGGCGGCGATGAACATCAGCAGCGCCGTGCCGAGGGCGAGCGCCAGCCCCGAAAGGAAGGAGCGGCGGCGATGCCTGCCCAGGTTGCGGTATGCAAGTTTGAAGTAGTTGATCATGGTTGCTCTCTTCGCTGGCTCTTTCCTCTTTCATTTTTCTTTCTGCCAACGAAAGAAGAAAGAGGAAAGAAAAGGGTCACACATAATGCAGCGCCTCGGCAGGTTCGCGTTGGGAGGCTTGCATGGCGGGATACAACGCCGCCAGCGCGGAAATGACCGCCACCGTGACGGAGTGTTGAATCACCTTCAGCGGCGCAAGTTGAGGGTAGATTTTTCCGCTGATGAGGGCGGTGTATTCGGTCAGGTTGGCGAATTGACTGTAATCGAGACCGACCACGCTCAAGGTCCCGTTGAGAAGCGTGCCGAGGATGGCGCCGAAGAACGCGCCCAGCAAGCCAATCAAAATCCCTTCGAGCAGGAACAGGAAGGTAATCTGATACGGCTTCAATCCCAGCGCTCCGATGATGCCGATTTCGCGCGTGCGCTCGAAGACCGCCATCATCAACAGGTTGAGGATGCCAATGGCGGCGATGCCCAGCAGGAAGATGCCCAGCGCCTGCATCACGCCGGTTTTCATTTCCATGGTTTGCTTCAGGTCGGGGAAGGAGTTTTCCCACGTATCCACTTCGCAGCCGGGCACAGCGCGCTGAATGGCTTGCACCACCGGCGGCTCCTGCCCGATTTGTTTGAGGGAGACGACCACTTCGGTCACCTGCCCCTCCAGCCCGAAGAGGTCCTGCGCCTCTTGCAGCGAGAGGTAAATCATGGCTTTTTCCACCGACGGCACGCCGACATCGTAAATGCCGACGACGGTCATCGTGCGCTGACGCGTCTGCTCATGGGCGGCGTTGCCTACCATCGTGATGCGGTCGCCCACCTCCACGTTCATGGCGGCGGCAAGTCCCTGCCCGATGACGATGACATCGCCGTCGTCGGGGTTGAGGTAACGTCCCTTCGTGATGTTGGCGGCGACGGGCGTGATGCCGGCTTCCTTGTCGGTTTCGATGCCGATGACCGAGACGGCAAACGCGCCCTCGCGGTTGGTGACCAGCCCGCCGGTCACGATGCGCTTCGAGGCGGCGACCACCTCCGGGCGCGCCTCCGCCGCCTGCACGACCGCATCGGGGTCTGCCAGCGGGAGCAGGGGGTTGCGTCCGATCTTTTCGTTGTAGCCCACCGCATGAACTTGAATGTTGCCGCCCAGCAGTTGAATGGCGTTGCCATAGATGGCTTGCTCGAACCCGCCGATGAGTCCATCGTAGAACACGAGCATTGCCATCGTCACCCCCATGCCGGCGGCGATGAGAAAGGTGCGGCGGCGCTGTCTCCACACGTTACGCCATGCCAGGCGCAGATAGAGGATCATGAGGTTGTCCTTTCTTGAAAGGTCTTTGCGAAATCCGATTCGGTCTTGCGCAATCCGTATTCCATCACGTACAGCATCTTGTCAATCGTTTCCTGCGTCTTTGCGGAGCGCACCCATTTCATGATGTCCTTTTGCTTCATGCCTTCCTGCAAGATGTAATTGCTGATGGCGTTACTCCACGTCTCCATGATCATCACTGCCAGGTCCACATCCACGCTGGGGTCCACTTCGCCGTTTTGGATGGCTTGGCGGATCATCGTCCGCAGTCCCTGTGTGGTGCGCTCGCGGATGTTGGCAAAGTCCAGGTAATACATCCCCTCGTTCAGCATCACGCGGCTGACTGCCTGCACCAAGCGCGGATAGGCGGAGTTGAACTCCATGCCCGTCTTGATCATCCAGCGGAAATACTGGAAGGTATCCATGTTTCGGGCTGGCGGATGTTTGTCCTTGAAATATTCCATCTTCTCGCGCTCCAACACCGCCAGCAGATGCAGGAAAACGTCGTGTTTGTCTTCGAAGTATTGGTAGAAACTGCCTTTGGCGATTCCGCTGTTGGCGACAATGCGGTTGATGGAGGCTTTCTCCAAACCATACTCGGCGAATTCGTCAATCGCCGCGTTGATAATCTTTTCGCGTTTCTCTTCGGGGAGGTTGAAAAAGGTGGGCTTGGGCATACAATATGACCTACTGGTCACATGACCAGCAGGTCACATTATAGGCAGATTCGCCCGCGCGTCAATGGTGATGAATGTAACGAATTCCCAATCTCCATTTACCAATTACCGCCTTCACCACCAGCCCCGCCCGCCAAAACGCGACCGCCGCCATGCCGTGCGCCAGCACAGCGAAGAGAGGCGGCTTTTCGAAGGTGTAATATGTCCAACATTCGCGGGTCGTCCCCCATAACTCGAGAAAGTATCCCAGCCCCGCGCCGGCGAGGAAGGTGAGCAAGGCGTAACGGTGATCAGTCGGCGTGAGGATGAGGAGAATGCACAGGGCGAGGGAGAGAAGGGTATAGGGTTTGTCGAAGGTTGGGGAAACGAAGACCAGCATCAGGGTCAGGAAAGAGGCGAAGGTGAGCCAATACAGAAGGATGAAAGCAGAAGGATGAAGGATGAATGGGAGGCAATCCTTGAGGCGTTCAAGCATCCAATTCAATGCTCTTGTGATTCGGTCAATGGACAGACTCGCGATGGGCCAGGCGGGGATGATCCACAGCGGCGGGCGTTCGGCGGTGTAGTAATGCCAGAGGTTGGTCTGCGTGCCCCAACTTTCGATGGCAAGACCGCCGCACACGCCGACGAAGACGATGAGCCAGTCCGTTTTCAGGTCGGCGCGGGCGACGATGGTGAGGGACATAAAGCCGAAGATGCCGAAGAGCAGCCAGTCGAGGTAACGCCACCATGCGCCGCTCCAGTCCACATACGCAAGGACTTCCTCTGCCAGGGGCCACCAGATGTAAACGATGAGGAAGATGGTGAGGAGGAACCCGCCGAGAAGGATGGAGGAATCGCGCGTCCAGAAGCGCGGGCGGGCGTCGCTGGTCGAGTCCATGCGGCCGATTATATTAGACTTTATCCAAGGTACCTTATTGTTCCACGAAGTTCAGGAAGAAGCACGGTTTCTCTTTTAACGGGAAAGCCCAAAACCCTTAGCCACGGATTTCACGAATTCACACGGATTGTCTAAAAATTCGTGAACATCCGTGTAAATTCGTGGCATAAAATCTTACTCATGAGGCGTAATCCCGCCCGAAACGGGAGAGCCTTTTTTTATTTCGGATAGAGTCCATTGGATTGGAAACCACACCGGTGGGGCGGGCTTCGCTTACCTTGCAAACTTGTAAGGCGGTATAATGAGCGTTGCCTTACAAATCAGGCATCATTTCAAGAGGAAAGGAAAACATACATGAGTCTCTTCAGCAAAATTCTCGGAAAGTTAGGTCTCGGCAAAAAGGAGGAGACGCCCGTACAATCCGCATCGGCTGGCTTGAGCGCCAAGCCGTCTGTTGCGCCGGCTCCCGCCAAACCCGCCGCAGCTGCACCTGCCAAAACGGCTGCGCCCGCGCTGGCAGCAAAGCCCGCAACACCGCCTCCTGCCGCATCCCAGCCCAAACCGGTCATGGACGAGGAAATCAAGGAACGTGAAACCGCCGCCCGCAAGCCGGCTCCCATTTCGGAAGTGGACGTGGTCAAGAAACTGGAGGAAATGAGCAAGGGCAAGAACCTGAACTGGAAAACTTCCATCGCGGACCTGCTGACCCTGCTCGAATTGGACGCGAGCAAATCCGCCCGCATCGAACTTGCCAAGGAACTTGGCTGCCCGCCGGAATACATCGGCGGCGACTATTCCAAGATGAACACCTGGCTCCACAAAGAAGTGTTGCGCCAGATTGCGGCAAACGGCGGCAACATTCCCAGGGAATTGTTCGACTAGCCGAAAAAACATTCATCAGCAATGTGGAACTCATTCGAGTTCCACATTGTTCTTGAACCACCAATAGGTTACAAATGCCTTGCATTTTTATTAGGTATTTCATACAATCGCTTTTGTCGCAAGGAGAGGGAGAGACGGCGTCATTTGTCGAAAACTTCTGGCAGAGTTTTTGAGGAGGTGGACTCGCACAATTCAAAGCAGGGTGCTATGGAAAATCGGCTGCACACTTTCAAGGCTTTCATTTGAGGAGAACAAACATGACTAAACTGTTTTCGAAAATCTTTTCGCTGGCGCTGGTACTGGCACTGACATTGGGAGCGCTGCCAACCAATGCAAGACCGGTTCAAGCCTTATCCGCCGATGTCGTCATCAGTCAGGTGTATGGCGGCGGCGGTAATGCTGGAGCGGTTCTACGAAATGATTTCGTCGAATTGTTCAATCGTGGGACAACAACCGTATCCCTGAACGGATTATCCATCCAATATACGAGCGCAACAGGAACAGGTCTGTTCAGCCAGCAACCGGTGGTCTTGCTGTCTGGCTCACTTGCCCCCGGGCAATATTATCTTGTTCAACTCGCTTCGGGTGGAACAAACGGGGCTTTGCTTCCGACCCCCAACGCCACCGGCACCATCAACATGAGCGCAACCGGCGGCAAGGTTGCGTTGGTGAATTCGACGACTGGTCTCGCCTGCAATGGCAGTTCAACCCCCTGTACACCTGCCCAATTGGCGCTCATCAAGGATTTGGTAGGCTGGGATGGCGCAAACTTCTATGAAACCGCCCCCGCCCCTGCAACCACCAATTCCACTGCGGTCCTGCGTCTCGGCAACGGCTGCGCCGAAACCGACAGCAACGCCATGGATTTCGCCGCAGGCACCCCAACCCCCCGCAACACTTCCTCTCCGTTGAACCCGTGCGTCGTTGCAGATGACGCGCCCGAAGTCGCCGGCACCTATCCGGTCAACGGCGCCACAGACTTCCCCATCAATGCCAACCTCTCCGTGACATTCAGCGAACCCGTCAACGTGACCTCCTCCTGGTTCACGCTGGTTTGTTCGACAAGCGGCAACGTTGCGACAACCTTCAGCGGCGGACCCACCACTTTTACGCTCGACCCGAGCGTTCCGCTGGTCGGCGGCGAAACCTGCACATTGACCGTATTGGCAGATCAGGTCAGCGACCAGGACGCAAACGATCCGCCCGATAACATGGCGGTCAACTTCACGGTTGGTTTCTCACCCTTCGATATTTGCACAACCGCCTACACCCCCATCTATCAGATTCAGGGAAGCGGGCTCTCCGCCGCAATCACCGGCACCGTGACCACCAAAGGCGTCGTGGTGGGTGACTTCGAAGGGACTGCCGCCGCATCCGGTTTCTACCTCCAGGACCTCAACGGCGACGGCGACCCCGCCACATCCGACGGCATCTTCGTTTACACCGGCTCGTCCAACCTTGTGAGCGTCGGGCAGGTCGTCCG
Source organism: Anaerolinea sp. (assembly GCA_020723805.1). Lineage (GTDB taxonomy): Bacteria > Chloroflexota > Anaerolineae > Anaerolineales > Villigracilaceae > Defluviilinea. The sequence continues at coordinate 108,581 of DYID01000009.1, read as the reverse complement.
CGTGACCGGTTACGCCCGCGAACGCTTCAACCAGACCACACTCAACGGCTCGAACAGCAACACTGCCGCCGTGCCTGCCGCCAACATCGTCCAATGCGGCAGCGGATCGGTTGCACCGCTGGACGTGACCCTGCCTGTCACCAGCATTGACGATTTCGAACGTTATGAAGGCATGTTGGTGCGCTTCCCGCAGGACCTGGTCATCGCCGAATACTTCAACTATGACCGCTTCGGCGAAATCGTCCTTGCCTTGCCGCTCCCCGGCGAGACTCGCCCCTTCACAGGGACAGCCATTGAGGAGCCCGGCGCTGCGGCGCTTGCCCGCACCCTCGCCAACAGCCTGAGCCGCATCACCCTGGACGATGCACAGAGCGCGCAAAACCCGGCAACCCTTCGCCACCCGAACGGACTGCCGTTCTCGCTCAGCAACCGCTTCCGCGGCGGCGACATCGTCACCAACGCCACCGGCATCCTCGGCTACGACTTCAGCCTCTACCGCATCATTCCCACCGGACCTGCGGATTACACGGCTGTGAACCCGCGCCCGGCGGCGCCCGAACCGGTCGGCGGCACGCTGCGTATCGCGGCGATGAACACGCTCAACTACTTCCTCACCGCAGATTACCCCACCGGCAACCCGCTCGATAACAAATGCGGACCCCTCAACAACCTGGAATGCCGCGGCTGGGACAGCGACCAGCCCGACGAACTGACCCGCCAGCGTGCCAAACTGCTTGCCGCCCTCGCCGGGCTGGATGCCGACATCATCGGTCTGAACGAACTCGAAAACTCCACCGGCGTCGAACCGCTGGCAGACATTGTGGCTGGCTTGCCCGGTTACGCCTACATTGACACCGGCACCATCGGCACGGATGCGATTAAAGTGGGCATGATCTATCGCCCGGCGGTCGTCACCCCGGTTGGCGATTTCAAACTGCTGACCTCGGCTGTTGACCCGCGCTTCATAGATACCAAGAGCCGCCCCTCGCTGGCGCAAACCTTCGAAGTCAATGCCACCGGCGCACGCTTCACCGTGGTGGTCAACCATCTCAAATCCAAAGGCTCCGCCTGTGACGATGTGGGCGATCCCGATCTCGGCGATGGTCAGGGCAACTGCAATGGCACGCGTACACTCGCGGCACAGGCATTGGTGGACTGGCTTGCCACCGACCCAACCGGCAGCGGCGACCCCGACTTCATCATCATCGGCGACCTGAACTCCTACGCCATGGAAGACCCGATTGACGCGATCAAGGCTGGCTCGGATGACACCGTCGGAACAAGCGACGACTACACCAACCTGATCAGCCACTTCCAGGGCGCCTACGCCTACTCCTACACCTTCGACGGACAGGCTGGTTACCTCGACCATGCGCTGGCGAATACAAGCCTGTTCCCGCAAATCACCGGCGCGGCAGACTGGCACATCAACTCGGATGAGCCGGATGTGCTGGATTACGACACATCCTTCAAACCCGCCTCGCAGGATGCGCTCTATGAGCCGAATCCCTACCGTTCCTCCGACCACGATCCGGTGGTCATCGGGCTCGACCCCAACGCGCCGCCCACCGTGGACGCCGGCGGTCCCTACGCAGTGAACGAAGGCTATACGGTCACCCTCACCGCCAGCGGCTTCGACCCGAACGGCGACAGCCTTACCTACGCCTGGGACCTCGACAACAACGGCTCCTATGAAACCAGCGGACAAAGCGTGACCTTCGACGCCTCCCTGCTCGACGGACCCTCTGCCTACACCGTCAAAGTCAAAGCCACCGACCCGCTGGGGCTCTCCGCCGAAGCGGCAGCCACCGTGAACGTCTTCAACGTCTCGCCGATGGTCAACGCTTCCTTCGCCACCGCCAACGTCGCTTGCGGCGTGAACAATGCCGTGCTGGATATTTCCTTCACCGACCCCGGCGCTGCGGATACGCACAGCGCGGTCATCAACTGGGGCGACGGCAACACCCAAACCATCAACCCGGCGGTCAGCCCGTTCTCGCTCGCTCACACCTACGCCGCGGCAGGCATTTACACCGCCACCGTGACCGTGACCGATGACGACGGCGGCACCGGCTCGACGACGGCGACCGTCATGGTGAAATTCAACACCAGCGGCTTCCTCCAGCCCATCAACGCGAATGGGACGAGCGTCTTCAAATACAACAGCACCATCCCGGTCAAAATCAGTTTCACCGACTGCAACGGGTCTGTGCCAGGCAATCTCGCCCCCACCATCAAACTGACCATGCTTACCGGCGCAACGCCCGGGCTGGAAATCAACGAACCCATTTCCACCAGCGCGGCAGATACCACCGGCGTCATGCGCTTCAGCACCAATCAATACATCTACAACCTCGCCACAAAGCCCCTGCCCGACTCCTCCGCCACTTACCTCATCACAGTCACCATCCCGTATAACGGGCAGACCTTCACGGTGCAATTTGGCTTGAGACCATAATTATTGCGCCGCAAACGATAAAAAAGCCGGGTCCTTGCGGACCCGGCTTTTTTGTCCATCCAACGGCTTCAGCCTAGACTGCTCCTTTCATCATTTTAGGCGCAGACAAGACCTCCGCGCCATCCTCCACATACTCACACCACGCCTCATATTGGGGTAACCGTCCGCGAATCGCCTCGTGATAGACCTTTTGAATCTGCTGTGTAACGGGACCTGTTTTGCCCTCGCCGATGACGCGGAAGTCAATCTCGCGCAAGCCAATCACTTCGGCGGCTGTGCCGCACACGAAGACCTCGTCGGCGTTGTAGAGTTGGTCGCGCGAGACGGGCTGTTCGATAATGCGATACCCCAGGTCCTTGGCGATGGTATGCACCACGTGCCGCGTCACGCCTTCCAGCACAGGCTCCGCCGAAGGCGTGACAATCTTGCCGCGGCGGACGAGGAAGAGATTCTCGCCCGTGCATTCCGCCACGTAGCCCTGCGGGTCGAGCATGATGGCTTCCTCGAATCCCAGCCGCACCGATTCGGTCTTGGCGAGGAACGAGTTGGCGTAGTTGCCCGCCACCTTTGCCTTGGTCATCATTACGTTGGGATGATGCCGCGTGAACGAGGAGATGTTGGCGCGGATGCCTTTGGCGAGCGCCTCCTCGCCGAGGTAGTTACTCCATTCCCACACTGCAATCGCCAGCGAGGGTTTGCCGCCGTCCACATTCAGATTCCAGCCTCCCCCGTCCAGGTAAAGAAGCGGGCGGATGTAGCAGTCGGCAAAGCCGTTGGCTTTCACGGTCTGTTTGACCGCCTGCGCCACGTCCTCCGTCGTCCACGGCAGGTTGCGAAAGCCGAAGACGCGTGCCGAGTCGAGCAGGCGTTCGGCGTGATCGGTCAGGCGGAAGACGGCGGGACCTTTGTCGGTGCTGTAGGAACGGATGCCCTCGAACACCGCCGCGCCATAGTGCAGGGCGGGCGTGAGGATGTGAATGGTCGCCTTCTCGTAAGGGACGAGTTCGCCGTTCAGCCAGATGAATTTGGATTCCATGCCCATGAGATATTCTCCTTAAATTCGTGAAATGATTTCGTCCGTCATCCGACGGGTTGACAACGTTCCGCCGAGGTCCGCCGTGCGGCAGCCGGCGTTGAGGGCGGCATCCACGGCGTTTTCGATGGAGGACGCCTCGCGCTCGAGGTGAAAAGAATGACGCAGCATCAACGCCGCCGAAAGGATGGCGCCCAGCGGGTTGGCGATTCCCTGCCCGGCAATATCGGGCGCGGAGCCGTGAACCGGCTCATACAATCCCAATGCGGATTCCGACAAACTGGCGGAAGGCAGCATCCCCATCGAGCCTGCCAGCACTGAAGCCTCGTCCGTGAGGATATCGCCGAACATATTCTCGGTGACGACCACATCCAGGCGGGCGGGAGCAGTGATGAGGCGCATGGCGGCAGTATCCACCAGCGTATGCTCCAACTCCACTTCTGGATTTTCCCCGCCCACTTGCGCGGCAATCTGCCGCCACAGCCGCGACGATTCCAGCACATTGGCTTTATCCACCGAGGTGACCTTTTTCCTGCGTCCCTTCGCCAATGAGAAGGCGAGTTCGACCACGCGCCGGATTTCGTAATCGTAGTATTCCAGCGTGTCCACAGCGCGGACGCGTCCGTTCATCGTTTCGCGCGTCTTGGGCTGACCGAAGTACAACCCGCCCGTGAGTTCGCGCACGACCAAGATATCCACGCCCTGAAGTTGTTCGGGCTTGAGCGGGGACGAATCTGCCAGCGCGGGATATACCTTCACCGGGCGCAGATTGGCGAATACACCCAATCCCTTGCGCAGGGCAAGCAAGCCGCGCTCGGGTCGGTCTTTGGCGGCAGGGTCATCCCATTTTGGTCCGCCGACCGCTCCCAGCAGTACCGCGTCGGCAGACTGGCAATCGGCGAGGGTCTCGTCGGTGAGGGAGGAGCCATAGCGGTCAATCGAACATCCGCCCATCAGACGCTCGATGAAGTTGAAGCGGTGATTGTATTTGCCGGCAACCACATCCAGCACGCGCACGGCTTCCGCAATCACTTCGGGACCGATGCCGTCGCCGGGGAGGAGGGTGATGGTGAAGTTCATGGTTCTCCGTAGTCCAATTACCAATTACTATTTACTGGAGACCGAGGAGGATGGTAATTGGTAATTGGTGATTAGTGCGCCATCATCAATCCGTACTCCATCGCATCGGCGAGGGCGCGCCAACTGGCTTCGATGATGTTCGTCCCCGCGCCGACGGTGCTCCAGCGGGAGGCGGCGTTGCGCGTGTCAATCAGGACGCGCGTGGTGGCTTCGGTGCCGCGTTCGGAATCGAGGATGCGCACTTTGTAATCAGACAAGTGGAAATGGGCAATCTGCGGGTAGTAGGGAAGCAGCGCCTTGCGCAGAGCCAGGTCGAGGGCGTTGACGGGTCCGTTGCCCTCGGCGGCGGTGTGCAGCACTTCGCCCCGCACGCGGACTTTGACCATCGCCTCGGCGAACACGCCGCGTTTGTCGCGGTGCTCTACGTTGACGAAGAAATCAATCAACTCGAAGGGCGGCTGGTAGCCGTATTCCTGCCGCTTGAGCATGATGGCGACCGATGCCTCCGCCGCCTCGAACGAAAAGCCGCGCGCCTCCAATTCCTTGACCTCATGCAGGACCGGCACGACCTCCTCGCCCTCCACTTCGACGCCGTGTTCCTCGGCTTTGCTGAGCAGGTTGCCGCGCCCGGACAGATCCGAGACCACCACGCGCATTTTGTTGCCGACCAGCGCCGGGTCAATGTGCTGGTAGGAGGAGGCGCTGCGCCGCATGGCTGCCACGTGGACTCCGCCCTTGTGCGCAAAGGCAGATTTGCCGACGAAGGGCAAATGTTCGTTGGGGGTCACGTTGGCGACTTCGGAGACAAAATGCGAAAGGTCATACAGCCGGGCGAGACTGCCCTCCGGCAGGCACTTGTAGCCCATCTTGAGTTCGAGGTTGGCAATGACCGAAATCAGGTTGGCGTTGCCGCAGCGTTCGCCGACGCCGTTGATCGTTCCCTGCACCTGCGTTGCGCCTTCGCGGACGGCAATCAACGAATTGACCACGGCGCACTCGGCGTCATTGTGAGTGTGGATTCCGAACGGGACAGGCAGAGCCGGGCTTGGGTTGAGCCCCGTCGAAACCTCGCGAAGGATGCGTTCCACCTCCCAGGGCAGAGTCCCGCCGTTGGTGTCGCACAAGACGACCATCTCCGCTCCGCCGCGGATGGCAGCCTGGAGCGTCTCGATGGCGTAGGCAGGGTCGGCTTTGTAGCCGTCGAAGAAGTGCTCGGCGTCGTAGATGACGCGCCTGCCGTTGGCTTTGAGATAAGCAACGGATTGTTCGATGATGCGCAGATTATCTTCAAGCGTGGTAAGCAAAACTTCCTTGACGTGCAGAGTCCACGTCTTGCCGAAGAGGGTGCAAACGGGCGCGCCCGAGTCGAGCAGGGCTTGGATGTTGGCGTCGTCTTCGGGTCCGCCTTTGACGCGGCAGGTGGAGCCAAACGCCGCGATGAGGGCGTGCTTCCATTCGAGGTCACGGGCGCGCTCGAAGAATTCCGCGTCTTTGGGGTTGGAGCCGGGCCAGCCGCCCTCGATGAAGGCAACACCGATGTCATCGAGTTTTTTTGCGATGCGGATTTTGTCGTTTGCCGAAAGGTTGAAGCCTTCCGCCTGAGTTCCGTCGCGCAGGGTGGTGTCGTAGATTTGGATGAGGGACATAAGCGTTCCGTATTACGTCATTCGTAATTCGTAATTGGTAATTTGTTCTTCAAAGCCGAGGATGTAGCCAAGTTCGTCCACGCCGTTGAGCAGGCAGGTCTTGTTGAAGGAGTCAATCGGGAAGGTGAAAGAGCCGCCAGGGAAGGTCACGGTTTGGGAGGCAAGATCAACTGTCAGTTCGGCATGAGGCGCTTCTTCCGCCAGGTCGAAGAGCATCTTGTGAGTCGCTCCGTCCACGAGGATGGGAAGCAGTCCGTTTTTGAGGGCGTTGTTGCGGAAGATGTCGGCGAAGGAGGTGGAGATGACGGCGCGGAATCCATAGGCAGTGAGCGCCCAAGGCGCATGTTCACGGCTCGACCCGCACCCGAAGTTGTCGCCCGCCAATAGAATTTGCGCGCCGCGGAAGGCGGGCTGGTTGAGGGCGAAATCCGCTTTGGGAGAGCCGTCGTCGTTGTAACGCCAGTTGAAGAAGAGCGCATCGGCGAGACCGTTTTTATCGGTGACCTTGAGGAAGCGCGCAGGGATGATCTGGTCGGTGTCAATGTCGTTGACCGGAAGAGGCGCGACGCGGGAGGTGAGGGTGATGAAGTGGGGCATAAGAATTTGCGATTTTGGATTTGTTTATAGATGAGGCGTTATAGAAGCGTCCGCGGGTCTGTGATTTTCCCGTTGACAGCGGTCGCGGCGGCGGTGAGGGGGCTGGCGAGGAAGGTGCGCCCGCCTTTGCCCTGACGCCCCTCGAAGTTGCGGTTGCTGGTGGAGACGGCATATTGACCGGGCTGGAGTTGGTCGCCGTTCATGGCGATGCACATGCTGCAGCCCGCTTCGCGCCATTCCGCGCCCGCTTCCTTGAAGATGCGGTCGAGCCCCTCCTGTTCGGCTTGTCTCTTGACGTGCTGCGAGCCGGGGACGACCAGCAGGCGCGTGCCGTCTGCCACCTTGCGCCCTTTGAGGAGGGATGCGGCGAGGCGCAAATCGGAGATGCGCGAGTTGGTGCAAGAGCCGATGAAGACCACGTCCACTTTGTGACCGAGCAGGGATTGACCGGGCTGGAGTCCCATGTAGGTCATGGCTTTTTCAAAGGCGGATTTTTGCGCGGCGTCGCCGAACGATTCGACGGCGGGGATGCGGTCGGTGATTCTCATGCCCATGCCGGGGTTGGTGCCGTAGGTGATCATCGGTTCGAGCGACGAGGCGTCGAGCGTGACAGTGCGGTCGTAAACCGCGCCTTCGTCGGAAGGAAGCGTTTTCCATTTGGCGACGGCTTTGTCCCAGTCTGCGCCTTTGGGGGCGAATTCGCGCCCGTAGAGGTATTCAAAGGTGGTGTCGTCGGGGGCGATCATGCCCGCGCGTGCACCGCCTTCGATGGACATGTTGCAAATGGTCATGCGTTCTTCCATTGAAAGCCCGCGAATGGCTTCGCCCGTGTATTCGAAAACGTGTCCCGTCCCGCCGCCGACGCCGATTTTGGCAATCAGCGCGAGGATGATGTCTTTGGCGGTCACGCCAGGCTTGAGTTTGCCTTCCACGCGGACTTCGCAGGTTTTCGGCTTGCGCTGGAGGAGGCACTGGGTCGCCAGCACATGCTCGACCTCGGAGGTGCCGATGCCGAAAGCCAGCGCGCCGAACGCGCCGTGCGTGGCGGTGTGACTGTCACCGCAGACGATGGTCATGCCGGGCTGGGTGCGCCCCAATTCGGGACCGATGACGTGGACGATGCCGCGCTGCGGGCTGTCCATGCCGTAGAGGGGGATTCCGAATTCCGCCGCATTCATTTCCATTTGTTTGATTTGCGCGGCAGCCAGCGCATCTGCCATCGGAACATCGGGCGGGGTGGTTGGGATGGAATGGTCCAGCGTGGCGAGGGTCCTGTCGGGGCGGCGGACTTTCAACCCGCGCTGACGCAGACCCGTGAACGCCTGCGGCGAGGTCACCTCGTGGACGAGGTGCAGGTCAATGTAGAGGATGGCGGGAGAATCGGGCTGCTCCGCGACGACGTGGGAGTCCCAGATTTTATCGAAGAGAGTTTTGGGCATGGGATTGGTAAGTGGTAATTGGTGATTGGTAATTTGTTGAGGTCAGCAGGATTCTGCTTCGCTCAATAATTTTGTTTCAGAGGAAGAAGCCGCGGAGGGAGCGGCATAGAAAACGCTGACATCCCAGCCGGAGGGAACGGTCTGCGGTTCGGGGAACGGGTCGAAGCAATGCGATTGGACGGCGTCTAAATTTTCATTTTCTTCTTTCATCCTTCATCCTTCCTAATTCATTCCTTTCTTCATCCCAGCATCACGCCATAATCGTGCTGGCGCGCTTCGACGCCTTCGGTCCTGGCAATGATGAGTTTGTTGAGGGCGTTGAGGTAGGCTTTAGCGCTGGCGACGATGATGTCGGTATCCGCGCCGTGACCGCCGAAGACGCGCGGATGTTCGATTTCGCTTTGCGCGTCCATGGTGTGCAGTCCGTTTTCGCCCTGAATGCGCACCGTCACCTCGCCGAGCGCGTCTATGCCTTCGGTGATGGCATGGATGTTGAATTCCAGCAGGGTATTTGGCGTTTTGACGATATGGTCAATCGCCTTGTAGGTGGCGTCCACTGGACCGGTGCCGGTGGTGGCGTGAACGTGAATTTTGCCGTCAGGACCGCGCAAACGCACCGTGGCGGTAGGCATGCCCAGCGTGCCGCAAGCCACCTGCAAACCGTCGAGATGATACACGTCGCGCGGGCGGTAGAATTCGTCGGCGATGAGCGCTTCGAGGTCGGCGTTGGTGATGACCTTCTTGCGGTCCGCCAATTCCTTGAAGCGGGCAAACGCCAGGTCGAGTTCGGCTTCGTCGAGCGAGTATCCCATCTCCGCCAGACGGGTGCGAAGCGCATGTCGTCCCGAGTGTTTGCCGAGCACGAGTTTGGACTGACTCACGCCCACGTCTTCGGGGCGCATGATTTCGTAAGTGAGGTTGTGTTTGAGCATACCATCCTGATGGATGCCCGCCTCGTGCGCGAAGGCGTTCGCCCCGACAATGGCTTTGTTCGGCTGTACCGGGATACCCGTGTAATTGCTGACGAGTTTGCTGACGCGCGCAATCTGCTTTGTGTCAATCCCCGTTTCGAGACCGAAGACCGCGTGCCGCGTCTTGAGCGCCATCACCACTTCCTCGAGCGAGGTGTTGCCGGCGCGTTCGCCGATGCCGTTGACCGTCACCTCCGCCTGACGCGCCCCGGCGCGGATTCCCGCCAGCGTGTTGGCGGTGGCGAGACCCAGGTCGTCGTGGCAATGCACCGAGACAGTGATGCCCTCGTGCATGCCCGGCGTGTTTTTGATGATGCCGTCAATCAATTTGTAGAATTCATCGGGCGTGGTGTAGCCCACCGTATCGGGGATGTTGAGCGTGGTCGCACCTGCCTTGATGGCTTCGCCCAGCACGACGTACAAAAATTCGGGATCGGAACGCCCAGCGTCCTCCGGGCTGAACTCCACATCGGCGCAGAGCGAGCGTGCATAAGCCACCATCTCCGCCACGCGCTGGACGACCTCCTCGGGGTCCATCTTCAATTTGTGCTTCATGTGGATTGGCGAGGTGGCAAGGAAGGTGTGGATGCGCGGCTTCTGCGCTTCTTTGACCGCTTCCCACGCCTTGTCTATGTCGGACTTGTTCGCCCGCGCCAGCCCCGCGATGACGGGGACTCTCGCATCAGGCTGACCCTTCGACTCGCTCAGGGCGGCGCCTCGAGGCGGGTTGCCCACTTCGAGCGCAATTCTGCGGACGGCTTCCAGGTCGTCGGGTGAGGCGGCTGGGAATCCCGCCTCGATAATGTCCACCCCCATCCGCGCCAGCGCGCGCGCCACTTCCAATTTTTCAGCAGAGGTCATCGTCGCGCCGGGCGATTGTTCGCCGTCTCTCAGGGTTGTATCAAAGATTTTTATATAACTGGTCATCTTCGCTTCTCCAAACTCGTCACTGCTCACTGCTCACTGATCACTGCTCACTGATTACTGTATCTTCCAATTCTCCGGTCGCAGCGCCCGCACCGCCGCGCCGGCTTGCCACATTTCCGAATTGCGCATTTCCGCCAGTTCCTTTTCGAGTTGTTCGCGGTAATCGGGGCGGGAGTTGGCTTCCAGGGTAATGCGGGCTTCCGTGCCGTCGGCGACGCGCTCATAGAGTTCCTCGAAGACCGGCGCCACCGCGTCGCGGAAGCGGTTCTTCCAATCGAGCGCGCCGCGCTGGGCAGTGGTGGAACAGTTGGCATACATCCAGTCCATGCCGTTTTCGCCCACCAGGCGGATGAGCGACTGGGTGAGTTCCTCCACTGTCTCGTTGAACGCTTCGCTGGGGCTGTGACCATGCTTGCGGAGTTCGTTGTACTGCGCTTCCATCACGCCCGCCAGTGCGCCCATCAAGACGCCGCGCTCGCCGGTCAAATCGCTGAACACCTCGTTTTGGAAGGTGGTCGGGAAGAGATAGCCCGCGCCAATGGCAATGCCGAGCGCGACCGTCCGCTCCCATGCCCGCCCGGTGTAATCCTGGTGAACGGCGAAACTGGCATTGATGCCGCTTCCCGCCAGGAAGTTACGCCGCACGCTCGTGCCGGAACCTTTGGGCGCCACCAGCGCCACGTCCACGTTCGGCGGCGGGACGACGCCGGTATCCTCTTTGTACGTCACAGAAAAACCGTGCGAGAAGTAGAGCATATCGCCTTCGTTCAGGCATTCCACAATCCTGCTCCACTGACTGCGCTGACCGGCATCCGAAAGCAGATACTGGACAATCGTGCCGCGTTCGGCGGCTTCTTCGATGGAAAAGAGCGTCTCGCCCGGCACCCAGCCGTCTGCCAGCGCCTTCTCCCAATTCTTCGTGCCGGCGCGCTGACCGACGATGACGTTGATGCCGTTATCGCGCATGTTCATCGCCTGCGCCGGTCCCTGCACGCCGTACCCGATCACCGCCACGACCTCGTTCTTCAACACCTCACGCGCTCTTTCGAGCGAAAATTCCTCGCGCGTCACAACTTCCTCTTCCACGCCGCCAAAATTGATCTTTGCCATAATCAACTCTCCTTTTTGGGATGTGCGCACGCCCAGGTGTCAACCGTCAGACGCAAGAGAACGTCTCCTGCGCTTCCATCGTCTGAAATGTTTTAAGCGCGCGTTCGTTTATTCGCCGTTACCTTTCGCAAAGCAAGATTTCAATCTCCGTTCGCCAATCGCCAATTACCAATTACCAACCTCCTCACGGCAGCATTTCCGCCGCCTCATACATTTCCAGGCGGTTGGCGCTCATCGGAACACGGCGCACACCGTCATTGACGCCGCGCGTCATGGCAACCTGTCCCGTGCGCACCATCTCCACGATGCCGATGGGACGCAGCAACTCGATCATGCCTTCGATCTTGTCCTCGGTGCCGGTGATTTCCACGATGACCGAGTCCGCCGCCACGTCCACGATGCGGGCGCGGAAAATTTCAGCCAGGCTGTTGACCTCGGCGCGCCTTTCGGGCGACACCCTCACTTTGATCAGGGCAAGGTCGCGCGTCACGGCGGGCTGATGCGTCACGTCCTGCACGTCAATCACGTTGACCAGTTTGTACAGGTTGGCTTCGATCTTGTGCGCGTCCATCTCGCCGTTGGGGCAGTCCACCACGATGGTCATGCGCGAGACATCGGGTTTCTCGGTGCGCCCCACCGCCAGCGACTCGATGTTGAAATTACGGCGGCGAAACAGCGAAGCCACGCGGTTCAGCACGCCTGGTTTGTTTTCGACCAATGCAATGAAGGTGTGATTCATATTCATTCTCCGTTTCTGCAATTACCATTTACCAATCTCGATGGTTTCTCATGGGTAACTGGTAGGTGGTAACTGGTAACTGGTAATTGGTAATTACGCCCTCACCGGTCTTTGCAGCATCTGATCCAGCGCCGCCCCGGCGGGCACCATCGGATAGACGGCGTCTTCCTGCTCCACGAGAAACTCCAGCAGCGCCGGTCCTTCGGTGCGGCGCGCCCAGGCGATGGCGTCGTCCACTTCGGCGCGAGTCGTCACGCGTCGTCCGGGGATTCCATGCGCTTCGGCAATCTTGACGAAATCGGGAGTCTTCATGTGGACGCCCGAATAGCGCTTCTCAAAGAAGAACTCCTGCCACTGACGCACCATGCCGAGGAAGTGGTTGTTCATGATGGCGATTTTCAGATTCGCGCCTTCCTGCACAACGGTGGAAAGTTCCGCCTGTGTCATTTGAAAGCCGCCATCGCCCGCCACCACCCAAATCTCCTCGTCCTTGTGCGCGAACCATGCCCCCAGCGCGGCAGGCAGACCGTAGCCCATCGTCCCCGCCCCGCCCGAAGAAAGCCAGCGATGCGGTTTTTCGAGCGCGTAATATTGCGCCGTCCACATTTGATGTTGACCGACATCCGTCGCCACAATTGCGTTTCCGTCGGTGGCTTTCCAAATGTCCGTGATGAGATGCGCCACGTAGAGCTTGTCGTCGTGAGACCAGTTCATGATCGAGCGCGCGTCCGCTTCGGCTTTCCACGCTGCGATGGTCTTCAGCCATTCATCGTGATCGTATTCCCCCACCAGCGGGATCAGATCGTGCAATACGGTCTTCAAGTCGCCGATGAGCGGCACGTCCACCGCCACGTTCTTGTGGACTTCGGACGGGTCAATCTCGATGTGAATTTTCTTCGCCCGCGGCGCGTAGGCTTTGAGCGCGCCCGTTACGCGGTCGTCGAAGCGCATACCGAACGCCAGCAGCAGGTCCGCGTTTTGAATCGCCAGGTTGGTGTGAACCTCGCCGTGCATGCCCATCATCCCGAGGGAAAGCGGATGCGAAGCGGGGAACGCCCCCAGCCCCAACAGCGTACTGGCAACCGGCGTCTGCGTCTTGACCGCGAAGTGCATGAGCGCCTCCTCCGCGCCCGAAATCAACACGCCATGCCCGCACAGAATCACCGGACGCTGCGCGCGCTCGATTAATTGCGCGGCGCGCTCCAAAGCGTCGGACGGGGCGCGGGTGACCGGCTGATAGCCGGGCAGCCTGATGCTCTCCGGGTAAACGAACTCGGTCTGTTCCACCTGCGCGTTCTTGCAAATGTCAATCAGCACGGGACCCGGGCGTCCGCTGCGAGCAATGTAAAACGCTTCGCGCACCACCTCGGCAATTTCATCGGCGCGGGTCACCAGATAGTTGTGCTTGGTAATCGGCAGGGTGATGCCCGTCACGTCGGTTTCCTGGAACGCGTCTCCGCCGATCAAATGCGCCGCGACCTGACCCGTCACGAAGACCACCGGCACCGAATCCATCATCGCCGTGGCGATACCCGTCACGAGATTCGTCGCGCCCGGTCCCGAAGTCGCCAGCGCCATGCCCACCTTGCCCGAGGCGCGCGCGTATCCATCCGCCATGTGCGCCGCCCCTTGCTCGTGACGCACCAACACATGATGAATCGGATAGTTCAACATGGCATCGTAGATGGGCATGTTCGCGCCGCCGGGGTAGCCGAACACCACCTCCACCCCCTCCCGCACCACACACTCCCACAAAATTTCTGCGCCTGTTTTTTTCATTCTCTCTCCTTTTCTGAATTCACAATTCTGAATTATGAATTCAGAATTGCTCCCGTATCCGCACTGGTCACAAACTGCGAATAACGCCTGAGCCACTTACTCTGGACTTTGGGCTGGAAGGGAGGCAGCGCGGCTAACCGCCTTTGAATCTCCGCCTCGCTCAAGCGGACCTCGAGACGGCGCGCCGCCAAATCAATCTCGATCACATCCCCGGGCTGGAGCGCGGCAATCGGACCTCCCGCCGCCGCCTCCGGCGAGACGTGACCGATGCACGCCCCGCGCGTTCCGCCGCTGAAGCGTCCGTCGGTGATGAGCGCCACCTTGTCGCCCAGTCCCTGCCCCATGATGGCGGAAGTGGGCGAGAGCATCTCCTGCATTCCCGGTCCGCCTTTGGGACCCTCATAACGGATCACAACCACATCGCCCGGCTGGACTTCCTTTGCCAGGATTCCGGCGAGCGCCTGGTCCTGCGACTCGTAAATCCGCGCCGGTCCGCTGAACTTCATCATGGCTTCGCTCACCCCGCCGGTTTTGACCACCGCGCCGTGCGGAGCGAGATTGCCGAACAGAACCGCCAGCCCGCCGCGGCGGGAATGCGCGTTGTCGTATCTTCGGATGACCTCTTCGTCCTTGATGTCTGCGCCTTGAATGGATTCCCCCAGCGTCCTGCCGCTCACCGTCATGCGGTCGAAATGCAGCATGCCCGTCCCCCACTGGATTTCGTTCAATATCGCCGGGATGCCGCCCGCCCGATGGACATCCTCCATGTGCCATTTGCCCGAGGGCGAAACCTTGCACAGATGCGGCACCTTGTCGGCTACGGCGTTGATGCGCGTCAGCGGATAGTCCACCCCCGCTTCGTGCGCGAGCGCCAGCGTATGCAGCACGGTATTCGTCGAACCGCCCATCGCCATATCCAGCGCAAAGGCGTCGTCAATGGCGTCGGCGGTAACAATGTCGCGCGGCTTCAGGTCGAGTTCGATCAGGGTCATGATTTGCGCCGCGGCTCGACGCGCCAGCGCCTCGCGTTCGGCGGTCTTCGCCAGAGCGGTCCCGTTGAACGGCAGCGCCATGCCCAGCGCTTCCATCAGACAGTTCATCGAGTTGGCGGTGAACATCCCCGAACACGAACCGCAGGAGGGACAGGCAAATTTTTCGAGAACGGCAAGGCGCCGGTCGTCTATCTTCCCCGCCGAATACGCGCCAACCCCCTCGAACACAGAGATCAAGTCAATCGTTTCGCCTTCGGGCGTCAGCCCCGCTTTCATCGGTCCGCCGGAGATGAAAATGGTCGGGATGTTGACGCGCATTGCCGCCATCAACATGCCCGGCACGATCTTGTCGCAGTTGGGGATGCAGACCATCGCGTCGAAGCGGTGCGCCTCGATCATGGTCTCCACGCAGTCGGCGATCAATTCCCGCGAAGGGAGCGAGTATTTCATGCCGGCATGTCCCATCGCGATCCCGTCGTCCACGCCGATGGTATTGAACTCGAAAGGCACCCCGCCTGCGGCGCGTACCGCTTCCTTCACCAGTTTGCCGAACTCCTGCAAATGGACATGCCCCGGCACCACATCCACATACGAATTGACAATGGCAACGAACGGCTTCTCGAAATCGCTGTCTTGCAGTCCTGTGGCGCGCAATAACGCGCGGTGCGGCGCTTTGTCGTACCCTTTTTTTACGGTGTCGGATCGCATACGGCTCCTTTGGCAATTTCTCCCCTCTCTTTGGGAGAAGGGTGTGGGATAACAAAAAGCCGCTCCGATGTGGTCGGAGCGGCTCTATGTTTCCAGACTGGGTGTGCGAGTTTATCTCACTCTCACCGTTGCCGTCCCAACCACAAACAGGTCCTTAATAATAAGGACCGCAAGAAGGACGACGATAAGGGAGAGAGAGAAGACGGGATTCATTTTGCTGCTGAAATTTCGCTGGATTATAGGCAGAAGCGATAATTTGTCAAGGGATGAGTTTCATTGGGAGCGCCCAATGTCGTGGGTTTAGCCACAGAGAGCGCAGAGATTTTGAGATTTTTCTCAGAGATCTCTGTGAGCTCTGTGGCAGAAAAATCTTTAGCCCATTCTTTTAGACACTCTCCGCAGTGGAAGATGATAGAAGATGAGAGCGCCTTCGGTTAAAATACGCAGCGGAGATACCATGAGAAAAGTAGCCATTCTGGGAATCGGACAGACGAAAATTGACGAGCACTGGGAACTTTCCCTGCGCGAGATTGGGGGTAACGCGGCTTTTGCCGCCATGCAGGATGCCGGCATGGATAAGGTTGACGCGCTCTTTGTGGGCAACATGCTTTCGCCCATGATCAACGGGCAGAATCAACTAGGGACGTTTCTTTCGGATTGGATTGGGCTGTGGGGGCAGGAAGCGGTGAAGGTGGAAGCCGCCTGTGCTTCGGGGGCGGCGGCGTTTCGTTCCGCGCTGATGGCGGTTGCCTCCGGCGAGATCGAATCGGCGCTGGTGGTGGGCGTGGAGAAGATGACCGACAAACCCGGGCGTGAGGTCACCTCTGCCCTTGCCACCGCCGCCGATGCGGATTACGAAGTGGAGCAGGGTATCTCATTCGTTGGGTTGAATGCGCTCATCATGCGGCGTTACATGCACGAGTTCGGCTGGAAACATGCCGACTTTGCGCCGTTTTCCATCAACTCGCATGAGAACGCCATGCACAATCCCTTTGCCCGCCTGCATGAACGCATCACCGTGGAGAAGTTCGAGAAGTCGAGCATGGTGGCTACGCCGATCAATTTGCTGGACGCCTCGCCAATCGGCGATGGGGCGGCGGCGGCGGTCATTGTGCCGGCGGAGCGGGTGGCGTCGGTGAAGGGAAAGCCCAGGGTGGTGGTGGCAGGTTCGGCGTCCGCGACCGATACGATTGCCGTCCATTCGAGGAAAGACCCGTTGTTTCTCGCCGCCGCGTATGAGTCATCCAAACGGGCGTATCAAATGGCGGGCGTCACAAAGGATGACATTGACGTATTCGAACTGCACGATGCGTTTTCCATTATGGCGGCGCTTTCGCTGGAGGCGTGCGGCTTTGCGGAGCGGGGGCAGGGTGTGAGGCTGGGCTTGGAGGGTGAGATCGGTCCGAAGGGGCGCGTGCCGATCTGCACGCGCGGAGGGCTGAAGGCGCGAGGTCACCCGGTGGGCGCAACGGGGATGTATCAGATTGTGGAGGTTGTTCAGCAGCTGCGCGGCGAATGCGGCGAAACCCAGGTGGACGGGGCGCAGATTGGCATGGCGCAGAACATCGGCGGCTCGGGTGCAACGATTATCACTCACATTCTAAAAGCGGAGTAAAATATCTTTGCAAAGACGTTGCAACGGCGTTTTCGTTTTCGTCGAACCGTTGTGTCGCAGTGGGAATCCCTTGTATTTGCCGTGTTTGCGGCAGTGAAAAGGAGCGTGTCTCATGGCTGACAAACGAAAAAAGGATCGGCGCGAATTTACCTATTACATGCAAGTCAAAGACGAGGCGACTAAACAGATTATCGGTTATCTTTCCGACATCAGCACAGGCGGTTTCAAACTGGATTGCCCGAAGCAGATCCCGCCGGGACAGGATTTCCGTATGCAGATTGACCTGACGGCGGATGTGGCAGATAAAACGACGATGGTGTTCATTGCGCGCAGCAAGTGGTGCCGTCCCGATCACATTGACCCGACTTCTTTCAACGTGGGTTTCGAGATCATCAACATGGCGCCCAGCGACGTGATGATCTTTCAGCGCATTTTCGAGAAGTATGGCAGGGAACAAGCCTCCAGAAAAAACAGCAGCGATTACTTGTGGAAGTAACAATGGGAAAACATTTGACCTCTTGCATAATCAACCGACGTTAGAGAACGTCTCTTACGCAAAAGCAGGTTGGATGAGGCTATTGATGAACGGGCGGAACAACCGCCCGTTTTGTTTTGCCGTGTTGTTGTACAATTGGCGGGATGAAATACCGAACACTACGCTCCATTGTCCGTTTTGTGATGAAGTTGATTGCGCACATCGAGGTGCGCGGCTTGGAACACCTGCCCGAAGGGAACGCCATTATCGCGGCAAATCACCTGGGCAGGCTGGATACGGCGGTGCTGATGGCTGTCATTGACCGCGAAGACATTATCATGCCCATCGCCGAGAAGTATAAGAACCATCCGATCTTCGGTGCGCTCGGACGCGCCGCCAACGGCATCTGGCTCAACCGTTTCGAGACGGATTACTCCGCCCTGCGCCAGATTTTGGAGAGGATGGAACAGGGTGGATTGCTCGTCATCGCGCCGGAAGGCACGAGGTCCAAGACCGAGGCGCTGCAGGAGGGGAAGATGGGGGTGGCGTTTCTGGCGTCGAAGAGCGGCTATCCGGTCATCCCGGTGGCGGTCACTGGGACGGAGGACCGGCTCGTCGTTCAGAACCTGAAGCGGCTGCGGCGTTTGCGAATCACCGCCGCTGCCGGCGAACCGTTCACCATCGAAATCCCCAAAGGCAAGGGGCGCGAGGAGGCGATGCGCAAGGCAACCGATGAAATCATGTGCCGCATCGGCGCGATGCTCCCGGAAAAATATCGCGGGGTGTACGCCGAGCATCCACGCTTGAAGGAGCTGCTGAAGGCATGAAGTATTTTCTTCGCTGGCTGATTC
Source organism: Anaerolinea sp. (assembly GCA_020723805.1). Classification (GTDB taxonomy): domain Bacteria; phylum Chloroflexota; class Anaerolineae; order Anaerolineales; family Villigracilaceae; genus Defluviilinea. The sequence continues at coordinate 90,161 of DYID01000009.1, read as the reverse complement.
GAGCTTTGTTCAATCTGATCGCGCGTGTGGAGGTGACGGGGTATGAACACCTCCCCAAGGCGGGGAGTTTCGTCATTGCCACCAACCACCTCGGCATTGTGGATGCGCCGATGGCGTTTTATGCGCTCGACCGCTGGGACATGTTCGTGCTGGTGGCGGAAAAATGGGAGAAGGTGGCGTTGTTCCGCTGGTTGAGCAAATACTTCAATCTGATTTTCATTGACCGTTACAATCCCGATGTCAAGACCCTGCGCAAGGTCATCAAGTTGATGGAGGAGGAGAACATCCTGGTCATTGCGCCGGAAGGGACGCGCAGCCGTACCGGGGCGCTGATCGAGGCAAAGCCGGGCGTCAGTTATCTGGCGGCAAAGTTGAACCGCCCGATTCTCCCCGTCGCTTTGACCGGAACTGAAGATAAAGCCCTGCTTGCCAATTTGAAACGCCTCAAACGGACCCGCATGACGGTCACTGCGGGACCCGCCTTTACCCTGCCTCCGCTCCCCAAAGAGAACCGTGACGAAGCCCTCAAACAATACACCGACGAAATCATGTGTCGCATCGCGGCACTGTTGCCGGAAAAGTATCGCGGTGTCTATGCGGAGCATCCGAGGCTGAGGGAGTTGCTCGAAAAAAAAGAAAGGACACAATATGTCGAAAAAAAATTCTCCCACACTTGAAGAGTGGAAAAGGTTGTACGATCTGATGGCGCAGGTCAAGGAACTTGCGCCATGGGAATGGATGCAGGAAGATGACATCTTTGGCGTCCAAATGCCCGAGACGGGCGAACAGGGTTTCGTCAGCGTGATGGGGATGCTGGGTGAGCATTTTGCTATTGCCGTTTATCAGGGCGCAAAGGGATTGGGCGGGTTCTGGAACATCCAGTCGCTGGGCTATGCCGCTCCGCCGGAACTCGTTCTGCAGATCCCGCAAGTGCAGGCATCGTTCGAAGACCGCGAGATGGTTGAGAAGGCAGACCGCGAGGTGATGAAACAACTGGGACTCAAGTTCCGCGGCGCGAATGCTTGGCCCCTCTTCCGCAGTTACCGCCCCGGGTATTTTCCCTGGTATATCGAAAAGGATGAAGCTGACATGCTGATCTGTGCGCTGGAGCAGCTGCTGGATGTGGCGCCGCGCTTCAAGGAAAACCCCGATATGCTCACACCGACCGATGTCGAGTATGAGTACCTCGTGCGCGTGAAGAAAAACGACCTTTGGGAAGACAGCATCCAGCGCATCACCTTCCACCGGGAGGTGACGCTCGATCTCATGATGAACGAAGAAGCGCTCGAATATCTTCGTAAAATGATGCCGGGAAAGTTGACGTTGGAAATTGACATGCACATGATGATGGAGCCAGTCCAGGAAAAAGCCAATGAAAGACCGTATTTCCCCTTCATGCTGATGCTGGTAGATCATGACAGCGGCATGATCCTGGGCTTTGAGATGTTGACTCCCCTTCCATCCATGGAAGCCATGTGGTCGGAGGTTCCCGCCGTCGTCGTGGAGAAACTGGCGGAGGGTTTCCCGCCCAAGGAGGTTCTGGTGAAAGATGAGATGCTCTACCTGCTCCTTCAACCGGTGGCGGAGGAAGCAGGATTCCGATTGAAAAAAGAATCCCGCCTGAGGATGATCGAGCACGCCCAGCAGGAACTTTCGGGTTTCATGGGAGGAAGACGCATTTGAGATCTTAACTCACCTTACGCAGTTCCTTCGTAGCGCGACATTTATGTCGCCTGAAAACGCGAGATGAATCTCGCGCTACCGCGTAACATCAAATCTTAACTCACCTTACGCGAAACGTCCCGAAGGTTCTTGCAAATTGCGCCTGTTTTCCAGCCAAACCTTCGGGACGGTGCGTAACATCAAATCTTAAATCACCTCTCCCTCTCCTCTCTTCAAAAACCGTCCCATCCCCTGTTTGCCTTTCCATTCGCTTCCATCCACAATCAACTGCCCGCGCAGGAAGACCTTTTCGGGGTAACCGGTCAATTCCCAGTCTTCGTACAGGTTATAGTCTGTGCGCTGGTGCGACATTGCCACGCCATACTTCACCTTCTTTTCGGGGTCCCAAATCACAATATCGGCATCCGAGCCTTCGAGCAAGGCGCCCTTGCGCGGATACAGACCGAAAATCTTCGCGGGGTTCGTGCTCATGTATGCCACAAACTGATTCGCCGTGATTTTCCCTGTGCGCACGCCGGTCGTCCACAGCACGGGCATACGGTCCTGAATACCCGGCAGACCGTTGGGGATTTTGGTGAAGTCGTCCCTGCCCAACTCTTTGCCGGGGATGGCGACCTCGCGTCCTTCATAGACGATGGGCTTGGTCCCGTCAAAAAAGAACGGGCAATGATCCGTGCCGATGGTCTGCAAAATCCCCTGCGAAAGCCCTTCCCACAACCGCGCATTATCCTCCTTCGTGCGCATCGGCGGAGAGCAAATCCATTTTGCGCCGTCGGGTCTACGCAAATCATCAACCGTGAAGAACAGATATTGCGGACACGTCTCTCCCATCACTTTGACGCCGCGTTCGCGCGCGTACTTGAGCATGTCCACTTCGCCGGCGGTGTTCATGTGGACAATGTACACCGCCGCATCCGCCGCGGACGCCATGCCTGCCAGCCGCAAAAGAGATTCCACCGCCCCCCAGGCGGGACGAGTCAATGCGTGCCATTCGGGCGTGGTGTGACCGGCGGCTAATGCCTGCTCCGTCAGCGTTTCGATGACATCGCCGTTTTCGCAATGTGCCATGACCAACATGCCGTTGTCGCGGGCGATTTGCAGGGCGCGGAAGATGCTGCCATCGTCCAGGCGGAGGCGTCCGTTGTAGGCGGTGAAGACTTTGAGCGTGGTAATCCCCATTTCGCGCAGGGACGGAATCTCCTTGGCAATCACCGCGTTGAACTTCGTCAGGTTCATGTGGAAGGAATAGTCAATCGCGGCTTTTTCCGCCATCTTCATCCAGATGTCCACCGAATATTGAAAGCCCTTCTCTTCCAAAACGACGAAGTCCATAACGGTCGTCGTTCCGCCGAACGCCGCGGCTTTGTGACCGGTGTAATGGTCGTCGGAGGAAACGGTGCCGAACATCGGCAAATCGAGGTGCACATGCGGGTCCACACCGCCGGGCAGGATGAGTTTGCCGGTTGCGTCAATGACCTCGGCGTTGGGGTATTGGAGGTCTGCGCCGATTTTGGCAATGGTCTCGCCTTCGATGAGGAGGTCTGCCTGAAAGGTTTCAGAGGCGGTGAGGAGGGTGCCGTGTTTGAGGATGGTTGCCATAAAATGCTCCAGATGTTGCAAAAGAGCCAAAGGATCAAAGGTTTTATTTGCGGTCAAGAGATTCGAGCAGACGGTGAAGCAGAAAGCCAGTTTCCGCCCGCAGGGTCTCTGCCTGTTCGTATTGAGACGGTGTAATGTAATTCAGGTCCTGTGCAAGGATCAGGTAATATTCCGCTTCTGCCAATGAGCCTTGTGCGATATCAAGATAACGCTTGAATTGTCCCTTTCCACCTGCCGCGTAACCCTCCGCCACGTTCGCAGAGACAGAAACTACCGCCCGCCTTAATTGACTTGTCAATCCAAACATTTCATGCTTAGGAAATTTTTCGGTGAGTTTATAAACTTGCAAAACCAACTGGTGCGCCCTTTGCCACACAATCAACTTACGGAAACCTTTTCCACTTCTATCAGTCTTCTCGATCATGTGTTCCTCCTGTTCTTTGGGGTGTAAAACCTTTGGCTCTTCTGAGCTTATGGTTCATCTGAGTCATATGGCTCCTGCACCTCTTTGATTCCCAACAGCGCCATCAGCACCTCGGGCGGGATGTCCGCTTCGGGGAGGTCGGTTTTGTAGAGCTGGCTGTTTTCCGCCCGTTCGCGCAGGGAGCGCCAGAGGAGGTGACGTTCATCGCCGCCCACCACGAGGTCGTTCAGGGATTGGGCTTTGAGCAGGTATTCGCCTGTGGTGTAGAGGAAGGTCAGCCGCTTCCATCTTTCGGATTTGATGGGCTCTTTCAACTTCTCCAGCGTGCCGATTTGGATTTTGTAATATTCTTCCTTTGCGCGCGGATGATCTGCCTCATCTTTGAGCAGTTCGGCGCGCGTGGTCAGTTCGTGTCCGCGCACGGGGGCGATGTATTCGATCTGCCCGCCGTGCCCGCCAAAGGACGAGGGCTGGTAGAAAGCCAGGTAGTCCACGGCGACAACTTTCGGGGCGGTGCGAAGCGGGATGCGGTACCAGCCGAGGAGCCGCGCGATTTCTAAATCCCGAGGAGAGGGGAGGAGGCAGACGAGGATGAGGGAGGAGGGGGAGAGGGGCATGGGAGGGGAGGAAAGAGGGAAAGAGGAAAGAAAAAAGAAGGAAGAAGAAAGTGGGAGGTGGAAAGTAGAAAGTGGGAAGTGGAGGTTGGAAAGTAAAAAGTGGAAAGTGGAGGGTGGAAAGTGGAGGGTGAAAAGTGGAAAGTGGAAAGCCGCAATTGGATTTTACCCGCTGCTTTCCACTTTCCGTAAAGTTAAGGGTTATTTTTCGGGAACGGGTTCAAAGGGACTGATGCGGTGTATCTTCGCAATCAGTTTCTCCCGCTCGGGCTTTGTTGCCGCCGCAAGTCTCTTTTTCAGTTTTTCGATTTTTTCGCGGCGGTGCCGCCTGCGCAGGAGTTCGTGTCTGCGTCGAACGCGATAACCCATACGGCACCTCCTACATGAATGTCGAAGGAAATTTTAAAAATCGCGGCAGCGGGTTGTCAAGGGAGTTAAATCAGCCCAACTTCCTTATTGAACTCGATGATCAGTTCGTCAATTTCATCCGCCTGCTTTTGCACGTCGGTCCAGTAATTGGGCTCGTACCACTGCTGTTGAATCTCTTCGTAGGTTTTGCCCTGCTGTTCGACCCAGGTGTAGTATTTCAGGTTGTGGACGCGGCGGCGGTCGGTGTAGCGCAGTTCGAGCAGGTTGTCCGTTGACTGCCCGTGCAGGTAGCGGGCGAAGTCGGCGGCGGCATCGCGCTCGGTGTATTCGCCGTATTCCTCCCTCATTTCGTGCAGGCGCGAGCGATACAGGTCCATCGAGTCGGTCAGCACGGTGAGCAGGATGTCGTTCTCGCCCATCTCGTAGTATTTGGCGGCTTTGATGGCGGACAGGACGTTCGAGATGCCGGAGAAACCCAGCAGGTCGAGTTGATTGACCACTGCTTCGGGGACGCCCTTCTCGACAAGGTAGGCGCGCCCGCTCTCTTCGTTGAACAGGCGGGCAAGGTTGACCACGGCATTATCGTCAATGGCGACGACGACATCGGTGTTTTTGACGTTGTGTATCCAGGGCACGTGCTTGTCGCCGATGCCTTCGATGCGGTGGGCGCCAAATCCGTTTTCGAGCAGGGTTGGGCATTGCAGCGCCTCGCTGGCGATAATCTTGCTGTCGGGGAACAACTGCTTCATGTAGTCGCCGCTGGCAATCGTCCCCGCCGAGCCGGTGGCAGACGCCATGCCGCGATAGCGGTCATGCGGACCCATCGCCTGCTTCAACACTTCCTCCATCGCGTGCCCCGTTACCTCGTAGTGCCAAAGGTAGTTGCCAAATTCTTCGAACTGATTGAAGATCATCAAATCCTGCCCCGATTTGCGGAGTTCCCAGCATTTATCGAAGATTTCTTTGACGTTCGATTCGGAGCCGGGGGTTTTGATGACCTCTCCCGCGACGCTGGCAAGCCAGTCGAAACGTTCTTTGGACATGCCCTCGGGAAGGATGGCGATGGAGTCGCATGCCAGGAGAGCGGAGTCGTATGCGCCGCCGCGGCAGTAGTTCCCTGTGGAGGGCCAGACCGCTTTTTGCGTGGTCGGGTCGAACTGACCTGTGACCAGCCGCGGCACGAGACAACTGAACGCCGCCCCAACCTTGTGCGCGCCGGTCGGAAACCATTTGCCGACCAACACGATAATGCGCGCGGGAACACCCGTCAGCGTGGAGGGAAGTTCGAGATAGTTGACTCCGCCGAACGTTCCGCCGGAAGCGGTGGGCTGGTTGTGCCAGGTGATGCGGAAGAGGTTGCGGGGGTGAAGGTCCCAGAGTCCGATGCTCTTCAATTCCTCCTTGATTTTGGCGGGAATTTTCGAGGGGTCTTTCATCTGGGCGTAGGTGGGGATGATGATGTTGCGTTCGCGGGCGCGTTGAATGGCTCGCGCGCGCCGGTCAGGATGCACGGTCAGGTCAATGGTGGTCATGGTTCCTCCTGAAATTTGTCTAACAAGTGCATTATACTCTTGCGGGAAACGGCGACATTCACTTTATTGGCAGAATATTGTCATGAGAGGAGAGCGAATATGAAATCCACAAAAGCGGGCGCGGTTTCGGGGTGTGTGGTCTGGTTTATTGTGTTTGGGCTTTTGGGTACTTGCCTGGTTCCGGCAGGAATGATGATTGGGGGCTTCACATGGATGACGGATTTTGCTTTGCAAACGCTGGAACCGCTGATTTGCCCGGAGGGAACGACCGCCAAATTCCGCACCTATGCAACGACCTCAACCGACAACCAGCCCAGCACAGCCTATGTGATGCAGTGCGTGGACGAAAGCGGAAATGTAGTCAAGGAAGACCCGCTTGCCTTTGCGTTCATTTGGGTTGGAATCTTTGCTGGGGTGGGGTTGCTTGTGTCTGCCGTGCTGGCGTTTGCGCTGGCTGCGCCGGCAGGTGTGTTGGTTTCAAGAATTGCGGGTCGAAGGCAAAGTGGCATGATGGCGGAAAACATCGAACCAAGATGAGGTTGAATCAAACAATAGTTGATGTTTTTTGTCATGACAAGTTTGTGACAGGTGTTGCAAGATTGTAAGTTTTCTTTAATGCAACGCCCCCCGGTTTGTTGTATGATGATGACAACAGAAAGGAGGTACCCATAGAGACTCCACCGGAAATCTTCATTCACGGCAGGACCGGGAAGCCTTGACCTGGTCAAAAGCAGGAGTACGGCTTTAGCACCAGACGTTCTCCAAACGAAAAGAAGGCTCGCAATTCCCCCGCTCCTTGCCGCCAGCCTAATAGTACGTTTCATTCGACGGATGGGCATTCCTGTAAGAGGTTTCCCATCCGTCTTTTTTATTGTATTGTGCGAAGCGCCCGGCGCATGCGGTCAAGTCCCTGCTGGAGGATTTTGCGGGAGGTCCCAAAATTGATCCGTACATGACCTTTCCCCTCAGCGCCGAATATCTTCCCATCGCTGAGGGCAACCCTGGCTTCTTTTAGGAAGAAATCGTAAGGCGAATCCTCGATGGGCGTTTGCGTGAAATCCAGCCAGCCGAGATAGGTCGCGTCAGGGATGGTCGTCCTGACCTGAGGCATGTATCTGGTGACGTACTCAACCAGAAAATCGCGGTTCGAGGTCAGGTGGGAGCGTAATTCCGCCAGCCAGTCGTCACATTGACCTGAGAATGCAATCCGCGCGGCATGTAGTCCCAAACTGCTGACGTGCAGGCGCAGGTGTTCCACCTCGCGGTTGTACCGTTCCCGCAGTTCCTGGTTTGGAATGATTGCAAAGCCGCAAAACAACCCCGGCACATTGAATGTTTTGGACGGGGAAACCAGGGTGATGGTGTGATTGGCGATTTCTGACGATAACTTCGCCATGGGGATGAACTTGCTGTCGCCCAGCAGCAGTTCAGAGTGAATCTCATCGGAAACGATGAGGACATCGTTCTCGATGCAGATTTCCGCCATTCGCCGCAGGTCTTTACGCGAGAAGATGATGCCCAGCGGGTTGTGCGGATTGCACAGCAGGAACATGCCTGCCTTCTTTGCCTGCTTCTCGAAGATGTCCCAATCAATCTCGTAAGTGAGGATGTTTCCATTCACGCGCTTCACGAGAGGGGCATTCAGTTGCGGAATCCCCACGTTGTTCTTGAGCTCATGAAACTCGTTGTAAACAGGCGTTTGGACAAGGACGCCTCTCTTGGCAGTGCAAAAGGCGCGCGCCGCCACACTGAACCCGCTGACGATGCCTGTGACCGCAGTCACCGCCTCCGGCTCGACCTTCCAACGGTACAACCGCTCCATTCGTTTGGCGACCGTTTCCTTCAAAGCGTTCGAGGGCAGTTCATAGCCGAGTACGCCCTGAGCAACGACTTTACGCAGTCCGTCCAGAATGGGTTTCGGCGCGGGGAAATCCATATCTGCCACCCACATGGGAAGCACATCTGGGGGATACCACGTCCATTTGTTGAGAACATTCGGGTCGCGGCGGTTGGGGGTGCGGGCGAAATTGTATTTCATGGGATGTCCTTGTTGCGGGCGTAGGATTAATCTTGCGCGACTTTGTATGCCACCATCATCCCGTCCCGCATGGGGACGAGGGAAACGATCCAATCGGGGTCCGTCGTAATGTCACGCGTGAAGCGGCGGATGGCTGCGGTGGATTTTTCACGGTCGCGCGGGTCGAGGATTTGCCCGTGCCAGAGCATGTTGTCCACGATGAGCAAGCCGCCTGGACGCAGTTTCTCTTTGATGACGGGGAGCGAATCGGGATACGTCTCCTTGTCAATGTCGTTGAAGATGAGGTCGAACTTGCCGGCGGTGTTGCGGAGGGTTTCCACCGCCTCGGCGGTGTGATATTCGACGAGACCGTCGAAGCCCAGTTTGGAGAGATGCGCGCGCGCCATCCCCGAAAGTTTCGCGTCCCAAACGGTGTGATGTACCACTCCGCCGCCATTCTCGCGCACGGCTTTTGCAAACCAGGCGGTTGAGTAGCCGTAGCCTGAGCCGAGCTCAAACACCGACCTTGCCCCATTCATGCGCGCCAGTTGATAACAGTAATACCCGCAGGCGGGACCGATGATGGGGAAGCCATGTTCTTCGGCATACGCTTCCATTTTTTGCAGTTCGGGTTCGCGCGGCGGGACGAGAGAGGCGAGGTAGTCCTGCGTTTTGTCGTAATCAATGCCTGGCATGTCATTCTCCTTTTTCTTCCGATAAGATTTTCAGCGCAACGGGTAAGACCTTTTCCGCCCACAGCAAATACATTTTACCCGAGGGATGCAAGCCATCTTCCGCAATGAGCGACGAATCGTTGATTGCACTTCGTGAGATGGATGTAATGTCAATGTAGTGCGCCCCCGCTTTTTCGGTCTCGTCGCGGTTGACCGCATTGAAGGCGTCTATTTCTGCGGCGATTTGTTCACGGTTGCGCCCCGCGGCAAACGGCGTGACGCCCCAATCGGGGATGGACAACACCATCACGCGCTTCGGGTCACCGCCTGCATATTCAATTGCCTTGCCGAGCATGAAGCGGAAGTCTTCGCGGTAGCCTGCGACAGGGTAGCCGCGATATTGGTCGTTGACGCCGATGAGGAGCGAAACCAAGTCGTAGGGCGGGGCGATTTTGCTTGCTTGAATCCCCTGCCAGAGTTCGTCCACCGTCCAGCCGGTGCGGGCAATGAAGGTGACTTCCACCCCCCTCCTGTTCCCCCCAAGATGGGGGGAGAGCAGATTCGTAAGTTGATTGGACCAGCGGTCTTGTTCGGCGACGCTTTCGCCGATGGTGTAAGAGTCGCCCAGGGCGAGGTAACGGATGGGGGGCATGTACGCAGGCTCCAGCGTAGGGGGAGAGGCGGGTATCCTCTGAGGGATGGATGTGGCGGCAGTGCAGGCGGTCAGCAGGAGAAATAGGGTGAGGCGAAACGTTGGCACAATCCATTTTGCCCGAAGATGGATTGCGCGGCAAGAGGGGAAGCAAAAAGCCATCTCCAGCCTCCCTGCCGTCACATTGCGACTGGCTCGGCAGCAGGAAGTCTGTAACCGAATGCGGAATTTTCCCTCTTGTATGTACCTGAAAGCCGGGTTTTACGTTTTTGAAATGTGATTATTCTGCTGTCCGGTGGTGATTCGACCCCCAGGGTGGTATGATTCGCTCAACAAGTCCGGACTTCTAAAGTTCGCTGATGGAGAAAGCCGCTTGGAATTCAACGAGAAGTTTTGCCCCGTTTGCAAGAATAAGAACGACCGCAATGCAGTGGTCTGTATTCATTGCGGCGCGTCGTTCGACCGCTATCCGCCGGAGACGGGGGTGACCACCAAGAATGCAGACATCCCCGATTTGATTGCAGGGGAAATCTTGAATGCGCCCATCGAAAAGGAATTGATACCGGAAGATGGCATCGCCATTTATGTGGCTGGTTCCGCCAAGCCGGTCTATCTGCGTTTCGATACGGAATTGATTTTTGGACGCAAGACGGATGAACCGTCAGACGTGCCGATTCTCGACCTGACGGAGTTGGGCGGGTATCAAATGGGATTGTCGAGGCGGCATGCCATGATCCGCCGCACGGATGAAGGGTACGAACTCATTGATTTGTTCAGCACGAACGGTTCCTGGCTGAACGATGAGCGGATGGTCCCCAACAAGCCCTATCGCTTGTCGAGCGGCGCACAGCTGCGTTTTGGGCGGATGCGTCTGCTGGTACTATATAACCCCCGTAAAAAGAAGAATCCAGAGTAACTTTATCGGTTATCATTAGGCGTATGAACGCTTCCGGCGATTCTCTGAGCGAAAAACTCCGCGCTGCGGCTGAGTTCCTGCGGGCTGGTCAGAAGAAGGAGGCGCGCCGCTTGCTGCGGGAAGCGCTCGAGATGGACCGCAACAACTTGGCGACCTGGGAACTGCTCTGGCGCGCCGTGTACAACGTGCGCGAGGAAATGCACTGCCTGAAGCGCATTTTGGCAATTGACCCCAATCATCTTGCCGCCAAACGCCGCTTGGAGGCGCTTCGCTCCGCTGGCAGACCTTCGGCGCGTTCCTCACGCAGAAAGCAGCGGGAGGCGGCTGTTTTATTGTTATTGTTCGGTTCTTTGGTTTCCATTCTGTGCCTGGGAATTGGCGGGATTGCCCTGTGGCGCAGCGGTTACATCCCCTTCGGCTTTGCAAATCTTACGGCAACCGCCCTTGCAGAAAACAGCGCCAGTTGCCAGGTGTTGATTGATCGTGCAATTCAAGCCTCCGACAGTTATTGTGATGAGACCGGCGCAAACCGCGTTTGCTATGGCAATACGATGATCAAAGCAGAACTGGCGCAAACCGCATCACAACAATTTGCCGAACGCGGCGACATCATCCCCGTGCGCGATTTGAGCCGCATGACCGCCTCGCCCCTCAACCTGTCCACTCAGGAGTGGGGGATTGCCGTCTTCAAACTGATTGCCAACCTGCCCCGCTCTCTGCCCGGCGAGACCGTGACGATGGTGGTCTTTGGCAACGCCACTTTGGATAATCAAAGCAAAAACAGCGACAGCCTGGAGTCGTTCTATTTCTCCAGCGAACTGGGACAGATGGTTTGCGAAAAAGTCCCCTTCGATGGTTTGTTGATCAATTCGCCGGATGGCAGCGGCATCCGCCTCACCGTCAACGGTTCGGAATTGACCCTGATGGGCACTGCCAGCGTCAAGGCAATCAAAAATGGCGATATGGAAGTGACCGTGTACAAAGGCTCCGCCCGCATCGTTTCCAACGGCGAGGAGCAGTACGTTGGGGCGGGGCAGAAATCCCGCGTCAAATTGGGAGGCGAGGGCGGCGTTCAATCCATCAGCCCGCCTTCTGAGCCGGAGCCGCTCAGTCAGGAAGAACTGAACATGGCTTGCACCATGACCGGGCAGTTTTGTTCGCCGGCTGAAATCACGCCCGTTTCCGAGGAGCAGGCGCGCAGCCAAATCGAAAGCCAAATCACGCCCACCCCCACATTGACCCTCACCCCCACCCGCACGTTGACCCCCTCGCCCACCATCTTCCCGACGAACACGCTCCTTGTGCTGCCCGTTACCTCGCCCACGCGGCGCGTCACCCTCACGCCCACCCGCACCCCCACGCGGACGCCCGGTCCCAGCCGCACGCCCACGCGGACGCCCACCATCACCCCCACGCCGACCATCACCCGCACGCCAACCATCACAGCGACCTTCACCCGCACCAACACCCCCACGCCAACGCGCACGCCGACCGCCACCAATACTTTGACTCCCACTGCGACCGCCACTGTCACACAGACCTTCACGCCCACGAATACTTTCACCCCCACGAATACTTTCACGCCCACTAACACCCCAATCCCGACCAACACCCCCTCGGGTCCCACTGAGCCTCAATGTGTCAACGTGACGCTCAGCCCGCTCACCTCGAGCGGCACTGACCTCATCATGGACATCACCAACAGCAATGACGGGACGATTACCATCAACCGCGTGTTTGCCTATTGGGTCAAGCCGGTTCAATCACAAAAACTTGACCAAATTCTGTTGGATGGCAACGTACTATGGAACACATCCGATCCTGATTCGCCCAGCGACATCACTGCAGGCGACTTTATTTCTGGTGCTGACCGTACCATTGCAAGCACCCAAACGCGCCAACTCATCCTTCGCTTTCAAAACGCTCTGGAAGCCACTGGCTACGATGTGCATATCGTTTTCGACATTGGCTGTCAGGTATCTGGGTCGAAATAATCTCTCCAAATTGTTTCCGTCCACATGACAACCCCCGCCCATCCGCCGCTGAGTACGCTTGTGCCTGGCTCCTCCTTTCGCCAGTACACCCTGCTCGAACAAATCGGCGTCGGCGGGCAGGGCGTGGTCTGGTCGGCGTTGGAACCGCGCGAGGGACGCATCTACGCCGTCAAGTTCAACGAAATCATGGAGGGCGACGAAGCCCTGATGGAGGACGAGCGAACCGCTCACCAGCAGGAACAACTGATTCACTTGCGGCATCCCCACATCCTGCCGCTTCGCGAATTTGGGGTGGAGAGCAACAAACGTTTTACCGTCAGTCCGTTCATTGCCGGGGGGACTCTTACCCAGAAAATCAGAACCAGCCCTCCGTCGGTGGAAGAAGCGATCCGTTATGGGATGGAAATCGCCTCCGCGCTGGATTTCCTCCACTCCAGAGGAGTCATCCACCGCGACCTCAAATCCTCGAACATTTTGCTGAACCTGAGCAACCATTCCTACCTCTCCGATTTTGGACTGGCGCGCGTCGTCTCGACCTCCACCCTGGCTTTTCACACCGGGCATGGCACGCCCCCCTACGCCCCTCCCGAACAAAACCGCCTGAAAGAAATCACTCCCAAGTCCGACATTTTCAGTTTTGGCATTCTGCTCTTTGAGCTGTTCACCGGGCAACTGCCTTGGAACGGACGGAAACAACTGGGCATGGAACAACTCCACTCCGATGCCGAATTGCCCGACCCGCGCGAAGTCAACACCTCCCTGCCGCCCCGCCTGGTGGACGTGCTGCGCCGCGTCACCTCCGCCAACCCCGACCTGCGTCCGCGTTCGGCGGGCGAAATCATGCGGGTGATCTGTCACCTCTTCGGCGTGCCCTGCCCGCCCATTGACGAAGGCGAATACGACGAAGCGGCGGCGCATCAAAAGGACGTGGAGCAGCTGCTCTGGCAGGGGCTGGCGCAGTGGAAAGCCACAGAGGGCATGTACAATCTCGGTCTCACCCGCTTCGCCATGGCAGACTTGGAACGCAGTCACATAGATACGCGCGTCTTCGGCGGCTTCCTGCTCTCCCAGGCGCTGACCTACGGTTATCAGGACGATTACTGGTGGGCGGCAGTCAGTGACCCGCGTGAAAGGCTTTCCATTGCATCTCTCCTCCTTCGCCGTGAAAGTGATGTCATCACCTCGCGCATCCTCGACCATCTCACGGCAGACATGGAGATTCGCGCCTTTTCCCGCGGCTTGCCCGAGAGCGTGGTCATGGCGCTCTTCGACATCGGAACCCGCACCGGCGACAATGACCTGCGCCGCCGCATCCTGCAAAGCATCCGTGCGCTTGTCCCTCCTTCACACACTTGGGGGGGGAAAAAACTGCCGCTGAACATCCCCCAAATTCAACAACTCGGCGACCTCGCCCTCGAAGACTCGGCAAGCGGTGACGCCGCCGCCGAACTCATCGGTCACCTGCGTGCCGCGCCGGCGGTGCAGGTCATCACCAATCATCACGACGACAGCCGCAGCGTGGACGCCCTGCTCCTCATCCAGCAAACGGCGGGAAGCCTGCCTTCCTTTGTGAAGGGCGGCATTCGCCTGCGCCTTTCCCTCGAATGGGTCTTCCAGCGGCTCATCCAAAAACCTGTCAGCCTGGTGGGCGCTTACTTCATGGCGTTTCTTGGTTCTTCCCTGGGCATTGCCGTTCAGGTCTACCTCACCATCAACCTCACCGGGCTGTTCGACAGCGCCCGCATTGCCATCTCTTTGGAGCGCGGGCTGATTACCGGCTTCGTTTTTGGCTTGGGCATCTTCCTTACGCGCGTGGCGGTGGAACGCTTTCACGCTTCCCGCCTGCTCCCGCGCCTCCTGTTTGGCACGCTCACCGGCGCCCTGCTCATGAACCTTGCCCTGCTCGTCTTTCACATCCTTTTTGTGCGGACGCCGCCGCAGGGATTTCTCATTATCGCGAGCAGTCTCCTCATCGCCCTGGCGTTTGCCGCCGGCGGATTAACCCGTTCCTACCTTTTCCGCGTCTTCCTGACCAGCCTCACGATCTGGGGAACCATTCTGGCAGCCTGGCTTCTTCACACCCGCTACGCTTCCTCCCCCGAACAACTGACCCCGCTCTTCCGCTACGACTACGCCTGGTCGCTGACGCAAGTCGCACTGACAGCGCTTGGCGTCTCCCTGCCCATCGGCATTCTGGGGAATGTAGTGAGCCTCACCCTCCAAAAACAGGAAGAGTAACCGCGCCCGCAAGGACAACGTCCCGAAGATTTGTCAAACCTTCGGGACGATTCTTCACGCGAACGCCTCCGCCAGCCCTTCGGTGAAACTCAGGGCAAGCAGACTTTGAAACAACTCCTCCGCCTGACGCTCCGCCTCGGCTTGACGGGCGCGTCCCAAAGGGACTTCCTTCGGTCGCAGCCCCTCCACCCGTGCCGCGACCCGCGCAAATTCCTCTTGTCGGGAGTGGTTTCGGGTATTACCATGTTTTTCTCTCATCATTCAAAGCCCAGCCTTCCAGAAATACCTCTTGTGGTTTTCCGCTTAGTTCTTCCAGTTGCTTTCCCAAAACTCGGACAATGAAATACACTGCAATAGCCTCGTCCAGTTCAAAGTAGTGTTCTGGTTCGTTTCCTGCTTGGCGCTGACGCTCAAGGTTATAGTGATGTTTTGCAAACACATAAACGGATTTATTTAGCCACGAAAGTTCCTGGGCAAGCGATTCTGGAAGACGCTTTTGAATTCTCTTTATCAGAACACCCAAAGGGAGACCATCAACTTTGAATGTTTCCCACGGCCAAAGGAATACCAATTTTTTGATAAGTTCTTCCAAATATCCACACGAAGAAGCAATCATGAAACGCCCTTCTTCGTGAGCAGCACCGTGAAGCATAGGTATTTCATTGTACGATAGCGCACGATATATTCCCGGCAGTTTTTTCCCGCCACCTCGATAGATGCCAATGCCTCCGATAGTGGCATCGTATTCTTTGAGTGATTTCAAAGCCTCGTCTTGCTCACCTGTTATGTATTTCCTTACAACTTCTTGAGAAATCTTGACTGCATCATTGCCAAGTAAGCCTCGAAGATGTTCAAAAATATCTTCTCGTGCAGCGCGTCTTTCTTCCATCATGCACCACCAAATGATTCAGCCAGTAAACTTTGGAAAAGATGTTCCGCCTGACGCTCCGCCTCGGCTTGACGGGCGCGCAGACCCTCCACCCGCGCCGCAACCCGCGCAAATTCCTCTTGCAGGGGGAAAGGGGGAACGGGGATGGGAGTATCAAGAACTATTCCATCACTTACGGCAGGGTAATTTGCGCCAGTCTCATTCTGAACCAAATAATCAATAAAATATTTTGACTGAACTATGGCAAATAAATATTCCGAAGTTAAGTTTTGCTTGTCTGGTCTCAAAACACAGAAACCTGTTGATGCAATTTGATTGTCAAGGTGTTCTGGAACTTTTGCCACAGCATTCAAATTTGGGCGCACAGTAGATACCAAAATATCATTAGAAGAAATAAGTTTTCTTGCTCGGCTTGGCGCATCTTCGATTTTCAATAATTTTGGTTCAACGATTGTTTTGCTTTGCCTGTCAATTGACGTTATATCAACATACCAAAAATCAGCACGCCCTAACAACTGCGGATTTATTTGCCTTGTTTGTTTTACAAATTCGCCAATTGCTCCAATGTCCCATTTTTTCGGGTTTATCTTCGGCTCCCCAAACATCTCCAAAAACACGGACTGGAGCAGGGAATCGGCGAGACGGCGGGCGGCGCGGCGCAGTCCACGCAGGCGGTCGGCGCGCGCCAGCAGGGAGGCGATCCGCTTTTGCTCCTCCAGCGGGGGGAGGGGGATGCGAAAATTTTCAAATGTTTCTTTGTTTACTTCTGCAAAAGTTGCCCCTCTTCCCAGTGCTTCCAATTGTGGAGTGAAATATTTCAACGCGAAGAAACCGTAAACTGCATCGAGTCTTTCGTTTGGGACAATGCTTTTAAAGCCCTGGTTTGTGCAAAGCGGAAAAGAAGTTACAGCACAATGTCCAATTGGCGCACGAGTACTATATACAATGCTCCCAGCAGGAATCATCTTTGTTGAGCAACTTTTGTATCCTGCTTCTGTTATTTTCCGCAAGTTTCCAGTGAAATAAATTCCTTCGTGGTTCGTTAAGTCGGCAGGCGTAATCCAAGGGATATTACCGTCCCAATAATCTTTATTGGTGGTATCAGGCGTAGAGCCTGTAACTATCTCTCCTAAATCGCCAAGTGGCACAAGTTCGTAACTCATTTCAACAAAGCCTTGAGTTCTTCAATTTCGCTTGCCATCACCTGCTCCAGCCTCGCCAACCGTTCCAGCGTCACAGCCCAAAACCGTCCCGAAGGTTTCGGGGAATCGTCAAAGTTCTGCAAGTCAACCCTTCGGGACGTTTCGCTATTCACCATTCACCAACTTCCCAAGTTCCCGAATTTCCTCCAACATCACCTGCTCCAGCCTCGCCAACCGTTCCAGCGTCACAGACGGCTTTTCGTGGTACTCGGCGTCGGCGTCCACGGCGCGGTAGCGGCTGGCGGAGAGGTCGTATTTATTCGCTTTGACCTGTTCCTTCGTCACCCAAAACTGGCGGGTCAGGCGGTCGAGTTCTCCCTGAAGGGGAGAGATTAGAGATTGGAGATTAGAGAGCAGTTCGTTTGCTTTGGCGAGTTTTGCCCCCTCCCGTCCTCCCCCAAATTCGACGGTACTTCTGTCGAATTTGGGGGAGGTGTCATGCAGTGACGGAGGGGGCGGGGTCAGCGCCTGTTCAAACATCAGCCGATTGACCTCCGCCTGCAACTTCAGCCGTTCTTCCTTGAGCGGAGCCAATCGCTTCCGCAACTCCACTACTCGCTGTTCTCTACTCTCTCGAAACTTCGCATCGAAGCGGTTTCGCCAGCATTCCAAAATATCGGGGATGTCGTTCTCCGCCACCTTCACGCGCTTATCGTCCAGCGAAAAACCGTCGTGCGCCATGTCGTAGAACCAGATTTTGTCCGTCCGCCCGCCGCGGGTGAAGAGCAGAACCGCCGTGCTGACTCCCGCGTAGGGTTTGAACACGCCCGAAGGCATCGAGACCACGCCGTCGAGACGGTTCTCTTCGATTATCTTTTTGCGAATCTCCACGTGGGCGCGGCTGGAGCCGAAAAGCACGCCGTCAGGCACAATCACCGCCGCCCGTCCGCCCATATCCAGCGCGCGCAAAATCAGATGCAAAAAAAGCAGTTCGCTCTTGGTCGTGTCCGAGGGCAGGGTGGGATGAATCGTCCCCTTATCCACCGCGCCCTTGAAGGGCGGGTTCATCAAAATCACGTCGTACTCGCGCTCGTCGTCGAAGGCTTTCGAGAGCGTATCCCTGTAAAAGAACTGCGGCGACTCAATCCCGTGCAGCATCAGGTTCATCGAACCGATGCGCAGGATGGTCATGCCCGAATCGTTGTCGAATCCGCGCAGGTATTTGGGCGACTTCATGAAGGCGCGTTCTTCGGGCGTGAGCAGGTCGCCGATGAGATGGTGCGCCTGCCCCTCTTCGTCATACTCCAAAATCCCCGCTGATGTGTGCTTCTCCAAAATATACTGATGCGCGTTGACGAGGAATCCCGCCGTGCCGCCCGCCAAATCGCCGATGCGTTCGCGCGGCTTGGGGTCGAGCATTTCCACCATCATGCGGATGATGTGGCGCGGCGTGCGGAACTGTCCGTTGCGCCCCGCAATGCTGAGGTGGCTGAGCAGGTACTCGTACAGGTCGCCCTGCACGTCCTGATTCTGCTCGGAGATTTTCATCTCGTCTATCAGATTGACCGCCTCCACCAGCAGGCTGGGCTTGTTGATTTTGCACTCCGCCCCGCGCATGTACTCGGCGAAGGAGGAGTCTCCGTTTGAAAGAGTGGAAAGTTTGGGAAAGACAACTGTCTTGAGATGTTTGAGCATCTCTTCGGCTTGCATCTGCTTCCAGACGCTCCAGCGCATCTCTTTCTTGACCTTGGGCTGATACGCGGTCCCCTTGCGTTTTGCCTGCCTTTCGGCGGCATTCTCGCGGTCATCCAGGCGTTTGAGGAAGAGCAGATACGAAAACTGCTCAATGGCATCGAGCGGGTTGGCAAGTCCGCCCGTCCAGAATTTATCCCAGAGGGAGTCGACTTGCGCGCGGAGTTTGGGGTCGGTGAGCATGGGGTACTATCCCGTAGTGTGATGTATTGCGAATATCATTGTACTTGGGTATTCAAAAACTCTGGCACTTTGAATCTTTTCGTGGGTTTGGCTGAAAGAATTGTTAGGCTTTTTGAGCCGCGTGTAATAGCCACATAAAAATTCTCGGCATTTTGCATTTGGTCTGCATTTAGAACTATTGCATGATCAAACTCAAGTCCTTTGATAAGCAACGTTCTTGAAATGATCCGTTTTTCTAACTTTCTCCCATTCAGGCGCGTTTTATTGCGCGCCGCATAGGACGCTTCTTTAAACGTCGAAAATTTTCCTGTGGAAAATTCTCGTGCGGCTCTATTCATTTCAACGAAAAGCTCTCTTCGGTAGACTGGAAGAGTTCTCACTACTGATGCAAGCACATCCTGGATAAATTGGGGAAGGCGAATCTCATTGAATGAATGTATTTCATCTACTCTAGAAATGATCTTTTGTAATCCATCTACTCCCTCTACAACTCCCTCTTGAATAAATTCTCTCAGCGCCCACTTGAACTGATTGATGTTTTGGCTCGATAACGCCATGTCGAAGTTATGCGCTGTTTTCATCAAATCGTAACAATCCATCTCCTCAATGCATTGGTATATTCCTTGAGTATGTCTGCCTGTCAGACGATCAAGGTGTTCTTTTTTTCCATTGCCAATGTTAACGGGCTGACCTGCATGAATCCCTGCTATATATCCATCAGCACTAAGGTTAAGTAGCACTTGAATTTCTTGCTGGTCAGACCAAGGAAACCACTGTATTTGCGAGTACTCAAATAGATTAATTTCTTCACCATTAATAAGGCTATCTCGAATTTTCTTCAATTGATCACCAAGTTCCCTATTATTTCCTTCTTTTGTCCAGCGATAAGGCTCAACAAGCGGTGGCAATTGCCTGAAAAATGTCTTTACTTCAGTTTGCCAGTTGACTTTGCGATCATTGCTAAAGTTAAAAATTCCCTGTAGAGGATCACCTAAAACACGAACGGGTAAGAAGACGCATAATTTTTTAATTACCTGATCTTGTAAAAAAGTACAATCCTGGTATTCATCTATAAAAATGCCTGCATAACTATTTTGAAGAACGCTTTTGATAAATGGACGCTCAAACAATCCTAATACAGCAGGGTAGATTTTTCCCCACTCATCGCGTGTTGGATTTGGATTAGTGAAACCTGACATAGAAGGGTAAGCCAACGCATATCGGAGTAACCAACTAGCAATGGTTGCCACGCGATACCGTGCCTCTGGAATATTGTGTTTTCGAAAGCGAGAGCGTAAAGCAGCTACTCCTGCATGGGTGTGGGTTAATACCAATTGTTTTCCGCTTGCATGCTTTACTGCCTGTACGATGGCTTCAGTCTTCCCGCAACCAGCAGCAGCCTCAACAAATACAGGCTCTTTTGATATAGATAGTTGCTTAACAATTTCATCAAATTCTGTCATAGCAACATACTTCCAATTCTTTTATAGTTTTCTCTGTGGGGGTGTTGTTCATCCTATCCAGATAGCGAGAGAGCAATTCGCCAAGTTTTTCGCCTTTGTCACGCCGCTTAAACCAACCTTTTTCCTTTGCAGTTTTCCCAAGTAGTTTCCTAAATTCTAAACCATTGGATTCGTCCAAACTAGTGATGAAATCAAAAACACTATTGCGAGAAAATAACCCGCTTGCGTATTCACATAGCTGATCTTGAACAGACATGCGAGCGCGTTCTTCTGATATATCGTCATCAAGTTTCTTGAATTTAATTGCCTCATTGATAAGTTCTGTCAAAGCATCTATTGGCAAATCCAGACAAAGGCGTTGCTCAATAGCAAGACCTTCTCCTGTGATGTCGTCCTTCTCCCACAAAACCACTGCAATGCCCAGTTTTTGCATTTCTTCGGGTGAAATTTTCAGCTCATTAATTTTATCTGAATCCCCAAAGAACACCACTTCGTAACCTAAAGACAGTAAATCTGCCGCCATTTGTGGAGAACTACTACCCCCCCCAAGCACTGGCGTAATACCAGATTCTGCCAACGTCTGATATTTCATTTTGTTTTGTCTTCTGCGTGGCTGCCAGTAATTTTGTTCGATACCTATCAAGAAACCTTCTTCAGTTTTTCCTTCACATACAACTATTTTTCTCGCCAGAAAACACTCCGATGCTGCGCGCACAACACGTTGCAAATTACTGTCCATATGATGAATGATGATTTTGCCGTTCTCGTTACGGACAACAAACAGCTCGTCTGCAAAACATTCCTCAATTGCTACAGACGAATGGGTCGTAAAAATAACTTGATGTTTCTGTTCTTCTTGGGGTCGGAGTTGGCGAATTAAGTGCCGCAAGCGGTAAGGTTCAAGACCGTTTTCAATCTCGTCTATTAAAATAATCGCCCCTTCTTTTACTGACGCTTTATGCGCAGCCATAGCCATCAATCGCCGAGTTCCCGCACCGCGAAGCGTTAAGGGCAAGTTACCATCAAGCAGCGCAATGGCGCCTTGTCGCAGGCTTACGCGATTAGGATCAATTCCTGCTTTCAAATCCTCCCCGCTGTCTATGCCTAATAACTGGCAATTTACCTTGAAGGCTTCAATGGTTTCACTTAAAACGTTCAAATTAGGGTTTCGCAAAGCAAGCAAAATTTGTCGTTCTAAATCCGCTAATAATTTTGGAACTTGGTCGGTCTGATTGGTCAATTCGCTGGTAAGGCGACTGATTGCCGAATTCCGCCCCCAAGTTAAATCGGCATCAATATAATTACCAATGCGCGCAACCCCTAACAATTTTCGATCTTGTGAATTGATTTTCCTTGGTTCGGCTTGGTAATTTAATGATTTTGGCGAAATTACTTCCCACACAGGCTCAAAATCATCCTTGATTGTCAAGGTTATCATTATTGCAGGATGACTATTATCTTCTTGACTTTCGGACACTGTGCCATTATCAGAATTGTAAAAAAATCCTAAAAGCAAACCAAATTTATCTTCATCCAAAAATTTTTTGGGCAAATCCGTAACAATAGCGGAAATTTCAATCGGAGAGTCGGTTTTTCTTTGATAGAAATCTGACTCACCTACGGCAAGATTCCAACCAGGTGTAAATAAGTATTCAAGAGCAAGCAGTATCGTACTCTTTGTAGAATCTCCAGAGCCTATTAGACAAATCATATTTCCTTTGATGTTCCAATCCAGCTCTCGAATACCTCGGAAGTTTCGGATTTTCAGGTTTACCAATTTCATGTTAATTCCTCCTAATCTCAACAGCTGTTTCGAGATGGCGCTTCTGTAGGAACACGCTTTGCACGGCGCGCAGGAGCGAAGCGGGGCGGCTTATTTCTTCTCAACATACTTCACCCCAGCCATCCCTTTGAAATGCTCGTCCTGCGTCCACAGGGTCGCGTTGTGAGCGCGGGCGGTGGCAAGGATGATACTGTCCGCCATGGCGAGTTTCAGTTCGCGGGAAATCTGCGCGGCTTCGATGGCGATATTGCGGCTTAACTCGGCTTCGCGCCCGTGCGACATGAGTCCCACCGAGAGCAGGGCGGAATCTTCGTCGCGTTCCGTCAGCAGGCGCTTGAAGACTTCGTAAATGCAAATCGTCGGGACAATCAATTTGTCCACATCGCGGATGGGCGGGGCGAAGAAATCGGCGTTCCCGCCATCGGTGAAATACTCAATCCAACCCGATGAGTCAACGACGTTCATCAGCGCTCCTCGTCAACTTCTTCGCGGAGGTTATCGGTATTCATTCCCTTAAAAATCCCCCGCGCGTCTTTGATGGACGGGACAATCACAAGCCGAATGGAGTTTTTGTAGGGGATGAATAGCACCTTTTGTCCAGGCTTCAGGTTGAATTGCTCGCGCACCTCGCGCGGAATCATAATCTGGTACTTGCTGGAAATGGTGGTCAAGGCTTCCATTTTTACAAATCCTTTATCGAACGGTAATTGTAAAAAGATTATATCATAACGTCCCGAAGGCTCTTAAGCCTTCGGGACGCGTTTCACTCCACCGCCATTTGATTCACAAACGCCACCACCTCTTCCACTTCTTCTTCCGTAAACCACCTGTCCACCGCGTCCGAGCCAAACATATCCAGCGGCGGCTCGTACAGGTCGGCGGGGTCGAGATGACGCTTTTGCAGGAACACGCTTTGCACCGCGCGCAGGAAGCGAATCTGGTCGCCAATGAATTTATGGCTTGTTGTGTAAATATCAAACTGCCGCGCCACCACATCCTTGTAATCGGGCAGGTATTGCATGTCCAACACCTGCCGCACCAAGCCAAGAAAACTATCGGCGGTGTGGGCAAAGACCTTCTTCAAGTTTTCGGGCGTCACTTCCAAGTCGCCTTCGCCGAGTTCGCGGGTCAGTGTGCGCTCCAGTTCGAGCAGTTGCCAGTCGTCAATCTTTTCGCCGTTCTGAATTGCCTTGATGGTCGGGTGGTTGGCGACCAATTCCAAAATGCGCTGTTCCACCAGGCGGCGATATTCAGTCACGTACATTTTCTCTCCGCTCTTGGTGAGCAAAATGTAACCGCTGACCGCGATGGAATCCACCAGGTCGAGTTCGAGGAAGGCGTCCAGTTTCTTTTTGTAACGCATCTGCGGCGCAAGCCCATCGCGCAATTCGGTCAGATCGCTCAGGCTGGCGTTCATCAATTCTTCGGGGATGCACTTCTGCACGTGTGGCTTGAGTTTCGGGTCGTTCACCACGAAATCGGGCAGGATAGCGGCGTCTTCGGCGATGGATTGGATTGCCTGTGAAGCATCCCTGCCTGTGCGCTTGAGCAATTTCAAGCGTTCCACCTTGCTGATGAAGGTCGCCGCAGCGACATCCACGCCAGGGACGAGCCTCAGGTGTGGGGCAACTTTCAACTTCAGGAACTCGATCTTGCTGGGGATGAGATAGTCCCAGAAGGCATCTGTCCACGCCTCTTCGATCTCTGACATGTGCTTGCGGACGGTGAACGAGTCGGTCGGGATTTGTTGAATCTGCCCGCGCAGGTCGGCGATTACCTGCTGGCAATCGGGGTTTTTCTGATCTTTGAGATAGGTCTCCAGCAGCTGCAGGCGCGTATTGAAAATCGTCACCAGCACAGGCGCGGATTGGTCAACGACTTCCTTGGCGTCGCGGCTGAAGTTGTTTTCCCAGAAGTCAATGATGAGAAAATCCTTCTTCTCAAAGTTCGGCAGTAACGCCAGATTTCTGCATGCCGCCTGCGCCCGCGTCCCGCGCCCAATCATTTGCTGTAACTTGATGGGCGACTGCACGGGCTTCATGAACACCAGATTGACGACTTCGGGAACGTCAATACCCGTATCGAGCATGTCCACAGAGATGGCAATGCGTGGGAAATCCTTCTTCTTGAAGGCTTCCACCAGCGTGCCGCGATATTCGGATTTGTGCGTGATGACCTTTGCCAAATCGGGGAATTGCGGATACATCTCATCGAAGACCGCTTGCAGGCGCAGGGCATGTTCCTGAGTCATTGCAAAGACGATGGTCTTGCCAGGCAACTGCCCCGACGCGTCTTTGCGGCACACATCCAAAATCTCTTCCCACTGCTTGCGGAGAGTGTCTTTGTTGCTGACGGTCTTTTCCAGTTCCGTGCCTTCGTAGTTGATGTCATCGGGGTCGAGTCCCTTTTCGATGAGCGCGTTGCGCTCTTCTTCGGTCAAGTCCACGCCGTGGATGCCCTGCCGTTGGAACTTGGTGCGCGCGGCGTAGAGTTCAAAATCAACCAGCCAGCCGTCGGCAATGGCTTGCTCATAAGTATAGAGATAGGTGGGTTTGCCATCCGTGCAATCGAAGGCAAGGAAGGTATCGCGGTTGATATAATTGGCGGGCGTGGCGGTCAAGCCGATTTGTCTGCCGTCAAAATATTCCAGCACTTCATTGAACTTGTTGAAGATGGAGCGGTGGACTTCATCGAAGATGATCAGATCAAAGAAAGCAGGCGAAAACTGCTCGAAGATGTTGCTCAGCGTTTGGAGTGTCACTGCGTAGAGGCGTTGACTGGTTTCTACGTTCCAACTCCGCAAACGAGTGCATGGCTCTTGCGGCAGAAACTTCTCGAAACCATCTTCCTTCGCCTGCTCCACCAGGGCGTCGCGGTCCGCCACGAACAAAATCCGCCGCGCCTGATCCGCGCGCATGAACAAGTCAATCAGCCCCATCGTGGTGCGCGTCTTACCTGTCCCTGTCGCCATGACGATAAGGGCTTTGCGTTTGCCCTTTGCGAATTCTTCGCACACCCGCCGAATCGCTTCGTGTTGATAGGAGCGGTCCACAATGTCGGGGTTGATGTCCACCGAGCCGAGCGGCTGGGCGTGCTGGCGCAGGTAGAGCAGGTTTTCCAAATCTTCGCGGGTGAAGAATCCCGCCACTTCGCGGCGCGGAGCGTAGCCCACATCCACAAAGTGGATCTCGCGCCCGTTGGCGAGAAACCCAAACGGGCGAAAACTCTGATGCTTTTCGATTTCGGTGACGTAATGGGTCAGTTGCGCTTCGGCGAGTTTGACGTCCACCGCTGTCTTTTTGGCTTCCACCACCGCCAGAATCTCCCCGTTTTCGCGGTACAGGCAGTAGTCGCTCACCCCATTCCAGGGTTCTTTGTCGTAGCCATCTACAGGCACTTCGATTTTGACCTTGCTATGGTCGCGCAGAAACCAGCCGGCGCGTTCCAGCTGCGGGTCAATCAGTTGCTTGCGGGTTTGCTCTTCGGAGAGGCGGCGGGACATGTGCTATAAATATTGGAGTATATTTTACTCCCCTCCCGCCTGCTGAAATGTTCGTAATTCGAACAGGCTCCTCAGGCTGGTCTATAAGCCGCATTCTGTCCATGGCGCCGCAGCGCCACTGGGCGATCATCTCTCTGGGCGGCGCGTCGCCGCGCCGCTCGATGCGACCTACCCGGGACTGACCCTCCCATCGCATGGGAAGGTACTTATGAAGGCGAGCAGCCTCCCGCCATCAACCGATGGCTTCGTCCCTGCTTGGTCTTGCTCCCGACGGGGGTTACCTGGCCATCCGTATTACTACGGATGCCGGTGGTCTTTTACACCACCTTTTCACCCTCACCGCCTCCCACCCCTACTCCCTCTCCCAAAGGGAAAGGGGCTTGGGGTGAGGGACGGCAGTCTGTTTCTGTGGCCCTCATCCGGCAGGTTAGCTCCTCGCGGAGGGTTCCCCGCCCCGGGTGCTGCCCGACGTCGTGCTCTATGGAGTGCGGACTTTCCTCGATCCCGTCAACGCAGGACCGCGACCGCCCGACCAGCCTGAGGCATTCTCATCATACACGCTTGAAAGTTACAAGTCAACCGCCAGCGTGCAGACAAAACATTTTGGGAAGACGTTAGAGAACGTCCCCTGCGCCACAGCGTAAGAGACGCTCCCTCAAGCGCCGGATGACCGACACTCTTGAAAAGGGACAAACATTGGAAAATCCCCTAAAAGACATTAGAATAAGCACACAGCATCTCACACGTCATGGAGTCAACTTGAGCAACTGGCAAGGCAAAATCGTCATCGGTCTCACCGGCAACATCGCCACCGGCAAAAGCGTCGTGCGGCGCATGCTCGAACACCTCGGCGCCTACACCATTGACGCCGACGCCCTCGCCCACCGCGTCATCGCCAAAGGCGCGCCCGGCTACCAGCCCGTGCTGGACAAATTCGGCAAATGGCTGCTCGACCCCGACGGGCAAATCAACCGCGCCCGCCTCGGACGCCTCGTCTTTTCAGACAGCCAGGCGCTTGCCGAACTCGAAGACATCATTCACCCCTTCGTCGCCCAGGCAATTGACCTGCTCGTCCGCCGCGCCCCCCAAAACGTCATCGTCATCGAAGCCATCAAACTGCTCGAAACCGACCTCCGCAACAAGTGTGACAGCATCTGGGTCACCGAAGCAGACCAAAAGGTCCAGATCGAACGCCTCGTTCAAAAACGCGGCATGAGCATGGAAGACGCCCTCCAGCGCATCCACGCCCAACCCCCGCAAAAAGAAAAGATCAACGCCGCCACCGTCGTCCTCAAAAACAACGGCTCCATCGAAGACTTGTGGAAGCAGGTGGACGCGGCATGGAAACGCATCCTCCCCGCCCCGCAAGCGGAACCGGCCGCCCGAACCCTCACCCCGCCCGAAGCGGGTCCCGAAGCGTTCTCCCTCCAGCGCGGCAGACCGCGCGACGCGCAAAAAATCGCCGACCTCATCACCCGTCTGAGTCGCGGCAAACGTTCCCTGACCCGCGAAGAAGTGATGAACGACTTCGGCGACAAAGCCTTCCTGCTCCTTAGCATGGGCGGTGAACTCGTGGGCGTGGCAGGCTGGCAGGTGGAAAACCTCGTCGCCCGCACCACCGACCTCTACCTCGATCCCAAAGTTCCCGCCGCCCGCGCCCTGCCGCTCCTGTTGAGCGAAATCGAACGCGCCTCCGGCGAACTGCAATGCGAAGCGTCGCTTGTCTTCCCGCCCATTGAACTGGTCGGCTTCGACGCCGTCTGGAAACAGACCGGCTACGAACGCCGCACCCCCGAAACCCTCGGCGTGCAGGCATGGACCGATGCCGCCCTCGAATCCATGCCCAAAGGTTCCGCCATGTTCTTCAAACAACTCCGTGCAGACCGCGTTCTTCGCCCCATCTAATCCCGTAAAGTGCGAGCCGGCGCCGCTTGCACTGCGCAAAAAACGCAAACTACACAGAATTTTCGCAACCCACCGACAATACCGCAAACCCTCAGACTGGTTTATCATAGGGCGGAAAGCGCAAGCAGGTCGAACCATTCCGGCTGGCGAATGCAGATGCGTTTATAGAAAGCCTCTGCACACACTCGAATGACCACCTTCCTCGATAACCTCCTCTACATCTTTCAAAGACTCAACTGGTTGAGCGTTCTCGACATCCTGCTCGTCACGCTCATCTTTTTTGCCGTGCTCTACTCGTTCCGAGACACACAGGCGATGGTGTTACTGCGCGGTGTCATCTTCCTGGTTGTCACCCTGGTCCTCTTCACCACCCTGGTCGAACTGCCTGCATTCTCCTGGCTGGTACAAAACGCCCTGCCTGCTTTGCTGGTGGCAATTCCTGTCGTCTTTGCTCCGGAAATTCGCCGCGCCCTCGAACGTCTGGGACGCGCCGGCATCTTCACCCTCGCCGCCACCGCCGCCCGCCCCTCGGATGTGGATACGCCCAAAGTCCTGAAAGCCATCGTGGAAGCCGCCACACGTCTCTCCGCCCGACAGCATGGCGCACTCATCGTCATCCAGCGGCAGGACAGCCTCGAACAATACATCGAGACCGGCGTCCAAATGCGCGCCCACGTGACCCCCGAACTGCTCCTGCAAATCTTCTATCCCGACACCCCTTTGCACGACGGGGCGGTCATCATCGCCGACGGACGCATTGTTGCCGCGGCATGCGTCATGCCGCTTTCTGCCAGCGGCGTGCTCAACCGTTCACCGGAGCGTCAGATGGGGTTGAGACATCGAGCCGCCCTCGGCGTCTCGGAGGTCAGCGACGCGGTATCCATCGTCGTGTCGGAGCAGAGCGGATCCATCTCCATCTCGCACGCCGGACGCATGATCCGCCGCATAGACCCCGAACGGCTGGAAAAAATCCTCGCCGCGTTCTTCCGTCCTGAAACCACCACCCCTCAACAGGTCTGGATGAAGCGCTTCTTCCCCCATCGTCCCCCCAGGAAGGATGAATAAGATGCGCACGCTCGCCGCCAACTTCCGCACCTTCCTGCTGGCGCTCGTCCTCGGTGTTGCCGTGTGGGTCTCCGCTGTCACCTCGGCAGACCCGGACGAAATTCGCCTCTATCCCAACCCCGTTCCGCTGGAGATCGTCGGCAAAGCCCCCTCGCTCATCATCACCTCCGATGTTCCTGATACCGTGGAGGTCACCCTGCGCGCGCCGCGCTCCGTATGGGAACAACTCAACGCCACCGAGCGCTCTGTGCAAGCGACCCTCGATCTTTCGGGACTCGAAGCCGGCGAGCATCAAGTCCCGGTTCAATTTCGCGTCCTGGCGCGCCCTTACCAAATCGTTCTTGCCGTGCCGGAAACGGTCACCGTCCGCCTTGAACCGGTTGCCACCCGCACCCTGACCATCGAAAAACTGGTCAGCGGCATTCCAGCCATCGGTTATCAGGCGGGTGAGGCGGTTCTCTCTTCGGATACTGTGCTGATCTCGGGACCCGAATCGCTGGTCAACCAAGCCGTCCGTGCGCGTGTTGTCATCAATCTGTCAAACGCACGCGAAAACCTGGAGCAGGCAATCCCCATCCAGATTTTGGATGAAACAGAAACCGTCCTTCGAGGGCTTACGCTCACCCCGGAAACCGTTCAAGTGAGTGTGCCGGTCAGCCAGCAGGGCGGCTTTCGCGACGTGGCGGTCAAAGTGGTGGTGACCGGGCAGATCGCCCCCGGCTACCGCCTTGAGAACATCTCGGTCTTTCCGCCGGTGGTCACGGTGTTCGCCTCCGACCCCGACCTGGTTGCCAGCCTGCCCGGTGTGGTGGAAACTCAGCCGCTCGACCTGCAGGGCGCCGATGAAGACATCACCACCCGCCTGGCGCTCAACCTGCCCCAAAACGTCACGCTGGTCGGTGCGCAAACTGTGCAGGTGACGGTGGGCATCTCGCCCATTCAAACCAGCCTGACCCTCCTCAATCAGGAGGTGCATGTCATCGGCTTGAACGAAGGCTTGACGGCGCGCATCCTTCCGCAAACGGTGGATGTCATCATCTCCGGTCCCTTGCCCACGCTGGATTCGCTCACCCCGCAGGATGTCATCGTGACGGTGGACGTGAGCGGGCTGGGAGCGGGCACGCATCAACTCACCCCGCTGGTGGACATTCTGCTCGAAAATGTGGAGGTCGAATCCATTTTGCCCGGAACGATAGAAGTGGTATTATCCTTGCCCGGCACACCGACCGTCACTCCCTCCCCGTCGCCGTAAAAACTCTCACCCCTGCCCTCTCCCTGTGGGGAGAGGGAGAAAAGAAGATATGAGCAAACCAATCGTAGCCATCGTTGGCAGACCCAACGTCGGAAAATCAACCTTATTCAACCGTCTCATCGGCGAACGCCTCGCCATTGTGGACGATACGCCCGGCACCACACGCGACCGTCTCTTCGGTGAAGCCGAATGGAACGGACGCGCCTTTCACGTGGTGGACACCGGCGGCATTGACCCCACGCACGGCGGCAGGACGCCGCTCTCGGTCGGCTCGGCGGATTTCATCGAGGAGATCAAGGCACAGGCGCAGGCGGCAATTCAAGAGGCAGATGCCATCCTCTTCGTCGTGGATGGCGAAGCGGGGGTGACCGCGCCCGATCTCGAAGTGGCAGACATCCTCCGCCGCTCCCAGAAAAAACTGGCAGATGGTTCGTTCCATCCCCCCATCCTGGTGGCGGTGAACAAATGCGAATCGAAGGAACGGCGCGACAACGCGGCTCAATTCTATGAACTGGGGCTGGGCGAGCCCATCCCCATCTCTGCTGTGCACGGGACGGGGACCGGCGACCTGCTCGATGTGCTGGTCGCCGCCTTCCCTGCGGAGGAAGCGGAGGAGGAAGACGAAAGCGTCAAGATCGCCATCGTTGGCAAGCCGAATGCGGGCAAGTCGAGCCTGTTGAACAAACTGGTGGGGGAGGAGCGCGCCATCGTCAGCCCCATCCCCGGCACCACGCGCGACGCCATTGACACGAAAATCGAGTTCAACGGAATCAAAGTAACGCTGATTGACACGGCAGGCATCCGCAAGCGCGGCAAGATCGAACCCGGCGTGGAGCAGTTCAGCGTGCTGCGTTCGTTCAAGGCAATCGAACGGGCAGACGTTGCCCTGCTGGTGATTGACGCAACGACCGGCATCACCGCACAGGACGCGCACATCGCAGGCTTCATCCTCGAGCAGTGGAAATCGTGCGTGGTCATCGTCAACAAGTGGGACGCCATCCCGAAGGATTCGTTCACGATGGAGGAATACACGCGCAAGATCCGCGCCGATTTGAACTTCATGGATTATGTGCCGCTGTTGTTCATCTCCGCCAAGACCGGTCAACGTGTGGATCAGGTTTTGCCGATGGCGCTGCGCGTCCAGGAGGAACGGCTGGCGCGCCTGACGACCTCCAAAATCAACGAGGTCATCCACAAGGCGCAGGACGCGCATCCGCACCCTGCTCATGCCGGGCGGCAGTTGAAGATGTATTACGGCACGCAGGTCCGCTCCGACCCGCCGACGTTCATGATTTACGTCAATGATCCCAAGTTGATGCACTTTTCGTATTTGCGCTATCTGGAAAATCAAATCCGCGCGGAGTATGGCTTTTTGGGTACGCCGATACGGATTGTGACGAAGGGGAGGAGAGAATAGCGGTTAGCTATCAGCGCTCAGCTTTTAGTGGAACAGGAGTCTGGGAATTTCCGTTTTAGGGTTAACCCAAGTGGGTAGAGGAGAACGGTGTCATGCAACAGATCATTATAGGGCTGCTCATCAACATATTATTCCTCACCGCCTGCGGACAAACTACCATAGTAACGCCAACTGCCCTCGTTCATCCTGTTGAACAGGCACCCTCCACCCCATCCCCGACCCCCACACGGACACTTGTCCCTTCCGCCACACCTACCGCCTCCATCACGCCCCTGCCGACCATCCCCACCTTCACCCCGACATTCGATGTTTCGACGATTGTCACGGTCACGCCCGCGCCGCAGGCGGAGTGCCCAAAGGAAAATCCCAAAGCAAAACTAGATACGAGCTTCTTTCAAGAGTATCCAGAAAAATCAAGTGACAACCAAATTCAACAAGCTGTTTTAGATTTCATTAATAGCGGAGGTTCGCGACAGGTTGCGAATTTTGAACTACAAAAAAATAATAAATACGGGTACCCTTACGGCTCTACCGCAAATACGGACTTGACAAATGATGGTGTTACCGAATTTATTGTTGAAATTGGCGCTGGTTTTAGAATTTACACTTGCAGAAATGGTTTGTATGAAACTTCACTAGACTTTTATGGGGGTGTAGGAGAATCTGCATCTATTGTTGAGATTAAGGATATGAATTTGAACGGCATACCGGAGATTGTTGCGGGCATTACAACTTGTTCAGGACATTGCTTTGATATATCAATCAAAGAATGGAATGGAAACGAATTTCAGAACTTGTTAGGTGAATGGCAAACAATTACAGCGTCTGAAGAAAAAGTCATGGACACGAATAACGATGGTGTTCTTGAATTGGTCATTAGCGGCCCATTCCCAAGCATGGGCAGTTATGAGCTCTTTATTCCAATGCGTAGACAAACAGATATATATGCCTGGAATGGGACAAGCTTCAGTTTTTCCCGCCCCAAACTTTCCCCACCCACTTATCGTTTTCAGGCAATTCAGGATGGAGACACTGAAATTTTAGATGGCAATTTTGATAAGGCTTTGTTGCTATATAAGGAAGCAATCTTTGGCAAGGAACTGCAATGGTGGTCCAAGGATCGTAGAGAGCATGAGGTCAAACTATATCTGGACATTTGGGATTCAACAAAACCCACTCCGCCACCTGAACCACCCGAAGATTTAACCGAATACCCTCGTCTCGCTGCCTACGCCTACTACCGCATCATGCTCCTCCACCTCGTGCAGGGACAAGACACAGAAGCAAGTACAACCTACAACACCCTGCAACAAAAATTCGGGGACGATCCCTACGCCCGTCCCTACGTGGACATGGCGACCGCGTTCTGGGAGGCATACCAATCCACGCGCAAAATGTACGACGGCTGCGCGGCGGCGATCCAATACGCTGTGGAACATCCTGAGATTTTGATTCCGCTGGGGAGCGATTATCATGGGTCGCAGGCAAGGATATACAAGCCCGAGGATGTGTGTCCTTTTCGGTGACCGGGAAATCCAGCTTCATCAGTTCGCAAGGTGGTATAATCCCTTTACGGTTTTCGTTCGATAAGGAGAAGTAAAACGATGGAAGCAGTCACCATTTCTTCAAAGTATCAGGTTGTCATCCCGAGGGAAGTGCGGGAGCAATTCAATTTAAAGCCGGGGCAGAAGATCATGTTCGTCCCCTACAACAATGTTCTTCATGTTGTCATCGTTCCTACCGTCAAACAGGCGCGCGGGATGCTCAAGGGAATCAATACCGATGTGCAGCGTGAAGAATTTGACGAGGAACGATAAAAATGAACGTCGTGGACTCATCGGGCTGGCTGGAATATTTCGGCGAAGGAAAAAATGCCGGTTTTTTCGCGCCGCCCATTGAAAAAACCGACCAGTTGATCGTACCAACCATTTGCATTTACGAAGTTTTCAAACGCCTATCGGATCTTGCGAGCGAAGATGAAGCCTTGCAGGCAATCGGCGTCATGTCGTTGGGGCAGGTCGTTGAACTCAACCGCCAGCTCGCCTTGAATGCCGCAACAATCTCACGCGAATTCAAACTGGCGCTTGCAGACAGCATCATCCTTGCCACCACTCGTATGCACAATGCCACACTTTGGACACAGGATGAACACTTCAAAGATCTGAACGATGTGAAATATATCGAAAAGAAATATTAGGCAGAGAATTTGGGAGGAAAAGTGAAGTACATGCCTGCCTCACTCCTAAAAACACTGAGAGCTGATGGCTGAATACTTCGATTTCGTAATCATAGGAAGCGGCTTCGGGGGAAGCGTTTCCGCCATGCGCCTCACCGAAAAAGGCTATTCCGTCCTCGTCCTCGAGAAAGGCAAACGCTACGAAGACAAGGATTTCGCCAAGACCAACTGGCAGTTCTGGAAATATCTCTGGATGCCCGCCCTGCGCGCGCACGGCATTTTGCAGATCAGCCTGCTCAAAGGCGTGATGGTCCTGCACGGAGCGGGCGTGGGCGGCGGCAGTTTGGGCTACGCCAACGTGCTCGAAGTCCCAACGGAAGAGACCTTCGCCACTCCCTCGTGGAACCAGCCGATGAAATGGGGCGAGGTGCTGCGCCCGCATTATGAGACGGCGAAGAAAATGCTCGGCGTAACGCGCAATCCCAAACTCTGGACAGCCGACCTCGTCCTCGAACAGATGGCGAAGGAACGCGGCATGAGTCACACCTTCCGCGCCACTGACGTCGGCGCTTTCTTCGGGGAGGCGGGCGTCACTGTCCCCGACCCTTACTTTGGCGGACAGGGACCCGCGCGCGCCGGCTGTCGTCACTGCGGCGGGTGCATGGTGGGATGCCGCTACAACGCCAAGAACACCCTCCCCAAAAACTACCTGTACTTTGCAGAGAAGAACGGCGCAAAGGTAATCGCAGAAGCGGAAGTGACCGACGTTCGACCTTTGACTTTTGACAATTCAGAGTCGAAAGTCAAAAGTCAAAGGTCGGATGATGCCCGCTACGCCGTCATCTACCGCACCTCCACCCGCCTGTTCAAGAAGACTCACACGGTTCATGCCCGCAACGTCATCTTCTCCGCCGGCGTGATGGGAACGATGAAACTCCTGCTCACCCTGCGCGATGTGAAGAAGTCCCTGCCCAAACTTTCGGGGAGACTCGGCACAATGGTCAGGACCAATTCCGAGGGTCTGTTGGGAAGCGTGGCGCGGAAGTCCGATGTCAACTACTCGGAGGGCGTCGCCATTTCCTCCATCTACAATCACGACGAGCAGACGCGCATCGAACCGGTCCGCTATCCCGATGGTTCATCGCTCATGCGTTTCCTTGCCGCGCCGCTCATCGCCAGAGACGTGAGCGTGCCGGTGCGCATCCTGCGCTTTGCCGGGTGGGCGCTCACGCATCCGTTGGATTTTGCGAAGGCGCTCCTCCTGCCCGGCTGGGCGCACAATGTGACCATCCTGCTCGTCATGCAGCACGCCGACAACCGCATGCGATTGCGCGTCGGGCGCAGTGTTTTCACGCTCTTCCGCAGGGGCATGGTGGCGGAGGAGGAACCCGGTTATACCATCAACGCCCAGGTGGAAGGCTCGCACGAAATCACGCGCGAATTTGCCCGCCGCACGAACGGCATCCCGCTCGGTTCGGTGGGTGAAAACCTGCTGGGCATGCCGACCACTGCTCACATCCTCGGCGGCGCACCGATGGGAAGAAACGCCGATGAAGGCGTGGTGGACGAAAACTTTCAGATCCACAATTACCCCGGCTTGTATATCATTGATGGCTCGATCATGCCTGCCAACCCCGGCGTCAACCCGTCGCTGACCATCACCGCCCTGGCGGAATATGCGATGAGCAAGATAGAAAGCAGTAAGTAGTAAGTGGAAAGTAGAGGCACAATGCCCAATAACAATCAAGTAGTTGGAAATGTCGGACTTTATTATGTATGCTACAAACTTTCTCGCTTGGGCTGGAATGTTTTGCCAACTGCCAGAAACGCAAAAGGTGTTGATATTGTTGCATACAATCAAGAAGCGACAAAGACAATAACAATTCAAGTGAAGGCGCTTTCCGGTAAAAGCCCGGTCCCGCTTGGGAACAAACTCGACCATCTGATTGCTGATTTTGTAATCATCTGTCGAAATGCAGTCACCGATCAACCTGAATGTTTTGTTTTATTGCCAACTGAAGTTAAGGAACTGGCGCACCGTGGGGAGAAAGACGGTAAAGTAAGTTATTGGCTTCAACCACGAGAGTATGAGCAAATCCGATTTCTGGAAAAATGGGAAAGGATAGGAACAGGGAATTGATCCTGCCGTGAACTGCATCCGCTCTTTCGTCTTTCCTCTTTCCTGCTTTCCTCTTTCCTGCTTTCCACTTTCCACTTTCCACCTTCACCCAACATAAAACCAATGACATCCTTCGACACATCCCTCTCCTTCGCCCGCCGCCTCGACTCCCTCGACCCTCTCGCCTCCTTCCGCGACCAGTTCATCATCACCGACCCGGACCTCATCTACCTCGACGGCAACTCGCTGGGGCGCATGCCCAAAGCCGCCGCCGAACGCGCCAAACAAGTGATAGATGAATGGGGACATGACCTCATCCGCGGTTGGAACAAAGGCTGGTGGAAAGCCCCTCAGCGAGTTGGCGACAAGATCGGGAAACTCATCGGCGCCGCGCCGGGACAAGTCGTCGTCACCGACACTGTTTCGATCAACCTCTTCAAACTCACCGCCGCCGCCCTCGCACTCCAACCGCACCGCAAACGCATCATCACCGACACCCTCAACTTTCCCTCCGATCTTTATATCTTGCAAGGGATTAAGAATTTGCTGTCAACTGGTGGTCTCGATACGACGGCGGAAGAACACCGCCGTCTACTCGACCATCAGATCATTCGCATCGGCGCGGCAGACGACGACATCACCCCCGACCTCGCCGCCCTCGAAGCCGCCATCACTGAAGACACCGCCCTCGTGACGCTCTCGCACGTCACCTTCAAAAGCGGCTACCTCTACGACATGCGCCGCATCACCGACCTCGCCCACGCCAAAGGTGCGCTCGTGCTTTGGGATTTGAGTCATTCCGTCGGTTCAGTCCCCATCGAACTCGATCAATGCAGCGCCGACCTTGCCGTCGGCTGTACCTACAAATACCTCAACGGCGGACCCGGCGCTCCCGCCTTCCTCTACGTCAACAAAAAAATCCAAGACAAACTGACCTCGCCCATCTGGGGCTGGTGGGGGCAAAAGAATCCCTTCGACTTTGACCTCGACTACGTCCCCGCCCCCGGCGTGGAGCGTTTCCTCGCCGGCACACAACCGATAATTTCATTGCTCACGATGGAAGCCGCCCTCGAACCGACTCTCCAAGCCGGCATGGACGCCATCCGCGCCAAATCCGTTTCGATGACCGACTACGCTTCCTTCTTAACCGATACCTGGCTCGCCCCCTTCGGCTTTTTCCTCGGCTCCCCGCGGGATTCTGCCAACCGCGGCTCGCACATCTCCATTCGCCACCCCGAAGGCTACCGCATCGCCCGCGCCCTCATCGAAGAGATGAACGTCATCCCCGACTTCCGAGCCCCCGACAATCTCCGCCTCGGCTTTGCGCCGCTCTACACCTCCTTCGCAGAAATCTGGGAAGGCTTCCACCGCCTCAAACGTGTAATGGAAGAGAAACGATACGACAAGTATCCTCAGCAGAAATTAACGGTAACATAGGGCAAATCCGCTCCACTGAAAAGCATCCGTATTTGCAGATTGCATAGCAGACGTTCTCTAACGTCAGGGCGGATACGACAGGCACCATGTCACCGTCAAACGCCTCTCCCCGCATTGTTCGTCATCCCTTTGCCCACCTCATGGCAGATGCCCGCCTGGATTTCTACACGGAAAACGGAAACGAAATCCGCATGGAAGTGCAAGGGCTGGAAATTCTCGAAGCCGACGTCTTCCAGCGGGATGGCGTTATCCTCGAGCGAGGCAGGGGCAGATACATCCCGCTGAAACTGACCTTTACCGGCGTCCATCACCTCCAGCGCCCCGATTTCTTTACTGCCCTCGACCAATACCCCCCTACCGATTTCGCCCGCACCGTTGGAACCATGCATGCATGGATCATGCCAGGCATGGATGATATTTTTCATCTCTTCGGCATGCGCAACCGCCCCGACGCCAACATGACCTTCTTTGCCGGCGGCGTGGCGCATGAACAGGGAGAGGCAGGCGAACCCTTCCCCTTCGAAAGAGACTGGTCGCCCTCCCCGCCCATGCCCGGCGGCGAAGTTCCCCAGCCCTACGAACTCCACGACCGTTTCGGCGGCGATCCGGTTGCCATCCGGCTGAACGGTCAAATCGTCACGGACAAACTCTTCGTCGGCGGAATCGAAAACCAGCCGGAGACCCGTCCCGAAATTGACGCCGTCCTCAACCTCGGCGAAAGACCCAGCGCCTGGGTCAAAGGCGGAAAATTCCACCCCAACGATCGCACGGTCGAAAAAGGCGAGGGGGCAAAGGGAATGTCAGCGGAGGAGATTCGGGCTGAAGCGGAATGGGTGATCGAGAGATTGCGGCGGAACGAAAGCGTCCTCATCCATTGCGTGGCAGGGATGAACCGCTCCACCACCGTCTGCTGCGCCGTCTTGATGCAACTGGAAGGGCTGACCGCCGAACAGGCGCTCGAACGGGTCTATGAACATCACCCCTGGGCAAAGCCCGATGCCCATCACTGGCTCATGCTCAAATGGCTGGAAAAGAACCGATAACCCCCAGCCCAAACACCTCTTTCATCTTTCCACTTTCCACTTTCCACTTTCTACTTTCTACTTTCTACTTCCCACTCCTCAAGACAGCCCCCGATGTTGAAAGGAATGGAACAACGCAGAAAATGCAGTGTTATCGAACAAGAATCGGTTGTATACTGGTTCAAACCACTCGAAAAGGAGAATGCACAGAATGGACACCCTTCCTCCCCCCTCTTCACCTGTCATCGAGCCGGTGGAGACCGAATCGAATCTGCTCTTGGGCTTGATCGGCGGCGGCGTTGCCATGCTGATCAGCGCCATCGTATGGGGTGCAATCACCTACTTCACCGAATACCAGATCGGCTGGGTGGCAATCGGCGTCGGTTTTTTGGTTGGCATTGCCGTTCGATTCTTTGGAAAAGGCAGGTCTGCCGTCTTTGGCATTGCCAGCGCAGTGCTTGCCCTGCTGGGATGTGTGCTGGGAAACCTGATGTTCTATTCGGGGGTCATTGCCCGTGAAGAAGGAATCTCTTTTATGCGGGTATTCTTCTTCTTTCTCACCACCCCAGCCGCCCTCATCGAAGTGTTCACGCTCGCCTTCGACTTCATGGATTTGCTGTTCTATGGGCTGGCGGCATGGGTAGGATACAGCGCCGCCATGGACACGCGCGGACGAAAAGCCTGAAACAAACCAGCAGAATCTTTGCTCCACGAAGTTCACGAAGAAACACGAATTCTTTTTCGTGCAAATTCGTGCGCTTCGTGGATCATTGGACTTTATCGGTAATTGGAAAAAACGTCCCGAAGGTTGCTGTCAGACGTTCAAATTGCTCAAACCAAACCTTCGGGACGGTGAATAAGGTTAAAAGTCTATTTTTTTTATTTCGGACAGAGTCTATTATTTGCGGTTGAAGCCGATGCGTTGAAAGAGCGTAATCCCCGCCGCCGCAGAGACATTCAACGACTCGACCCTCGGGTTGATTGGAATCCGCGCCCGCATTGCCGCCGCCGCTTCGATTTCGGGCGAACAGCCCTCCTTCTCGCTGCCAAAAACGATGAGCAAACGCTGTGGGATGGAAGCAATCTCCTCCACACTCATATCTGCATCCATGTCGGTGACAAGCAGCGTCTCGTGGTTGGTTTGGCAATAGGCGAGGAACTCCGCCGTCGAAGCGGTCATCACGGGCAGAGAGAACAGGTAGCCGCGGCTGGCGCGGATGAGACGGCGGTCGTACACGTCGAGCGGGTCCATGTTGAGCAGAATCATCCCGCCCAAATCCAGCGCCAGCGAGGTGCGGATGATGTTCCCGATGTTGCCCGAAATGCTCACATCCTCCAAAACGACGACATCCTTTTTGATGGATTTCAGCATTTCCAGGTCCTTTGCCGGCGGCGTTTCGGCAATCGCAAAGATGCGCGAGAGTTTGTCGTTCTCGAAGATTTTCTTGGTCGTCCGTTTCGCCACCTCGTGGATGGTCGCGCCGGGGGTCAGTTTGCTCCGCAGCTCGTCGGAAATCACCTCGTCCCCGGCGTAATAGACCGACTCGATTTCCACGCCCGCTTCCAGCGCCTCAAGGATATTCTCTTCGTCGTCAATCAAAATGCGGTTCAGTTCGCGCCGCCCGTCGCGGTGCAGCAACTGACGGATGGGTCCCGCCAGTGGATGATTGAGCGAGTCAATCAAAAAAGGGTTGTACGGTTCATTGGTCATGGTTGGATATTATGCCGGTCTGGAAAGGGTGTCAAGCAGGCGCGGCAGGGTAAAATTCGGTGATGAACATTCTCTTTGCCGATGACCATATCCTCGTCCTCGATAAACCCGCCGGGCTTCCCGTTCTGCCCGACGGCTGGGAAAAGGACGCGCCCTACCTCGTCAAACTGCTCGAAGATCAATTCGGAAAGGTCTTCATCGTCCACCGCCTCGACAAGATCACCAGCGGTGTGATGGTCTTTGCCCGCACTGCCGAAGCCCACCGCGCCCTCAGCCTGCAATTCGAAAACCGCGAAGCGGAAAAAATCTATCACGCCATCGTAGAGGGGAATCCCAACTGGAACGAAAAAATTGCCCGCTTCCCCCTGCGCATCAACGTGGGACACAAACACCGCACCGTGGTGGACCCCAAAGGCGGAAAACCGTCCGAGACGAGATTCGGCGTATTGAAACGGTATCAGGCTGGGGCGTGGGTCGAAGCGCAGCCGATGACGGGGAGAACGCATCAGATACGAGTCCATGCCTATGCGTTGGGGCATCCGCTCGTGGGAGACATCCTGTATGGCGCTTCCCCCACTGACCTGATTTCCCGCCCTGCTCTGCACGCCCGCCTCCTCACCTTCACTCATCCCGCCACGGGCGAACGCCTGACCTTTCGGGCAGAACCGCCTGAAGATTTTGTCAGCGCATTGGAACGTTTGAGCGTTTGAAACGCCCCGGCTTGTATGGTATCCTTCGCCCGATGATCCCCAACCTGCCCAACCTGCAAATCCTTCCCATCGAGTCGCTGCTCCTGCACGAAGACCACGACATGCAGCGTACCATGCCGCTGGTGGAAAAATTGCGCGCCCAGGGCATTCTGCGCAACCCGCCCATCGTCATGCCGCTGAACGACGGCACGAATCGCTACATGGTGCTGGATGGCGCCAACCGCGTGACCTCTTTGCGCGCCATGGAATTCCCGCACATCGTGGCGCAGGTCGTTGCCACCGATGACCCGCATGTCAACCTGCAAACCTGGAACCATATCGTTTGGGGAATGCCACCCAAAGCCCTGACCGCCGCCCTCCGCAAAATCAAAGGCATCGAACTCGTCAAAGTGGACACGCGTAAATCGTTGGACGCGCCGAAGTACATGCCCATCCAAATCCGTCTCGCCAACGATGCCTTCTTCCTCGTCAAGGAAGCCCCCAGCGACCTGGCAGCGCACATCCAGACCATGCACAACGTGGTCAACTGTTACAAGACCCGCGCCTCGCTCGACCGCACCAGCCAGACCCTCATCGAAACCTTCAAACACATCTACCCCGACCTGACCGCCCTCGTCATCTTTCCCCACTTCAAAATCAAGACCGTCCTCAAACTGGCAAGCCAAAACATCATGCTGCCCACCGGCATCACGCGCTTCACCGTCTCGCCGCGCGCCCTGCACCTCAACTACCCTCTGCACGAACTCTCCAGCGGCAAGTCCACCGAATACAAGCAGGAATACCTCAATCACTGGATCGAAGAACGCGTCAAAAAGAAAGGCGTCCGCCTCTACTCCGAAGCAACCTTCCTGTTCGATGAGTGAGACGATACACGATTTGCGATTTGTGATTTGTGATTTACAAGTTACTATCCGACTACCTGACTATGTGACTATCAAACTATGTGACTATCAGACTATCTGACGAAAGACTCCCCATGACCCTCGAATTCTTTTTCCCCGAAGACCACCTCAACAACCGCGCCGCACCCGAAGAGACGCACATCACCTCCCTCACCGCCGCACCCTACCCCGACGGACGCCGCGTGCGCGTCAACATCGAAATGACTCCCTTCCAGATTCGCCCGCACCTCGAAATCATCCTGCGGGATGGAGGCGGCGAAGAAGTCGCCACCGCCAGTTTTGTCGAACCGATGAACTGGAAGATCGAATTCACCATGCACATCCGCGGCGAACTGCTCAACCCCTACGCCCTCGAAGCCCGTCTCTTCTACCCCGACGGACCCTCCGCCGAGCCGCAAACCTTCGCTTTCGACGTCACCCCGCCTCCTCCCGCACCCGAGGCTGACTCCGCCTGATTGACCTTTTCCATGCCCCGATCTTTCCTGCGCAATACGCTTGCCGTCCTTTTCGCGGCTGTCATCCTGCTCTCTGCCTGCGCCCAGCCGGCGCTCCCCACCCCCCTCGCAGAGACGGACACTCCACAACCGACTGCCTCACAGACCGCCAGCCCCGCCGTCACCGATAACGCAGGAAACAGCACAGCCATCCTCTCCATCGAAGAGGACGGTTACGCCCACCTCTTTGCCTACGATCCCGCCGGCGGCGCACTCACCCGCCTCACCAACGGCGACTGGGACGACATCACCCCCGCCCTCAGCCCCGAGGGAACGCGCCTCGCCTTCGCCTCCAACCGCCTCGGTCACTGGGACCTCTTCCTGCTCGACCTCGCAAGCGGCGGACTGACCCAACTTACCAACACTCCAGAATACGACGCCGCCCCCTCCTGGTCGCCCGACGGCTCCTTCCTCGCCTACGAAACCTACCGCGACGACAACCTCGAAATCGTCATCGGTCCCGCCGCCGACCCGGCGAATGGTGCCATCCGCCTCACCACATCACCCGCCGCCGACCACTCCCCCGCCTGGGCGCCCGGCGGACGCCAGATTGCCTTCATCTCTAACGGCGAAGTCATCCTCGCCGACCTCGACCGCCCCGGCGATGACCGCTTCCAAAACCTGAGCAACACCCCGCTTGCTTCTGAATCGCACCCCGTCTGGTCACCGGATGGGACGCGCCTGGCGTGGGCGGCGCAATCCCAAAACATCGGCAGGAGCGGCATCTACCTGTGGGAGGCAGGGCGTCAACTCCCCGCCCGCTGGATCGGCGACGGCAGCCTGCCCGCCTGGAACGCAGCCGGCGACCGCCTCCTCACCCTCGTCCCCGCTCCCAATTCCAACTTCATCATCACCTACACCCTCGACGGCGGCATCCTCCAGCCGCTTACGCCCTTCCCCTATCAAGTCAACAGCCTGATTTGGCTGAGCGCTCCCCTGCCCAGCCCTCTGCCGGAAACATTCGCCCAAGCCGCCCGCTTCACTCCCGCGCCGCTTTGGGCGGCATTCGGAAACCCGCTGGGAGAAGGCGCGGCAGGACGCTGGTCGCTGGTGGAACTCCCCGATGTGCAGGCGCCCTACCCGCAACTGCACGACCTGGCAGACGAAGCCTTCAGCGCCCTGCGCCAGCGCCTCCAATGGGAAGCCGGCTGGGACGCCCTCGCCAGCCTCGAAAACGCCTTCGTTCCGCTCACATCGAACCTCGACCCCGGCTTCAACGAAGACTGGCTCTACACCGGGCGCGCCTTCGCCATCAACTCTCTGATGACCAACGCCGGCTGGATGGTTGCCGTGCGCGAAGATTTCGGCGCGCAAACCTACTGGCGGCTCTACATCCGCGCACAGGCGCAGGACGGCACCCTCGGCATCCCCCTCCATGACCCGCCGTGGGACCTGCGCGCCCGCTACAACCTCGACCCGCAAGCCTACGAACAGGGCGGCGCCTACACCGAAGTCCCGCCCGGCTATTGGGTGGACGTGACCTCCCTCGCCGCGCAATACGGCTGGGAACGAGTCCCCGCCCTGCCCAACTGGCGCACCTACTATCGCGGCGCGCGCTTCACCGAGTTCGTCCTGACCGGCGGTCTGGACTGGCACTCCGCCATGCTCCAACTCTACCCGCCCGAAGTGCTGGTCACGCCCACACGCCTCCTGCCGCCCACCCTCACCCCCACGCGCACGCCCACCAACACCCCCACACCGACCAACACGCGCACGCCGCGTCCTCCCACCCCCACACGGACTCCCACGCCCACGCGCACGCCATCGCCCACACCGCCTCCCACCTCCACGCCTGTGACGGTTGTGCCATGAAGCCGTTTGGTTTGCCTTTTGCTCTGAGCGTACTCGGCGGTCGCTGCCGCCGCTTTTGCGTTTTCCTAATCATCCTCCTCGCCGCCTGCACGCCCCTCACCACCAACGCGCGCGGAGCGGATCCAACGTCAACGGCGGTGATGGCTGGAGAAACAGCCACCCAGCCTGCGGCGGGGTTCGAACCGTCGCCGCATCCGAGCCTTGAACCGTTTCGTTTTGTCCTCCCCACGCCCGGCGCGGAACCGGTCTCAGGCTGGCGTCCGCCTCTGTATCCCGTGCCGTGGGCGGTTTCGGCATACGACCACTTTTACTTCGTCCGCCCCATCGCCGCCGACAACGTCAACTGGCCCCTGGCGGAATATCGTTACGGCGGCGTGTTCTTTGCGCCGAACGTCGTCCACACCGGCGTGGATATTGACGCGGCGGAGGGAACGCCGATTCTGGCGGCGGGACCCGGCACGGTGGTCTCGGCGGGCTGGGGATTGTTCTCGGGCGCGGCAGATGACACCAACGACCCGTATGGCAAGGCGGTGGTCATCAAACATGATTTCGGCTACAAAGGGCAGGAACTTTACACGGTCTAT
Source organism: Anaerolinea sp. (assembly GCA_020723805.1). Lineage (GTDB taxonomy): Bacteria > Chloroflexota > Anaerolineae > Anaerolineales > Villigracilaceae > Defluviilinea. Next base: position 46,129 of record DYID01000009.1, on the reverse strand, counting down.
GCCCACATGAGCGAGATTACCACCCTCGTCGGTCAGCATGTGGAGACGGGCGATGTCATTGGGCTGGTTGGCTCGACCGGCGCAACTACCGGTCCGCATCTGCATTTTGAAGTGCGGATGGGCAACAACTCGTTCTACTTAACTTACAACCCCGAATTGTGGACCTCGCCGCCGCAGGGTTGGGGTGTGCTCGTCGGGCGCGTCAGCGGGGAGAAGGGCAACCTGCTGTACTACTATCCGCTCGAAGTGCGTCCGGAGCCGTCGGGCGTCCCGCTGCGGCGGGCGCTGACCTACGCCCAAGGCGCGGTCAACTCCGACCCATATTATCAGGAGAACCTCGTCCTGAGCGACCTGCCGGCGGGCATTTACAAAGTCACCATCAACTACAAGGAAAAGAACATCCAAACCTGGGTGGAAATTTTCCCGGGGCAGGTGACATACTTCACCTTTACCGACAAGGATGGCTTTCAGGTTGCGCCTCCGCCCGAACCCAAACTGGACTTTCTGCCCATCACGCCGACGCCAACGCCCACCCTCACACCGCGTCCCTGATACCTTGACGCACCGAACATTTGTGCTATACTGCTCGGCAGCACCTTCATTTGGCTTATACACGGTATTTGGAGAAACCCCATGCCCCCTCGAAAATCAAAAGCAGCCGCCGCGGCAGAAGAACAAACCCTCACCAGCGATAACAGCGCCAAACGCGCCGTACTCGAAAAAGCCGTGGGCGACATCCTCAAACGCTACGGCGACGGTTCCATCGTGCGCCTGGGCGAAGCGCAGCACATGCAGACGGAAACCTTCCCCACCGGCTCGCTCTCGCTCGACATTGCCCTCGGCGTGGGCGGCGTGCCGCGCGGGCGCATCACCGAAATCTACGGTCCCGAATCCTCGGGCAAGACCACCATCTGTCAGCACATCATCGCCGAAGCGCAAAAGATGGGCGGAGTCGCCGCCTTCATAGATATGGAACACGCCCTCGACCCGGTCTATGCCGCGCGCTGCGGCGTGGACATTGACAACCTGCTCGTCTCCCAACCCGACACCGGCGAACAGGCGCTCGAAATCACCGAAACCCTTGTCCGCTCCGGCGGCATTGACGTCATCGTCATTGACTCGGTTGCCGCGCTCGTCCCGCGCTCCGAAATCGAAGGCGACATGGGCGACGCCACCATGGGCGTGCAGGCAAGGCTCATGTCGCAGGCGCTGCGCAAACTCTCCGGCGCTATCAACCAGACCAAGACCGCCGTCATCTTCACCAACCAGTTGCGCCAAAAGATCGGCGTCATGTTCGGCAACCCCGAAACCACCACCGGCGGGCAGGCGCTCAAATTCTACGCCTCCGTCCGCCTCGACGTGCGCCGCATCCAGGCAATCAAAATGGGCGAGGAAGTCATCGGCAACCGCACCCGCGTCAAAGTCGTCAAAAACAAGGTCGCGCCGCCGTTCCGCACCGCCGAGTTCGACATCATGTTCAATGAAGGCATCTCCAAAGCGGGCGATGTCCTCGACTTGGCGACCAAGTTCGAGGTCATTCAGAAGCGTGGCGCCTTCTTCTCCTACGGCGACATCCGCATCGGGCAGGGACGCGAAAACGCCAAAGACTACCTGCGCGCCAATCCCGACCTGATGGCGGAAATCGAAGCCATCATCCGCCAGAAAGCCATGAGCGGCGAAATCGCTCTCCCGCTCGACATCGGCGGAGGCGACGACTCAGGCTCTGACGAAGCGTAAACCCACATTCGAACCACAAGACACGGAAACACGGAGTTTTCATGACCTCTGCGTTTCCGTGTCTTTCTTATTCCCCCTGGGAACGTGGTTTAATCAGGACATGACTTTCCGCCTCATTCTCCGCCGCAGCCTGCTCTGCCTCATCGGCAGCCTCTTCGCCTCAGCCTGTTCTCCCCTCGCCACCCCCGCGCCTTTTGTTCCGCCGACCAACCCGCCTCCGCTCATCCAGCCGACCCTCCTCATTCACCCCACGCCCACCGCGCCGGCGCAGATTCAAGTCATTCCTTTGCCCACCATCGTCCCCACCGTTGACCAATCGAACTGCGAAAACAACCTGACCTTCGTCGAAGACCTGACCATCCCCGACAACTCCTTCGTCCCCTTCGGTGCGGCGCTCGACAAACAATGGCTGGTCACCAACAGCGGCACCTGTCACTGGACGGCAGACTACCGTCTGCGGCGCGTGGGCGGAGCCGCACTCGGCGCTCCCGATGAAATTGCCCTCTACCCTGCCAAAGCAGGCACGCAGGCGACCATTCAAATTCTCTTCACAGCGCCGTTCGAGGAGGGAGTTTTCGAATCCGCCTGGCAGGCATTCGACCCAAACGGTCAACCCTTCGGAGACCCGATTTACATCAGGATTCTGGTTTCTCCTTAAGGCACCGTATCCTCTTTATCTGTGTTCATCTGTGGTTCAAGAATTTTAGAGAAAGGAACATCCCATGCCTGCCAAAACCGACTTCGCTTCTGTCTTCCAGGAACTCAAGAAGATTCTCCAGCCTTTTGCCCCCAAACTGACCGTTAAAACCGACAGCGCCGATGTGTACTACCTCGATGGTCCCTACAGCCCGAAATGGAAGAAGGAACTTTACTTTGGCTCGGTGCATATCCAAAAGAACTACGTCTCCTTCTACTTCATGCCCGTCTACATGTACCCCGACCTGTTGAACGGTATCAGCCCTGAACTCAAAAAACACATGCAAGGAAAATCCTGCTTCAATTTCAAGCAGGTCGAGCCTGCGCTCTTCAAGGAACTCAAAGCCCTGGTCAGGAAAGGCTACGACCGTTTCAAGAAGGACGCATACGCAGAATAATCTTCCAAGTTTTGGGGAGGCGCAAGTATAATCGCCGCATGCGACAGGGAACCTTCGAAAAAGAAATCTTCATCCGTTCCGATGCGGGGACTGTCATCCGCACCATTGCCGACTACAGCCAACATCACAAAATTCATCCGCTCATCGTCAAGGTGGAGCGCGCGGCAGATGCGCCGCCCGGCGTGCGCCGCTATTTCATCACCGACCGTCTGCAATGGGGACCTTTTCGATTCAAAATCAAATACCGCGCCGACATCATCGCCGTCACCGAAGATACCGTCCACACCGAGGCATATCAATCGCCCGCCACCTACGTCACCAACGTCACGAAAGTCACACCTAAAGACGACGGCGTCCTCCTGCACGAAACCATCACCATCAAAGCGCCCGACCTGCTCTTCAGTTATGCCTTTCAGCAGGCAAACGCCGCCCACGAAGAAATGCTCAAACGCATCAAACAGTTTATCGAGAATAACACCGTGATAGAATAGCCGAAGAAGAAGCCCTTCAACGGGCTTCTTCCATGTAAATCCGTAGTAACGACTTAAGTCGTTACTACCCAAGGAAACCGCTTCATGCACTACAACTTCCGCCTGTTCTGGCGCACCTTCTACCGCTCCTTCTTCGCATCGAAAAACACCCCCGCCCGCCTCACCCGCAAACGACTGATTTTCCTGCTCCTCTTTTATCTGGTCTGGATTCCCGGCTCGCTCCTCCATTGGTTTTGTTTCTGGCTCGACGACCTCCTCTTCCCCGCCTATAAAGACCAGCCCATCGAAAAACCGCTCTTCATCCTCGGCAACCTGCGAAGCGGCTCCACCTTCCTGCACCGCCTGCTCTCACGCGACTCAGGTACCTTCACCAGCCTGACCACTTGGGACATCTACCTCACTCCCTCCGTCACGCAAAAGAAAATCACGCAGTTCGTCTCGCGGCTCGACAACAAATACCTTGGCGGCTTCCTGCACCGCGTCCTCTATGCCTTCGACCGCGCCACGCTCGGCAAAATCAAAATCCATCCCATTTCCTTCTTCCAGCCCGAAGAGGATGAGAACATCCACCTGCACATCTGGGACGGCTACTTCGTCACCTTCCTCTTCCCCTTCATGGACGAGTTCCCCAACTACCAGCACTTCGACGAAGCGCTCGCGCCCGAACACAAACGCCGCATCATGACCTTCTACAAATCCATGCTCCAGCGGCACTTGTACGCAACAGGCGGAAAGAAATACTTCGTGGCAAAGAACCCCGCCTTCAGCCCCAAAATCGAAACGCTGGTCGAATTCTTCCCCGACGCGCGCATCATCTACCTCGCCCGCAACCCGCTCGACATGCTCCCCTCCACCATCTCATGGATCAACTACGCCCGCCGTCAATTCACCGACCCAAAGGAGACATGGCTGTACATTGACGAAATCGTGGACCTGACCCAGCACTGGTACCGCTACCCTCTCCGCTACCTCGACACGCATCCCTCTCCCCGCCACCTGATCCTGAACTACGACGACCTGATCCAACGCCCGGAGGCGGTCATCCGCAAATTCTACGAACAATTCGGCTACCCCGACAAACCCGGCCTCGAACTGCTCGTGGACGAAGCCGTCAAGGAGACCCTCACCTTCCGCAGCGACCATTCCTACTCCTACGAAGAAATGGGCTTCACGCGGGAACAAATCGTCGAGTTATACGCCGACATCTTCGAACGCTTCGGCTTCGACAAACGCGAACACGAAGCGGCACAGGTCAAAGCCGCCCGAATCCCAGCAGCGGATTAAACAAAATCGCCCGAAGCAATCGGGCGATTTTCATTTACTCACTCACCTTACGCGGTGGCGCGAGATTCATCTCGCGTTTTCAGGCGACATGAACCCCCTTGCGGGGACAATGTGTCGCGCTACGAGAAAACTGCGTAACATCAGTTACTCACTCACCTTACGCGGAGGCGCGAAATTTATCTCGCGTTTTCCGCCTCGGGTTCTTCAACCACCCGCTCTTGCCCGGAGATGTGATATTCATCCTCCCAGGTTTCGGCAAACGCCAGCGGAATTGCCTTATAGCGCACCATCAACAGGATTGCACCGGCAACCGCCATCACCGCCGCGGCAATCATCGAATACGTAATCGGAGTATCTCCGATTTTCGGCTGGTCAGGTCGGAAGAATTCGATCCATGTGCGCCCAATGCCTGCCAGCATCATCCAGCCGGCAAAAATTGCCCCAGGCTTGATTTCGTCTTTGTAACGGTTCCAAAGCCACAGCAAAACGCCAGCGGCGGCAAAGTTCCAAAGCAGTTCGTAGGCAAAGGTCGGGTGGAAGCGGGTGGATTCGGGCAGGGCGGCAAACTGCGGGAGACGGTGGAAGCGGTCAATGGGAATCCCCCACGGCAGCGTCGTCGGCGGACCGTACAACTCCTGATTGATGAAGTTGGCGATGCGCCCGATTCCCTGTCCCACCAGCAGGGCGGGTCCTGCCGCGTCGAGGAACAGCCAGGGGTCCAGATTGCGGCTGCGCAGGAAAAGCAAGAGGGACACAGCGCCGAGCAGGATGGCGCCATAGATGTGAAGTCCGCCTTCCCAAATCTTGTAAATCTGTGACGGGTCGTCAATGTACATGCGGCTCCCGCCCAGGGTGGCGTTTGCCACGTACCACAACCGCGCGCCAATGATGCCCACCGGCAGGACGCCGAGGGGCAGCCCCAAGCGGAAACTTCCAACGGGGGTTTTGATGGTCGGTCCAAAGGACACCCACCAGACCAGCGCGTCCCAAATGGTGTCTGGGTTTTCGCCGTAACGTTTGAGTGTGCGTTCCACCATCAGCGAACCAATAATGACGCCGGTCATGACAATCACACCATACCAGCGCAGAGAGAAATTGCCAATCGTAAAGATTACAGGGTCTATCAATGCACACCTCACGAGGGGATTTTGAAGGATTATAACATCTGCCCTGCGGCAGCAAAGCGGGGAATGGCGACAAAGATAGGCTAAACCCTTCTTTGCCACAGGGACCCCAGTGGTCTCCGAAAACTCAAATCCTCTGTGCGCTCTGCGGCTAAACCGCAATGTTAGCCATTCCCTCAAAGTTGACAAAAAGCAGCAAGTTTTTCATATTACATCCGTAACTGTGCTTTTGTGACAAAATACACATTTGTCTTTAAGCCTAAATACTTACAATAAAAGTTAACGTTTACTTATGATGTAATAGTTTTAATAGGGTACCTTCAGATGCTCAAAATCAACCGCCAGACCGATTATGCCGTTCGTGTGGTGCTTGCCCTTGCCCAACGCGGCGAAGGGACGCGGCTCTCCACGGCTGAAATTCAACGGGAAATGTTGATTCCTAAAGCGTTCATGCCCCGCATCGTGGCACAACTCGCACGCAAAGGATTACTCGCTACCTTTCCGGGACGCGACGGCGGATTGTCGCTGCCCCGCCCCGCTTCGCAGATCACACTGCGGGATGTGGTGGAGGCGTTCGAGGGACCCATCCTGCTTTCGGAATGTCTGCAAGTCAAAGGCGAAGACGACTGCCCGTTTGTGTCGCACTGCCCCGTTCGGTCAAAGTGGGGACGCGTGCAGGCGGCGATGCTGCGGGAGATGGCGTCCATTTCGTTTGAAGATCTGGCGAAAGAGGCGTTGAGCGTGCCGCTGGTCGTGTCGAGTTTGGCGTAGTTGGAAGTAAACGCTCCGAGGGCTGTTATCGGAGCGTCGTATAAAATATTCATTCAAGGAGACCCTATGGATCCAATCACCCTTTCACGATGGCAGTTTGCCCTCACCACCATCTACCATTGGCTGTTCGTTCCATTGACCTTGGGGATGGGCTGGTTTGTGGCATTCATGCAAACCCGCTATTATCAAACCCGCGACGAAACCTGGCGGAAGATGGCGAAGTTCTGGGGCAAGTTGTTCCTCATCAATTTCGCCATTGGTGTCGTAACGGGCATCGTTCAGGAATTCCAGTTTGGCATGAACTGGAGTGAATATAGCCGCTATGTAGGTGACATCTTTGGCGCGCCGCTCGCGATTGAAGCCCTGTTGGCGTTTTTCATGGAAAGCACCTTTCTGGGCGTGTGGATTTTCGGGGAAGGACGCGTCCCTGAAAAGGTTCACTTGGCTTCGATCTGGCTTGTTGCCATTGGTTCGAACCTTTCTGCGCTCTGGATTTTGCTCGCCAACGGCTGGATGCAGCACCCGGTCGGTTACGTCATCAACGAAGCCAACGGACGCGCCGAACTGGTGGATTTCTTTGCGCTTGTCACCAATCCCAAGGGGTGGATCTTCTTCTGGCACACCATTTCCGACGGTCTTGCAACAGCCGCGTTCATGATCCTGGCGGTCAGCGCCTGGCATCTTGTCCGCAAACAGAACGTGGATTTCTTCAAGCGTTCATTTCACATGGGTGCGCTGGTCGGTTTGATCGCCAGCGTATTGGTCTTCCTGGGCGGGCATACCATGGGGCAGTATATGTACGAAACCCAGCCCATGAAGTTTGCCGCGATTGAGGCTCACTGGGAAACTTCTGCGCCTGCTGATTTCTCCATCATCACCATTGGTGACTTGAGCGGCAAGCGCGAAGTCTGGTCATTCCGTACCAGCCAGATCGGCATTCCCGGTGTGCTTAGTTTCCTTGCCTGCAACAATTTCTCTTGCGAAGTTAAGGGTGTTGACGAACTGCAAGCCGAAGCCGTTGCTCAATACGGGCCGGGGGATTACGTTCCGCTGATGGTGGTCACATACTGGACATTCCGCATCATGATGACCTTCGGGTTTATCATGATGGGCGCCGCCGCCTGGTTCCTCTGGAACACCCGCAGGAAGGATTACGAAAACGCCAAATGGATGAAACTTGTTCCCTTCGGCGCGCTTTTCCTGCCGTATCTCGCCAACGCCAGCGGCTGGATCCTCACCGAAATGGGACGCCAACCCTGGATCGTCTATGGCTTACTCAAGGTGGAAGACGCCGTTTCCCCGAATCTCACGGTCCTCGACCTGTGGATTTCGCTCATCGGCTATACCGTAGTGTACGGCGCGCTGGCGGTGGTCATGGTCAAGCTCATGGTCAAATATGCCAAGGCTGGACCTGACGCCGCCATGCACGAATCGGTTGACGTTGCCCCCGCCCTCGTCGGCGCGGATGACTAACGGAGGCTCATCATGTCTTACGAAATGCTTCAAACGATTTGGTTTATCCTGATTGCCATCCTGTGGATTGGCTTCTACTTCCTGGAAGGCTTCGACTTCGGCGTGGGCATGCTCCTGCCCTTCCTTGGCAAAAAGGATGAAGAACGCCGCGCCATCATCAACACCATCGGCTCGGTCTGGGATGGGAACGAAGTCTGGCTGCTCACTGCCGGCGGCGCGACCTTTGCCGCTTTCCCACACTGGTACGCTACCATGTTCAGCGGCTTTTATCTCGCGCTGTTCCTCCTGCTGGTTGGTTTGATCATCCGCGGTGTTTCGTTCGAATACCGCTCGAAGAACCCCGACCCCAAATATCGAAACCGTTTCGATTGGATGATTGCCATCGGCTCGTTCCTGCCGGCTTTGCTGCTCGGCACGGCGTTCGCCAACCTCGCACGCGGTGTTCCCATCAATGAGAACATGATGTACACCGGCAACCTGTTCACCCTGCTCAATCCCTATGGCTTGCTCGGCGGATTGACCACGGTTGCCATCTTCCTGCTCCACGGCGCGAACTTCCTCAGCTTGAAACTGGAAGGCGAACTGCGCGAACGCGTCAACGGCTTCGCCAAGAAACTGTGGATTGTGGCAACGATCCTGTATGTAATCCTGGGTATCTTCACCTACACTGCCGGTTTCTGGGCGCGCGGCATCGTCAACCCTGGGATTGTTCCCATTACCGCTATCGTCGTTCTTCTGGTGGCGGGCTACTTCATCAACAACAAAATGGAAGGCTGGGCATTCATCATGGTGGCGCTCAACATCGTGCTGACGCAAGTCACCTTCTTCACCATGACCTTCCCCAACGTGATGATCTCCAGCACCAACCCCGCCTACAGCCTCACCATCTATAATGCATCCTCCTCGCAATACACGCTGACGGTCATGTCCATCGTCGCCCTGATCTTCGTTCCCATCGTGCTCGCCTACCAGGGCTGGACCTACTACATGTTCCGCAAACGCATCAGCACCGAAAAGAAGACGCTCGTCTACTAACCCATCGCTGATACGTTGAAGGTTGGAAGGTTGAAGGGTATACTCCCTTCGACCTTCCAATTTTTTCGCTCGCCAACTTTCAACCTTCGACTATCTGACTATCCTACTATCCGACCATTTGACTCCTCCATGCACCGCCGACTCATCTCCCTCACCCGCGACGCCCGCCTTCCCCTCCTCCTCACGGTTCTTTCTGGACTTTTGGCTGGTCTGCTGACCATTGCTCAAGCCTACCTCGTCAGCAGTACCGTCAATGGAGTCTTCCTGGAGGGACAAACCCTCGCGCAAGTCACACACTGGCTCCGCCTCATTCTGCTCATTCTTGTGGGACGCGCCTTCCTCATCTGGGTCAACGAAGTCAGCGCCAACATTGTCGCGGTGAAAATCAAAACCGACCTGCGCGCGCGTCTCTTCGACCATATCCTCAAACTCGGTCCCGCCTACACACGCGGAGGACGCACCGGCGAACTGACCACCGCCGCCGTCGAAGGCATCGAAGCGCTGGACGCTTATTACAGCCAGTACCTGCCCCAACTCATCATTACCGCGCTTGTTCCCATCAGCATCCTGCTCTTCGTCTTCCCGATGGATCTGCTTTCGGGCTTTATCCTGCTCGTCACCGCGCCGTTGATTCCCTTCTTCATGATCATGATCGGCAAAGGTGCGGAAGTTGTCACCAAACGCCAATACGAGACGCTTTCCCGCCTCTCCGCCCACTTCCTCGACAGCCTGCAGGGACTGACCACGCTCAAACTCTTCGGGCGTTCCAAATCCCACGCCAAAAACATCGCCAAAGTCAGCGAACAATACCGCGACACCACTCTCGGCGTCCTGCGGATTACCTTCCTCTCCGCCCTCGCGCTCGAACTGCTGGCGACCGTCAGCACCGCCATCATCGCCGTCGAGATTGGCTTCCGCCTGCTCTACAAAGTGATGGAATTTCGCGAAGCCTTCTTCCTGCTCATCCTCGCCCCCGAATTCTACATGCCCCTGCGCGCCCTCGGAGCCAGATTCCACGCCGGCATGTCTGGCACTACCGCCGCGAAGCGGATTTTCGAGATTTTGGATACGCCAGTGAGCAGTGAGCAGCCTGCCCTGAGCGGAGCCGAAGGGTCGTCAGGGATCAGTGATCAGCCTCCAATTACCAATTACCAATTACGCCTTACCAAAGTCTCCTTCACCTACCCCGGCGAATCCACCCCCGCCCTCGAAAACATCAACCTTGAAATCAAAGCCGGTCAACACATCGCCCTCGTCGGCAAAACGGGAGCGGGCAAATCCACGCTGGTCAATTTGCTGTTGGGATTCATCCAGCCATCATCGGGGGAGATACGTACACAAGTAGACACGTACACAAGTACACAATTACCAATTATCAATTACCAATTACCAGCCTCCATCGCCTGGGTTCCCCAAAAACCGTACCTCTTCCACGATACCATCGCCGCCAACATCCGCCTTGGCAAACCCGACGCCGCGCTCGAAGAAGTCATCGAAGCCGCCAAAGCCGCCCACCTGCACGACTTCATCGAAACCCTCCCCGACAAATACGAGACCGTCATCGGCGAAGGCGGAGCGCGCCTCAGCGGCGGACAGGCACAGCGCCTTGCCCTCGCCCGCGCCTTCCTCAAAGACTCCCCCATCCTCATCCTCGACGAACCCACCTCCAGCCTCGACCCCGAAACCGAATCCCTGCTCGAAGACTCCACCCGCCGCCTCATGCAGGGCAAAACCGTGATAACAATCGCGCATCGTCTCAACACCATCTTCCAGGCAGATCACATCGTCGTCCTCGAAGGCGGTCGCATCGTTGAACAAGGCACGCACAGCGAACTCATCCAACAAAACGGCATATATGCGAGCATGGTAAAGACGTATGAGGCGCAGGTGGAGCCTACACAGGTAAACACGTATGCAAGTACACAGGTAAACACGTACACAGGTACACAATTACCAATTACCAATTACCAATTGCCAACCGCCAATCACCAATCGCAAATCGCAAATCGCAAATCCCCCATCCTCCTCCGCTTATTGCAATTCCTCAACGGTTCGTGGAACTGGGTTGCCCTTTCCGTTCTCCTCAGCGCCCTTACCATCGGCTCCAGCGTCGCCCTCATCGGCACCTCGGCATGGATGATCTCCACCGCCGCCATCGCCACCTCCGTTGCGGACCTCGGCGTGTCCGTCGTCGCCACGCGCCTCTTCGGCATCAGCCGCGCCGTCTTCCGCTACCTCGAACGTCTCGTCTCGCACAACGTCACCTTCCGCCTGCTTGCCCGTCTGCGCGTCTGGTTCTACGAACGCCTCGAACCCCTCGCCCCCGCCCGCCTGATGGACTACAAAAGCGGCGACCTGCTCGCCCGCGTCATCGGCGATGTAGAGACTCTGGAAAACTTCTACGTCCGCGTCGTTTCGCCCTCCTTAACTGCCGTCCTCGTGGGACTCTTCACTGCCCTGTTCTTCGCTTCTTTCTACCCGACACTTGCCTTTGTCTTAATTGGCTTTTTCCTCACTTTGGGCCTGATCCTGCCCATCCTTGCCCAACTCCTCAGCCGCAAGCCCGGCACCCGCCTCATCACCCAGCGCGCCGACCTCCACGCCCAACTCGTGGACGGCATCCAGGGTCTCGCCGATTTACTCGCCTTCGGGCGCGCCGCAGACCGCGCCGCCCGCCTTGCCGCCGCCAGCCAAGCCTACGGCGACTCGCAAAAACACATGGCGCGCATCAACGGAATCCACTCGGCGCTCATGACCCTCCTCACCAACCTTGGGTTGTGGACGATGCTCGTGCTGGTCATCCCACAGGTCACGGCAGGGAACATCAAAGGCGTGATGCTCGGCACATTCGCCCTGATGACCTTCGCCTCGTTCGAAGCGGTCAACCCCCTGCCCCTCGCCGCACAGATGTGGAACGCCTCCCGCGAAGCGGCGAAGAGATTATTCGACGTGGTGGATGTCAAACCAGTAATCAGTGATCAAGTAATCAGTAAACAGTTATCAGTTACCAATTACCAATTACAGATCTCCAATCTCACTTTTACTTATCCAAACACAACCACCCCCGCCCTCGACGGTGCGACCTTTGACCTTCGACCTTCGACCTCAATCGCCATCGTCGGTCCGAGCGGCGCGGGGAAAAGCACCATCGCCAATCTGCTGTTCCGCTTCTGGGAGTACGAGTCGGGAGAGATCCGCTTGGGCGGAGAGTCGCTCAAAGCGCTGAATCAGGATGAGGTCCGAAAAAGCTTCGCCCTCGTCTCGCAGAACAGTTATTTCTTCAACGCATCCATCCGCGAGAATTTGCGGCTGGCGCGTCCTAAAGTCACACAGGAGGAGATGGAAGCGGCGGCGCGCGCGGCGCACATCCACGACTTCATCGTCAGCCTGCCCAAAGGTTATGACACCATCATCGGCGAGCAGGGACTGCGCCTTTCGGGCGGCGAACGTCAACGGCTGGCGATTGCGCGGGCGTTGCTGAAGGACGCGCCCATTCTGATTCTGGACGAACCCACCGCCAACCTCGACCCGCTCACCGAAAAGGCAGTGCTGGAAACGCTGTTCGAAATCATGCGCCGCAAGACATCCCTGCTCATTACACACCGCCTGATCGGGCTGGAAAACGTGGATGAAATCCTCGTGCTGGATCATGGGCGCATCGTCGAGCGCGGCACGCACGAGGAATTGCTTGCAAGGGGCGGCTTGTACCGCCGCCTATGGGATTTGCAGAACCGCATGTTGTATGATATACAGGCTTAACCCATGCGTTCCTTCGAACTGACCGTTTTCATTGCCTGCCCTAAAGAGACCGTGTACGACCATCTCTCCCAGCCGCTCAACATGATTGGGCTTCAACCGCTGCTCACGGAAATAGACGTGTTGAAAGAGAAGCGGGATGCGGACGGTATCGTGTTGAGACCGTTCTACACGGTGGAGACCTTCCGCCTGCTGGGGCTTCCCGTGTATCGCAACCGCATTTACTCGGTGATTCACCTGACGAAACCAAAGGACGAATTGAAGTTCCATGTCTACAGCAAGCCGCGCATCGAGATCGTCTTTACCTATCGTTTCGAGCAATTCAACGACGGCAGGACGCAAATCACCCAAACGGTGGAATTTGTGAAGTTGAACAAACTGCTGGAAAAGTTTGTGGTGGATCAGGCAAGGCAGGCGCAGCGCGCCCTCCTGTCAAATTTGAAAATTCGGCTGGAAAAAGATTGAGCCGTTTTCTTGCCCGGCATCGTCGAAAGTGCTATAATACGGACACTTCCCCCGTTGATTGATCATTTTCGAATTGCGCAATCCGTTCAAGGCGATTTACCCCGCACGGGCGGCGCGTGAAACAAACTTGATAGAATACCCAATCCCTCATCACCAATAAAGACCAAGGGCGTCCCCAACCTGTCTACAGGTATTGGGGCGGTTAATCCTGTCATCCATCATCCCATTCAAAGAGAAATAACATGAAAATACTAGAACTGGAAAACGAACCCCTTACCAAACTGCGCAGTATGGCAAAGGCGCTCAACATCCCCAATGCCAACCGCCTCAAGAAAGAAACCCTCGCCATGGCAATCCGCGAGGCGGAAGCGCAGAGGGAAGGCATCGAACTGCGCGGCGGCATTCTCGAGATTATGAGCGAGGGCATCGGCTTCCTGCGGGCAACCAACTACCGCATCAGCGACCAGGATGTGTATGTCTCGCAGGCGCAGTTGCGAAGGCACGACCTCAGGGCAGGCGATCTCGTCATTGGGCAGGTACGCCCACCCCGCGAAAGCGAACGGCATTATGGATTATTGAAAGTAGAATCGATCAATGGGCTGGACCCCGAAGAAGCATCCCGCAGACCTGTATTCGAAAACCTCACCCCGATCTTTCCCGATAAACGCTTCGACCTCGAAACCGACCACGACACCCTCGCCCCGCGCCTGATCAACCTCATCGCTCCCATCGGGCGCGGTCAACGCGGATTGATTGTCTCACCTCCCAAAGCGGGAAAAACCACCATCCTCAAGCAGATTGCCAACTCCATTTCAACCAAATATCCCGATGTGCATCTTATCGTAGCCCTCATCGGCGAACGCCCCGAAGAAGTGACCGACATGGACCGCTCGGTGGACGCCGAAGTGGTCGCTTCCACGTTCGATGAGCCGGTCACTTCACACGTCCGCACGGCGGAACTCGCCTTAGAGCGCGCTAAGAGACTGGTGGAGATCGGACGCCACGTGGTAATCTTGATGGACTCGATCACCCGTCTGGCGCGCGCGTATAACCTGGTTGTCAACCCATCCGGGCGCACGCTCTCCGGCGGTATGGATCCCTCGGCACTTTACCCGCCCAAACGTTTCTTTGGCGCGGCGCGCAACATCGAAGAAGGCGGCTCACTCACCATCATCGCCACCTGTCTCGTGGACACAGGCTCCCGCCTGGACGACGTGGTGTACGAAGAATTCAAAGGCACCGGCAACATGGAACTGCACCTCTCGCGCCGCCTGCAGGAACGCCGCATCTTCCCGGCAGTGGACATCGAACGCTCCTCCACCCGCCGCGAAGACCTGCTCCTGGGACCCGACCTGCTCCAGCGCGTTTGGCTGATGCGCCGCATGTACATCCAAATGATTTCGCCCCCGCCGCAGGGCGCAGGCATGGACCCGGCGGTCGCCACCGAGGCAATCATCACCCGCCTCAGCCGCGCCCGCAACAATCAGGAATTCCTCGAAAATCTTGGCAGAGACGACTAACACTCGTCGCCGGCATCAAAGTTTGAATGACAAAACTCGGTTTATTCTTCAAAAATAACGTTTTCAACATCCTCAGTTGGCTGGTGACCCTTGCCCTCGTGGCAGGGATTCTCTTTGGCGCGTTGGCATGGAAGAAGTCCACCAATGTGGTGCAGGCTTCCGCGCCCGTGCCCACTGCGGCTCCAGACGAGAATCCGCCCAAGGTGGCAATGCCAGCCTTGGGCGGTCCTGAAGCGTTTACATCCATCTCCAGAGACATCCAACTCAAGACCAACACCCCCGCCGATAAGCCGCGTTACAAGCCGGTCGAATATCGCGTGGTGCGCGGCGACTCGATTTTTGCCATTGCCGAAAAATTCAAAGTGAAGCCCGAAACCGTCCTGTGGGCGAACTATGACGTGTTGCAGGATGATCCCCACAGTTTGAAACCCGGGCAGGTCTTGCGTATCCCTCCCACTGACGGCATCTTCTACCAGTGGAAGGAAACCGACACGCTCGAATCGGTGGCAAACGAATTCAAGGCGAACGTCGAAGACATCCTCAACTTCCCCGGCAACGACATTGACCTGACCGACCCCAAGATCGCCTCCGGCACATGGGTGATGATCCCCGGCGGCGAACGCGAATTCGTTCAATGGCTGGTGCCTACGATTGCGAAGGGAGCCTCTGGTACTTCTTCGACCAGTCAGAGCGCGTGTCCCAACGGCGCAGTGGGCAGCGGAGCGTTCGTCTGGCCCGCCGATAATCACTTCCTCTCCGGCAACGATTACTGGTCCGGTCACTTGGGCATTGACATTGCCGCCGGCGAAGGCGCTCCGGTCTATGCGGCGGACAGCGGCGTGGTTACCATGGCGGCGGGCGGCTGGAACTACGGCTACGGCAACGTGATTCAAATAGACCACGGCAACGGCTACTCCACCGTCTATGCCCACTTGAGCGTCATTGGCGTAGGCGTGTGTCAGAGTGTGTATGCGGGGCAGTGGATCGGCTCGGCAGGCAACACCGGCAACTCGCAGGGAGCGCATCTGCACTTCGAGGTGCGGCAGGGCGGCGGCTTTATCAATCCGTGGTTTGTACTGCCATAATTGGACGTGCGGCGATGAATCAACAGGAACTCGAATCGGCGCTTGCCAACCTCAACCTGGGCGCAATCCGCTATTTCGATTCCATCGGCTCCACCAACGATGAAGCGCTGACTTGGGCGAAGCAGGGCGCCAAAGACCTCTCGCTGGTCGTTGCAGAGGAACAAACCCTGGGACGCGGCAGACTGGACCGCCGCTGGTTCACCCCGCCGCGGACGGCGCTGGCGTTCAGCCTGATCCTGCGTCCCACTTTTGCCGAAAAACCGCTTCTTCCCCGAACCGTGGGACTCGCGGCGCTCGCCCTTTCGGACGTTTTGCAAACGCTCGGGCTGGATCCGCAAATCAAGTGGCCCAATGATATTCTCTTGAACGGACGCAAAGTGGCAGGCATCCTAATTGAAGCCGCCTGGCTGGAAGACGAAGTGCAAAGCATCGTTATTGGCGTGGGAGTCAATGTAGCAAAAGGCGCGGTCCCCGCCACCGACATTTTGAACTTCCCCGCCACCAGCCTGGAACACGTGCTTGGCTACCTCCCCGACCGCAATGTCCTCCTGCACGCCATTCTTGCCAACATTATTGCCCTGCGCCCGCACATGGGCACGGATTCGTTCCTCTCGGCATGGGAGAAGAAACTGGCTTACTATGGCAGGCAGGTGCGGGTGGAGTTGGGAGGCGAAAAATCCGTCGCCGGCAAAGTGATTGGGCTGGAGTCGGATGGCAGTTTGAAAATCCGCGATGACAATGGCAAAATCATTCCAGTACGTTTCGGGGATGTGCGCCTGCGGCTGTTCGCATGATATACTCTGCGCCGAGGTAAACCATGTTCGATAACCTGCGCGACCTTGCCGACGATGCTTTTTACGAGGAAGACCAAAAACAGGATACGCTCTTCGAAGAGGCTGGGAAAACAGAGACGCCTCTCGCCAAACCTGCGTCGAAAAAGCGGCGGCAGGGCAAGTTTCTCGGCATGACGGCGCCTCAGCGCTTTGTCCTTTCCGTCATGCTGATGTTCACCGTCCTTCTGCTCGGCATGTTAGCCATGTTTGTCTTTGGCAAAATGTCCATTGCGTTCTAAGGAGTCGTTCGAAATAGATTTTACGTGTAGGGAATGTTTTCTAAGAAAGTGCCTGAAAAGAGATTTCCATTGCTCCGAAAATGCGTATGATGCGCTCTCTTGCGCATCCAGCGGCGTTACACCTGCCTTGGCGGTGCCAAGGGAGACCGTCGCTTACGCAAGATATCAGTTTTTAGACACTCTCTAACTTTCCCTAGCGTAAGAGAACGCCGAGTCCGTGCAAGAATTTCTAACGAATTACAATCGAATACATAGCAATGCTGTGTAAGAAACGTTCTCCATCATTTCACATTCAATTACATCTTTTTTATTTGTACGGCTCCAGCCAATATTCCTTGCCGTCGCCTTCAGCGGTCCAGCCGGAGCTGCTAGGTATGGTGGAATTCTCGACTTTCCAGAAGACCAGTCCATCCGCGCAGACGGGACCTTCGAGAATTTTGACGACCGTGCCTGGAGAAAGTTGTCCAATAACTTCGGCAGTTTTGCTTGGTTCAGAACGGAGCCGATTCGAGTCGCCGGGAGAGACGATGGCATAACCGCCAATCTGCAGACGACTCCAGCCGCTGGAACAATCGGGGATATTTGTATTCTTTACTGGCAGAGACCACCTGACTGCCCGGACCTGGCGTGTGTCTAAAACCCCAATAGCAGCCGTTTCAAACAACGCAACATTACCTGTTACCAAATCTGCAACCTTTAGAACATGATTGCAGCGCGATTCACAGATAAACTCAGCAAAGACCAGATGGCGACTGTCAGGCATCCAAGCCGCATCGGACAGGGGATCAATACTCTCGATCCATTGCACTGTTCCCTTTCCATTGGAAAGGATGATATATATATCCTTCTCTGTGACAACTGCCAGGTATCTGCCATCTGGTGACCAACTCAGCCCCCGACTCCAGCCTCCATGAAACTCTTGGATTTTGCGGATCTGCCTGTCTGCCACTGTAATGATGTTTGCAGTAACAACGAGTTTTCCATCTACAAAAGCCTCGGTGAGGTATGCAATTTCGGTTCCATCTGGAGACCAAGCGGGGAATTTATTGTTATATTTGTTTTGTACGAGGATGGATGAGGATAACCCATCAATCCTGCTCACTACAATATCAAAATCCCGCCATTGAACATTGATGTTGTGTCTGCCCTCAAGATCGGACATGTAAGCCACCCACTCACCATCGGGGGATAGCGCTGGTGATTCGATGATATCACCCTTGGTCTTTGGTTCAAGCCGGCCGGTGCCATCGGTATTGAGTATCGCTATGCGGCGGTAGTCGTAGACATAGGCGATCCTCTTTCCGTTGAATGACAAAGATAAATAAGGATCATCGTATGACTGCGCCAATTGCACCAGGTTCGTTCCATCTCCATTCACCGCGTAATAGATATAACCATTTTCAGCATCAACAGTGAAGACGATAATTAAGTTATTAGACAATGAAGTCGATTTTTTGGTGGGTAAAGCCTGAGCAGGCGTAACTGGCAACGATTCGGATATTAATGTCGATCTGACAGCGGGTGCATGAGTCGGCGTGGATGGAATGGGTGTTGCTGTGCGCGTGGATATTGCCGTCGGTACAGATGTTTGTGTAAGAGACGACACATCCACTGAAGCGGCAGAGCCACAGGCAGAGGTAGTCATGACAAACAGCAAATTCAGACCGATTAATCGGAAAAATACTGTTTTCATCGCGACCTCTATTGCTCGTACGGCTCCAGCCAATATTCCCTGCCATCGCCCTCGGCAGTCCAACCGGAGCCGCCGGGGATGGTGGAGTTCTCCACCCGCCAGAAGACCAACCCGTCCGCGCAGATGGGACCTTCCACCACGAGTGAAGCCGTTCCCGGATAAAGCTGCCCGATGACATCTGCCGACCTGCTTGGTGTGGAACGGACGCGGTTCGGGTCGCCCGGCGCAACCTGCGCCCAGACGCCTGGCAACAGTTGGGTATATTTCCCAGCGCAGGTGGTTCCTGGGATGGTCAGGTCGGGGATGCGGATCCAGGTAAGGGTAGAAAGGACGCGTTTCAACAAATCCATTTTTTCGGGATAGATTTCGAGCGGCTGTTCCTTTGCCGGTCCGCTGATGAAGGTGATTCGAAAGCCGTTGTCGAGATTGAACATGTAGAATTCGCTGTCTAGTTCCCCGGTGCTTTCCAGATAGAGTTTTTTGCCGGAAATTTGAAGTTCCCTGCCGTTTACGAGAAAAGACTGGGAGGCATCTTCAAAGCCATACTGTTCCCCAATCCCCATGCCAGGACAGGGGGAGACAAAACGCCCAATCGATTCACTGGGCGGTGCGATGGTGACCGTGCCCACATCTGATTCGACCCACACACAAAGTTGGTCCGGCAATATTTTCTCGAGATATGTAAAATACTCATCAAAGGTAAACCCCGGCGGGATGGTTTCATCCGTATAGAAGGAAATCCACCCCTCGGCGTGGACTTTCATTGAAGGCGGATAGCTGATTTGATAGCCGAGATAATCGTTGACATAGGTGTTCCAGCCCGGCAGAGGGGTTGGCGTGGATAACAGCAGTTGGAACGAAGTCTGTGTGGGAATCAAAATGGGTTTAGCTGTAGCGGTCGCTGCCTTTGTTGGGGGAATTTTCATTACCGCTGCCATGACGGCTGTTGGACTGACCGAGGTTTGGACGGGAGGAACAGTCGTTGGGGTCTCCGTTGCAGGGCTGGTTCCGCACGCGGCGATCAATAATGTAATCGTAACAACGATGAAACAGACAATTTTCTTCATGAATGCACTCTTCCCTTCCCAAAATCATTATTGCCGGGAATAAGTTCGGCTTCAAGTGTCGTTTGTCACCGGCAGATTTCTCGGTATGATTAACAACGAACCCCGGCGCAAATTTGTGCCGGGGTTCGCGTTTCAGGCGGCTGCACTTATCTTGACAACGGGCGTGCGCTCAACAGCCGGTACACCATCTGCCCCACCTCCACCGTAGAGACGATGATGACGATGGTCAGCACCAGCATGGGGATGACGTTCCCCAGCGTGGTGAACAACTGCGCCGAGCCTTCCAGCGGCGTGCCAGCCAGTTGTTCCGCCTTCAGAGCAACCAGTTCGGGACCTCTCAACATGACCACCGCCAAGGCAATCCCCGCCACTTCAAGGAGGATGTTGACAATCCGCAGTCCCGTGTTCCACATGCCCTGCCGAAGCAGGTATACGCTGAAGCCGATTTGCAAAAGGATGAGGATGTTGATCCACGGCAGGTAACTGAAGAACGCTTCGGAGAGGATGGGTGAGATGAACACCCAGCGGTTATTATCGAAGAAACCGATGCCGATGATATTGGGGTACACATTGAAGACAATCAGGAACAGCGTCAGGAAGAAGATGCCCGCAACCTGTTCGCCGAAACTGACGCGGTCGGGGTCAGGTTCCTTCGCCAGGTCAGCGGGATTCCATTCCGCCGCTTCCTTCTCGAGTTCCTTCGCCGGCAGCACCCGCTCCAGAATGGCGAACACCAGCACAATGTTGCCCAGGGCGGCAATCAGCCCGCTGAACAAATCCAGCGCCGAGCGTCCAAGCGTGTTGAGAAGTTCAGGTCCCGTCAGGCTGGAGCGCGAGAGGCTGAACGCCAGCCCCGCCAGGGCAAGGGCGAAGAGAACAGCCATGACGATTTTGAGGACCAGTTCAAAGGTCGGGTAGAGACGCGGACCGATGAGATAACGCGGACCGATATAGGATTCGGCGACTTTGCGCGGCTCACCGTATTCCTTCAACAGGGCGATGACCGCCGCCTCATCCTTAAGGGACGCCTGCCCCCGCTCTTCGAGCATATCCTCCAGCGTCGAGCGGATTTCCTTTTCGATATCCGCACGCTGACTGCGCGGCAAATGTTTGCCGACTTCGGTAACATATTTATCAATGAGGTTCATTTCGATACTCCTTGGCGTTAGAGAACGTCCACTACGCCAACATCTTGCTCATGGTCTCCGCCATGGCAGACCATTCCTTTTTCAATTTTGCCAGCACCGCCTTGCCCTGCGGGCTGATGACGTAATACCGGCGCGGACGGGCTTCGTCCACAATGCGCCAGTCGGACTGTAACAGTCCCTGCGACTCGAGCCGGCGAAGCAGCGGATAGAGCGTGCTTTGGTCAATCTCCATGCCCTGCTCGGAAAGCGCCTTGAGCAGGGAGTAGCCGTACTGCTCCTCGCTCAACTGACTCAGCACCGCCAGAGATAGAACGCCGCGCCGCAGTTCCAACAACATGTTTTGCAGGATTTCATCGTTTTCCATAGGTCACCTTACGGCTCATATAATACTATATATCATACAGTATGTCAAGAGCAAAAGTATAGGGTGACAAAACGTCCCGAAGGTTCTCTTCGGGACGTTACCACGCGGTTGCGGAAACTTTCACGCTTATTCAGCGTTCTCTTACGCCGACGGTCACGTTAGAGAACGTGACCCATGCAACATCTGTTATTTTTTCATCCGCTCGCGTGCTTTTTCCAGCCTGCGCAAAAACCGATAGACAGGCGGTCCGAGCAGCAAGACGATGAGCAGGAAAATCAACGCCCCCTCCCGCCAGCCGATTGCCAGCACAGGCTGACAGGCAAGCGTGCCCAAGGTCAATGTGGAAGCCCCCGTCCAAAGTTTCCTTTTCATCGGATTACTTCAACATCGGCATCTTGATGCCGTGACGTTTCGCCGCTTCGATGGCGATTTCGTAGCCCGCGTCGGCGTGTCGGACGACGCCCATGCCGGGGTCGGTGGTCAGGACCCGTTCCAGCCGCCGAGCCGCTTCGGGCGTCCCGTCTGCCACGATGACCTGTCCCGCGTGCTGCGAGTATCCCATCCCCACGCCGCCGCCGTGATGGAACGACACCCACGTCGCGCCGCCCACGGCGTTGATGAGCGCGTTGAGGATTGCCCAGTCGGAGATGGCGTCCGAACCGTCTTTCATCGCTTCGGTCTCACGGTTGGGCGAAGCGACCGAGCCCGAATCCAGATGGTCGCGCCCGATCACGATCGGCGCTTTGACCTTGCCACTGGCAACCAGTTCGTTGAATTTCAATCCCGCTTTCATGCGTTCGCCATATCCCAGCCAGCAGATGCGGGCGGGCAAACCCTGGAACGGGACTTTCTCGCGCGCCATCGTCAGCCAGCGGCGGAGATGTTCGTCCTCGGGGAACAATTCCATGATTGCCTGGTCGGTGGTGTAAATATCCTCCTTGTCGCCCGAAAGCGCCACCCAGCGGAAGGGTCCCTTGCCCTCGCAAAACAGCGGGCGGATGTAGGCAGGCACGAAACCGGGGAACTCGAAGGCATCGGTTACGCCGTTGTTGTATGCCTGCTGGCGGATGTTGTTGCCGTAATCGAACACTTCTGCCCCGGCGCGCTGGAACTTCAACATGGCGCGCACGTGTTGAGCCATCGAGTCCATTGCCATCTTCTTGTACTTTTCAGGGTCGGTCTTCCGCAACTCGTTCGCGGCGGTGACCGAGAGCCCGGACGGCACATACATCAACGCCTCATGCGCGGACGTTTGGTCGGTCACCACATCGGGGACGACGCCGCGCTCCGCCAGTTCGTGATACACGTCCGCCGCGTTGCCGATGAGCCCGATGGACTTGGGAACCTGTTTATCCTTGAATTCCTCGACCAGCGTCATCGCCTCTTCGAGGTTATCCACCACCATGTCCACGTAGCCGATGGCGCGGCGGCGTTCGGCGCGTTCGGGGTCCACTTCCACGATGAGACCAACGCCCTCGTTCATGGTGATTGCCAGCGGCTGCGCGCCGCCCATCCCGCCGAGCCCGGCGGTGAGGACGAACTTTCCCTTGAGCGAGCCCCAGCCTTTGAGTTTGGCAAGCGCTCCGAAGGTTTCGTAGGTGCCTTGCAAAATGCCCTGCGTGCCGATGTAAATCCACGAGCCGGCGGTCATCTGCCCGTACATGATGAGTCCCTTTTTGGCGAGTTCGTCGAAGTGTTCCCACGTTGCCCAGTGCGGAACGAGGTTCGAGTTGGCAATCAGCACGCGGGGCGCGTCTCTGTGCGTTTTGAAGATAACCACCGGTTTGCCCGATTGCACGAGCAGGGTTTCGTCCTCATCCAGGTTCTTGAGCGATTCGAGAATCGCGTCGAACGATTCCCAATCGCGGGCGGCTTTGCCCCTCCCGCCATAGACGACGAGTTCCTCGGGCTTTTCCGCCACTTCCGGGTCGAGGTTGTTCTGGATCATGCGGTAGGCGGCTTCGCTGAGCCAGTTCTTGCAGGTGAGTGTGGTGCCCCTCGGGGCGCGGACAGTTCTAGGTCCAGACATGATGCGTCTCCTTAAGAATTATGGGATGTTGGCAAA
The DNA here is from genome assembly GCA_020723805.1 of Anaerolinea sp. Classification (GTDB taxonomy): domain Bacteria; phylum Chloroflexota; class Anaerolineae; order Anaerolineales; family Villigracilaceae; genus Defluviilinea. The sequence continues at coordinate 22,885 of DYID01000009.1, read as the reverse complement.
TAGATCGAATATCGCTTTTGCAAGATTCAAGTTGATCAGAAATAGAACCAAAAGAATAATAATTCCGACAAAAAGATTTGCAAAAAACAGCTTAAAAAGAAAACCTACCAAACTCCAAAATGGCATATGAAAATCAAGAATTTCAGTCTTTTGTTTGCCCCTACTTTCCAGTTTTTCAACTCGTCGATAAATTGAAATCAACATCCTTAATTGTGCTTTGAGTAAGCCTGTCGGGCTTTCCAAGTCAAGGTCTTCCGTCTTTTCAAGTTTTTTTGCCTCTGCCTGCTCTTTGTCAAAACGTCGTATTTCTTCTTCATAATCTGCGACAGATTGAGGGATTACTCCTAAAGCCGTTCCGCAGTTGCCGCAATATTTGTCATTAGCGCTGTTTTCATGGTTGCAGTTCTGGCATTTCATGATGTACATCCTTTCACTTCTAATCAAAAAATCCCTCCCGACTATTATACGACGAGAGGGATGATCTGATTTTAGATTGCGCTATGGTTCGAGTAGTTGCACCGAATCCCCAATTTGCTTGAGGGTGGGCATAAGTTCAGCCGCAAATTGCTGATGAGTCGCCAGTTGAATCATGATTAGCTTGTCTTTCGTCTGGAACAACAGCGTGGCGGAGCGCACACGGACTTTGGTCCCCACCGCAGTGGGGGATGTTTGCTCGATTTCAAATTGCGTGGTTTCCACCCCATGCGGGTTTTCTGCCGCAGGTTCAAATTTCGATATAATTTTTACTCCATCTTGTCTCATTGACTCTTCCAATGAGCCGCTGACAAAGTCCAGAGGCATGGATGCCATAATCCGCTCATTGAAAGCAATCACGGTGATGTTTGTTGCAAAACCGTTCGCCGCATATTTCTTGTCCTTGTGGACGGCAATCAAACGGACTATATCCGGGTCCAGTTGGCTGAAGGCGTTGGCAATGTCTTTGATATCCGGATTCTCTTTGGAGAGTTCCTGAAGGAGACCGGCGATGTCTTCAGTGGTGATGGGGATTGCCACCCACGAATTGGGAATGACCATTTGGAATTTGTTGTCATAGTCAATGAACAGGGTCGAGCCGTCTGCCTGCTTTTCGGTGCGGACGCCTGTGGGCAGAGGCGTGGGGGTAGGTGTACGCGTTGGGGTGGACGTGGGAGTGGGGCTTGGCGTGAAGGTGGGCGTGGGGGTGAAGGTGGCGGTTGGAGTGGGCGTTGCGGTGGCAAATATGCTTCCCAGGTCAAACGCCCCACAGGACATGGCTGTCAAAGCCAGGATGCCAAGGAACGATACCAGCCGGAAGGGACGATATGTTTTCATCGCAACCTCTTTTTTTTTTTTCATTGTAACGCAAATTCGGGTTAGTGAATCGGGACACAGGAAAATGCTTATTCATGCTGACAAAAAGAGGCTCTCCCGTTTCTGGCGGGATTACGCCTCAAGAGTAAGATTTTATGCCACGAATTTACACGGATTTTCACGAATTTTTAGACAATCCGTGTGAATTCGTGAAATCCGTGGCTAAGGGTTTTGGGCTTTCCCGTTAAAAACAGTAGAGCCTAAAAAGAAAAACCTGTATTTCCTACGGGTTTTGCGGTCGTTGTCAAAATAATTCCTATTTCAAGTTGACTTCATTTGACCTCTTGCATAAGTTTAACGACGCCAGAGAGCGTCTTCTACGCGGGAGCGTATTGTGCGCTCTCTGGCGCACTTTTGCAGGAGGTCTATTAAAAAAATATTCCTCCCACGCCCCCACGTGGGAGGAGGTAAAAACAATCGCTATGACGATTTAGCAACCAGATCGGCAAAGTTGGTGCCTTTGAGACGGCGCACGAGTTCCTCCTGTGCATCGCACCACACTGGCTTGATTGGGCAGTCCTTGTCGAACATACAGACGCCGCTGTCTCCCACACATTCGTTCAACTGGATGGGACCGTCAATCGCCTCCACCACTTCCAGCAGGGTAATGTCTTTGGGGTCGCGGGCGAGCGTCACGCCGCCGCGTGCGCCGCGCGAGGTGTGGAGCAGCCCCGCAATCGAAAGCTGCGAAATGATCTTTGCCAAAAACGAGGGAGGAATGTGCTGTTCTTTGGCAATTGCGCTCGTGGCAGAGCGCTCTGTTCCTCCCGCCCTTGCCAAATGTAACACCGCCCGCACTGCATAATCCGCCTGACGTGTGATTTGCATGGTTGCCTTCCTTCCATTTCGTGCTAAAAAATAGATAATCCCTGTCTCTTAACACGATTTTATGGATTGCACAGAGGGGATACAAGTGATAGAGGTCACAGACGAATTATGACCTTTTACTCCAAATTAAAATAACATGAAAACAGCTGGTATGCAATGCGCGGTCCCGCGCGGAGACTTCGCCGATTGCATCGCAACATGATGCAAAATGGCGAAACGAAAAGAGCGGGGCTCCCCGCTCCCGGTTAGTCGGTGATGCTGAGACTGCCAGCCGCCATCTTGATGATGATGGTCAGCGTGGGACCATCGCCCTTTTGGGTGTAAACACTCCCGTTTTGCGACCAGTTGGAACTGAGATTGACGCTTGCCAGCGCGCTGTCCACCGTCACTTTGGCGTTTACGCCCTTGGGGATGATCAACTGCATGTTGCCGGCGCCTGTCGAAATGTCCACCGCGCCGTCACGTTTCAGCGTGCCGCTGAAGTCCAGTGTATAGTCGCCGGCGCCGCCGGAAAAAATCAGCGTGGAAAAGTTCGCGTTGGCGAGTCCGCTCAAGGTCACGTTCGAAGCGCCCGTCTCATAGCGCAGGACCGACATCTCGCTGAGATTCGGCTCGGAGAACGAGAGTTCCACCTGCGCCGCGCCGTCCTTGACCGTGAGACTGGTGAGCGCCAAACCGCCCAGTTCGAACCTGCCGCTGTATGCGCCGGCGTTGATGGTCAGGTCGAGCGGCGTCTTACCCAGTTTCAAATCCCATTGATTTTTGATATCGTTGAAATTGACGATGTTCTTCAGGCTGCCCTGTTTGATCTCGACGCTCCCCTCGCTTTGGATGATTTGCGGCTTGAGGGCGGGGACGTTATAGACCGCCGTGCCTTCCACCAGACCTTCTGCACCGGGCGAGAGGTTCAGCGACCCAGCGCCGAACGAAAGGGTCAAGCGCGTCTCCTCGGACCCTGAACCTGTCACCGCAATGGATTCTTTTACCTCCGCCCCGGGCGTGACGCTTTCGGGCAGGTTCACATCGAAACCGCACGCCAGGCTCGCCAGAGCAAGCACAAGTATTGCTGAAATAACTTTCATATTCATGACACATCTCCTTCTGCGTCTAACTACGGGCAGGGAAGGGAATGGTTGCAACAAAGCAGGTCGAAAACAAAAACCCTCTCCCGCAAGGAAGAGGGCAGGGCAAGGGCATTACGCCACTTTTCTTCCCTTCGGCAATTCGGGCAGTTTGAGCGCCGCGTTCAGCGCCTCGTGCACCGACCTCACTTCGACAATTTCGATTCCTTTTGGATACCCTTCGCCTTTCCGCAACGCCTTTGGGACGATGGCGGACTTGAAACCCAGTTTGGAGGCTTCCTTCAAACGCGCCTGCATCTGACCGGGCATGCGCAGCTCGCCTGCCAGACCGATTTCGCCGATGAGCACCGCATCGGCTTTGACCGGCACGTCCTTCCAAGAGGAGGCGATGGCGGCGGCAATGGCGAGGTCGGCGGCGGGTTCGTCAATCTGCAAGCCGCCCACCACGTTGACGAAGATGTCCTGCTCGCCAAGTTTGAATCCGGCGCGGCGCGTCAGCACGGCAGCAATGAGCAGCAGGCGGTTGAAGTCCACGCCGTTGGCGGTGCGGCGGGCATTACCGAACTGGGTGGGCGAGGTCAGCCCCTGAATTTCGACGAGGATGGGGCGCGTGCCTTCCATCGTCACAGCGATGGACGAACCGGCTGCGTTGACCATCCGCTCCGCCAGAAACGCCTCGGAGGGATTCGCCACCTCCACCAGCCCGCTCTCGTGCATCTCAAAGACGCCCACTTCGGAGGTCGCGCCAAAGCGGTTCTTGACCGAGCGCAGCAGGCGATACGCCTGGAAGCGGTCGCCTTCGAGGTAGAGGACGGTATCCACGATGTGTTCCAGCACGCGCGGACCGGCGATGGCGCCCTCCTTGGTCACATGCCCGATGACGAAAACCGAAATGCCGCTGGTCTTCGCCAGTTCGCGCAGTTGCGAGGAACATTCGCGCACCTGACTGACCGAGCCAGCCGAGGAATCCAGGTCGGAGAGATAGACGGTCTGAATCGAGTCAACGATCAGCAGTTCGGGTTTGACTTCGTTGATGTGGTTGAGGATGACTTCGAGATTCGTTTCGGTGACGAGCAGGAGGTTTTTGGGCAGGTCGCGTTTGCCGCTCAGGCGCAGCGCCCGCATCTTGATTTGACGCTCCGACTCCTCCCCCGAAACATACAAGACGCGCTTCTGATGCGCCATCTCCATCGCCATTTGCAGCATCAGCGTGGACTTGCCGATGCCCGGGTCGCCGCCCACCAGCACGATGGAGCCTGGCACAATTCCGCCGCCCAGCACCCGCGCGAACTCGCCGATGGGCAGGTGGATGCGGTCTTCGACGTCAGCGGAGACATCGCCGATGGGGCGGGGAGCAGACCTCCCCGTCAGCCCGCGAACCGCCTTTGCCTTCTGCGACGATTCATCGTGGACGACTTCCTCCACCATGCTGTCGAACGATCCGCATTGGGGGCATTTTCCCATGTAAGAGGCGGCAACCCGCCCGCATTGTTGACAGACGTAACGTGTTTGAGTTTTGGGCATGTCAATTTATCCCTCTCCCAACGAGAGGAAATCGTCAGGCAGTTTATTTGATAATTCCCCTGTCGTCCAAAAACTCAACAGGCTCTTTATCCTTGCCGTGTTCCCACATGAGAGAGTAAAACCAGATACCGCTTTCACCGATCCAAAAATCGGCAGGAGTGAAGGTCATGTTCGAGTCAACCGGCTTCTTGTCGCTTTCGGGTGTGTACTCTGCCTGCCAGCCGAAAATCTCCCCCCGCCAATGTTTGCCCAGTTTGTGAAGATGTTCTGCAAAGGCTTTGACTTCTTTCAAATCAGGGACCGCCAGCGGAAGAATAGGTTCGTAGCCTGCATGGGCGGGTATCTTTGCTTTAACCGTTAACATACTTTCCTTTCTCCTCATTCCAAGCGTTCAAGAGAAACTCAAGATTATCTTCAATAATTCGTTCGATGTCGCGCAGGTCGCTTTTTCGAAATTTGCCTTCACGCGCTACTCTCACAGGGTCGAGCCAGAATTTGGCTTCGTTCCCCTCTTTGGTGACATGAACATGAGGCGGTTCATTCGCCACATCTGCCTGGTAAAAGAAAAACTTGTAGCCAGCCACGCGAAGGACAACAGGCATAAAGGCTCCACGAACGATAACAGATAAAAGTATTATAGCACCTTCATTCACCCCATCGCCGCATAGACCTGATTCAACAACTCCAAAAACTCCCCCGCGGGGCGCTCCTTCAAAATCTCCTTGCGCGCGTCGCGGTCGAGCGTGCGCAGCAGGAGATATTGCACGGCATACTTGCGAAACAACCGCTGACCGTCCTCCTCGCCGTAGAACTGCACACTCTTCTGCAAATGCTCGCGGACGGTTTCCCGCACCATCTGCGGCGGGACCTGTTCGCGGTCCAGCCCGGCGAAAATCCACGGGTTGGCAATGGCGCCGCGCCCGATCATCACCGCGTCGCAATTGGTATGCCGCTTCATGCGCTGAATGTCGGCGACGGTTCTCACATCACCCGACCCGATGACCGGTATCTTCACCAGCGACTTGACCTCGGCAATCGCGTCCCAATCCGCGTTCCCGCTGTAACGCTGTTCCTTCGTCCGCCCGTGGAGGGCAATCAGCGAGCCGCCCTCCTCCTCCACGATGCGGGCAATCAACTTATAGTTCTTGTTCCGCTCCCAGCCCAGGCGCATCTTCCCCGTCACCGGCACGCGCAGCGCACGTGTCAGTTTGCGGAACGTCCGCGCCACCTTGACCGGCGTCAGCATCATGCCCACGCCCGCGCCGCGGTCTGCGATGGTCTTGGCAGGACAGCCCATGTTGATGTCAATGATGTCGGGGTTCAACGCCTGCACCTTGAGCGCGGCTTTCAAAATCAGGTCGGGATCGTCGCCGTAAATCTGAAACACAATGGGACGTTCTCCCTCCTCGAAATGCAACCGTTTGGCAGGTTCTTTCGAGCGGCTCAAAATCTTCTCCACCTTCACGAACTCGGTATAACTCATGGCAGAGCCAAGCCGCCGGCACAGCGAGCGGAAGGGCCAGTCGGAATAGCCGTCCATCGGCGCGAGAATCGTATCGCCGTACACCGGCACGTTGCGCACGTAAAAGGTGGGGGAGGTTTTATCGTCCATAAAACGGACAAAGTATAACAAAGTTTCTGTGATACCATTTTGCACATGGACATTTCGCAAATCACCGAGCATCTGTTCATCGGCAGACAGCCTTCCCCATCAGACTACGACCGCCTGCGCGAACTTGGGATTCGCCTCATCATCAACATGCGCTTCTCACGCGGACCTCAGCCTGATCCTCACCCCCAGCCCATCGCCACCCTCTGGCTCCCCTCCATAGACAGCCCGCTCTTCCCCATCTCCATCCGCAAACTGATGCGCGGAACGCAAGCCGCGCTCGAAACCATCCGGGCAGGCGGCAAAGTCCTCGCCCACTGCGCCTACGGACGGCACCGCGGCGCGGCGATGGGCGCCTGCATCCTCATCGCCCAGGGATACAGTCCGCGCGAGGCGCTGGAACTCATCGTCCAGCGCCGCCCCGCCGCCGATCCCTATGCCTTCTACATCCTCCCGCGCATCCTCAAATTCGCCAACGCGTGGACTTCGTAAAGCAAGTCTTTGACTTGCTTTTATCAACACGTATGAACCGCTCGATTTTCATAGCCTTATTGGTTTGTCTGCTTCTTGCCTCCTGCGCCGGGGAATCCGTCCCCACGCCGACCATCTCCCCGCTTCCAGCCACCCCCGCCGCGGAAATTGTCATCCGCCCCGCATCCACGCCGCGCCTGCCCGCCGCCCCCTCGCCTCTACCAGCCAGCGCCCAGCCCATCGTCACATCCGCCCCACCGCCCCCCACCCTCGACCCGGACAACTGGAAGAACTGGTCCGTCATCCCATCCTCGATTGACCCCAGCCTGAGACGCATCTACGAGCTCGGTCTCTCGCTCGGCAACGACCCGCACGCCTTCTCCATCTTCGGCGATTGCCAAACCCGCCCCGGTGAATTCCTCGGCGTCTTCGAAACCGACCCCGCCTCTCTGCAAGACCTCTCCCCCGAACTCCGCGAGACTGTCGTCTACTTCAGCGGTTCCCTCAACCGCGAATCGCCCACCGCACAAGACGGCACCACCCCCGGCGCCCTGCTGTGGACGCAATGGCATCGCGGCGAATACGGCTGTACCTTTGCAGAGACGCCCGTCCAATGCGAACTGCGCCTGCACCGCCCGTCATTCGTCATCATCCAGGTAGGCACGCACTTCGAATCACGCAATACGGAGTATCTGCGGAAAATTATCAATCAACTGCTCGATGCCGGCGTCATCCCCATCCTCGCCACCAAAGCCGACAACCGCGAAAAGGACGAACGCATCAACCGCGACATGGCTCTGCTTGCCGCCGAATACGACCTGCCGCTCTGGAACTTTTGGGCGGCGGTCTCCCACCTCCCCAATCGCGGACTCTACACCCGCCCCGACCGCCCCCTGCAAGGCGACATCTACCTCACCGACGAAGCCGCCCGCATCCACCGCCTGACCGCCCTCGAAGCCCTCAACGCCGTCTGGCGCGCTGTCACTGATAACTGATCACCGATCACTGATAACTGATCACTGATCACTGATCACTGATTACTGATTACTACACACTACCCACCACCCTACCCCTTCAACGGCGGCGCATCCTTATCATATACAAACACCTGAACATCCATTCCCTCGTTGTTGAGCAAATCAATCGCGGGCTGAAAGGTTGCATCCTTGATGCTCTGAATATCTCCCGCCGGCGCATACACGCTCAACCGCGCCTCCTCGTCCGACATCTTCACGGCTTTGATCTCCGCGCTCCCACACACGGCTTTGATCTTTGCAGTCATTTGCTGAATGGCGTCATCAAGTGTCATAACAACCTCTCTTCAACTCCTCTACTTTCCACTTTCCACTTTCCACTTTCCACTTTCCACTTTCCACTCTCTCCCATCTTGCAGGCAACATACTTCATCGAGCCTCTCCCTTCCCGCAGTGGAGAAACTACCTCGCCAATTTTGCCACCGTCACGCCCGCGCCGCCTTCGCTATCCTTTGGCTCCTCGAACGAGACCACATACGGACTTTCCTTCAGTGCATTGCGCACTGCCTCGCGCATCTTGCCGGTCCCCTTCCCATGCACAATCCGCACGAACAACAGCCCCGCCGCATAGGCTTTCTCCAGATACCGCTCCAACTCCTCCAACCCTTCATCCACCAGTTTGCCGCGCAAATTCAATTCCAACCCCGGCGACTTCGTCGTGTCAAAGGTCGCAGGTCGAACGTCAACCGACTTTTGACTTTCGACTTTCGACTCGCCGGACTTCCTCGCCAAATCACTCAGCCTCGCCCGCACGCGCAGACTCCCAATCTGGACTTCCGCATCGGACTCACCCAAGGCTGTCACCACACCTTCGGCATTTAGCGTGCCGACAACGACCCGCTCCCCCAACTTCAACGCCTGCCCACTGCTTACTGATGACTGATTACTTTTCCTTACAATCGGCGCTTCGACCTTCTCTTCAATCGCTGTCGCCTTCTCCTCGATTGCCCTCAACGCCTCCAGCGGCTGCCGTGCCTTCTTCAATTGCGACTTCAGCGATTCGATGTTCTTCTTCAGGATGGCAACTTCCAATTCGCCCTCGGCGCGCGCCTTTGCCAGCACTTCGCGGCGCTCGTCTTCGATTTTCTCCAGCCGCTTTTGCAATTCAGCGGTCTGCGCTTCGAGACGGGCGCGGGCTTTTTCCAGTTTCTCGCGTTCGCGCGAGGTGCGGTTGCGTTCCTTGCGGATGTCGTCGAGCAGTTTGTCGGCGCGCAAATCGTCGGGGTGGATCTCTGCCTTTGCCGAATCAATGATCGGCTGAGGCAGACCGAGGCGCTGGGCGATGAGCAGGGCGTTCGAGCGGCCGGGCAGTCCGATTTCGAGGTGATAGGTCGGGCGCAGAGTCTTGATGTCGAATTCCAAAGAAGCGTTGACCACGCCCTCGGTCGAATGCGCGAACGTCTTGAGTTCAGGATAGTGCGTGGCGATGAGTGTGGTGCATCCCACCTCGAGCAGATGCTGGAGGATGGCGCGCGCCAGCGCCGCTCCCTCCTGCGGATCGGTGCCGGCGCCCAGTTCGTCGAGGATGACGAGGGAGCGTTCGTCAATCTGTTTGAGGATGCGGATGATGTTGGTGATGTGACCGCTGAACGTGCTGAGCGACTGCTCGATGGATTGTTCGTCGCCGATGTCGGCAAAGACGTTGTGGAAGAACGGCAATTCCGAACCGCTCTGCGCCGGGATATGCAGTCCGCTTTGTGCCATGAGCGCCAGCAGCCCGACCGTTTTCAGCGAGACGGTCTTGCCGCCCGTGTTCGGACCCGTAATGACAATGGCGCGCGTGCCGGGTTTCGGGTCAACGTCAATGGGGACGACGGTTTTCGGATCGAGAAGGGGATGGCGAGCCTGAATCAATCGGATTTGCGATTTGCGATTGACGATTGACGATTGGTCACTGCTCACTGACAACTGATCACTGCTTACTGATAACTGATCACTGCTCACTGATAACTGATCACTGCTTACTGATAACTGATCACTGCTCTCTTCCTTTTTCCTCTTTCCACTCTCCACCCTCTTTCCTCTTTCCTCTTTCATTGAGTGCAGAATCGGTTCGCTGGCTCGCAGTTCCTCCGCATACTTCGCCTTCGCAAAAATCAGGTCGAGCATGGCAAGGTTTTCGACGCCGTATTTGAACTCGACAGCATGTTCGCCGATTTGCATGGAAAGTTCGTGCAGGATGCGGCGTTCTTCCTCGCGCGCCTTCAGTTCGAGTTCGCGCAGTTCGTTGTTGAGCTCCACCACCGGCAGGGGTTCCACGAACAGCGTCGCGCCGCTGGAAGATTGGTCGTGGATGACCGCCTTGATTTGACCTTTGAACTCCGCCCGCAGGGGAATGACGTAACGCCCGTCGCGCTGGGTGATGATGGGCTCCTGGAGTTTGTTAGCCGCTTCGGTAAGATAACGCTGTAAACGCGACATCAGCCGGTCATGCGCGACTTTGATTTCGCGCCTCAGCGTGGCAAGTTTCGGAGAGGCGGAATCGAGCACCTCGCCGCGGTCGGAGAGGACGCGCGTGATGGCATCCACGATGCCGTGCGTTTCGGGAAGCCCCGCCGCGATTTGCGCCAGACGCGGGTATTCGTCCGCTTTGCGCTCGAAGGTTTTCTTCAACTCGCGGCAGGAAATGAGCGTGGACTTGATATCCAGCAGTTGCTGCGGGTCGAGCGTGCCGCCGCGCGCCGCCAAATCCACCGCCGGGCGGATGTCGTGCGCGCCGCCGATGCCCACATCCTGCACGGAAAGCAGACGCCGCGCTTCGGTTGTTTCGGCGAGGCGGGCAAGGGCGAGGTCATAGGAATCGGTCGGCTCGAGGGCGAGCGCCAGCTCCATCGAAGCGGAAAAATCGCAGAATGACTTCAGCCGCTCGCGGATTTTCGGGTATTCCAGAACTTGCAGGCTTTTTGCGTCCATTGCAGGGAATTATAACCACGGATGAAGAGGATGGGCTTTCCCGTTTCTGGCAGGATTAAGCCTCGTGAGAAAGATTCTATGCCACGAATTACACGGATTTTCACGAATTTTTTAGACAATCCGTGTGAATTCGTGCAATCCGTGGCTAGTGGACGCTGCAATCTCCGTGGTGATGAATGGTTATCTTTTTAACCGCCCCCCAATGAAATTGCCTCCGCTTTTTTCTGAAATCTATGATACACTCCGTTCGCTCTCGTTGAAGAGCACAAATCTCTGGGAATTGTTTTGATCGCTTCGAACGAACGCCCGATGAACGTAAACTCGGGCTTTTTTGTTGGGCGGATGCGTCTGCAAAGACAAATCTGATTGGCAGGAAGGAAGTGAAACGGAGTCATCGAAACAGCCCGCAACATAAGGAAAACGATGACAACCGAATTTACCTCCCTCCGCCTGCGTGACGAACTCATGCAGGCAATCACCGAACTCGGCTATTCCACGCCGACGCCCATCCAAGCCGCGCTGATTCCCATCATGCTCACCGGCGCAGACGTGATCGGTCAGGCGCAGACCGGCACCGGCAAGACCGCCGCCTTTGCCCTCCCCATTCTCCACAACTTTCAACCGCAAAAGCATGTGCAATGCCTCGTCCTCGCACCCACGCGCGAACTTGCCCTGCAGGTCGCCGATTCAATGACCGAGTACGGCAAACATCTCAACGTGCGCGTGCTGGCGGTCTATGGCGGTCAGCCCTACGGACCGCAAATCAGCCGCCTCAACCGCGGCGTGGACGTGGTGGTCGGCACGCCAGGTCGCCTGCTCGACCTGATCGAACGCAACGCCCTCAACATCAAGCACATCCGCACGCTCGTGCTGGACGAAGCCGATGAAATGCTCAACATGGGCTTCATCGAAGACATCGAAAAGATTCTCGCGGAGACTCCCGCCGAACGGCAGACCGCGCTCTTCAGCGCCACCCTGCCTCCGCGCATCCGCTCCCTCGCCAGCCGCTTCATGCGGGACCCTCAATCGGTCACCATCAAACGGGACTCTGCCAACGCCTTAGCCATCGAACAACGCTACTACCTCGTCCACGAAACGGACAAGACCAATGCGCTGATGCGTCTCTTCGAAATCGAACCCATCAAGAGCGCGCTGATCTTCGCCCGCACCCGCGCCGAGACCGCATCGCTTGCCAACGAACTGGTCACGCGCGGCATCCCTGCCGAAGCCATTCACGGCGACCTCGACCAGAACGCCCGCGAACGCGTGCTGGGACGTTTCCGCGCCAACCAGTTGAAAGTGCTGGTCGCCACCGATGTCGCCGCCCGCGGCTTGGACATTGACGACATCTCGCACGTCTTCAACTATCACCTGCCCGACGACGCCGAAGTGTACGTCCACCGCATCGGTCGGACGGGGCGCGCCGGGAAGACCGGCGTTGCCATCACATTGCTTTCACCCAAAGAAAAACGCCGCCTGCGCGAAGTGGAAGCACTCACCAAACAAACCGTGACAAAAATGGAACTGCCCACCGTCGCCGAGATTCACCGTCACCGCGAGGGCAAGGTGGTGGAGAACCTGAAAATCTGGCTTGGACGCGGGCGCTACAAACGCGAACTCGAAATGGTGCAGGAACTCATCGAGGCTGGCTATGACCCGCTCGACATCGCTGCCGCCGCCATCAAGATTGCCCGCGTCGATGAAAAACAGCGTCCCATTGCGGAGATTGGAGAAGTGAAAGACGAAAAGAAGTGGAAAGTAGAAAGTGGCAGGAGGGAAAGGTTCGGGCGGCGCGAAGAGTCTGGGCGCGGGAGCAGGCAGAGGCTTAAGGGCGAAGCGTCTCATGAAGAGGGCATGGTCCGTTTGAAGTTGAACAAGGGCAGGTCGAGCGGCATCCGCCCGAATGACATCGTCGGCACAATCGCCTTCCATGCGAACATCCCCGGCTACACCATCGGCAAAATCCGCATCGAGGACACGTTCACGTTTGTGGATGTTCCCGAAAACCTTCTCGAGCAGGTGTTGAAACAGAACGGCAATTACCGCATTGGAAAAGAAAAAGTCAGCCTGGCAATGGCAAAGTAAAATGACAGTCCCCGCTTTTGGGGACTGTTTTCATTTGACAACCCTTTTCTTATCCTCTACACTATTCCCATGAACAGGAACAACGCTCGCACAGTTTGGTCATCGGATCAGGGCGATTTGCGCAAGAAGGACCTCACCCCCGCCCCATCTCCTGGTAGGAGAGGGGCGTCTCTGCCGCCTCAGCAACAGATCGTTTACCTGCACCGCGACAAAAGCGGACGCGGCGGCAAGGTGGTGACGCTGGTGAAAAATTTGATTCTCACCGAAGATGACTTGAAGTCCCTTGCCAAAACGCTCAAACAGGAATGCGGCTCCGGCGGGACGGTCAAGGACGGCGTGATCGAAATCCAGGGCGAACACCGCGAGAGGATTGCGGCGGTACTGGGGCGGCTGGGGTATCGGGTGAAGATTGCCGGAGGGTGAGTAACTCACCTTACGCGGTGGCGCGAGATTCATCTCGCGTTTTCAGGCGACATGAACCCCCATTCGAGGACAATGTGTCGCGCTACGAGAAAACTGCGTGCCATCCGTAAGTAAGCAAAACGGCGGTTCTTCCACCGCCGACTTGTTTATGCTCTTACAGATTGACCTCTTGCGCATCTCGTCCCACGTTTTGTCGTCGAGTAACCCGCACGCCGACCACCCACCTGCGCTCCAGCGGACGCTTTTCACCGTTGTTTCAGTATCGGCTCGATGTCATTCCACAATTCGGGCATTTCCAGCGCCTCTCCAAACTCCTTTACCCACTTTTCGATGTGTTTGACATCCAAATTCGGGTATTTGTCCGCAATCGTGCGAATGTCCTCCAAATCCTTGGGGCGGTGGGCGACTGCTTTCATGATAATCAGGTCTTCGGGGGTGGGGAGACGAATGGTAAGATTGGCAACCGATTTTGCGCTTCCCCTTTCGACCATCTCTTCCTCAAAAGGCAGGACGCCAAGAGAAATATCAATCTCTATTCCCGATGGAACGTGCTTTAAAAGCAGGACGCGGCTTTTGCGCGCGAACTCTTCCGCGTCGCTGTGGCGTGGAACGATGTCTTCGCGGCGGGCAAGGTCGAGGAATTTTGGAATATCCCGCGTGGACAGCAAGAACATCGCGTCCACATCAGCGGTGAAACGCGGTTTTCCCAAAAAGCCAACTGCGATTCCCCCAATGACCACGCCTCGGTCATCGAACTGATGGAGCAAGCGGTGAAGCGCCTCCAGCGCGGCGCGGAACGGTTCGAGATTTTTATCGAGTTTCATACCGTTCCTTCAGTCTAGCCCACCTTTGGAATACTTCCATCTCGCCGTTGTCATCATCTTGTTTCATCCCCATTTCCAGCGCAAAGCGGACGATGGCATTTAGTTTGCGCCAGTGTTCCTCCAGCGTCATGGCGCGCAGTTCCTGCCGTTCGATTTCCTCGACGGCTTTCCAGCGTTCCTTGAACCGGCGGACGTCAGCGGCTTTCATGTTTTTAATTATACCGCTCCCACCCTATGCCGCCCGCGAATGATTTACGCCCTCGCCAAATTGACCTCTCGCGGCATCTCGTCCCACGTCCTGCCGTCGAGCAGCCTGCCCGCTTTTTTCTTCCGCACCCCGCCCCACTGCTTGAAGAAGAACGGCACCTTCGCCCGCAGACATTGATCCCGCACGCTGACCACCCATTCGCGCTCCAGCGGACGCGCGCCTGGACCCGACTCGCCGCCGACGATAACCCAGTTGATTCCCTTCAGGTTCAACTTCGGCAGCGGACCCAGCAGCGGCTCGACCGATAAAAACTTGATCTTCGCCCCCGTCTTCCGCAGGTCGTCAATTCGATAGACGTAATCCTTGTTCTCCACGCTGACGCCCATCCAAATATTGTCTGTCCATTCCAAATACGGGCTGAGTTCCGCCAGCCGCTCGGAGCGTTTCGTCAAAACCTGAAACTGATGCCAGTGAGCACGTTTCATCACATCGAAGACGCGCTGAATGAACTCCAAAGGCACGTTCTTGTGGAATAAATCGCTCATTGAATTGACAAAGATAACTTGTGGGGTTTTCCACTCCAATGGCTTTTCAAGGACATGCTCGTGCATGGTCAACTTGAAGCCGTTGACGTAGTTCGGCTGTCCCATTGCTTGCAGACGCTTCGTCATCCGCTCGGCGTAGCAATGCTTACAGCCAGGGCTGACTTTGGTGCAGCCTGTGAGCGGATTCCAGGTGGATTCGGTCCACTCGATGCGAGAGGAAAGCATTTTTGGTCTCAAGGGTCTTGCAGATGCTGAAATATCTGCCTTCTTTACCCTTGCAATTTCAATTCTTGAATTATATAATCTATCTAAAATCGCCAATTTGGAGACTTGTATGCCAACTTCTAAGACGATTGCCTCAACTGAAGTTCAAAACAACTTTGGCTTGATTCTAACCGACGTAGTTCAAAACAACACGCGTTACATTGTCAAGCGCCATAATTTGCCGCAAGCCATTATTCTAAGCCTAGCGGACTTCGAACAACTTTTGACGAATCAAAAAGAACAAGGCGAAATGGCTCAAATGGTAAGAGAGTTGGCTCCTGTTTACAAAATTGGCGAAGCGATTGAAGGCAAGTAACGATGAAAAAAGATTTTTCGGTTGGCTTTGAATCGTTCACATTAGAGAACGCGCTGATCATCCACGCGGACTGTTTCGATTGGATGAAACGGATTCCAGAGTCGTCTATTCATGCGATTGTGACCGATCCGCCATATGGTGTAAAAGAATACGAACCTGAGCAGTTGGAGAAGCGCACAAACGGAAATGGGGGGGTTTGGCGCATCCCTCCGTCATTTGATGGACATGTCCGCTCGCCTTTGCCGCGCTTTACGGCGTTGAATAATGGCGAACGAAAACAAATGAAAGATTATTTTTCCGAATGGGCAAAACTGGTTTTGCGAATCCTTCGCCCAGGCGGGCACATGTTTGTCGCCTCGAACGCTTTCCTGTCTCAAATTGTTTTTTCTTCCATTGCGGAGCAGGGATTTGAGTTTCGCGGCGAAGTCATCCGCCTGGTTCGAACCATGCGCGGCGGCGACAGACCCAAAAACGCCGAGGAGGAGTTCCCCGATGTTTGCTCCATGCCAAGAAGCCGTTACGAGCCCTGGGGCATCTTCCGCAAACCGATGTTGAACGGCATGAAAGTCAGCGATTGTTTGCGGGAATTTCAAACGGGCGGGCTGCGCCGTAAGCCTGACGGGAATCCTTTTGAAGACGTCATTGAAAGCGAACGAACGCCGCAAAAGGAAAGAGAAATTGCCGACCACCCAAGTCTTAAACCGCAATCCTTTTTAAGAAAGATTGTTTATAGTTCGTTGCCGCTAGGCGAAGGAATTGTCCTGGATCCGTTCATGGGCTCAGGCTCAACCATCGCCGCTGCTAATGCTATTGGATATTCGTCCATTGGCGTGGAGCGCATGGATGAGTATTACCAAATGAGTAAACAGGCAATCAAGAGACTTGCAGCGATTGTCGTCAAAGACGCGCAATTGGAACTATCGTTTGCCTAAATCTTCGTAAACCCAATTGGCTTTCATCTTTTGGACGCCGCTCTGGGTCACGCTGGCGGTTATCGTTCGGCGGCTCGTTGCAGAGCGACCTGAGAACGCCCAATCCCTCTTCGTCAATTTCGCCGCATAGACGGCTTGAAACGAGAAGGGCTTGGGCGCTATCTTCTTTGCGGCATCGCTGGAGGTGTTGCTGTCGAACACGAAGACCATCAGCCAGATGGATTCGGGGTTATGTCCCTGCCAGCCCGATAGATGCCGCGAGCCTTTGATTTCTATCCCTTCTGTCGAGTGTTGAACCGCGTTGTTTGCAAAGACGCCAACGGGAATCAAATCAGGATGTCCGTTGTGATATTGATTCTTGACCAAAGTAGGGCAATACTTTGGAATGGTGACATTCATGTACTCGCCCACCATGCTGCTGAAATTTGCAGGCATGAGAAATGATTCCAAGCGCGGCATTTCTTTGGTATTGAGCTGCTGGTTGATAAAGCCCAGGAAATCCAAAAAGTCCTGCATGGCATTTTGAACATGTTCCAGTTTCAAGCCATAAGGCAATGTGCATTCCGGATTGAATCCATTTTGATTTAACGGGCGTGGAGTGCAGGCAAGTTTTTCGGCTGTGGTCATTGTATTCTCCTCGTATTCGATTTTAATCGAGATTATCCTCCGCCCCCCTCACCTCCCCCCACGCGGACGGGTCCTCCGCAGGCAAAAACCTGGGACCCTCCCCGCCCTCGCGCAGCAAATCGCGCGTCCGACAATTCAACACCGCCTTCGCCGCGTCGATTCCCGAAGCCGTGACCCCCGCCACGCCATGACTCATCGTACTCGCCCCGCACAGGAATAGACCCTCGAACTCCGTCCGCGCCGTGAAGCCGAGCGGCCCCACCTGACTCGGCGACTTCTCGATGCCGTAGAGATTGCCGCGCGTCGCGTTGAGATAATGCTCGTTGGTCAGCGGCGTGCCGAGGCTCCAAAAGACGATGTGTTTGCTCAACCCAGGGATGCGCTTCTCCAGTCCGCGCACCATCCGCCACGCCAGGTCTTCCTTCATCGCCTCGTAATCCGCAGGGCGCGCGCCATAGCGCGTGTGCGCCCACTTCGCAAAGGCATCATACCCCACGAACGCGAACGACTCGCAAGTGTGATGTCCCGCCGTCGCGCCATGCGTGTGCATCTTCGAGGGGTCTTTCAACGTCGTCACCGTCAGGAACATGCCGGGCGGCGTCTCACCTGCACCCACCGCAGGTGTGGTGTCGCGCAGCAGCGCGTCTGTCAGCCCGTCGGCGTAAATCTTGTCCACGTCCGCATGATCGTAGTACCAAAAATTCCCCGAGTCGAGACCGCCATCGCGCCGAAGGTCCATATCCGTCGCAAAGAACAGGCTCAGGCACGAGGTCGAGTACGTCAGCCCGTCCAGTTTGCGGCGCAACTTCGCCGAGAGATTCTCGCGTCCGATCAACTTGCCGAACGTCACTTCGGGGTCGGCGTTGGAGATGACGACTCCCGCGCGGATTTCCTCGCCCGATTCCAATTCGACTCCCAAAACTTTCTTCCCCTCGAGCAAAATCCGCTTCACGCGTGACTTGAGCCTGATTTCCCCGCCCGAGCGTTTCAACGCCCGAACGAACGCGCGCGGAATGGTGAACGCGCCGCCCTGCGGATAGTATCCGCCCTCGAGGTAGTGATGGGTGATGCCCGCGTGCATGAACGCGCTGACCTTCGACGGCGGCAAGCCGTGGTCGCCCGATTGCCCCGCCAGTACGCCGCGCAGGACGGGGTCAGTGACGTGCGCGTTGATGAGGTCCGCGCCGGTGGCGCGCATCCACTTGAGGACGTTCCCCGCGCCTTTCGCCGCCGCCAGCGGATTGTTCATCCTGCCGATGTTGCGAAGTCCCTCCATCATGGCGGTCAGGTCGCGGAAGTAGCCGTCAATTCCCGCTGCCTCGTGTGGGAAGTGACTCTTCAACCGCTCGATGAGATTCTCTTTGCCTTTGGGGAAATCCACGCGCTTCTCGCCGACGACGATGTGGTCGTAGCCATTGGGGTTGAGTTCGCAGAAGACCAAATCCCCCGAAACGCCCAGCCCGTCGTAAATGCGCCGCAGACCGCCGCCCTCCTGCAAATCGCCGATGTAATGCACGCCGGGGCTGAAGCGGTAGCCTTGCAGCGTGAACGAGTGCGTCCACCCGCCGGGGCGGTCGTGCTGTTCGAGAACCAGCACGCGCTTGCCAGCCTGCGCCAGCGCGACGGCGGCGGTCAACCCGCCCGCGCCCGAACCGATGACAACCACATCGTAGTCTGTCATGGGAAACTCCTATTGTGGAAAGATATCAACAATCTTGTATTCCGATGATATTCCCCTCTGAAAAATTTTGCCTTCTATCCCTGCAACTGCATCAACAGTTGACGGTATTGGGCGGCGTTGGGCGGGTTCATCAGCAGGATTTGATTGATGATAACAATCGCCTCCTCTTTCTTGCCCGTATCCAGCAGGGACTCGGCGAGTGAGTCGAGTTCCCGCACAGCGTCTTCCATGCGCCCTGCCTGATGATATGCCTGCGCCAGCCCGCGCCGCAGGGTGGCGTCGCCGGGACGTTCTTCAAGCAGTCCCTCGATGAAGGGGATGGCGCGGTCGCTGCTGCCGTGAGTCTGCAGGTACGCCAGGTAACTCTCCAGTTCGGCGGCGGCTTGCGACGATTGCCCCAGCCGCAGACAAAGGTCAATCAGGTTTTTGCGCGCCGTCTCGTCGTCGGGGCGAAGCGTGCGGATCTGCTCATAAACGCGGACGGCTTGTTTCCAATCCAGCCGCTGCATGTCAATATCTGCCATGCGCTGCAGAATGTGGACGTTCCATTGACGGTCTGCGTTGGCTTGCTGGACGACGCGCAGTGCGGTGGTGTAGGTCTTGCGGGCGTTGTCGAGGTCTGCCAGGCGGTAGTAGATGTCTGCCAGTTCTAGGTACTCGCGAACGGCATCGTCCACCTGACCGCGCGCTACCAGTTGGTCAATCAGCCGTGTGCGCGCCTTCATATCCATGGGCGAGAGTTGAATGACGCGCTTCAAAATGCGGGTCGCCTGCGCCGCCTCGCCGCGCACGCTGTATGCCTGCGCCACCGCCGAGAATTTGGCAATGGCTTCGGGGATGTGATTTTCGCGCACCAGCAGGTCGCCCATCAGGGAGTGGAGAGGCAGGTAGGTGGGGGCGTGGGTCAGCGCGTGGAACGCCTCTTCCATGGCGGTGCGCAATTGTCCTGCGCGCGCCAGCTGGTGAATATGATTGATGGTTTCGAGCACCTGGCTGGACTGCGCCTGCAGGAGGACATCCGCCAACGGCATGAGCATTTCGCTCTTGGGCATTTGTTCGCGGGATTGATGCAGGTGGTCGCGCCAGTTTTTGCGCATCAGCAAAGCGTGAATGTTTTCGCACAGACGTTTGAGCGCTTCTTCCTCCGCCTGGGCTGCCTGCGCCTCAATCAGCGGTTCGTACATCTGACGGATTTCATCCGCATGTTCCGGCGGGACGACCGCCGCATCGGCGATTTTCAACGCTTCGAGGTACTCGACGGCGGCTTGCTGCCAGCGCCCAAGTTTGCGGTGGATTTGTCCCATGAGCAGACGGGCGCCCAGGTTGAAGTCATTGTGTTTGACAGCATGCGCCAGATGCCGCAGGGCGGATTCGTAGCGCTCCTCGTTGGCGCGCAGGAAGCCCAGGTTGAAGTAGAGCGCCGGGTGGGTGAAGCCGGCTTCGAGGGCGCCTTCGAGCTCCTCGGCGGCTTGTGCATCCCTGCCTTTGCTTTGCAGGTCAATTGCCTGACCGAGGTGCAGGACGACCTTTGCCTGTTCGTTTTGCTGAATATTCAGCGGTCCGGTGCCGCGCATGAGCGCCTGCATGCCGCGGCGCGTTTGCGGTGCGGATGCACCCTCATCGCTGGAGTAGTCGAAGAGAATCTCTGCCAGACGGGTAAGGGCTTTTTGGCGGGCTTCCGCTACCGGGTCCAGCCCGGAATCGGTCTCTTTGGGTTTGTCCAGTTGTTTGACCTGCGCCATGGCGATGGGACCCGTCCCGCCTTTGGGGCGCAGAGGTTTGGGAAGAAGCTGCCCGGCGCGCAGGAGGGTCTGCGCTTGTTTGGCTTCGGCGCTTTCAGGCATGAGTTGAAGCGCTTTGTTGACGAGTTCAGAAGTTTTTTCGAGGTTGCCCGTGCGCTGGACGAGACTTGCCAACGCGAGGTATTCAGCGACTGCCTGTACTTTGTGACCGAGCCGTTCGTGAGCGAGCGCCAGGCGGGAGTGGGCGAGCATGTGTTCGGGGTTGAGCGAGGTGACGCGCACCCAGTTCTCGATGGCTTTGTCCACGTCGCGCTGATTGAGGAAGAGGTCGGCGGCTTTGAGGGCGGCTTCGATGGCTTCTTTGAGTTGCCCGGTGCGTTCGAGCAATTGCGCCAGTTTTTCCATGGCGACGGGGTCCTGCGGTGAGACTTGCGCGACGCGTTTGTAGATTTCCAGCGCCTCATCGAATTCGCCCTGCTGATACAACGCCAGTCCCAGGCTGGTGAGCGCTTTGGGGTGGTCGGGGAATTCCTGCAGGGCGTTGCGGTACGCGGCGGCTGCTTTGCTCCACTCCTGGTCCCAGGCGTAGGAGTGACCCTCATTCATGGCTTTTTGGAAGATGTCTTCTCGTCCGGGCATGTCCCCATTATAACGTAAGGGTGTGGATGGCTGTCGTTACATTTGTCTTATTGTGTCCACGCGAAAGTTGTCGTTGTCCGACGCTGGAGAGCGTCTCTTACGCTGCCATAGAGCGCAGCGGACGTTCTCTAAGAGAGTGTTTTAAATCTCTCCGGTTAGCGCGTAGACGACGTTCTCCCCTGGCACCGCCCCCCAGGGCAGGTGTAACGTCGCCTGCGGATGCGCAAGAGAGCGCATCCTACGCAAATGACACAAAATAGGGGACTTTTAATAAAACGCTCTCTAACG
Organism: Anaerolinea sp.; assembly: GCA_020723805.1. GTDB lineage: Bacteria > Chloroflexota > Anaerolineae > Anaerolineales > Villigracilaceae > Defluviilinea. Next base: position 1,500 of record DYID01000009.1, on the reverse strand, counting down.
TCCCTGAATGTGCTCTCCAGCGCATTTTACGCAAAAATAAGATGTTGATGAGTATTTTCAAAATGTTTTCTGAGGGGTTATTTTTCCGGCAGCACGTTGACCCCCACCAGCTTGCCATGAACGCTGTTGGGCAGGATGCGGCTGCGGGTGTCGCCGCGCAGGATGCACATGGGCACGCCGGGCGTGTCAATGCGTAAAACAAGGATGTGATGTTTGCCCGGCGGGAGAGGCTTGATCGTAATGGGGAGGCGGGCATAAGCCGTGTCGCTGTCCATTTTGGCGTAGAGTACGGTTTGGTTGGGGGCGATCTCGACTTGTTGGTAATCCACAAAGAGGAGGAAGGCAGAGAAGGAAGATTTCAGCGGTTCCACAGCGGGTGCATCCAGGTTGGTGACGTCCTGATGCCCGCCGAGGGCGTAGAAGGTGAGAGGGGTGTTTGCCCGTATGTCGAGCCAGGGGTGGGGCCAGTTCCACACGTCAATGCCGTCTTTTTTCAGGGTCAATTCAAGAGCCATGGCAGGGTCGTTGTGCTTGTTCGAACCTTCCGCCGGCAGGGTGGTGAAGTCTATGTTTCTGAACGGCGGGGTGGGCGCTGGTTCGGCGATTAAAGTAAATCTCCAACCTGTCAATACTACAATGCCATATTCGTTAGGATACTCCTCCAGGTAGGGAATACCTATAGCGACAATATCGTGAATTCCCGGCTCAAGAGGTGGAATTGCAACTGCAAAAGATTTGTCCTCTCCCCTTTCCAAAACAATATCATTGTATAGCCCTGGTTTGGGAAGCGCGTGATCGAGTTGACGCCCGTCTAATAATACAAATATTCGAAGATTTATTGATGGACGTTCGTTGCCCGCCGGGTACCATAGTTGCCATCTTAGTAATATTTCCTCGTTCGCGTTGACCCAGGCAGTGTTATTTGCCACTTTGTGGATATTCTTTGATGTGTAAGGGGTGACCCCCTCGAGTAAGCCATACGTGACATTCGGTTTTTCGCGTTCCCAATCTTTTTCTGATAAGTATACGTCCTTGCATAAACTATCCATATTTACTGATGCTATTTGCAGATCTTGCCAAGTAATAAACGATGTTTCGTTTGAGTTTTGCACGCTTTGAGATGCAAAACACCCTGAGATGAAACTAACCGAGATCAATATTGTCAGTAACAGTTTAAGTTTACGCATATTCCGAAATTGGACAGGTGCAAGCATTTCTGTTGCTAGAGATTCTTGGAAACAGAGAGGGTTGTAGACCACTGGTATCCCGGCTTTGAGAACAGATGTGCCGTATCCACCCGCCAGGATTTGCCATACACACTGACAACCACTTTACTTTTTACGGACTGCACGGATCCTCCGCCTGTTTTTGCAGCGCAGGACTGTGCACCTCCGCCTTGCGGAGAACCGTTCATAAAAAGCTGTACGGCTGTGGCGCAGATGCTGTACGTTCCGACCGTATCTGCGCTGAGACTGCTTCTTGCAATCCCATCCATCCGTG
>DYID01000008.1:65043-130682 GCA_020723805.1 Anaerolinea sp. | reverse complement strand
GCTGGACAAGGGTCTTGGTCAGGTGGTCGCGGTCGCCGGTGACGATGTTGACCACGCCGTCCGGCACGTCGGACGTATCCAACACCTGATAGAAGTCCGTCGCCGAGAGCGGATGTTTCTGGCTGGGGATCATCACCACCGTGTTGCCGCGCGCAATCGCCGGCGCCATGAGCGAGATGAATCCCAACAGCGGGTATTCGTCGGGGCAGGCGATGCCGATGACGCCCACAGGCTCGTTGACCGCCACCGTGATTCCGCGCAGGGTGGTTTCCTGCACCGTGCCGCCGTATTTGTCTGCCCACGCCGCGTAAGTGAAGAGCCGCTCCACTGCCGCGTCCACTTCGGCTTGCGCCGATTTTTTCGTGCGCCCCGTCATGGCGATGATGCGCTCGACAAACTCGGCGTTGCGCGCGTCCAGATTCTCGGCGATGAAATACAGAATCTGCGAGCGGTTGTAACCGTGACGCATCGCCCAGCCCGAAGTCCGCGCTTTGTGCGCCGCTTCCACCGCGTCGCGGATGTCTTTACGGTTGCCGTCGCCGACCTGACCGATGAGCCGCCCGTCCGCGCCGAAGACGGGGATGGTGTACGCGCCATCGGGGCGGACCTGCTTGCCGCCGATGTACATCTTCGGGGTGCGGTCCACTCGGGGGAGATCATGCCCATTTGCCCGACCAGTTTCAGGTCTGGCGGGACGCGCCGGGATGTGTTCGCCCCATTTCACGGGTTGAGTCGGCTCGTTGGTCATCGGATCGAGACTCAACGAAGTCAAATCAGGGCGCGGGCGATCCATCCACTTCGGGCGCACGTACTCGAAGAGTCCTTCGCGTCCGCCCTCGCGTCCGAAGCCCGATTCGCGATAACCGCCGAAGCCCGAGGCGGCGTCGAAGAGATTCGTGCAATTGATCCACACCGAACCCGCTTTGATTTTGCTCGCCACGTCCAGCGCGAGATTGATGTTATCGCTCCACACGCTCGCGGCGAGACCGTAGCGCGTGTTGTTCGCCAACTCGATGGCTTCGGCGGGCGTGCGGAAGGTGAGCGAGACCAGCACGGGACCGAAGATTTCTTCCTGCACGGTCGCGGCGGCAGGGTCGAGACCCGTGATGAGCGTGGGCTTGTAGAACAGCCCCTTTTCGGGCAGCGGGATGTTCGGCTGATAGCACTCGCCGCCTTCGGCAACGCCCGTCTTCACCCAGCCGTCAATCGTGTCCCATTGAGACTTGTCCACGATGGCGCCCATGTCAATCGCTTTGTCGAGCGGATCGCCCACGCGCAGGTGTTCCATGCGCCGCTTGAGTTTTTGGATGAACCGCTCGGCGATGTTTTCCTGCACAATGAGCCTTGACCCTGCGCAGCAGACCTGCCCCTGATTGAACCAAATCGCATCAACGACGCCTTCAACGGCTCCGTCCAAATCGGCATCTTCAAACACGATGAAGGGACTCTTGCCCCCCAACTCCAGCGACAGTTTCTTCCCCGACCCCGCTGTTTGCCGCCGCAAAATGCGACCGACATCCGTCGAACCCGTGAACGCAACCTTGTCCACATCGGGGTGGGTGACAATCATCGAACCGGCGCTGCTCGACCCCGTGACGATGTTGATCACGCCAGGCGGCAAGCCCGCTTCGGCGACGATTTCGGCAAACAGCAGCGCCGAGAGCCGCGTGTACGAGGCGGGCTTGAGCACCACCGTGTTGCCCATCGCAATGGCGGGTGCGATCTTCCACGCCAGCATCAGCAGCGGGAAGTTCCAGGGGATGATTTGTCCCACCACGCCGACGGGCTGGTAATCGCGCAGTTCGGTTTCCATCAGTTGCGCCCAACCCGCGTAGTAGTAAAAGTGACGCGCCAGCAGCGGCACGTCAATATCGCGCGACTCGCGGATCGGCTTGCCGTTGTCCATACTCTCCAACACCGCCAGCAGGCGATGATGTTTCTGGATGTTGCGGGCAATGGCGTACATGTAGCGGGCGCGGACAACGCCCGGGGTTTTGCTCCATGACTCGAAAGCGGCGCGGGCGGCGGCAACGGCGGCGTCCACTTCCTTTTTGCCTGCCTGCACGGTCTCAGCGAGCAATTCGCCCGTAGCGGGGTTGTAGGAAGGGTAATACTTCGCCCCTTTGGGCGTCACCCATTCATTGTTGATGAACAGACCAAACTTCCGTCCGTGATCATCCAACCAGGCGTTTGCCGCGGCGGGCGACTCGGGCGCGGGTCCGTATTCCATGGTTTTGAAGAGGTCAAGTACTGTGCTCATAATAAACTCCAATTTGCACTGCTGGTCGAGTAGTTCCGAGCGACAGCGAGGAACGTATCGAGACCAGCGCATTTCATGTAATTGTCTGTTTTCAAGTTACTGTTGGTCTCGGTACGGACTTCGTCCTACTCGACCAACGATATTCCCGCTGGGCGAGTAGGGCAAGCGTTCTTCTTGCCCGTATCGAGACCAGCGGCTTCTTGCAATCTTTCGTTCTCTGGTCACTCATTGGTCTCGGTACGCCCCGACGAACACGGGGCTACTCGACCAACAGGTTGCGTTTGAAATTTCTTCTTTGCAAGCGCGGGAAGTTTTTCATATTCACCGTTGATCAATGCTTCCCGCTTTGCCCTGCTCCAATTCTGAACTTGCTTTTCACGATAATAAGCATCGGCAACGCGATCATATTCTTCGCTATATACCAACTCCACTGGAAGCCGCCTCGATGTATATCTTGCACCTTTACCAGATTGATGCTGTTCCATGCGCCTCTCAAGATTTTTGGTCGAGCCGACATAATACGAGCCGTCAGCGCACTTGAGAATATACATCCATGCCATGTAAACTCTTGCTCCATTCATATTCGGTGGTCGAGTAACGACGAGCATTCTTTGCGAGGAACATATCGAGACCACCAGTGCTAAGAAACCATTTGTTTACATCCAACCGATGGTCTCGGTATGGGCTGGAAAAGCGCCAGCCCTACTCGACCATCGAAGCGCTCATCCCATCGGCATGTGATGTTTCGCTGTCATAGACCCGACAGGCGGTGTGCGCGCCGCGGCGGATGGGAATCTGTGCGCGGGAGGCTGGGAGAGAGGGGTGGGCATCGGAGGAAACCTGCCAGGTTGAACTATTTTCCATAAGGTTGTACTGTTCGCAGACCCTTCAACACACGATAATGCTTGACATTGAAGGTTGCGAGATCCGCGTTGACACCAATCGCAGTTTCGGCAATCAGAGCATCAAGCAGCCCAATATTATCGCTCAAATGATGAGAAGCAAAATTAGCCAGCGCCCGATTACAGTCGTTTTCGTCGGGCCAGAAGAGTTGGTACGCCGACAAAGCCTTTTCCAGTTGCTTTTGTTCTTTCGCGTTTTGGCAACCCTGTATCAATTCCATCGCCACAAGCCCAGGGACGCCAATTTCTTGCGCGATTTTTAGCCATTCCCTGGCAGGTTCATAACCGCGCAGGATATCCACCATGACATCAGTGTCGAGCAAAATCATGATGTCCGATTCCGTGTTTGCGCCTGTGTTCGCAGTTTCCGCGCATAGGTCACGCTATTCCCGATGTCGGTTCGCTTTGCCCACATGCCCACCACTCCCGACTTAAGCAAATCCTTGCCCGTCATAGGTTTGGAGGCTTGTCTCGCTTTTTCGATCAGGCGCGTGGCAAGTAATAACTGTTCGTCAGGCGTGAGGCGATCGGCTTGTTTCAGCAACTTTTCAAAGGTATCAAGAGCCATTCTCTTCTCACTTTCTTCGATTTGAAAAACTATCCCATCGGCATGTGATGTTTCGCGGCGTAGCGGCCCGTGAGGTAGTGATACAACTGCCGCTCCAAATCCGTCAGCAGGCTGGAGGCGCCGAAGCGGAAGAGGTGGGGCATCATCCACTCGTCGCCGAGTTCTTCCTTCATCAAGAATTGCCAGTTCATCGCCTGCTTTGCGGAACCGATTCCGCCTGCAGGCTTGAACCCGACCTTGTAGCCGAAGCGTTCGAGATACTCGCGGATGGCGCGTACCATCACGAGACTCACCTCCAGCGTCGCATTGACCGTTTCCTTGCCCGTCGAGGTCTTGATAAAGTCCGAGCCAGCCATCATCGCCACCAGGCTGGCTTGATAGACCTGCTTGAGCGTGCCGAGGTCGCCGGTGGCAAGGATGGTCTTCATGTGCGCGTCGCCGCAGGCTTTGCGGAATTGAACCAGTTCATCGTAAAGGGCGCGCCAGTTTCCCGTCAGCACATGGTTGCGGGCAATGACCACATCAATCTCGCGCGCGCCCGCTTCCACCGCCTGCTTGATTTCGGCGATGCGCTGCGGGAGCGGGGTTTGCCCGGCGGGGAAGCCGGTGGCAACGGAAGCGACGGGGATGTCTGTGCCTTGCAGCGCCTCCACCGCGTCGCGGACGCGATTCGGGTAGACGCAGACCGCGGCGACGTGAATCCGCTCTCCGTTAAGTCCGAGGCGTTCCAGCATATCGGGGCGAATCGGCTGTCTGGCTTTGGCGCACAGGCGGCGGACTCGTCCGGGGGTATCGTCGCCGGAGAGGGTGGTCAGGTCAATGCAGGTGACGGCGCGCAGCAGCCACGCAGCCTGCCAGTCCTTTTTGACGGTGCGGCGAGCGGGCAGGCTGGCAACGCGCCTCTCCACCGCGCTCTTGTTGACGTGCGCGCCCATCACCCAGTCCAAGTCGAGGGGCGTGCCGGGGTTACGGGTGTTCAAATCCATGGAAACTCCAATTCAAGTTCTGGCATGATTATACAGCCACCGGCGGAGGAAAGCGCAGCAATTTGCCGGTAGTATTTCATCCTGTTTTCATATATACTTGCAATAGATCACATCACATGAGGCGGCGATGGAACCAACGTCTATACAACAAACCGGCTTTCGGTTTCCGTTCGGGGAAGAATCCTGTGAACACGAGTTCAAGGTTCTTCAGGATGAATACAAGAAATTCTACTATAACCAGAGCCGCTTCAATACCGAGGCTCTTGAGGAGGATGTGTATTTGATCGTCGGGAGACGGGGGTCGGGCAAGACATCGCTCACCAAATATTTCGGGTTTCAAGAACACATCAAAAACGCCCACAGCATTGACGTGGATGAACCGAATATCTACAGCGGCATCCTGCAGGGGATGGCAGAAAAGCCATATCTCTCTGCAGACCTGACGGTTATTGAAGTGGGAAAAATTTGGGATTATCTGATCTGGTCGCTGATCTTTGACGAATTTCGCGAAAAGGATCCTGCCATCAAAGCCGCCAGCCTGATGGTTCGCAAGGGAACCGCATCCCATTTTGTTTATGACCTTCTGACCGGTTTGTTGAACAAATATGTGGATGAAAGCGGACGGGTCGCCAGCGACCTTTCTGCCACCACCTCTTCACCCGTCTTCGAAAACGCCAAAGCCAAAGTGCTGGAAATCACGCGCAGGGAGCCGGTCATCGTGGCGATTGACACGTTCGAGCGGTATAACCGCGAAGACATGGCAATGATGATCGTCACCGCCGCCCTCATCCAGCGCGCCAATGAATTCAACATCTCTTATGCCCATCGGGGCGTTCACGTCAAGGCGTTTGTTTCGGCGGAAATTTTTCCCCACATCAAGGAAAGCATCATCACCAACACCACCAAATTCATCCGCAACCCGGTCTATCTGCGCTGGAAGCCGAAGGATTTGATTCGCCTGATCATGTGGCGCTTCTACCGCTACATGGAGGAACGGGGGCACCGCCTTTCGCTTCACGAACCCGCCTGGGATAATTTCAACGACATTCTGGCAAAACTTTGGAATCCGTTCTTTGGCGAAAAGGTGCAAAACCTGCGCGGCGGATGGGAGCGCAGTTTCCCCTACATTTTGCGCCACACCCAAATGAGACCCCGCCAACTGGTGGTCATCTGCAATCAAATTGCCCGTCAGGCAGAGCGAAGCGGAAAGTTTCCCCATTTCAAGGAAGTGCCCATCCCCCAAATAATCTCCGAGTGCGAATACGATCTGGCAGACGAAGTTCTAAATTCCTACGATTTGATTTACCCGCACGTGGCAGACATCATCACCGCACTGACCAATGCGCCGATGATTTTCAAAGGAAACTACCTCGATCAAGTCGCCAAGCGGACTTCCAGTGCATGGGCGCCGGGGACATATTCCACAGCCGCCTTCCGCCGCGTGGTGGCGGAATTAGGAATCGTCGGCAAGGTGCGCAGCAAGGATGAGGCAAGCATGATCGTCGGCGCCGATTTCGAATACGCGATGCAAGACCGCCTCACCCTGACCAGCGACGACGAGTGCGTCATCCATCCGATGTTCTATTCCAAACTCCAGGTAAAGAAGAACGGCTGGATCGTCTATCCCTTCCCTGACCACGAAGATTATCAACCCTTATTGGACTCAAACAGCCGATGAACACCCTGCGTAAATACTGGGCAATTTTTCAAATCACACTCATCAACTCGCTTGCCTATCCCGGCGAACTCGTGGGGCGCAGCCTGATGATCGTACCGTTCATGTGGATCTTCTACCAGTTGTGGAAGGTCACCTTCGCTGCCGCAGGAACGGACACCATCAACGGCATGACCCTCCACGGCACGATGTGGTACCTGATGATGGCAGAGACCATCGAACTCAGCCGCCCGCAACTCGCACGGACGATTTCCGAGAATGTGAAAGACGGCTCCATCGCCTACATCCTCAACAAACCCTATAACTTTTTGCTCTATCAGTTCAGCAATTCGATGGGTGAAACGGTCTTCCGCGCCGTGATGAACGCTGTCTTCGGCGGATTGATGGTCTGGTGGCTGGCGGGAGCGCCGCCTGCGCCGCTGGGCTGGGGGTTCGCCATCCTTGCCCTGTTTGGCACATGGATTATGAACTTCTGTATCGCCTGCCTGATTGGACTCTCGGCATTCCTTGTGGAGGAGGTCTCGCCGTTCATGTGGATTTATCAGAAACTGGTTTTTATCCTCGGCGGGTTCCTCATTCCGCTCGATTTTTATCCAAACTGGCTTCAGGCGATTGCCAAATCCCTGCCGTTCGCCTATATGATTTACGGACCGTCGAAGTTGTTCGTCGCGCCTTCGGTGGAACTGCTTGTCAACGTGCTTTCCATGCAGGCGGTTTGGATTCTGGTGCTTGGTGCGATCCTCACGCTGTCCTATCGGCGCGGAGTGGCATATCTTACAGTAAACGGAGGTTGATTTTTTCGCCGCGAAGACGCGAAATCTGCAAAGCATTTCGGCTTTCCCATTTCTGGCGGAATGATTGGCAGGCTCACAATCTTTAACCACCGATTTCACTGATTACGCGAAACGTCCCGAAGGTTCTCGCAAATTTTGCCTATTTTCCAGCCAAACCAAGGGCATCTCGCGTTTTTGGGCGACATAAATGTCGCGCTACGAGAAAACTGTGTAATATCAGTGATTAAGACAAAATTATGCGTCATCTCAAATTCCTTCTCGCCATCTGGCAGGCAAATCTGCAATCCGTCATGGAGTATCGCGTCTCGTTCCTGACGCAGGTCGTTGGGATGATGCTCAATAACTTCATCTATTTTGCTATTTGGCTTATCTTCTTCGACCGCTTCAAGGATGTGCGCGGCTGGGGCGCCAGTGACATGTACGTCACCTTTGGAGTGCTTGCCAGTGCGTTCGGGCTGGTTTCCCTGTTCTTTGGTAACGCCTTCGTTCTCGGCGACATCGTCAATAACGGGCGGCTCGACTACTACCTCTCGCTGCCCCGCCCCGTCCTGCTCCATGCGGTTGCCAGCCGCATGATCACCAGCGGCATGGGTGACTTTACTTACGGTTTCATCAGTTATGCGCTTTCGGGGCAGTTCACCTGGGATGGGCTTCTGCGGTTCATCCTTGCCATCCTGCTCGCGGCGGTGGTGTTCGCCGCGTTCCTCATCCTGGTCAACAGCCTGGCGTTTTGGGCGGGGGTCGTTTCGAGTTTCACCAACCTGATGATCAACGCCATGGTCACCTTTGGCATCTATCCCATCACGCTTTTCGATAACTACGCCAAACTCATCCTTTTCACGGTCATCCCCGCGGCGCTGATGGGCGCCGTGCCGGCGGAATACATCCGCGCCGCAAGTTGGCAGACGCTCGGTGAACTCCTGCTCGGAGCGGCGATTCTGCTTGGGCTGGCGGTGACCGTTTTCAGGTCGGGGTTGAAGCGGTATGAATCGGGAAGCGCCATCCAAATCGAGGTGTGAATGAACAAACAGGCGCTCGTTGAATTAGCCCAAAGGCTCGTCCGCCAGCAAAGTTTGTCGGGCGAGGAGGGGGCGGTCACGCAAATCGTCGTGGAGGAGATGAAAGCGCTCGGCTTCGATAAGGTTTGGGTGGACGAAAACGGCTCCGCCGTTGGCGTCATCGAAGGCGCAAAACCCGGCAAAACGATTCTGCTCGACGCACATACCGATACGGTGGGCATCGCCCCCGGTTCGGTCTGGACGAAGGAGCCGTTCGGCGGTGAGATTATTGACGGCTATCTGTATGGGCGCGGCGCGGCGGATATGAAAGGCGCGCTTGCCGCCATGATCCACGCCGCCGCAAGCGTGGACAGAAGCAGGCTGGCGGGCAGAGTCGTTGTCTCCGCTTCGGTGCTGGAGGAGGTGTACGAGGGCGGCGCGCTCAAGACCGTGATGGATGCCGTCCGCCCCGATTTCGTCGTCATCGGCGAAGCGAGCAACTTGAACCTCGTTCACGGCGGGCGCGGGCGGGCAGAGATTCACATCGAAACCATCGGCAAGCCGTCGCATTCGTCCTCCCCGCATCTGGGCGTCAACGCGGTGCATTTGATGATGAAGGTCATCGAGGCGGTGGAAAAAATCCAACTGGGCGAACATCCTTTGCTGGGTCCCGCCATCCTGGCACTGACCGACATCATCTCTGAACCGTACCCCGGCTACTCCGTCATCCCTTCGCGCTGCAAAGTGACGTATGACCGCCGTCTCCTGCCGGGCGAAACGGCGGAGGAGGTGCTGGGAGTTATTCAATCCCTGCCTGCGCTCAAGGATGTTCCCTTCAAGGTGGTTATTGCACAGGGAGAACATCTTGCTTATACGGGCGCGACTCTCACCTGCAGCAAGTTCTTCCCCGCCTGGGAGTTGGAGGCTGGGCATCCCTTTGTCCAGGCGGCGTTGAAGGGACTGCACAACGCAGGGCTGACCCCTCAACTTTCGGCGTACCGTTTTTGTACGAATGCGGCGTACAGCATGGGGCAGGCTGGGGTGCCGACAATCGGTTTCGGTCCGGGAACGGAGGCGGATGCTCATGTGGTGGATGAACGTCTCAGTTTGGAGGCGCTCGAAGGGGCGGCGGAAGGTTACAGGGGCATCATCCAGGCGGTGTTGGGTGGTGAATTTCTGGTATAATCTCGGCTCGTGACTGGTCCTGCAAGCGGTTTCTCAAGAGACTGCAAGCACGGAGACCTGCATAATCTTGTAGAAAGGAAAGCAAACGTCATGCCCTTACAGAAAGATGTAAAGGCGGAACTCATCTCGAAGTACCACCGTCATGACAGCGATACCGGCTCTCCCGAAGTTCAGATCGCCATCCTGACGGGGCGCATCCAGCAGTTGACCGATCACCTGCGCGCCAACAAAAAAGACGAGTCCTGCCGCCGCGGGCTTCTCAAACTGGTTGGACAACGCCGCCGCATGTTGACGTATCTGCGCAAAGTGGATTACAAGCGGTACCTGGCTGTGACCGAAAGTTTGAACCTGCGCCACAAATAGTGTTCTTGTAGGGGCGGAGCCTTTACTCCGCCCCTACGCATTTCATCCGCCGTCAGGAATTGAACAGCGCGAATGACCCCGGTCATTCACACTCTTCAGTCCCTGACTTGAGGCGGAAACCAATCGTAGGGCTTGCATTGACCAAGACAACCCACCGTCGAACCCGCAAACACGCGAAGAGGACAACCGGCTTTGCGCGTTTCGCGTTTGCCGGCAGGCGGTCGGTGCAGGCAATTTAGGAGACAAAATGAAACCCGAATCAAAAAAATATTCAACCGTTGTGGGAGGTCAGACTCTCACGTTTGAAACCGGCAAACTGGCCGGTCAGGCAGGCGGCGCGGTGACCTTCGGCACAGCCGAGTCCATCGTCTTTGCCGCCGCCACCATGGGCGACGTGCGCGAAGGCATTGACTTCTTCCCGCTCAGCGTGGAATACGAAGAAAGGCTTTACGCCGGCGGAAAAATTCCCGGTTCGTTCTTCCGACGGGAGGGCAAAGCATCCACCGAAGCCATCCTCACCGCCCGGCTCACCGACCGCCCCATCCGCCCGCTGTTTCAGGATGGGATGCGCAACGAAGTGCAGGTCATCGTCTATTCCTATTCGTCCGATGGCGTGAACCCGCTGGACATCCTCGCCATCAACGCCGCTTCCGCCGCCATCATGATTTCGGACATTCCCTGGAATGGACCCATCGGCGCGGTGCGCGTGGGACGGGTGAACGGCGAATTCGTCATCAACCCCACCTTCGCCCAAATGGACGCCTCGGACCTGGACCTGCGGATTGCCGGCACCAAAGACGCCATCCTCATGGTCGAGTGCGGCGCGGATGAAATCCCCGAAGACGTGATGGTGCAGGCACTCGAACTGGGTCACAAAGCCATTCAGCCGCTGATTGACCTGCAATTGCAAATGGCGGCAGAAGTGGGCAAGCCGAAACGCCAGGTGGAATTGTTCCTGCCCAGCGAAGAAATCAGAAAGAAAGTGTACGAGCGCGTGAGCGGACCGATGAACGAGCTGCTCGAAAAACCGCTCTCCAAAAACGAGTTCTACACCGGCATGACTGCCATCAAACAGCAGGCAGAAGCCGAACTCTGCACCGTGCCCGAAGGCGGCAACCCGGCAGATTACATCCCCGTCAACATGTTCCGCGAGGCGTTCGAAATGGCGGAACAGGCGGTCGTCCGCGAGCGCATCCTGAGCCTGGGCAAACGCCCCGACGGGCGCACACCGACCGAAATCCGCCCGATTTGGTGCGAGGTGGGCGTCTCACCGCGCGCGCACGGCACCGGTCTGTTCACCCGCGGCGAAACGCAGATTCTGTCGTTCGTCACGCTCGGCACACTGGGCGAGGCGCAGGAACTGGACAACCTCTCCCCCATCGAAACGAAACGCTACATGCACCACTACAACTTCCCGCCGTTCAGCACGGGCGAGGTCAAGCCTCTGCGCGGGCAGAGCCGGCGCGAGGTCGGGCATGGAGCGCTGGCAGAGCGGGCGCTCGAGCCGGTGATTCCGAGCGAAGAGTCGTTCCCGTATGCCATCCGCGTCGTGTCCGAGGCGTTGTCCTCCAACGGTTCGACCTCGATGGGCTCGGTCTGCGGTTCGACGCTGGCGCTGATGGACGCCGGCGTGCCGATCAAAGCCCCGGTCTCGGGCGTGGCGATGGGTCTCATCACCGATGAAAGCGGACGCTACAAAATCCTGACCGACATTCAAGGCACCGAGGACCACCTCGGCGACATGGACTTCAAAGTGGCGGGGACGGCAAAAGGCATCACCGCTCTGCAAATGGACATCAAAATCAGCGGCTTGAGCACACAGATGATGAAAGAGGCGCTCGAACAGGCACGCGAGGCGCGCATGCACATCATGGAGAAGATGCTCGAGGTCATTCCCGCGCCGCGCCCGCAGCTCAAGGATCATGCGCCGCGCATCATCACGGTGAAGATACCCGTGGATAAGATCGGTGCGCTCATCGGTCCGGGCGGAAAGAACATCCGCGCCTTGCAGGAAGAAACCGGCACCAAGATTGACGTGCAGGAGGACGGCACTGTGTACATCGCCTCCACCGACAGCGCCGGCGCCAGAATTGCGCAGGAACGCGTCGAGTCGCTGGGCGAGAACGCCGTCATCGGCAACATCTACACCGGCAAGGTGGTGCGCATCGAAGCGTTCGGCGCATTCGTCGAGATTCTGCCCGGTGTGGACGGACTGGTTCACATCTCCCAGCTCGACAGCGAGCGCGTTAACAAAGTGGAAGACGTGGTCAACCTGGGCGATGAAATCACCGTGATGGTGACCGACATTGACCCGCAGGGCAAGATCCGTCTCTCGCGGCAGGCGGTGCTGGAAGGCTGGACCGCCGAAGAAGCGCGCGAGAAAGACCAGCGCAAGCCCGGCGGTGGCGGTGGCGGACGTCCCGGCGGCGGAGGACGCGGAGGCGATCGCGGCGGCAGAGGCGGCGGTGACCGACGCGGCGGCGGACGGGATCGCAGATAGGAAACAAAAAGACTTCCGAGGTCAAAGGCTTCGGAAGTCTTTTTTGTTTGTGAGCACGGAAACTCCAGCAGATGTGAATGGATGTTGCGCAATCCTTTTAGGCGTAGAAAAGCCGGCTAGTGTAGGGCGACATTAATGTCGCTCTACACGCGTAAGGTGAGTTACAAAATCAGCATCGCGTCGCCAAAGGAGTAGAAGCGATATCCCTCCCGAACGGCGGTTTCGTAGGTTCGCAGGATGGTCTCCCGCCCGGCAAATGCACTGACGAGCATGAGCAGGGTGGACTTTGGTAAGTGGAAATTGGTAATCATGGCGTCAACGAGTTTGAATTGATAACCGGGGAGGATGTAAAGGGATGTAGTTCCGGAGTAACTGGTAATTGGTAACTGGCGATTGGCGGCGGTTTCGAGCGTGCGGACGGAGGTTGTGCCAACCGCAATGACGCGTCCGCCGGCGGCACGGGTTTGGTTGATGGCGTCGGCGGTTTCCTGTGGCAGATGGCACCATTCGGTGTGGATTTTGTGTTCTTCGGGATTCTCCTCTGTGACGGGGGCGAAGGTGTCGAGCCCGACATGTAATGTAACGTAGGCAATCTTCACGCCATTCCCTTGCAACTCATCCAGCAGGCGCGGCGTGAAGTGAAGCCCAGCCGTCGGCGCGGCGGCGGAACCTGGCTCGCGGGCATAGACGGTCTGGTAACGTTCGGGGTCTTTGAGTTCCTCGTGGATGTAGGGCGGGAGCGGCACATGCCCCACTTTCGGGAAATACGGCTCAATGGGCTCAGAGAAGCGGATGAGGCGCTCGGAACCTGCGAGGATTTCAACGATTTCCGCCGCTATCTTTTTTGACTGGTTTTCGCTTGAAGGTTCAGCGTCCACGATGTCCACAAATACTTTCTTGCCTACACGCAAACCCTTTCCTCCCACCAGCGCCTCCCACGTGACCAGGTCGCGGCGGCGCAGCAGGAGCAGTTCGACGCGTCCGCCGGTCTCTTTGCGGGCATAAATCCGCGCCGGGATGACGCGGGTTTGGTTGAGGACGAGGAGATCGTTTGGGCGGAGGTACTCTCCAATGTCACGGAAGATGCGGTGCTCCAACGCGCCAGTGTCACGATGAAGCACCAGCAAGCGAGAGGCATCGCGCGGCTCGACGGGCGTCTGGGCGATGGAGGATTCGGGGAGGTCGTAGTCGAAGTCGGAGATGTTCACAGGGAGGATTTTAACACGATGAGAGTCGAATAGTCTGATGGTCGAATAGTCGGATAGGCAGGAGTCTGATCGTCCCAAAAAACATCCCGCGGCGGGGGCATCCGGGTCACGGGAGGATTGTTCTTCGATAAGTTCCCCTTCCCTTTTTAAGGAAGGGGCTGGGGGTTAGGTCGAGATGGGAGAGACGCACACACGAAAACCGATGAAGTCGAAGAGGGATTCGGGAGCGCAATGGACGCGAACCGCGCAAGGGGCGTCCCTGCGAATGCTGTTGAATGACCCGCCGCGCAGCGCAAGTCTGAAGACCGGAGCTACTTCCTCCACAGCCTCGCAATCAGGTTCAAGATGACCGTCAACACCAGCGAAATGAGCAGGCTGGTGGCGAGGGGAAAGTAGAAGCGGAAGTTCTCGCCCTCGATACGGATGTCACCGGGCAGGCGTCCCAGCGGGATGCTGAATTTCGCGGCGAGGTAGAGTCCGCCGCCTACCAGAAACAGGATGATTCCTCCAATCATGAGGTAGCGAGCAATGGATTCCATGAAAACCTCCGTCGAAAGTTGAAGGTCAAAGGTCAGACCGACTTTCGACTTTCGACTTTTGACCTTTGACCTTATAACAACCTTGCCTGTCCCTCTTCCCTCCACTCCAGCCCCAAATGCTCATACGCGGATTTTGTCGCCACGCGTCCCTGGGGGGTGCGGTCGAGGAAACCCAGTTGCAGCAGATACGGCTCGACTACGTCCATGATGGTATCCTGCTCCTCGCTGATGGAGGCGGCGATGGTGTTCAAGCCGACGGGTCCGCCGTTGTATTTTTCGATGATGGTGCGCAGGACGCGGCGGTCCACGTCGTCGAGACCGAGCGGGTCCACCTGCAGGAGATCCAACGCTTCGCGCGCGACCGCCTGCGTGATGACGCCATCGGCGCGGACCTGGGCATAATCGCGGACGCGGCGCAGGAGACGCAGGGCAATGCGCGGAGTCCCGCGCGCGCGCCTCGCCACCTCGCCGATGCCTGATTCATCCGCTTGGACTTTGAGCATCCCCGCCGCCCTTCTCACGATCTGACGCATGGCTTCGAGGTCGTAGTAGTCCAAACGATAGACCGCACCGAAGCGCGCCCGTAGCGGAGCCGTGACCAGCGCCAGCCGCGTCGTCGCGCCGACCACGGTGAAGCGCGGCAATTTCAGGCGGATGGATCGCGCCGAGGGTCCCTTGCCGATGACGATGTCGAGCGAGAAATCCTCCATCGCGGGGTAAAGCACTTCCTCCACAGCCCGTCCGAGGCGGTGAATTTCGTCAATGAACAGCACGTCGCCCTGACGGAGGTTGGTGAGGATGGCGGCGAGGTCGCCGGCGCGCTCGATGGCGGGTCCCGCCGTGACTTTGACGTTGACGCCCATCTCGTTGGCGACGACATGCGCGAGGGTGGTCTTGCCCAAGCCGGGCGGTCCGTAAAAGAGGACGTGATCGAGCGCCTCGCCGCGTTTCTTCGCGGCGGAAATCAGGATGGAGAGATTCTCCTTCACCTGATCCTGACCGATGAGGTCGGCGAGTTTTTGCGGGCGCAGGGCGTTGTCCACGCGGTCGTCGGGTTTGGATTCGGGGTCGAGGGGTCGAGGGGTTGGCATGGGGAGGATTATAAAGGATAAGGGAGGGAGGAGGAAAGAAAGAGGAAAGTGGGAGGGGAGAAAGTGGAGGAGAGAAAGTGGAGGGGAGGAAAAGCAGATGGGCAGAGGCAGGCGTCGGTGAGGGAGAAGCGGGGTTTCATCCAAAGAAAAAAAAGGGGACGACCCTGTCAGCCGTCCCCGTTGTGTATCCAAGTCAATTATTTTCGCTAACGCTATGCACTTTATTCGCAATGCGGCACATTGTTTATCACGGGGTTCCATCCCGCCCATCAATACGAGATAAATCTCGCACCACTGCGCAAATCTATTCAAGAGGTTCGAAGGTCACCTCGACGGTCATGCCCCATTTGAGGCGCGGGTCGGTTTCGTTCACCTGAATATAGACGGTGTAAATCACGTCGCCGCTTTGAACGTAGGACGCGCCGCTGACTTCGGTGACGACGCCTTTGAGGGTGAGGTCGGGGAGGGCGTCGGGCGTGAAGGTGACGGCTTGACCGACGGCGACGTTCACGACTTCGAGCTCGGTGATGTCGCTGGTTTCGATGAGCCAGGCGGAGGCGTCGGCAACGCTCACGGCGCGGACCTCGGGACCGACCTGCTCGCCCACACTGACCGCCACATCCATGACGACGCCGTCGAACGGCGCGGTGAGGATGTAGTTGGCGAGCGCCGCTTCCGCCGCGGCGACCTGCGCTTTGGCGGCTTCGAGACGCGCTTCAGCGAGGGCAAGTTGGTCCTTGTTCACGCCTTCGGCGGAGATTTCCCACTGGTATTTTGCCTCCGCTTCGGCGGCAAGGGCGGCGTCGAGCGCGGCGCGGACGGAGTCGCGTTCGCGCTGGATTTTTTCGAGTTCGGCAACGGCGTTGTCGTAATCCCGCTGGGCGGCGCGCAGGTTGTCTTCGGCGGTTTTGCGCTTGGCGTTGTCGGGGTCGAGGTCTTTGTACTTGTCGAATTCGGTTTGAGCGTCTTCCAAGTCTTGTTTGCGCTCGTTGATCGTCGCCTGCTGGTCGTCAATGCGTTTCTGGATGTCGCGCGGGTTGAGGTCGTTCCATTTCTTTTGCGCTTCGGCGCGGGCGATCTGCGCTTTCTGGTAGGCGTCCCAGGCGGCGGCGCGGCTGGCATCGCCGTTGCGGACGAGCGCGTCGAGAGACTGCTGGGCGTTGAGCAGTTCCAGTTTTGCCGCGGCAAGCCCCGCTTCGGCTTGCGCCGCGTTGGAAAGTCGCGCCAGCACATCGCCCTTGCGGACCTGGTCGCCGATTTTCACGTTGACTTGTTCCACAATTCCGCGCGCCTGAAACGACAGGCTGGAGGCACGGACGGGTTTGAGGTGTCCCTCCGCCACTACCGCGCTCGACGAAGCGGCAGGGGTGGAGGCGGGATTGTCCTGCGCGGGGGCTGCCTGATTATTGGCGCAGGCGGTCAGTCCCAGCGCGAGGACGAGGAGCAGGAGGGTCAGTTTGTTTGTTGTTTTATTCATAGTTTGTTCCTTTGCCCTCTCCCCTTGCCTCTCTCCCAAAATGGGAGAGGGGTTGGGGTGAGGGAAATTTACTCATACGCCAGCACTTCACGAATTGTCAATCGTGCGGCATTGCGGGCAGGCAGGACGCTTGCCACAGCAGACAAAACCAGCACTAAGCCGAGCCAGATGGCATAGCCCATGTAAGTGAAGACGACGGCGATTGGGGTTTGGAACACCGCCAGGCTGACGATGTATGAAAGCCCGTAGGTGAACGGAATGGACAGGACAATTGCCAGCGCAAACGAAATCATGCCGATGACCACGCCCTCGGCAATGACCGTCCGCATGACAGCGCGGTCGTCGGCGCCAATGGCGCGGGTGATGCCGATTTCACGCGTGCGCTCCAGCACGTTCATGCCCATCGTGCCGGTCAAGCCCATCGAGCCGACGATGGCGGTCAGGATTGCCATGATGAGCAGGAACGTCACGAGAATGTCGAGGCTTTCCACCGCCACATCCAGCGAGGCGCTGCCTGCCTGGGCAACACGAACTTTGAAGCCCTGGTCGCGCAGGTACTTGTCCAACTCTTCGGCTTTGGCGTCTTGATAGGCGCGGTCGTGGCGTTCGGTCACCACGCGGTAGGAGAAGGAGCGGTTCGCCTGTTTGTTCATCACCGAGATGTATTCGAAGGGCGCGTACCCGATGAGTCCTTCCTGATCTACGAACTTGAAAAGACCCACCACCTGCCAGGCTTCGTCGCGCCCGTTGATGCGCAAAGTGACGAAGTCGCCCGCCTGCAAGCCAGGGAACATTTTACGCAAGCCCTCGCTCACCGCCATCTTGCGGACATCGTCGGGGCGGATCCAGCGTCCCTCCACAAGGATAGGTTGAACCAGATGGCTGTCGCCGGGCGGCGCCAGCAAGGTGAGGTTTTCGATGACGCGGTCCTGTTCATCCAGCAGTTCGCCGCTGACAAACTGCCAGCCCTCCACCTGTACCACTCCAGCCACGCTCCCCACCACGCGCTCGACCTCCTGCACGCGATAGGGCTGGTCGAAATCGAGCGTCACGTCGGCGCGGAAGTATTTGCCAATCTGCCCGATGTAGTCGTGCAGGGTCACGCGCACGTTGAAGACGGCGATGAAAATCGCTCCACCCATCGTTAGCGTAAACAGCGTCAACGCGAGGCGGCTCTTGCGGCGGAACGTGTTCCTGAGCGAGATGATGAACGGACGCGGGATGTGGATGCCGCGCGCCGCCAACAGACGCGTCACTTTGACCTGCGCCCAATCGAACCACGAGAGACGCATCTCTCCGTCTTTGAATTGAATCTGCTCCTCAGCCGCATCTCCGCTGAGAGCGCGCAGCACGGTGATGCGCGAGCCGTTGACCACCGGCGCAAGCCCCGCAATCAACGGGACGAGCAGTCCCACCACGACCTGAATGAAGAACGGCAGGGGCAGGAGGCGGTATCCCAGCAGGTTGAAATCCAACTGACTGGCAATGAAGGATGCCAGTTGATACGCGCCAATTCCGCCGAACGGCACGGCAATCAGCAAAGCCAGGACGCCAAACGCCATGATGAGCGTGATGTACATCTCGAACACCTGACGCCTCTGCCCGCCGACCAGTTTCATCACGCCGATGTGACGGAGGTGCTGGTTGAGCAGGGCGCTCAATGTGTTCGAAATCAGCGAACTGGAGAGGAAGACGATGAGGATGCCCAGCGCCAGCAGAATGCCCAAAATCGCGTTGACCGTGCTGGCAAGCGGATGCTTGTGCGTTTCTGCAAAGCGCGAGCGGATGACCACCCCGCCCGATTTCTCGATTTTGTCCTTCAACTCCGCGCCCACTTCACGGATGTAGTGCGGGTCGTCGCCGTCGCCTGCCACGCGAATCAACATGCGGTTGTAGAGTTTCGGCTGTCCGAGGTATTGCAGGGTGTCGGTGGTGATGTAACCGAACGGCGAGGCGAGAAAGTCGCCTGCGCCGGCGGCTGTATCCTGCACAATGCCGGCGACGGTCAGGGTTTTGGTGGAGCCGTCGGGGAGTTGAAATTCGAGCAGACCTCCCACGCTCACGTCGAGGTCACGAAGCGCATCTTTTTCCAGCAGGACTTCGCGTTTGGCGGGAGCGGTCTTCCCCTCGAGGGGATTGAGCAGATTGATGGTGTTGTCTTCGAAACTCTCGAAGGCAACCATGTCGAGCGCGGTCCATTTTTCGGTGCCTGGCACGCGCACGCGCATGTTGAAGACGCGCCGCGCCTCGGCGTCCGCCACGTCCCTGTGATTGCGAATGGACGACAAAATGGCGTCGTCGAAATTCGTCATGCGCAGTTCGATGTTGGCGGGCTGATTCGCCGCAAACGAGGCGCTCATGTCGTTCGAGATGATTTGATACGCGCCTGCGATGACGCCAATGGAAAACACGCCCACCGCGATGGAAAAAACCACCAGCAGGGTGCGCCCTTTGTTGTCGAGCAGGTCGTGCAATACTTTTCGCCAGCGAGGTCTCATGGGATTTACGATTTACGATTTTAGATTTGCGATTGTAGATTTGCGATTATAGATTTTGGATTTATGGTCGTCGGCGGAAGAAGGAGAACAGACCGCGCCCGGAGCGGCTGTCTGCCGCGCGGTGTTCCTTCAAGCGCTCCTGCACAATTTTTGCCAGCGCTTCCGCCGTGATGGGAGATTGCTCCATCACGCGCTGAAAATCTTCACGCCGGATGGTCAACACCTCGACGGGAGCATTCGCACCAGCGCGCACGTTGGCAATGGACTTTCCGCCGCGTATCAACTCGATTTCGCCGAAGAACTCGCCGGGCTTGAGGCGCGAGATGATGGTCTCGCCGTGTTTGCGGTCGAACAGCACCACTTCCACTTCGCCTTTGTGAATCATGAAGAACTTTTCCACGTGCTCATCGCGCGAAATGATGGTGGCTTTGGGCGGATAAATCTCCGTCTGCACCAGTTTGCTAAATTCCAGCATGTGGCGGTGCCTGAGCCAGGGCAGCGCCTTTGCAACCGTCTCGTTGATCAACTCTCCGTCCGAGATGATGATGTTGCGCGTGGTACGCGAGGTCAGTGAGGGATCGTGCGTCACCATCACAATCGTCTTGCCGCGCCGCGAGAGTTCCTCGAACAGGTCAATGATGACATCCGCCGACTTCGTGTCGAGGTTGCCGGTCGGTTCGTCGGCGACAAGCAGAGGCGGGTCGCAGGCAAGGGCGCGGGCGATTGCCGCCAGTTGCTGCTGTCCCGTCGAAACCAGCACGGGCAGTTTGTTTGCAAACTTCTCCAGCCCCACCAGTTCGAGCAGTTCCATGGCGCGTTTGGGGCGTTCGTCGAAATCGTACATCTCGGCGTAATCCATCGGGAGCATCACGTTTTCGAGCAGGGTCAGCATGGGCATCAACTGGAAGAACTGGAAGACAATGCCCAAGTTGCGCCCGCGCCATTTCGAACGCTGGCTTTCCGTCACGCCGGTATAAATATCCGTGCCGCCGATGACCACGCGCCCCGCCGTTGGGTGGTCAATGCCTGTGATCATGTTCAACAGCGTGGACTTGCCGCTCCCCGACTTGCCGACAATCGAAACGAACTCGCCGCGGTAGATGGTCAGGTCAATGCCTTTGAGGACGGTGAACTCGCCCGCCGCGCTCTTGAACGTCTTGACGACGCCGTGCATGTCAATCATTGACTCCCCTCGCCTTTCAGGGGAGGGGACGGGGGTGAGGTCAGCGGAGGTCATGGCATGTTGGACGGAAACAGGCTGAGGCGAGGAACGACGCGGACTCATTTCTTTCGCCTCCCGCCGGACCTGAGGTCGGCTTCCGCCAAATCAGCCTGATCCAACTCCCCATCCGTAATCCGCAAGGTGCGCGAGAAGCGCGGCGCCAGCGACTGGTCGTGCGTCACCATGACGATGGTCTTGCCCTGCTCCTCGACGAGGCGCTGGAAGAGTTCGAAGATGTGATCCGCCGTCACCGAATCGAGACTGCCCGTCGGCTCGTCGGCGATGAGGATGGGCGGGTCGTTTGCCAGCGCGCGGGCAATGGCGACGCGCTGCTGCTGTCCGCCGGAGATGAGAGATGGAAATTTATCGGCATGTTCTTCGATTTCCATGAGGCGGAGCAGTTCGAGCGCGCGCTCGCGGGAACGTTTGGGATGAAAGTTGCCGCACAAATCCATGGGCAGGGTGATGTTTTCGACCAGGGTGAGCATGGGGAGCAATTGAAAGGATTGGAAGACAACGCCCATCGTCCGCCCGCGCCAGAAGGCGATTTCGTCCTCTTTCATCCTATGCACCGAAACAGACGAACCGTCCGCATGAACGAGGACTTCGCCCTCCGTAAGATGATCCACGCCGGTAATCATGTTGAGCAGGGTGGACTTGCCCGCCCCCGACTTGCCGATGATGCCAAGAAATTCCCCCGCCCTCACCTGCAGGTTGATTCCTTTGAGCGCGGGAAAGTCGCCCGCCGCCGTGGAATACACTTTCACCACGTCGCGCAGTTCGATGATGGGCTGGGATGAAGGATTGGAATTCATAATAAGACTATCGTCGTTAGCGGCTGAGAGTGCTTCGTCGGGCTTCGCCCTCCTCGCAACTTGCACCTGTGTGCAAGTGCAGGTGTGACATTTTCAACACACACATAAAAACGGTCGCCGCGGGCAACCGTTCCGTTGACGTGCCATACGACATTCATTTTACCCCCTTCGGCAACTTGTGACAATTTTCCTCATTTGAAATTCATGGAAAGTGGGGAGTGTCCAATGTCGTGGGCTTAGCCACAGAGAGCGCAGAGATTTTGAGATTTTTCTCAGAGATCTCTGTGAGCTCTGTGGCAGAAAAATCTTTAGCCCATTCTTTTAGACACTCTCGAAAGTGGCTGAAAGGACAGGCGACTGCCGCACGGGTATAATTCCCGCCATGCGATACCAAATCGGACGAGTCCTCGACCTCCTCAGCGTGTTCATCCTGCTCTTCATTGCCGGCACAAGCGACACACCGCGCTTCACCGACAGCGCCGACCGCACCCGCTTCTACACCCGCGACATCGAATTCGACTACCCCAACTGGGTGCAGGATGCCCTCTGGCTCAAACTCGAACAAGCCTCCCTCCATTCCCCTTTCATCTTCGAGCGCGGCACAGCCAAAGAAATCGTCTTCGAATACCTGCGCGTCACCGCCCACATCATGCAGACCGAGCGCCGCATCGAGCAAATCTATGCCGACCCGCAAACCACCGACAAGGAAACCGCCAGCGCCTTCCTGCGCGACCAACGCGATCAACTCCTTGCCCGCCAAAAACAACTCGCGCCCTTTGCCGAAGCCATCCTGCAAAATCAGGTCAGCGAAACGCTTGCCCGGCTCGGTCTCACCACGCTGGGTCAGCCGATTCCGCCCGTGCTCTACCACAATTCTCCCACGCCGCTCGCGCTCATCGTCTCCAAGCGCGAAGAAATCGTCCAAATCGCCAACATCTCCCTCCTCCCCACCCTCACCCTCGACGAACAAATCGCGCTCGAAGACCAAGTGGCGCATTCCCTCAACGTCTCCACCCTCGTCGTGCCTGTCGGCGGCGTCGGCGTGTATCCCACCATGGTTATGGAAACCACCGACCTGTCCTGGATGCTCAACACCGTCGCCCACGAGTGGACGCACAACTACCTCAATCTGCGCCCGCTCGGACTCAACTACAGCACCACCCCCGAACTCCGCACCATGAACGAGACCACCGCGAACATCGTCGGCGACGAGGTGGGACATCTCCTCATGCAAACCTACTACCCCGAACTCCTCGCCTCCAACCCCGACTTCAGCCTGGTCGCCCTCGATGAGCAGATTCCACCCTCCAGCCTTCTCAACGACCCTCCCGCCTTCGACTTCCGCGCCGAGATGCGCGAAACGCGCGTCACCGTAGATAAACTCCTAGCGGAGGGAAAAATCGAGGAAGCCGAGGCGTACATGGAAGCGCGCCGTCAGGTCTTCTGGCAAAACGGCTACCTCATCCGCAAACTCAATCAGGCATACTTCGCCTTTCACGGCGCCTACGCCGACCAGCCCGGCGGCGCGGCGGGCGAGGACCCGGTCGGTCCCGCCGTGCGCGCCTTGCGCGAACAAAGCGCCTCGCTGGCAGACTTTCTCAACACCATCGCCTGGATGACCTCCTTCGAGCAGCTCCAGCAAGCCATTCAACAATAACCCCATGCGCCAATTCCCAAAATTGTTTTTTGCTTCTTTCCTCCTTCTTCTTTTGCTTGTTTCCTGCACTTCCTCACCTGTTCCGACCACACAAGCAAACCCCACCGTCACTCTCATCCCGCAAGCCACTGTGCCGCCGTGCGATTCCATTGCCGCCGCACCCACCCCCGGCGCAGACGCTCCCTCCCTCATCCCGCCAGTCACCGCCGCCGACCACGCCCGCGGAGCGGAGAACGCCGCCGTGACCATCCTCGTCTATGGCGATTTGCAGGATGGAACGAGCGCTCTGTTTGCCGGGGTGATGCAGAGACTTATCAGCGATTATCCCAACGATGTGCGCCAGGTCAGCCGGGTCTTTCCGCTGGTGGGGCGAAACGACAAAGCCCTGCTCGCCGCGCAGGCAGCCGAAGCCGCCAGCCGTCAGGGCAAGTTTTGGGAGATGCACGACCTGCTCTACGCCCAACAGTCAAATTGGGTGAACCTTTCGCCCGAAGACTTCGCGCAGTGGAGCGCGGCGCAGGCGTCGGCGTTGGGGATGAATGTGGCACAGTATCAGGCTGAGGTTAAGAGTGAGGCGGTCGTCGGGTTGGTGCAAAGCAACTTCGAGACGGCGCGGCAGTTCGGTCCGTTCGCCGTCCCGCTCATCCTCATCAACGGCGAAATTTATCTGGGTCCGCAGGATTATGGCAGTTTGCGCGACATCGTGGAGTTGATCCTGCTGGGCAGGCGGCAGTTCAGCGAATGCCCGCCGTTCTTCGTGGAGAAGACAAAGCAGTATCTTGCCACGCTCCACACCGAAAAAGGCGATGTGGTGATTCAACTCTTTGCCGACAAGACGCCCTACACGGTGAATTCGTTTGTGTTCCTGGCGCGGAACGGCTGGTATGACAACATTACGTTCCATCGCGTCATCCCCGACCTGTACGTTCAAAGCGGCGACCCCAGCGGAACGGGAAAGGGTACGCCCGGTTATTACGTGATGACCGAAATTTTGCCCGGCTTGAAGTTCGATAAGCCCGGCATGGTGGCGATGGTCAATTCGGGACCCGATACCAGTGGGAGTCAATTTTTCATTACGCTTGCCCCAGCGCCGGAGTTCGACGGACGGTACACCATTTTTGGCGAAGTGTTGAGCGGCATGGATGTTCTCCGCGCGCTCACGCCGCGCAATGTCCAGCCGGGGGTCGAAACCCCGCCGGGCGACAAATTACTCAGCATTGAAATCGAGGAAAAATGAACAACTCTCAAACGCACTATGGTTCTCTGCTTGGGTTTTTCCTGTTTGCTTTTTCGGCGCTGCTCCTGTTTGCTATGGCATTCTTCCTGGGTGTTTCATTGTTGTTTGCGTATGTGAACACCGGGACAATTGCCACGCCGTCGTTGATTTATTCCTTCACCACTGCCTTTTTGGGGGTCCTGGTGGGCATTGCCGCGGCGGCTGCACTGTTGAGATTTTTGAACAAGCCATGGGCTCATGCGCCCGTCTCGACTTCGTTCCCCGCCTGGCAAATCGCCGCCGGCATTCTGGGCGGAGGGATCGCCCTGCTGGTTGGCTATGTGCTTCAGGACAATAAAGCGCTCAACTGGCTGGTCCTGCCGCTGTTGACCGTTCCCGCCGTCATGCTTCCGTTGTGGACCATGGTGGGGCTGGGCATACGAGGCATTTCGCTCGGCTCACGCTGGCGCACGTGGGGAGCGTTGGGAATCAGCCTGACGCTCACGCCATTTGTGCTGGTGGTCATCGAAATTATCATGATCGTCGGTGTCATTGCGTTGGTCTTTTTGTACGTCGGAACCCAGCCCGACCTTGTGGCAGAGTTCGAGAGGCTCGGTACACAATTCATGTTTCTCGATCCCGAAACGGAGGCGGGGACGGAGGAAATCCTGAAATTGCTCACCCCCTTTTTGATGAAGCCCGCAGTACTCATTCCCATCCTGGTGATGTTTTCTCTGCTCATCCCATTGGTGGAGGAACTCATCAAGCCGCTGGTGGTGTGGTTTTTTGCGAGGCGGTTGGATTCGCCGGCGCAGGGGTTTGCCTTTGGGGCGCTGAGCGGAGCCGGCTTCGCCACGTGGGAAACCTTCAATACCAGCGGGCAGATGGCAGAGTGGGGCAATATCCTCGTCAGCCGCGTCGGAACCGGTCTCCTGCACATCACTACATCTGCGTTCATGGGCATGGCAATCTACCTTGCCTGGCGGGAACGCCGTTATCTGCGTCTGCTCGGCACCTACCTGCTGGTAGTCCTTCTGCATGGCGTTTGGAACGCCGCCGCCATCACGGTCTCGTTTTCGGCGCTGTCGGTGATGTACAGGCAGGCAGACGGCTACCTGTCTCTGCAATGGCTGGCGGGCGGCATGCTGGTCGTCCTTGCCGCGGCGCTCTTGTCGCTGTTGATTGTCACGAACCGCAAACTACGGCAAGCGGCGGTAGCACAGCAAACCGTTGACGCGCCGCCTCCAGCGGAAGCATGAAATCATCGTCCCTCCATATCCCTTTTATCTCTTTCATCGGTAGTTCTAAAAACTCTCTGGTAAGATAACCGCATGACATTCACCCCTCCCTCCTCCATTGCCCGCGAAGGCGATCTTGCCGAACTGGTGGGCTTGCGGCACAAACACTTCATCATCACCCTGCAGGCGGGCGCCAAGTTCGAAACGCATCGCGGCGTTCTTCTACACGACGACCTGATTGGCAAACCCTGGGGCTCGCAGGTCTTCAGTCATCTCGGCGCGCCGTTTTTTCTGCTTCAGCCGTCGCTCGCCGACCTGCTGGTGGACCTTCCCCGCACCACCCAAATCCTCTATCCCAAAGACATCGGCTTCATCTTGGTGACGATGGGCGTGGGACCGGGACAAAAGGTTCTCGAAGCGGGAACAGGCTCCGGGTCCATGACGACCGCACTGGCGTACGCAGTTGGGAATGAAGGACGGGTCGTCTCCTATGAAGTCCGCCCCGATATGCAGAATCTTGCCCGTAAGAATCTTACCCGCTTTGGGCTCGCTTCGCGCGTGGACTTCAAACTGCGCGACATCCAACAAGGCTTCGACGAAACTGACGCCGACTCTTTCTTCCTCGACGTGCCGAATCCCTATGACTACATCGCTCAGGTGCGCGCCGCGCTCAAGCCCGGCGGGTTTCTGTGCTGCCTGATTCCCACCTTCAATCAGGTGGAAAAGACGCTGTTTGCCCTGCGGCAGAACAAATTTGCCTTCATCGAAGTCTGTGAAATCCTATTGCGCTACTACAAACCCGAACCCACCCGCCTGCGTCCCACCGACCGCATGGTGGCGCACACCGGCTTCCTTGTCTTCGGCAGACGAATCGAACCCAGCGAAGACCCGCGCGGAAAGGAACTGGCGGAGGAGGTGGGGTAGAGGGAAACGCTTGCATCGTGGATGAGTTCAAGGCGGGCAAATCCCTGTTTGGGAAGGGTAGAAGCGGGGCTTTAGGTTTTTATCGCCTTCGTAGAAAGGCAATTTTACGGTGCAACCATCCAGCCAATGGGGGCGGTATTTTGTGAGATGTTTTCCCATTCGCCCGTGATGGGATCAACAACAAGAACAAAGTAGTTTCTGGGATTGTTTACATCATCCCATTGAGTGAACATGATGTATTTTCCATCAGGCGACCAGACTGGTTCGGGATGGCGCATTGCCCAGGGATCATGAGCGTTTGTACTTATGCCCTGAATGCACAGTCTTGTCACTTGTCGGGTGGATATATCTACAATGGCAAGTTCGGATTGTTCTCCATCAGCGACTTCGTCCTGCCCTGTATTTAGCCAAAAGGCAATTCGTGTGTTGTCGGGCGACCAGGTGTAATCTGTTATGGTTGCAAACCCCAATTCTTTGGCGAAGTTCGTGATTCGCTGGAACTCGCCGCCATCCCTTGAGACCAGATAGAACTCGTCTGTATTTCCTTCACGGTTCAGTATCGTGAGGTATTCCCCGTTTGGCGACCAACTGGGTATACGCCCCCAATCTGTAAAGCGGGCGCTGGCAAGTTCCGTCTCCGTTTCGACATCCACCAGCGAGACGACGCCATCATCCTTTGGGTAAATCACGCGGGTAAGCGTGGGATCATAAAGAATGTTGGCACCATACACATCAAAAGTTTTTGTTGCCATCCGATCAAATTTCCAGTCCGCAACTTTATCTTGGTAAGGGTTTGCAGGGCTATATGCGTTGTCCCAATCGTTTTTTAAAGGGGAATGCAACTTGGAAATAGGGTCAAGTAGGAGTGCTTTAACTGTATTATAGGCGGCAACCAATCTAATCTTCTCCGAATTTTGCCAATTATAGTAACTTTGCCAACTTCCATCTATGAATAATAATAAATCGTTGACTACCTTCCCGTTGGCATCCAATATCTCAAGAAATTCTTTGTCGCCAGATGCATCGTCATGGACATAAGCAAGATATTTCCCGTCCGGCGAGACCTGTTCCATCCACCCGTCGTTGATTGATTGGCTGATTTGTCGTCTGCTGATGTCAAAAAAGAAGAAGCCAACTCGAAGGTCGGGCCATTGACCGGATTCGTCGGCAGCTTGAAAATCTACTTTTGCCTCCGGCTGCTTCAACACAATCACACCTTGCAGATTGAGCCTTTGAGAAGCGCTGATGTCATTGACACACTGCGTCTTTACTGGCGGCAGCAATTCTGCCGTTGGTGTCGGTATTATCTCGGGAGTAGGTGCAGCGGGTAGAGTATCTACAGGACTGGATGTGTTTGTCCCTTCGGTCGCAGTGACAGGAATGTTGACAATGTCGTTCCCGGCATTCACCGTGCAAGAAGCGACAAACAATAAGAGGATACATAAAACAAGCAGAGAGCGCTTTATTTTGTTCATTGGGTCAACTTTCGTTTCCGTAACGATCCCGCTTCCAAATCACACACCTCTAATACCTCCCCCTTCTCACCCTAACATCCGGATTCGCCAACTCCTCCTCCCTCGTGGCGCCCTAGTGCCACACCGCGCACGCCTTGAACTCAGGAATCTTCGCTTCGGGGTCGAGCGCGTCGTTCGTGAACAGGTTTGCGGCGGTGGCGCTGCAGCATCATGCCAACGGGATGCAAATCATTTCTCCAAGGGATCAACTACCTGCAAGCCTTCAACCCAATCAAAATCAGAAGTATTATGTGTAGCAAGGGTCAAATTATGAAAGAGCGCAGTCGCCGCAATGAGCGCATCGCTCACGGAAATATTTCGCTGTTGTCGCAGTTCAATCGCCTTGAGAAATATCTCCACTGAAGGATAGACCACACTCAATTCGGCGAACAGATTTTCAAGGACTTCCTTCTCTTCTGTTTTCAACTTGTGATAGCCCAAAACCTCGACAACTGTAATGACAGAGACCACAGGTCTGTTCTCCGCAAACCATTCGACCAAATCGGGATATTTTCCCGACGCGGCGTAAATGATGAGGTTGCTATCCGCTAGAATCATGAAGCGCGCCCAGGAAGAGACCTATCCTTGCGTATATTTCTTTGCCAGGTCACAGGGTCGGCAATCTCGGAGAATGTTTTCATTGCCCCCAGTTGATTCAACAACTCTTTGATTTTCCCGCTCCGTTTTGCTTCCGTTGTCGGTTCGGGTAATTGATACGGGCGCAGTCGCAGGAAATCAACAAAATCCAGCACCTCACGTTGTTTTTCGGGTGAGAGTTTCGACAATCGTTTTTGAATTTGTTCCATTAAAGTCATGCCAGACTCCTTGCGGACGTGGTACTCCGTTTTCGTCTCGCGCACCTTGGGGGACTTGGAAGAACTCGTTTTCTTCATAAGCAAAGTATAGCACAGGGCAATCACGGATCAATATCTTCCTCGTTGCACTCTCGCCTCCGGATTCGCCAACTCCTCCTCCCTCGCAGGGAACACCTGCACCGCGCATGCCTTGAACTCAGGGATTTTCGCTTCGGGGTCGAGCGCGTCGTTCGTTAGTAAATTCGCGGCGGCTTCGGCAAAATGCCAGGGGATGAACACCACGCCCACCGTCGTCTTCTCGGTGACGGTGGCGCGCAGGACAATCTCGCCGCGGCGCGACGTCACGCGCACGGGCATGTTATTCGTGATGCCGTGCATCTCCGCGTCCGCGGGGTGCATCTCCACGCGCGCTTCGGGATACGCCTCATTCAGCGACGAGTGCCGCGTCATCGTGCCGCCGTGCCAGTGTTCGAGCAGGCGTCCCGTCGTCAGGATGAACGGATACTCGTCGTCGGCTTGCTCCATCACCGGCACATAATCCAGCGGGATGAATTTGCCGCGCCCGCTGGGGAAGGTCTCGGTAAAGAGCGTCGGCGTGCCGGGATGATCCAGCGTCGGCACGGGATAAATCAACCCGACCTTTTCGATGCGCTCATACGTGATGCCCGCATAATCGCTGTTGACAGACGCCATCTCACGCAGGATTTCCTCCGGCGACTCGTAATCCCATTTTGCCGACCGTTCGCGTCCCAATCGGACCTCGAGCCTGGTCGCCAAATCACAGAGAATTTTCCAGTCTGGACGCGCCTGCCCGCGCGGCGCGATAGCCGCTCGCACGCGTTGGACTCGCCGGTCGGTGTTGGTGAACGTCCCGTCTTTTTCCGCGAACGAGGCGGCAGGCAGGAAGACATCCGCAAACGCGCCGGTCTCGTTGACGAACAAATCCTGCGTGACCAGAAACTCCAATTGCTCGATGTGTTTGCGCGTCTCGTTGAGATTCGGCTCGGACATCATCGGGTTCTCGCCCATGATGTACAACGCCCGCACGCCGCCCGGATGCGCATGAGACAAAATTTCCGTGGTGGTGAGACCGAGTTTGCGCGAGAGACCGCCGGGCTCGATGTTCCATGCCTGCTCCCATTTACGGGCGTTCTCTTCGTTATCCACGCGCATGTAGCCGGGATAGTGGAAGGGCATCGCGCCCATGTCGCTTGCGCCCTGCACGTTGTTCTGTCCGCGCAGGGGATTCAATCCCGTGCCGTCGCGCCCCACATGCCCCGTGAGGAACGCCAGATGGATGAGCGCCAGCGCGGAGGCGGTTCCGTGCGAGAGTTGCGAGATGCCCATGCCCCAGTAAATTGCGCCATTCTTCGCTTTGGCATACATCCGTGCCGCCTTGCGAATATCCTCCGCAGGGACGCCGCTGATTTCCTCGGCGTATTCGGGCGTGAATTTTTCCAGCGACTCGACAAATTCCTGAAAACCCTCGGTTCGGCGGTTGACAAAATCCCAGTTGACCAGATTTTCCTTGACAATCACATGCGCCATCGCCGAGAAGACCGGCACGTTCGTCCCCGGCTTGAGCGGCAGCCACAACTCGGCAAAGTCCACCAGGTCAATGCGGCGGGGGTCCACGACGATCATCTTCGCGCCATGCTTCTGCACCGCTTCCTTCATCTGCAACGCAATGATGGGATGGTTCTCGCCCGTGTTCGAGCCGGTCACAATGAACACATCGTTCATGATGACCTGCGAGGCAGTGTTGCTCATCGCCGAGGAACCGATCGCCTTTTGGAGCGCCACCACCGAACCCGCGTGGCATAAGCGCGTGCAGTGATCCACGTTGTTGGTGCGGAACAACGCCCGCCACATCTTTTGCAGGAGGTAATTATCTTCGTTCGTTGCTTTGGCACAGCAATAGACCGCCATCGCGTCCGAGCCGTCGCGCCGGTAAATGCGGACGAGGTTATTGGCGACGATGTCGAGGGCGGTGTCCCAGTCGGTTTCCACCCAGTCCCAGGGAGTGTGTGATTGGTTATTAGTAATTAGCGATTGGCTGCCGAGTTCGGGAGCATCCTTGCGGCTCCGCCACTGCTCACTGCCCACTGATAACTGTTCACCGATTACTGATGACTGCTTATGCCTCTCCAGCAAATACCTCCGCACCATCGGCTTCGTCACACGCTTGGGGTGGTAGATGTAATCGTAGCCGAAGCGACCTTTGACGCATAGATTCCCCTTATTCACCGGCGAATCGAAGGGCGACGTGACCTTGAAGATGAAATCGTCCTTGACGTGCAATTCGAGATTGCATCCCACGCCGCAATAAGAGCAGACGGTGGTAATGACTTTATCTTCGATGACCCTCTTGGAATCGAGTTTTAATTCAGCAACCATAATACTCTCTCCTCTGGCAAATATCATCAAAAGCAGTGTCGCATCGGACCTATCCCCCTACTCCCCTTCCCTGTTAGGGAAGGGGCTGGGGGTTAGGTCAACTCCCCTTCCCTGCTAGGGAAGGGGCTGGGGGTTAGGTCAACTCCCCTTCCCTGCTAGGGAAGGGGTTAGGGGATAGGTCGGGTTAGGTCCGACACGCCTCCACAATCCTCTGCAAAACACCTTCCAAATTCTTCGTCACCTCTTCATTTCTAAATCGAACAATCCGAAATCCAAGCGACCTCAAATACTCTTCGCGCTCGGCATCATACTCCTGTTGCAAATCATGAATTCCCCCGTCCACTTCTACGATCAAATCATGTTGATGACACAAAAAATCGGCAAAATAACCATGAATGATTTGCTGTCGCCGAAAATGCAGTCCGTTCAACCTGTTCGCCTTCAGATGTTTCCAAAGAATCTTCTCCGCAGGGGTCATCTCCCGCCGCAATTCCTTTGCACGCTCGAGTTGTCTGGCAGATACTTTCTGTCCGCGAACGATATTCCTGATTGGCATAAGGTACGTCTTCTCTTCCTCCATATCCCCCTTCCCTTCGAGGGAAGGGGCGGGGGCTAGGTCAACTCCCCTTCCCTTCGAGGGAAGGGGCTGGGGCTAGGTCAACTCCCCTTCCCTCCCAGGGAAGGGGCTGGGGCTAGGTCAACTCCCCTTCCCTCCCAGGGAAGGGGCTGGGGGTTAGGTCAACCGCCCCGCGCATTGCCTGCACGGGGCGGATTCATGCGCTGTGCGCAATTATACCCATTTGCGCGTACCTGGCGCTCTCTTGCGCCAGAGAGCGCAATCTACACACGTTCGATTTTCACGGCGCTGACCTTGAATTCCGGTATCTTCGCCACCGGGTCAACGGCATCGTTCGTCAACGCGTTGGCGGGCACTTCGGCAAAGTGGAAGGTCATGAAGACCATGCCCCTCGGCAGTTTGTTGGTCAGGCGTGCCTTGCCGGTCACCTCGCCGCGGCGGGATTTCACGCGGATCAAATCGCCTGTGGCAATTCCCAAACGCACGCCGTCGGCGTCGTTGATTTGGATTTCGCCCTCCGGCACAACCCAATCGAGCCCTTCAGAACGGCGGCTCAACGTCCCCCCATGCCAGTGCTGGAGGACGCGTCCCGTATTCAGCACGAACGGATATTCCTCGTCCGGGTTTTCGGCAGGCTCGCGGAAGGTCAGCGGCGTGAAGCGACCAAGCCCGCGCGTGAATTTTTCCTTGTGCAGAATGGGCGTGCCGGGATGATCGGGCGCGGGACAGGGCCATTGCAGTCCGTGTGGAACAAGCCGCTCGTAACGGATTCCAGCCATCGTCGGAGTCAGAGCCGCGATCTCGTCCCACACGGCGGAGGCGCCGGCGTAGTTCCAATTCGTGACCGGGTGAACGACATCCGTCGAGTCATCCGCAGAGACGCCGCTCAAACGCTGACCCAAATCGCAGATGATGTCGAGGTCACGCCGCGCGCCGCCGCGAATGGGAAGCGCCGGGCGCACCAGTTGCACGCGCCGTTCGGTGTTGGTGAACGTACCTTCCTTCTCGGCAAAACTCACGCCAGGCAAAACCACATGCGCCATCTGAGCGGTCTCGTTGAGGAAAATATCCTGCACGGCAAGGAATTCGATTTCCTCCAGCGCCTCGCGCACGTGATTGGTGTTCGGGTCGGAGAGAATCGGGTTCTCGCCCATGATATAGAGCGCCTTGATGCGCCCCTCCAGCACGCCATTCATCAACTCGGTGACCGTGAGACCGGGCGCCGGAGGAATCTTGACTTTCGTCTGCCAGGCGTTCTCGAACTTCGTCCGCGCCGCCTCATCCGTGACCGGCTGATAGCCCGTAAGCACATTCGGCAACCCGCCCATATCGCACGCGCCCTGCACGTTGTTCTGTCCGCGCAGCGGATTGACGCCCGTGCCGGGTCTGCCGAAGTTGCCGGTGAGCAACGCGAGATTCGCCAGCGCTTGGACGTTATCTGTGCCGTGCGACGACTGCGTGATGCCCATTGCCCAGAAGATCGCGGCGCTTCCCGCCCGACCGTAAACCTGCGCCGCCTCAACGATCATATCCGCAGGGACGCCGGTGATGTCCTCCGCCCACTGCGGCGTGCAATCTTTGACTGCCTCTTTGAACGCCTCGAAGTTTTCGGTGCGCGCCGCGATAAACTCCCGATCTTCGAGCCCCTCCGCAAGGATGACGTGCGCCATCGCGTTGAGCAGCGCCACGTCTGTGCCGGAACGCGGACGAATGTGAATGGCGGCAAAATCTGCCAGTTCGATCTCGCGCGGGTCAATCAAAATCAACTTCGCGCCGCGCTTGCGAACCGCCTTCTTCATCTCGAGGCTGATGACCGGATGCGCCTCAGTGGTGTTACTGCCCGTGACGAGCAGAACATCGGCGAGGTGAATATCTGCGATGGAATTGGTCATCGCGCCCGAACCCAGTGTTGCCGCCAGACCGGCGACCGAACTGGAGTGTCAGAGCCGCGCGCAGTGATCCACGTTGTTCGTGCCGATCAGTCCGCGCGCCACCTTTTGCAGGAGATAATTTTCCTCGTTTGTGCATTTCGCCGAAACAAGAAAACCAATCGAGTCGGGTCCGTACTTGTCGCGGATTTCGAGCAGGCGTTCCGCGACATATCCCATCGCCTCATCCCATGCCGCAGGGACGAGTTTTCCGTCCTTCCTCATCAGCGGCTGGGTCAACCGATCCTTGGCATGGATGAAGTCGTAGCCAAAGCGTCCCTTCACGCACAGGTTGCCGTGATTGGCTGGCGCATCGAACGGCGATGTGACGCGATAGACAACATCGCTTTTGATATGCAGATTCAACGTACACCCTACTCCGCAGTAGGGACAAATGGTGGTGACAATTCGGTCGGGTTTGATCATGGAGCCTCCAAAACGTTTCAACGTTGGAACGTTCAAACGTTCTTACGTTTCTTCCTCCCCGTATTCAACACGCTGATCTCCTCAGGGCTGACTCCCTGTTCCAGCAAATACTGCCGCTTGGGCTTCAATGCACCTGTTGGGCACACGCCCACGCACTGACCGCACAGCACGCACGTTGTTTCGGGAATGGGTTTGTCGAAGAACGTGCCGATTTGCGTCTCATAGCCGCGCCCCTCGAAGTTGATGGCGTAGGTGTACTGCGCGTCGTCGGCGCAGACCTGCACACAGCGCCAGCATAACAGGCACTTCGAGTAATCGCGGATGTACATCGGGTTGTCGTCTTTGACTTCCGACACACGCCGCACCGCATCCGGAAAGCGGGATGCGTCCGCGCCGTACTCGTCCATCATCGTCAGGATGTCGGGCGCATCGGACAAATCCATCGTGGACGCCAGCATCTCCAGAATGGTTTTTCGCGCGCGCACCACCTTCTCGCTTCGCGTCTGGACCTTCATGCCGGCTCCCGCCTGGACAACGCACGCCGGCTGAAGCGTTCTCCATCCCTCCACTTCGACGACGCACATGCGGCACAACCCGTTCGCCGTGGTCGCCTCGTGCCAGCAGATGGTGGGAATGTCAATTCCGTTCTCACGCGCGGCTTCGAGCAGGGTCTGCCCGTCCTCCACGGTGATTTCCTTGCCGTCCATTGTGAATGTGACTGTCATGAGTTCACCTTATGAGTCGAAAGTCGAAGGTCAAAGGTCTATTGCCTTTCGACTTTTGACGTTTGACCTTCAACGAAAAGTCCGGGCCACAACTTCATCGCAGATAAAACCGCGCTTGCCGCCGTCTGCCCCAGCCCGCACAGACTCGCGTCCGTCATCGTCCAGCCGACATCCTGCAGGCGGGCAAAGTCATCCGCCAGAACTTTCCCCTCGGCGATACGGTCAAGGATTTCCTTCTGGCGCTGGGTTCCCATCTGGCAGGGATAGCACTTGCCGCACGATTCATGCGCAAAGAAGTGACCGAGGCTCTTCAGCACCCGCCGCATATCGCGCGTCTCATCGAAGACCATCACCACGCCGGAACCAAGAGGCAAGCCCGCCGCACGCAGGTCTTCGAAGGTCAATTTCACATCCAGATGTTCGGATGTGGCAAACGCTCCCGCCGCGCCGCCGAAGAGGACCGCCTGCAATTGTTTTCCATCCTTCACGCCGCCTGCCATCTCGAGCAGTTCGCGCAAGGTCACGCCGAACGGGACCTCGTACACGCCCGTCCGTTCCACATCGCCGGAGACGCAGAACAACTTCGAGCCGGGCGATTTTTCGGTGCCAAGTTTGCGGTATTCCGCCGCGCCCTGCGCGATGATCATCGGCACGGTGCAAAGCGTCTCCACGTTGTTGATGACGGTCGGCTTGCCGAAGACGCCGTGAGTCGTGGGGAAAGGCGGCTTGATGCGTGGAAAGCCGCGCTTTCCCTCAATCGACTCGAACAGCGCGGTCTCCTCGCCGCAAATATAGGCGCCAGCGCCGACGCGGATTTCAATGTCGAAATCGTTTCCCAAATAGCCTGCCCCTCTCGCCTCATTCAACGCATTTTCCAAAACGGGAACAATGTACGGATACTCGCCGCGAATGTAAATATAGCCTTTCGCCGCACCGATGGCATACGCGGCGATGCACATCCCCTCGATGACGCGGTGCGGATCGTCGAGCATCAGTACGCGGTCTTTGAACGTGCCGGGCTCGGATTCGTCCGCGTTGCAGATGACGTATTTCGGCGACCCTTCGGCTTTTGCCGCCCCCTCCCATTTGACCCCGGTCGGGAATGCTGCGCCGCCGCGTCCCACCAGACCTGAAGCCTTGACCTCCGCAATGACCTGTTCGGGCGTCATCGCTTTTGCTTTCTTCAGCCCGGCATATTCGCCGTACTTTGCCAGCGAAGTCGTGCCGTTACCGCAGTTGGCGGTCAAGATGCGAACCGAACCATAGACCCGCGAGGGCGGACGGCGATTTTCTGACACGAAGGTTGCGCCATCTTCACCGATTACTGTTGTCTGTTCACTGCCTGTCTCCCACACCGCCGGCGCATGTTCGCAAAGCCCCAGGCAGGGACTCGGCTCAATGGTCAGAGACAGGTCATCGGTCGTTTGACCTGGGTGCAGTCCATGACGGGCGCAAAGACGATCCAGAATCCCATCCGCATCCTTGAGCGCACATGCCACGTCCGTACAAACGCGAATGACATGCTTCGATGTGGGCATATCATAGAAGAGAGAATAGAATTCTATGACGCCATGCACATCCGCCAGCGGTACGCGCAGGGCTTTGGCAATTTCCGCTGCGGCAGACTCGGGAACCCAGCCGTAAATTTTTTGAGCCGCATGCAGGGCTGGCAGCAGCCCCGAGCGGCCCAAAGGAATATAGGGTTCGATTGCAGTGTAAAGAGGGGAAGGTTCAGCAACTGTCATGTTTCGCTCCGCTCAGAGTATAGACTGAAACAAAGGAGATGACAAGCCGGATGAAAAGCACTGCTTTGAAATCAAATGTCATGGTACCAAACTCTTATGTCATCTGCCTTGCTGATATTGGGGAAGTGTAGTTTAATCAGCGCCACTTAAGAAATCCCAATGGCATTGCAAGAAATCTTTTGTTAAGATTTAAGGTATAATGATTTTGGTTCGTAAATCGAATCATCAAGTAATCATTCAACTCATTTTTTCATCCAATGAAAAACGCGACCATACTCGTCATCGAAGGAAGACATGCAGAAATCCCTTCTTTTGCCGCCGACCTGCAAAAGAAGGGATTTGATGTTCGTCCCTTTCAAAACGGGGGGCAGGCGGTTTCAAAAATCAAACAGATCAACCCCAATTTGGTGGTGATCAACGCGGCTTCTCTTCGCAGCACAGGCATTCGCATTTGTCTGGCTGTCCGCAAAAAAGATTCCAAGATTCCCATCATTCTCATCCTTGACAATGAGAAGCCGGTGGACAAAGACGTTGCGGATGCCGTGCTCGCCCTGCCGTTCACCGTGCAAAAACTTGTCAACCGTATCAAAGCCTTGCTGCCAAGTGACGGGAAAAACATCGTCACAGCGGGTCCCATTCAACTCGATCTCGACCACAAACGGGTTCGCTGCCTGAGCAAGAATGCAAAACTTACCCCGCGGTTGATTACGCTTCTTCAAATCCTTATGGAAAAGCACGGAGAGGTTGTCGAAAGAGAATCGCTTTTCAAGAAAGTGTGGGAAACCAACTACACCGGCGATACGCGCACGCTGGATGTTCACATCTCATGGCTCAGGCGCGCCATTGAACTCGACCCCAATAATCCCAAATTCCTAAAAACCATCCGCGGCGTCGGATACCGGCTGGATGTGTAATTGATATCGTTCCCCCTTTGCGGTCACAAGCCGGATGCAGAGATTGCGTCCGGTTTTTATTTTTAATTCCAATGGAATATCCCCGCTTCGCACCGGACGTTTCGCCTGCGCCGCACTTCGGAAGGTTTTCCCATCCCAATGAGGATCCACTTCCCAATAGTCGAGATCGAGATTTGTCTTTAGCGATACCACATTGTTGGAAATGGTGATTTTTGTTGACTTTGGGATAGTGGAAAGTGGAAGGTGCAATTTTCCATCGGATTCAACCGAGAATACGGTTTGGACATCCAACAAACGTGAACGGGTTGTGTGTATTGCACGGAAGTTCTCATCGCAGGCGAGGAAGCGGCGTCCATGTTTGGCGGCAACGAAGGGAGTGGTGCCGGAGCCGCAAAAAAAATCCGCCACCAAATCGCCGGGATTGGATGACGCCAAAATGATGCGCTCCAGCAGGGCTTGCGGCTTTTGCGTGGGGTATCCTGTGCGCTCGCTGTGAAGGCGCGCCACCACCGGAAAATACCACCAGTCTTCAGGGACTTTGCCTCGCTCCAGGTCTGGAACTTTTCCAAATCCAGCCTTGGGAGAGGATCTGAAAGTGTTCACGGTATTTTGATGATACGGCTCGCGGACGGCGTCCGCGTTGAAAGTGTACTCCTTCCCTTTGACGTAGGAGAGGATCGTGTCGTGTTTGCGGTTGAAGGCGCGGCGAATGGGCGAGGGTCCGTGATACACCCAGATGATTTCGTTCAAAAGGTGATCAGCGCCAAACAACTCGTCAAGCAGGAGGCGGGCATAGGAATCGGCATGCCAGTCGAGGTGGAGGTAGAGGGTGCCGTTTGGCGCGAGCAGGCGATACATCAGCGCCAGGCGTTGATAGAGAAAGTCGAGGTACTCGTCCAGCCCGTTCCAGTCGTCGCCATAGCCTTCAGCAAGTTGCCATTGGTCGGGCTTGCGGGAGTCCTCTCCCCTGCCGATGCGGGCGTTGAATTTTCGGTTGGTGAAGAAGGGCGGGTCTGCATAAATTAGATTGACCTTCCCTTCATATTCGGGCAGCAACGCCGCCATGACTGTAAGGTTATCCCCCAGTATCAAACGGTTGGAGGGAGCGGTCTTGGGGTAGCCGAATCCGCTCGGGTGGAGGATGGAGTCGGTCGTCAGCGTGGCAGGCTGAGGCGGGGAAAGATGCTTTCCTGTCCAGTGGAGAGTCGGCATGGTCTAGTAATGAATCCGCACCTGCGTTCCCAGTCCGCGGTTGAAGGATTTCCCGATTTGATGAGGCGGCAACGCCCAGCGGAAGAGCCATTTGGCTTCTTCGGTGCGCATGTTGATACAGCCGCGGCTCATGGGGACGCCGAAGTTTTCGTGCCAGTAGGTGCCGTGAAAGGCGTGTCCCTGCGTGGTGAAGAAGCAGGTCCAGGGGACGCCGGGCAGTTCGTAATCGGTAAAGTCGGAGAAGAGGTTGCCGTTGCCCATGTGCTTGGCGGGCATTTTATCGAGGAT
The DNA here is from genome assembly GCA_020723805.1 of Anaerolinea sp. GTDB lineage: Bacteria > Chloroflexota > Anaerolineae > Anaerolineales > Villigracilaceae > Defluviilinea. Next base: position 92,025 of record DYID01000008.1, on the reverse strand, counting down.
GCGGAATTCGCCCTCAGGGGTCTTGGTGGGAATGCCATTCACTTCGCGCGAGCCGTTGGGAATGCCCGATGAAATGAGGGTCTGGAAAACCGCTTTGTCGTATTCGTAGGCGGTCAGGGTTTGGGTGGTGAGGTTGACTTCGATATGTTTCTTTTGCGGCTCCACCTCGGGGCTGAGGGGAGTCAATTCATCCAGCGGGATGGGGCGGGCGTGGAGCGGATTGATGTGGTAGGGGTAGCCGGTCAGGTCGTCGTAGATGCGATACCAGGGTTCGCCGCTGGGACCTGCTTCGATGGCTTCCACCCAGTGAACAGAACCGTAGTACAGACGGAAGCCGAGTTGCTGCCAGCCGTAGGCTTTGGTGCTGCGCCAAGGCTGGGTGTAGGGAACGGTGATTTCCGCCAGGCGGGGAATGTTGTCCTCCAGCGAGGTCAGCGGCTGGTTGAATAATACCTTGACCTTTTGCAACCGGGCGCGGTGCATATACCCACCCCAGACGCGATACCAGACGGGATTGTAGGTCGGCGTGTCGGCAACCACTTCGCCGTAGACATGGACCAGTTCGTCGCGGTACCAAGTGGCGACGATGCGGCTTTTGTCGTCGGGCTGGCTGTGCACACTGACGGAATCGGTTGCCACGCGGACCAGATTGCTGTCGTCGAAGTCAAATGTGTCGCGCAGAGAGGGGGTAAAAGCAAGAGCGCCGAGGCTCAAGCCGCCCAATTTGAGAAAGTCGCGCCGGGAAAGTTTGTTCATGGCGGGTACATTCTAATCGAAATCCTTTAATTTCCAATAAGCAGGCAAAGACACATGCAGCGTAAAACGCAACTGCCCTCCGGGGAGGGAGGGCAGTGGATATGGATTCAGTTGTCAGGTCAGGATTGAGCCGGCTCAGCGATCATCCCCTTGAGCAGGTAGTCTTCCAATGCCATTGTGTGGGCGCATCGTTGATGGGTAAGAAAGAATTCGCAGTCGCAGTTGAACACGCCGTTGTCGAAGGTGACATGATGGTCGTTGTTGTCGCCATGGAAGGTGAGGTCGAACGTGTTGAAGCGGAAGCGTTTAGGCTCTTCGGCATAGCGTTTTGCCTTTTCACGTTTTCCAATCAATCCGTAGTCCATAGGGCACTCCTTTTATTGGGTTGGAAACAAAAAGGCACGCATTAAGGCGCGTGCCTTTTTCACCGAATGAATATGTGAACCGTCGTTCGCATGGGGTCAGTATAGTACGTTTCCCGGTGCAAGTCAACGGGGGAATTGAGTTCGTATGGGAATCGCAAGGTAATCGTCAATCTGCCGTTGCGCCAGCCAGGGCGGGTTCGTCTCCGTTGTAGGTGAGCAGGGCGGGCCATTTGCGGACAATGAGCGCCATGCCAAGGATACACGCAACTCCCCCACTGACGATGGCAAACGGCGCGCCGAACAATTGCGCCACAATGCCCGCTTCCACTTCACCCAACTGCGGTCCACCCTGGAAGAAAATCTGATTAATGCTGGTCATGCGCCCGCGGATGTGATCGGGGGTCTGCAGCTGGCGGATGGTGTTGCGGATGATGGTGCTGACCGAATCCGCCGCGCCGGTAACCGCCAGGGCGCTCCACGCCACGACAAAAGAACTGCTCAATCCAAAGACGACGGTTGCCGCCCCGAAAACGACCACCGACCCGAGGAAAATCGGTCCCTGACGCTTCAATTCACGGACCTGGGAAACGACCAGCGCCGCCAGCACCGCCCCCACCGATTGCGCCGCCGAGAGCCAGCCGTATTCCACCACGCCCACCTTGAGAATGTCCACTGCGATGATGGGCATGAGGGTGTTGGCGGAGGCGAAGAAGGTGGCGATGAAATCCAGGAGCATGGTGGAAAGGATAATGGGCTTGTTGAGGATGAACACAATCCCTTCGCGGATGGTCTCCCAACTGACCGCCTTTTCGCGTGCGGCAGTCTTTTGCGGAATCTCGCCGATGAGGATCAGGGCAAGGATGACCGCCAGAAAGGAGCCCGCGTTGATGTAGTACACCGCTTCCTGCCCGCCGTAAGCGATGGCAAAACCCGAAAGCGCCGGTCCAACGATGGAGCCGGTCTGGAAGGCGAGGGAGGTCATGCTGAAGGCGTTGGGCAGGTCTTTGGCGGGGACCAGGTTGGGGACGAGCGCCTGACGCGCCGGTCCGTCGAAGGCGACGGCAACCGCCTGAAGGGCAGTCAGGGCGTAGATGTGCCAGAGGGTGATGTGTCCCAATTGCGTAAACAACCCCAAGGAGAGGGCGATGAGCGCGGCGGAACTCTGTGTGAGGAAGAGGACGCGGCGGCGGTTGAAGGAATCAGCAACCGCGCCGCCGATAAGCGAGAAGACAATCACAGGCAGGATGCGCGCCAAGCCCACGCCGCCAAGGGCGATGGGTTCGTCAGTCAGTGTGCGGATATGCCAGAAGATTGCCCAAATTTGCATTTGGGTGCCGGCGATGGAGATGAGCAGTCCAAGCCAGAGGTAGAAAAAGCGGCGGTGTTTGAGGGAAGGAGGGATGCGAAGTTTCATGTTTCAGTGCAGGTTCTTTGACGTTGGTTGATGCAGGTGTAAGAAGATAGTGAGCAGTAATCAGTAAACAGTGACCAGTGAACGGTAATCAGTGGTCCGCTACAATGAGCAACTGTTCACTGATCACTGATAACTGATGACTGTTTCAAGTTCCCCAATCGCGCAGATAGAGGAAGTCGTAGCCGATGGTGCGGTTGCTGAGTTTGGCGATGGGCGGCATCATGCGCTTGAATTGGTTGCGGCGGACGCGCCCGATGACGGCATGGACAAATTTTTCGTCGAAGCCTTCCTCGATGCATTCCTGCGGGCTGTAACGCTGGTCCACCAGCAGGTAGAGGAGTTTGTCAACCTGGTCGTAGGTGAAGCCCAGTTCGCCTTCGTCGGTCTGTCCCTGCCACAGGTCGGCAGAGGGCGGTTTTTCGAGGATGGGCGCAGGGACGCCGAGGGCGCGGGACAATTGCCGTACCTGAGTCTTGTAGAGGTCGCCGATGGGGTTGATGGCAGACGCCATGTCGCCCCACAGGGTGGAGTAGCCGAGCAAAATCTCGGTCTTGTTGCTCGTGCCGATGGGCAACCCTTTGAAGACTTCGCTTTTGTCGTACAGCACAATCATGCGCATCCGCGCCAGGATATTTCCCTTGCGGACGTTGGAGATGTTCGGGTCGCGCTGGATGAGCGGCTCCGCCATGGGGGTGATGTCAATCGTTTCGCTGGGGATGCGGAGCTGGTCAATCAACAGTTGAGCGTGTTCCAGCGAATCGGGCGAGGAAGTGCGGTAGGGCAGGCGCAGGGCAAGGACATTTTCCGCGCCCAGCGCCTCGACCACCAGCACGCAGGAGAGCGCCGAATCCAACCCGCCGGAGAGATTGATAACCGCACGGGAATAACCCACGCGCGTGACCTCCGAGCGGATGAAGGAGGTCAAAATTTCTCGGGCAACATCGGTGTTAATCGTCAGGTCAACCACGGGATAAAATCCTGTTCAATTCTTTTTGCACGAGGGCGGTACGCTCGTCGCGCAGGAGCGGCAGACGGGCGCGCGTGCGGCGGAGTTGATTGAGGTCCAGTTCGGCAACGGTGAGGGCTTCCTCGAAGTAGGGTCCCTGAGCCACGAGTTCCCCGTTCGGGTCGTTGACCGTCGCCCCGCCCCAGAACAACAAGCCGTCTTCAAAGCCGACGCGGTTGCAGTGCGCCACGAAAGACGTGAACATGCTGGCATACGCCTTGCTGACGCGCTCCACCCAGCGGGCAGATTCGAGTTTCTCGCGGTCGTTCAGTCCGCGGCCGGGAGAGGCAGAGGAGAAGAGCATGAGATCAGCGCCATCGAGCCAGAGCAGGTACGGGGGCGATGCGTGCCAGAAGTCCTCGCAGATGAGCATGCCGGCGCGTCCAAAACGGGTGTCGAATGAGCGAATGGAGTCGCCCCACGCAAAGAAGCGTCCCTCGTCGAAAAGCCCGTAGGTAGGCAGATAGACCTTGTGATGGACATGCAGGACTTTTCCGCCCGAAAGGTAGGCGGAGGCAATGTAAAAGCGGTGACGGGAGTCTTCGTCCACGAAGCCGATGACGAGGTCCAAATCATGAGACGCCTTGAGGAGAGGCTTGAAGACCGCGTCGTCCTCTATCGGTTTATGAGCAACCGAGGCGACCAGGTCTTGCAGGACGTACCCCGTCAGAGAAAGTTCGGGGAAGACGAGCAGGTCTGCCTTTTGCTTTTTGGCTTCTTCGATGTAATGCAGGTGCTTCTCGAGGTTGGCTTCGACATCCCCCAGTTTGGTTGAAATTTGAGCAAGGGCAAGGTTGAGTTTCATCGCCCGAATCTTACCACCAAAAATAAGACTGCAATGGTCGGAAACCTAACAGGCACGTTCTCTTCTGGCAATACCCGCTGCGAAAAGTTTTATAACTGATGTTACGCAGTTTTCTCGTAGCGCGACACATTGTCCCCGAATGGGGGTTCATGTCGCCCAAAAACACGAGATACCCTTCGACAGGCTCAGGGCAAGAATCTCGCGCCGCCGTGTAAGGTGAGTTATAAGTCAATGGTCATGAAGTCTTTGGCGACAATAACACTGCCCTGGAAGGCTTTGCGGGCGTCCTGGGCAATGTCGCCTTTGGCAAACCGCCCGGTGGGATAGTGAATGAGGTACAAGGTATCCACTTCGGCTCTGGCGGCAATCTCTCCTGCTTGTTCGGCGGAAGAATGTCCGTACACGGCGCCGGCGGCTTCGTGGATGAGGATGTCCGCGCCGTCTGCCAGCCGCACGGTCTGCTCGCAGGGTTCAGTGTCGCAGGAATAGGCGAGGACTCTTCCAGAGCGTTTCGCCTCCACGCGAATGCCGATGGTGGGAATGATGTGATGCACCGGCGAGGAGGTGATTTTGAACTCGTCACAGTCCAGCACAAAAGCCATCTCCGCCTCCGGCAGGCGGTAAAAGGCGACGGGGAAGAAATTGGGCCACTCTGCCCAGCCGTAGAAGCCCATCAGGTCTTCGAGGCGGTCCATGGTGAAGTGAAGCCCGTAGATGTTGATGGGCTTGGTACGCCCCATCAGCCACATGTCCATGAGAAGAAGCGGCACACCGGAGACGTGGTCGGGGTGAAAGTGGGTGATGATGATGTCGGTCAGGTCGTTGAAGTCCACGCCTGCCTGTTCCAGGCGGATGATGGGATTGCTGACACAATCCACAAGAATCGCACGCGTCTCCCCGATGATTGCCAGGTGGGTGTTTTCGTGGTCCTTGCTGGGCACCGCATTCGACGAGCCAAGGATGATGACTTTTGCCAAAATGGCACGCTCCTATAGAAACGGGAATGCCAACTTAATCAAGACGGGCGTCAGATAGACTTCGATGACGGCGGCAATCGCCAGCAAAGGCACCACCAAGCCAATAAAGACCTTGAACCAGTCAGCCAGCGCCAGGAGGAGGGTCTCGCCGATGCTGCGCTCGGTGTTGGGAGAAACGAGCAATGCACCCACCTTCAACATGCCGGCCGTGGCAAGGATGACCGCTGTCAGTTCGAATACACCGTGAGGCAATACGCCGGCGGCGAACGCCAACAACGGAGAAAAACCTATGAGGTTTGCCACCCCCAGCACCCCGCCGATGAGCGCAAAATTCATCAGGAACAGAGTCAAGCCCAGCGTCCCGAAAGAGACGAGCCCCATGAGCAGAAAAACAATCGTCGTGCGGGTGTTGTAGAGGAACAGAAGCGGCGCGGGAACGTGTTCCTGAAACTGTTCCAGGAGGGTGAGGTTATCGCCCACCATCTGTTGAAAACTTTCCATCCGTTCGGGAGAGTTGGAAAGATAAGGAGGAAGTTCAGCCACCACCCAGAAATAAGCCGCCAACACGGCAACAACGCCCAGGACCACCACAATGAAGATGGGTTGTTTCATCCTTCCCACCGCGTCGAAAACCGCCACGCGATACCATTCAAAGATGGATTTAGCGCCGCCGACAAATTGAGCGCGGAAGACGCGGTACATGCCCTTGAAATCGAGCGTGTCAATTTCGCGCCCAAGCAGGTATTCGCGCTTGAAATGGGCAAGCCCCAGGCGGACCAACAGCCCCGCCAGCAAAACCACGGCAAGGATGGCGAACCAAAGTACGTCTTCATTGCCCCAGAAAATCAGCATCGTTTCGCCCTGCAGGAGGAACGCCACCGGCACCACCACAAAGGACGCCATCAAGTTCGCCGCACGGATGGTCGTTGCCTGCACTGAAATCACAATCGCCGCGCTGACCATCAACACCGCATGGGCAAAGGTTAGCAGCAGAATCAACGCCAGCATGTAGGCGCTTGGGAATTCCACATTCCGCCGCGAAACCAGAATCAGGTAAATGCCGATGGAGAGATAACTGAACAACAGAGGCGTCGTGACGCCCACCAGCAGTTTCCCCAAATACAAATGCACATCCTCCAGCGGCGAAGAAAGGAGCGGCTCGATGGTGCCGCGTTCCTTTTCTCCCACGAACGCCTCCAGCGCCACCACCAGCGTGAAGGACAGTGGGAAGAACCCGATCACGAGAATGACGAAGGGAATCAGATTGTCCAAAATCAGTCCGCCGCCGTAACGGTTCATAAAACTGATTGCCTGACGGGTGGTGTCATCCGCAATGAACGGAAACACCAGCACCAGAAACGCCATCGGCACGACAATACGCCAGTCGCGGATCTGGTCTTTGAATTCGCGCTGTGCCACCAGCCAGATCGCATCCCAACTACGCCGCATACGTCACTCCCTGCGCCTCTGCCATGGTCTTCAAATAGACCTGTTCCAATTTGCGAGACACTTCCTGAAACGACACCAGCGGGGCGCGGCGGGAAGTCAACTCCTGCACAATTTGGGGATTGACCGCCAGCGGCGCTTCCACCCTGAACCGCAAACTGGTCGCGCTGCGAGACGCCACTTCCACCCCCTCGGGCAGATTCAACTCACCCGCCTCGAACGGTTCGGCAAACCGCGCTTCATACTCCACCGGTCCCAACACCCGGCGCTTCAACTCCTCCAGCGACCCGTTCAACAAAATGCGCCCGCGATAGATGATGGCGATTTGATCTGCCAGCGCCTCCGCCTCGGCAAGATTGTGCGTGCAAATGATGATGGTCCGCTTGGAGGAGCGCAGACGGGCAATTTCGTTCCGCACCAACTGTGCCGACTCGGGGTCCATCGCGGAGGTCGGCTCGTCCAGCAAAAGCACGGAAGGGTCGTGAATCAGGGCGCGCGCCAGCGCCAGTTTCTGCTTCATGCCTTTGGAATACTCGCCGGAACGTTTCTGCGCCGCTTCTGCCAGACCGAAATACTCCAGCAAATATTCCGTGCGGCGGCGGCGGGTTTCGGCATCCAAGCCATAGACTTTGCCAAAAAATTCGAGGTATTCCTCTCCTGTCATGCGCATGTACAAGCCGTGCTGTTCCGTCAGCACACCCACATTCGCGCGCACTTCCTGCGGCTGTTTGACGACATCATACCCAGCCACACGCGCCCAGCCGCGCGTCGGGGAGATGAGCGCCGTCAACATGCGGACAGTGGTGGTCTTCCCGGCGCCATTCTGACCCAACAGCGCCAGAATTTGCCCAGGCTGAACATGGAGCGATACTCCATCCACCGCCCAAAAATCGCCATTGTATTTCTTGCTCAGGTCTTCACACTCGATCATGGTTCTCTCTTAAGATTCCTGCGCTTACCTCAAACTGCGTAGGATGCGCTCTCTTGCGCATCCGTTCACGACGTCACGCCTGCCCTGGCGGATGGTGCCGATGGAGAGCGCCCTTACCTTATGTGCAAAACATTAGTTTCAGACGCTCTCTTAAATTGAGCATAGCATAGACAGTCTTATGGTCAATAAGACAAGGGTCACCCCAAACATCTTATCACTAACCGCTGGAATTAAACCTTACGATGCCGCAAGTACAGCGTCAGAGCCGCACCAATTGCCACTATGCCCATCACGGTCTGGTTGATGTTGATTCCAGCCACGAGCGAAGCGTCGAGCCGCAAAAAGTCCAGCAAGAAGCGCCCGAGCGGGTACACAATCAGGTAGGTGAGGAAGAGGTCGCCGGTTTTCAGCGAAGAGGCAAAGCGGCGCGAAATCCACAGCAGAAGGAACATGTTCATCAAGTTCCACAGCGACTCGTAGAGAAAGAGCGGATGGTAATACTCCACATCGAAATAGCCCGGCAGGCGGTGAGCGGGGTCAATGTAGAGTTTCCACGGCAGATTGGTGGGCGCGCCGTAGAGTTCCTGATTGAAGAAGTTCCCCCAGCGCCCGATTGCCTGCCCGAGCGCAAGCCCCGGCGCGCCGATGTCTGTCCATTCGGCAAAGTTGATGCCGGTCCGCTGGGAGTAAACCCACAACGCAATCAGCCCGCCAATGATGGCGCCGGGAATGCCCAGCCCGCCCTTCCAAACCGCCAGCGCATCCAGCGGATGGGAAAAGTACCAAGCGGCAGTCACACCCGTGGAAGGCGAGGGCGTGAGGATATGCCAGAGCCGCGCACCGATAATACCCCCAACGAGCAAATAGACGAATATATCCCAAACAATTTCCGGGTCATAACCGCGACGCTTTGCTTCCCGCCTTGCCAAAAACGCACCCGCCACTGCGCCGCTCATCAGAATGATGCCGTAAAACCGCACAAACAAAGGACCAATGCTAAAGCCTTCGGGCATATTGACCTCTAATTCTTTTGTTTCATTCTTTCATGTACAAGACGGCGGACATGCCAAATGCGCTGCAGTGCCGTCAAGTTGGCAAACACCGCCAGGATACCCAAGCCCACATAGATAAGATTGAACACTAGCGCCGGCGCAAGGACAAGATAGCGCTCCGCCCGCGTCAACATACCGACCTTCGCCTCGTATCCCAGACCTTCCGCCCGCGCCTTGACATACGACACCAGCACCGATCCCGCCGCCGCACCAAAGGTGAGCATGCCGCCCGTTACATCTCCGACCGAAAGGAAGTGATACATCAACCCGCCATAGATGATCAACTCGGAATAGCGGTCCGAGACCGAGTCCACGTAGGCACCCCAATCACTCGCCTCGCCGCGCAGACGCGCCATCGTGCCGTCCAGCGCATCAATCGGAGTCATCACCGCCACGAGGATGCCGCCGGTCAGCAAATCGCCGCGCGCCAAAAAATACGCGCCGACAGTGTTCCCTGCCAGCCCAAGCATGGTGACCATATTGGGCGTCAGCCCGAGGCGGAGGAACAACCTTCCCAGCGGGTCGAGCACCCACTTGAACCACAAGCGCAGATAATCGGTGAACGTTTTCCTCGATGTCATGGTATTAACGGTCTTCTCCATTCGTTTCATCCTCCTCATCCAGCGGACCGAGCAGCACGTCCCGCTCCTTGCCGCCGCCCTGCGAGGGACCCACCACGCCCATCTCTTCCAGTTGATCCAGCAGGCGCGCCGCACGCGGATAGCCGATGCGCAGGCGTCTTTGCAGCAGTGAAGCCGAAGCCCGCTGGCTTTGCCGCACAATGGAAACCGCTTGTTCGATCAGGCTTTCATCCTCGTTCTCGTCCGGCTCGCTCAGCAGTTTTTCCCACGGGGGCGGTTCGTCCGATTTTTCCGCTGTCTTTTGCCAGTGGGCAATCACGCGCTCGATTTCCATATCGGTGACAAATACACCCTGGGCGCGGATGGGATTACCCACCTCCGGGTTGAGGAAGAGCATGTCGCCGCGCCCCAGCAGATTTTCTGCGCCGGTCGTATCCAGAATCACGCGGCTGTCCACGCTGGAGGCGACCGCAAATGCCAGCCGCGCCGGGAAGTTCGCCTTGATGAGACCCGTCACCACATCGGTGGAGGGGCGCTGCGTGGCAACAATCAGGTGAATGCCGGTGGCGCGCGCCATTTGCGCCAGGCGCACCAAGTTATGCTCCGTCTGGTCGGGCGCCGACATCATCAAGTCTGCCAGTTCGTCAATGAACACCACGATGCGCGGAAGAGGCTGTCCCTCTTTTTTGCGGGCAACCTTGCGGTTGTAATTTTCCAAATCGCGTGCATGCGCGGCTTCCAACAGGCGGTAGCGGTGTTCCATCTCCACCACCACCCAGCGCAGCACCCCCAAAATGCGCTCCACATTCGTTTCCACCTTGCCATACAAATGCGGCAGACCATTGAAGCGCAGCAACTCGACCATCTTCGCGTCAATCATCACCATGCGCAGGTCTTCCGGCGTGTTGTTCATCGCCAGGCACGTCGCCAGCGACGTAATACAAATGGACTTGCCGGAGCCTGTGGTACCGGCAATCAGCAGATGCGGCATCCGCGCCAAGTCTGCCACCACCGGCTGACCCGAAACATCGCGTCCCAGCGCCAGCGCCAGCGGCGCGCCAATCTTATGAAACGCCTCCGTCTCCAACAAAGGACGCAGGCGCACGTTGGACTGATGCGAATTCGGCACCTCGATGCCGATATAGGGCTTGCCCGGCACCGGCGCCTCGATGCGCAAACGTTCCGCCGAAAGCGCCAGCGCCAAATCCTTCTGCAAAGACGCAATCTGCGCCACGCGCACCTTGATTTGCTTGTCTTCTTCCTCGCTTGCGCCCGCCCGCTTCATAAAACCGGGCTGCACGGCAAACTGTGTCACCGTCGGTCCCACCCGAAAGCCGATGACCGCCGCCGAAATGCCAAACTCCGCCAGCGTCTTTTCGATCATGCCGGCTGTCTGGTTGATGGTGCGTTCGTCGGGGCGCGCGTTTTGATCCGCCAGCAGGATGTTGAGCGGCGGCAGACGTTCGTCGCGGTTTTTCGGCTCGACCTTCTTCTCCTTCTGCTCCGGCATTTTCAGGGATTTCCTGAACTCGGGCGGCAGAGGCGCAGACTTCTTCTTCTCCGCCCGCGGCTTTTCCTGCTTCTCTTCAACCGCTTCTTGCTGGACCTCAGGCTGGGTCGCCGTTTCGAGCGGCGGAGTCTCCTCTGCGACCTTTGCCAGCCAGCGCTCGATCCACGTCCACAAATCGAACCCGCTCATGACAGCCAAGAGCCACAATGCAAACATCAACAACGTCCCCCACAACTCGCCGGCGCGCCAGAACAACGCGGTGATGCCCCAGCCGATGCGCCCGCCGTAGTTGCCCGATTCCGCTTCGAGGACCGAGTTGCCCCCGGTTGCCGCCAGCAGTCCCAGGGTCAGGAGCGAAGCGATTTCGAGCGCGAAGAGTTGATGCCAGCGCAGAAGACTCCCCTCGCGCCGCAATAGGACAAATCCGCCATATCCCATCCACAACACGACGAGATATGCCCCCCACCCAAACCAGAGGGAAAGAAATCCCGCCCAAAGCGTCAACAAAACGCCGCCGGTATAACCGGGCAGGGCGAGAAGGGTCATGAGCGCAAAGGCAATCAGGAGGACGCCGAAGATGTCGCCGGCAAAACGCCCAAAGTGTTGACGGATGCCCGCCAGTCGGTCGAGCCAATCGGGTTCGTGTTCGGAGGCGGGCTCCGGCGGAGGATGGTTGGTCATTGGCTGTCCAACATCATGCTGAAGCCGAGACGTTGATGCGCCGGGTCCACATGCAGGACGCGCAGTTGAAGGCGCTGCCCCACCGTCAACAAATCGCGGGGCGATTGCCCCTCGGCAAGCGGCATTTGCGTGGCATGGATCAGTCCCTCCACGCCGATATCCAGGCTGGCAAATGCGCCGTAAGAAAGGACGTTGGTGACAGTGGCGGAGACAATCTTGCCCTGCGGAAAGTCTTCGGCGGCGCGTTCCCAGGGGTTGGGAAGCAGGCGTTTGCGGCTGAGCGCCACACGGCAGCGCTCTGCGGAGAGGTCCAGCACTTCTACCTCGATTTCCTCGCCGAGTTTCACCAAGTGGCTGGGGTGAGTGACACGCCCCCAGGAAAGTTCCGAAATGTGGATCAGTCCTTCCACGCCGCCGAGGTCAACGAACACGCCGAAGTCGGTGATGTTGGTGACCTTGCCCACAATGCGCATGCCCGGCGAAAGAGTGTGGAACAACTCCACCCGCTTGCCGGGTTCGGCAAGCGCGGCGCGCTCCGAAAAGATGATGCGCTCATCTTCCGGCACGCATTCAATCACCTTGACTTTGAGCGTCCTGCCGATATAGCCTTCCAGGCTTTGCAGGCGCTCCTTGTCCATTTCTTTGCCTGTCAGTTCGATGAGGTGCGAAAGCGGCACGAACCCAGCCAGCCCGTTGCCCTCCACGAGCAGACCGCCGCGGTTGTGTCCCACCACCTGCATCTCGAGGATATGGTCATTTTTGTAAAGGCGCTTGATGGTGTCCCAATCCAGCGGTTCGGGCTTTGCTTCGGATGCCAGCTTCTCCTGAGGCGCGGCAACGGGAAGCACAGGCTTCGCGTACACTGCCGAGTATTTCTGCTCATCCGCCAGCACGGATTCCCACCAGCCTTCATCCACCACCGGCATTTCGTTGTAATGTTTCCTTTTGTTATTTTTTGGCTCGTTCATTCTGCCCTCCCGATAAATAATTCTCGCCTTTTTCCATGGCGAGGATGGCACGCGCCACGGCTTCCACCGCCACGCGTTGTTTCCGATAAAGATCCGCTTCCGACATAGCCAGCCGCGCCGCTACTTCGCGCACCTTGCGCCCTTCGATGAATTTCATCTCCAGAATGTTGTAAAGAATCCATTCGCTGGTGAACTTGCGGTCGCCTTCCGGCTTGATTTGCTCCACCGCCTGACGAAGCAGAGCGCGCAGGGCGTTCGAGGCATTGCCGTCATAGTGCTGCATGAACTCCCGCACCACGCGCAGGCGCATCAGCGGGCTGTTCGTCAGTTTGGGACCGCCCCAGTAATGCGTCAGAGCGTCTTTGACCCATTCTGTAAGGTCGGCTTCTTCGAAGGCTGGTTCAGTCAACAGGGTATGGGTGGTGTCGTAGCGCCCCGCCGCGCGGATGCGCTGGAGCATGTCCATTTGCGGCTGGAGATCTTCGAGCGAGCGGAAGATGCGCTGCTGCAAGCGGCGGTCTTCCAGCGCCAGCGCCACACGGTCTGCCAGCAGCCAAAGGGCTTCACGCTGATCGCTCTCCAGCGGGCGGTCAGACTTGCGTGCAATGCCCAGCAATCCCAACAAAGGCGGCGTTTCATCGCGGTCGCCGTTGACTTTGCGCTGGTGGAGTGGGAGAATCCAAAACCCATCCCACACGAATTCCTGTCTTCCGCTCTCGCCGTTATGGCTGACAACCTGCAAGGCTTCGTTCAAGTCCTCGCGCTCCAGCAGGGAACGGTTTCCCGCCACCACCGTCAGAGAGAGGTCATCGCCATCCAGCGCCGCGACAAAGGCGCACGGCGATTGCAAGTGATCGCGCACCGCCGCCAGCACGTTTTCCAAAAACTGCTGGAGGTCGCTCTGCGTCAGCAGGCGTTCCTCGATGTTCTGCAAGAGTTGTATCTCCTGACGGTCGCGCCCAAAGAACAGCACACGCTCCCACAGCGGCGAGAGCAGAGTGATGGCATGTTCCAGCAAAAGCACCGTTGCCACCATCACCAAGGGAACGAAACCCGAATAGGGGTTGCCGCCAAAATACTCCCCGGCGCGGCGGACGATGGTCATGAGCGCCAGGGCGGTGGAGGCGGTCACCGGTCCGCGCAGGAGCCATTTGAAAAGACGACTCTTGACGACACGGTCGGGCCAGGAAACGCCGAAGAACGCCACGGCGTATGCCATGGTCACCACCAGCACGGCGACCAGCAGGTTGTTGATGAGAACGGCAGACCAGAACACAAGGGGATATTGCGCCGCAAAGCCGGAACCATATAACAGGTACGGGTAGGAGCCGAGCGCCGGCGCCGTCGCACCTGCCATCAGGTACAACATACGCCGCCGTCCCGAGCGCGTCAGCATCAGGCGGTAGGCGCGGATGAAGTTATATCCCGCCCAGCCGATGATTCCAATATAGAACAACGTAAAAATTTCGGTCCAAATGGTTCGACGGAGATAAGGAGCAGGTTGACCGTGCGGCACCAGCCCGCCGACCAGATGCCCCAGCACAAGCAGAATCAGAAAGCCGAGCGCCACACCATATACCAGGCGCACCGCCATCCGCCGGCGTCCGCGCGAGGGGCGTCCTGCCGTGACCAGCAGAGCGTCGGAAAGATGCAAATAGGCGGGAGGGAGAAAGATGATGCCCAGCCACTGTAACCGTAAGAGAAGTTCAATCCCCCAGTCTGGCACGGTCTTGTTTTGCAGGGCTTCGGTGGTAAACACCACCACCACACACAGCAGAATGATGGCGAACGAACGCGCCACACGGTCGCGCAGATTGAACGACAGGGCGTATAACAACAAAGAAAAGGCGGTGATGGCAATCCCCGCCGTGAGAATGTTATTGAGGATCTGCAGTCCCGCCAGTAAACCTTCGTACCAACCGTTAAACATGCGTTCCTTCCACGACTATTTTAATGCTCTCCCAAAGAACAGGGCAACATCCTGGGTCGGATAGTAACGGTCATTATACCCGCAGAACTCATAGCCGAATTTCTGCGCCAGGCGGATGCAGGCGTGATTCTTGGCTTGCATCTCCAGCAGGATGCGGCGGACGCCTCGCTCCAACGCCCAAGCCTGAACCGTCGTCAAAAGAGCCGACGCCACACCCTGACGCCGCGCCGCCGCCGCCACGACCAGGTCCGTCACCCGCGCAAGGGACGAGGCGGGTTCTTCCATCGCGGCAATATATCCCACCGCACGCCCTTCCTGCGCCGCCACCAAAAACACATCGCGCCGCTCCCATTCCTCCAACAGGCTGGATGGTTCGCGCGGATACGCCACTGTCACCGCGCGCGGCAAACGCACCTCATGAAAATTTGCAGACACACGTTTCGGCTCGCTGCGCAGTTCCAACTGCCAGACGTACTCGCTCGAACAGGAATGATCCATCGCCATCAGGCTGGGAATGTCATGCACGCTGGCAGGTCGAATATCGAAAGAAGCCACACACCCTCCGTTACTGATTTGCCACCCGCACCGCGATGATGCACGGCTCGAGGGTCTTGCCCACGTTGTCAATGATGACCAACTGTAAAAAGTAATCGCCGTTTGCCAGCGCGGTGGTATCCCACTTCCCCAGTTCGCCGTCTTTGACCGGTTTGGCGCCTGCCGCAATCGTCGTCCACAAGCTGGTGCCGACCGGGGCAATCTCATACTTGTAAAAACCGAAATTGGGAGTGTTTGCCGTGCCGGTCAGAGTCACCGTTCCTTTGATGACCTCGCCCGGCTTGGGAGAGGTCAGCATAATCTTGTCTTTTTCACAGCCGCTCATTCCGCTTTGAACCGCCGGCGTCTCGAGCGGGAGCGCCGTACCGGGGGGCAGGGTGCCTGCAGGCGTGGCAAGGAGATTCAGCGTGGGGGTGACAAAAGCGTCGGCGGCGGGCAGGGACGGCACAATCAGCGCCGCAACATAGAACTCGGCAAAAAAGAGAAGCAGAATCAAAAACCCAAAGGCAGTCGCACGCCTCAGCCGATTGAGCGCAAACTCGCGCTCCAGCGAATACACGGCATCGCGCCATTCCCGCCACGCCTTCCACATCCAGCGGAAAGCATACAATGCCCCGATTGCCAGCAGAATGTAAATGAGCGGGCTGTACGCGGCAAGCGAACGATAAATCGAACTCACAGGCGTCACCTACAGCGCGTGTAACACGCCGCGGATGATGGTCTCGATTTTGGGAGTGATGACCTTGCCCGCCTCGATCACCTCTTCATGCGTGGTGATGGTGGAACCGTCCAGATTGGCTTTGTTGCTGATGCCCGAAAAACCCAACACCCGCATTCCGCCATGCCGGGCAACGATGACCTCCGGCACAGTGGACATACCCACCGCATCGGCGCCCGCCAGCCGCAGAAAACGCAAATCTGCCGGAGTTTCAAAGGACGGACCGCTCAAACCGCAATACACTCCCTCGCGCAGAGAAATGTTATTTTCAGCGGCAACCTTCCTGGCGCTCTGCATCAGTTCGGGATCGTAGGAACGGCTCATATCGGGAAAGCGCGGACCAAGTTCATCAATGTTCGGTCCCATCAAAGGATTGGCGCCCGCCATGCCGATCAGATTCAGATTATCGGTGATGAGCATTACGTCGCCAGGCACAAACGACGGGTTGATACCGCCTGCCGCGTTGGTCACGAACAGCATGGGAATGCCCAGGCGAATCATCACGCGCACCGGCAGAGTCACCTGCGACATGCTGTACCCCTCGTAAAAATGGGCTCGCCCCTGCATAACCAGCACCGGCTGTCCCTCCAGCATGCCAATCACCAGCCGCCCGGCGTGACCATGCACCGTCGAACGGGGCCAGTGGGGCAGATCGGCATAGGGGATGATGTCGGCATCTCGGACGGAATCAGCCAGCGCGTTAAGCCCCGAACCGAGGATTAATCCCACGCGTGGTTTGTAGGAGGTTCGCGCGCGGACCGCATCCGCCGCTTCGTCTATTTGTTGTAGAGTAATGAATTGATTCATCATGGGTGCTTCTTTTCGTGTAAGATGTGGGACTGCGCCCCTCGAAAAATTATATCAGAGAACAACTTGCAACGTTGTAAGTAACCGATTCCCGGGCGGGAGGTCTTGCAGGTAAAATATGACCTACAAAATGATGGCATCTTCCAACCTCGACCGCTCCAGCCAAATCCAATTGACTGCGGCGGGCATCCTCTCCATTCTCGCACAAAGCCTGCTGATTTTACCTGCCAGCCTCATGCCCCGTTCGCCGCTGCCCGAGTGGGGAGGGATTGCCATTGGAGCGACTCTTTTCGCCGCTGCCACCATTTGGACGGTCTCCGTCATCCGCCTGCTCAACGCGGGATGGCGCGGCAACGCGCATTTCATCCTGAACCAGGCAATCATCGTCATCGGCATTCTTCTCCTCTCGGACTCGTCCGATTCTTTCGTACGGGGAGGCGGCTTCCTGCTCACCAGCCTGATCACCGCCCTGACCGTGTACGGCATCCTTGCCAACACCGCGACTCCATCTCTAACCAGCGCCGTGGAAGCGCGTGCAAGGAAACTGGAACAGGAAACCTTGCGCCTGCAGGAACTTGTACAAAACACCGAAACTCTCCGTGAACAACTTGCCATTGCCAACCAAAAACTCAACATCGAGCGGCAGCGCACCAGCCAGTTGACCTATCTCATCGAACTGGGTCATCAGTTGAACGAAGAACTCGACCCGCCGGTGGCAGCGCAGATTGCCGTCAACACCCTCGAGCGGGTGGTGAAATGTACGGTCGTTTCGCTGATGATGTACGAGGCAGAGACGCACCAACTGGTCGCCCTCGCCTCGGGCGGTCCCATGACCAGCCTCCTTCCGCCGGGTCATCGCCAACATGCAAACGAGGGAGTACATAGGCGCGTCACCCGTCAGAAAAAGACCATCGTCATCAACGACACAACACAGGATACCGATTTTATCCCCCTCAACAATGAAAACACCCGCTCGCTAATCATCACTCCCATGCTTTCTCACGGGCAATTGAGCGGCATCCTCGAAGTCCGCTCGGATAAGCCGCATGCCTTCAACAACATGGACATTGCCAGCGTGGAAGGTGTGGCGCTCGAATTAACCCGCGCCTGGGAACGCGCCCGTCATCAACAGAGACTTTCCGAGCTCATTCAATCCGGCGTCTCGCTCGCCTCCCTGCTCGACCCGGAAGCCGCCGTGCAGGAAATCGCCCTGCTTGCCCGCAAAACCTTCGAGGCGCGCTTTGTATTCGTCACCCTGCTCGACCATCAGGGCGGCTATTCCCGCACCGCTCATGCCGGCGATGCGCCGCGCCTGCTCGACTCGCTGAACAAAAACCCCGCCGGCGACCCGTTCCTGCAAGCCGCGCTCAATGCCGCCGCCCCTTTTCGCGTCCGCGATGTACGGAA
This sequence comes from Anaerolinea sp., assembly GCA_020723805.1. Lineage (GTDB taxonomy): Bacteria > Chloroflexota > Anaerolineae > Anaerolineales > Villigracilaceae > Defluviilinea. The sequence goes on along the minus strand of DYID01000008.1, from coordinate 74,116 downwards.
GTACGTCAGCCCGAACACCCTCGAACTCGATCACCCCGCTCTAAGGAGCGCCCTGGCAATTCCCATCCGCCTGCACCGCCTGAGCATTGGAACCATACTGGTATTTGGAAAACACAGCGGCGTATTCTTCACGGAAAAGGACGAAGCGCTCGCAGGTCTGCTCGGTTCGCAGGCGGCGGCATCGGTGGAAAGTTCGTGGCTGTATCAGGAACTGCGAAACAAGGAAAGCATCACCTCCATGCTCCGTCAGTTGAGCGAGGAAGTCCTGATGACCGAGGATGTGGGCAAGGCGGCAGAAACCATCGCGCGCGCCGCGCACAGAACGGCAAACGCCATCGAGACCGGCATCGTGCTCATCTCGCCTGAAGGAAACATTCAAACGGAAGTGGCGCTCGACAACCGAGGCACGCACCCCCGCCGCCAGCATCCGATGGAGCGCATCCAACAGGCAATTCAAACGCGGCAAAGCATCTTCGTCACCACCGAGCGCGGAGAACTTGCCTGCTATCCCATGATTACCCGTTCCCGTCCCATTGGGGCGCTGTGGGTGTTGATTTCTGAAATTCGCGGACAAAACTTTGCCAACGTGCAGCTGCTGGCAAATCAGGCGGCGGTCACGCTGGAGCGCGTCAACCTGCTGGCAGAGTCGCGCCGCCAGGCAAAAGAACTCGAAGCCGCTTACGAAGAGTTGGAAAAGACTTACGACCAGACCCTCAAAGCGCTGATGTCTGCCCTGGATGCACGCGACCGCGAGACCGAAGGGCACAGCATGCGCGTCAGCCGGCTAGCATGCCTGTTGGGTGAAAAAATGGGATTAAACAGCGAGCAGCTCAAAGCGTTGGAACGAGGCGCCCTCCTTCACGACATCGGCAAAATCGGGATCAGCGACGCCATCCTGCACAAGCCCGGTCAATTGACCGATGACGAATGGAAGATCATGCGCATGCACCCGGAAATCGGCGCGCGCATCGTCGAGCGCATCCCCTTCCTCCAGGAAAGCATGGCGGTCGTCCGCTATCACCACGAACGCTGGAATGGGAGCGGCTACCCGCTCGGTATCAAAGGCACCGAAATCCCCATCCATGCCCGCATCTTCGCTGTGGCAGACGTGTTCGACGCCCTGACCAGTAACCGCAATTACCGTAAAAAATCCACGCCGCAGGAGGCGCTGCAATATCTGCGGGAGCAGGCAGGCGTTTTGTTCGACCGTGAAATCGTGGAGGCGCTGGCAGAATTGCCTTATCAAGAATTTATCGAAGGGCGCAAGATCACATGAAAAGCACGAAATCCATCGTATCTTTTGCGCCCCACGAGGTCAGACGCTTCATTTCCCCGCTGACAATTGCTTCCACCGCCCTGATGGCAGGCATCGTTGCCGACGCCCTCACGGCTCCGCCCGCGCCCAATTTTCTGCTGGCATTTTTCGGCGGTCTGGGCATTGCCTACATCGCCCTGGCTCACTATCTGCTCGTGCGTTCTGCGTTTCAATCGGCAACTTACAAACTGCTCAATGCACTTTTGACCGGCATTGGTATTGGCGTTTTTTCCTTTCTCCTTCCCGCCAATCGAACGGAAATTATCCAGCCCCTGATCGTCTTTGGCGTGGTCATCGTTGCAACAACGACAGACCGCTGGTCTGCTTACATCACTTTTCTTCTCATCGGCTTCATCAGCCTGTCCACCAGCCGCCTTCAGGTTCACACCCTGGAGGGGGCGCTCGAAATGTTTACGCCCTATCTCATTTCGCTCATTGTTTTGGAAGTCATCACCCGTCTCAAACAAACCACCCAACAGCACATCCACAGACTGGAAACCATTAACAATATCAGTCATCAAATCATGCAGACGCTCGACAAGGGAAAAACCCTTTCCCTGTTAAACACAGCCCTGCAGGATACCCTCCACGCCGATACCTATTTTTTGGGATTTGTCGAAAACGACCAACTCAACCTCGAACTCTTTTACGATGACGGCGAATATTTCAACGGCACCCGCGTCCCTTTGGCGGGGACGCTTTCCGGCTGGGTCATCAAAAATCAGAAAGAGTTGTTCCTGCCCGACCTGCGCGAAGATGTGACCATGGAAGGCGTCAATTTGCAAATCATTGGCAAGAAAAAAACCAGCCTTTCATGGATTGGCGTACCACTCAGCGCCGAAAACGTGACCGGTATCCTCGTCCTCGCTTCCTACACCGCCAACGCCTTCGACCACGCCGACCTGGAGTTGCTCACCAGCCTGGGACAGCACGTCACCCTCGCGCTGGATAACGCCCTGCGGCACGCTCAGGTGGAAGAACAGGTGCGCCTCGACAGCCTGACCGGCGTGTACAATCACGGCTATTTTCTCAAACTGCTGGGGGAACAAACCGAACAAGCGGCGCAATCCCACACCCCCCTCAGTCTAATCATGCTCGACATTGACTATTTCAAACAGTACAACGATACCTATGGTCATCTGGTGGGAGACCGTATTCTGACCTCCCTCTGCAACGCCATTCGCCATAACATCAAACAAACAGATGCCGTTGGCAGATGGGGCGGCGAGGAATTTGCCATCTCTCTGCCGGGGGCAAACGGCAGACAGGCGTATCAAATCGCCATGCGGATTGTCGAGACCATGCGGACAGTGCGCGTCGAAGACCGCGACCACCAGACCATTCCCATCCCCACCGTCAGCCAGGGAATCGCAGTCTATCCCGACGAGGCGGATGAAATTTACCGTCTGATAGATGTCGCTGACCAGCGTTTATATGTTGCCAAAGAACGGGGCAGGAATCAGATCGAGCCCGGCGCCGATTTTTGGGTGGAATAACACAATGTTACTGTAAAGCCTGCGCAAACGCCGCGACCGCCTTGTCCACCGCCGCGTCGTCAATCCAATAATGCGTCACCAGGCGAAAACGACGCGGACCGTCCGGGTCCACCAAAACACCAAGCGCCTTGAGTCTCTCCGTCAGTTGCCAGGCATTCCAACGAACATCTTCTCCCAAATTGAAATACACCATGTTGGTATGGGGCGAGCCTTCATCCAGCAGGACGCCGGGCAGTTGACGCAAACCGTCTGCCAGTTTTTTGGCGCGGAGGTGATCCTCGCTCAGGCGGGCGGTCATTTTTTCGAGCGAAATGATGCCCGCCGCGGCAATCACACCCACCTGCCGCATTCCCCCGCCCAGCATCTTGCGGATGTGCCGCGCCCGCGCAATGAATTTCGCCGTTCCCACCAGCATCGAACCAATAGGCGCCGCCAGTCCCTTGCTCAAACAGAACATGACCGAATCGGCGGGCGCCGCCAGTTCTTTCGCATCCACATTTTGCGCCGCCGCCGCATTGAAGAGACGCGCGCCGTCAATGTGCAGGGCAAGATTGTGAGTGCGGGCAATCTCCGCCACCCGGCGGGTGTATTCCGCCGTCAGCGGCACGCCGCCGCAAATGTTCTGGGTGTTTTCGAGGCAGATCAAACGCGTGATGGGATGATGCACGTCCTCGGTCCGAATGGATGCGAGAATGTCGTCCAGCGCCAGCGTGCCATCTTTTTGATTCGGGACCGGGCAGGGCTGAATCCCGCCCAGCGCAGCCATGCCGCCCGCTTCGTTCAAATAGATGTGGGATTTGCTCCCCAAAATGACCTCATCGCCGCGCTGACAGTGAACCAGCAGAGCGATGAGGTTGCCCATCGTTCCCGAGGGGACAAAGAGGGCGGCTTCCTTGCCGAGCCGCTCCGCCGCCATTGCCTCCAGCCTGTTGACGGTGGGGTCGTCGCGAAAGACATCGTCGCCCACTTCCGCCTCTGCCATCGCTTCGCGCATTTCGGGGGTGGGCTTGGTCACAGTATCAGAACGAAGGTCAACGGTATCCATAATCAACTCCCTTTTCGTAAAAGTCGAAGGACGTTTTCGAGTTCTTCCGGCAGGGGCGCCTCGAACGTTCGCGGCGTCTTCTCGTTCGGCAGGAGAATCTTCAACCGCCAGGCGTGCAGGAAGTGACGCCCGATGACAATGCTCGGCGTTTTGCGCCCGTACACTTCATCGCCGGCAATCGGACATTTCAAAAACGCGCAATGCAAACGGATTTGATGCGTGCGCCCGGTGAGCGGATGAAACTCCAGCAGGGTGTGCTTTTCGAACTCTTCGAGGGTCTTGTACTCCGAAACCGCCTCCCGTCCTTTGCCGGGCGGGACGATTGCCATGCGCTTGCGGTTTTTGGGGTCGCGCCCGATGGGCGCTTCCACCCGCCCGGCGGGAGTGGGCGGTCTGCCGTCCACCAGGGCGAGGTAGGTCTTTTCCACATTTCGCAGGCGGAACTGGTCTTGCAGCCAGCGATGGGCGCGTTCGTTCTTGGCAAGCAGGATGAGTCCGGAGGTCTCTTTATCGAGGCGGTGGACGACGCCAGGACGTTCCTCGCCGCCGATGCCTTCGAGTTCAGGGTCATAACCCAGCACGGCATTGACCAGGGTGCCGGAGGCGTGTCCTGCCGCGGGATGGACAACCATGCCCGCAGGCTTGTTGACCACGATCAGTTCGTCGTTTTCGAACACGATGTCGAGGGGAATGTTTTCGGGGATCAGTCCGCTGGGAGCGGGGGGAGGAATCCGAACCGTCAGCGTGGCGCCGGCTTCGAGAGGCTGACCAGCCTTCCGCGCGGGGCGACCGTTCACATCCACACAGCCGTCGGCAATCAGGCTTTGAATCCGCGAACGGGAAAATTCCGGCAGTTGCGCGGTGAGGAATTTATCGAGTCGCTGCGGGGTTTCGTCTTCAAAACGGAGGGTGACGATTCGCTCAGTCACTGGAGGTTTCGCTGGGTTTCTCGGCGGGCGGGGTTTCCTGTTTGTGCCGCTTTTCGGCGCGTTCCGTCAGCCAGACGCCGAGGAACAATACCGCCGCGCCGACCGTGATGCTGGCATCTGCCAGATTGAAGACGGGAAAGGTGCCAACCGAAATGAAATCGGTCACATGCCCAATGGTCAGGCGGTCAATCAGGTTGCCAGCCGCGCCGCCTAACTGCATGGACATGGCAAGACGCAGAGACCAGTCCGCCTGTTCGACGTGAGGGTAATAGTAAAGGATCAAGCCAATGACCAGAAAGGCAAGTACGGTAAAGACCATGCCGCCCTGCTGAAAAATACCAAACGCCGCGCCGGTGTTATACCAGTGGACAATGCGGGCGTAGGGGCTGAGCCAGGCGAGCGACTCGGGAAGCCATGTGCCGCCCAGCGGAAGACTGGCACGCACCAGGCTCTTCGTCCATTGATCGAGCGCCACAATCACAATCGCAATCAGAAGAATCTGCCAATAACGTTGAAACAAAGTTTTCAAGGGTCACCTCAAAGCCGCCCCATTCTACCATCACTCCCGCACATACACGCGCGGCACGCGGGCGCTGATGCTCGTCAGCACTTCGTATTCGTTCGTGCCAGCCCATTCCGCCAGGTCTTCGGCGCGGATGCCGCCGCCCAGCAGGACGACATCCTCGCCAATGTCAATTTCGTCATCGCCCACGTTGACCATGAATTGATCCATGCAGATGCGCCCCACCTGCGGATATTTCTTCCCGCGGATCAGCACCTGCGCGCGATTCGTCATGCGGCGGAAGTAGCCGTCGGCATAGCCGCACGGGATGGTGACGATTCGGGACTCCGCCTCAGCCTGCCACAACGACCCATAACTGACCGGACGCCCCGGCCGAATCCGCTTCGAGTACGAGACCCGCGCACGCCAGGTGACCGCCGGCTGTACCTCCACCACCCGTTCCACTTCGGGACCCGGATAGATGCCGTAGAACAAAATCCCTGGTCGCACCATGTCGAAATGCGCCTGCGGCAGGTTGAGGATGCCGCCGGAGTTGCACACATGCCGCAGTGAGGGAACGGGCAGGCTCAACCGTTCGTAGAGATGCAGGACTTCCTGAAAGCGCTCCAACTGCAACAGGGAAAACGAACGGTCTCCCAGTTCGGAGTTGGCGAGATGGGTGTAAATCCCCTCCACGTCCAAATGAGGGCACGCCGCCGCCTTCAGGATGAGCCCCTCCGCTTCGTATTCGTGAACGCCCACCCGTTCCATGCCGGTATCAATCTTCAGGTGAGTCTTGATGCGTTTGCCGCTTTGCCGGGCAATCTGTTCGGCGATATCGAGCAATTCGACGGAGGAACCGGTCAGGGTCAGGTCATACTCTGCAAACAGAGGCACTTGCTCCGGTAAAGTCCCGCCGGCGACGAGAATCGGCTTGGTGATACCCAGCCGCCGCAAATGAATCGCTTCCTCCACCAGGGCAACGCCGAAAGCATCCACATACGGCTCGATGAACGGCGCCACCCCGTCCACGCCGTGACCGTAGGCATTCGCCTTGACCATCGGCATGACCTTTGCCGGTGTGACATGTGCGCGGATGGCTTCAAGATTTTTCCTGAGTTGGGAAAGATGAACTTCCAGATAAACGGGTCGAGTCAAATCAGACATACGGAGAACAAGGCAAAAATTTTGAGCCAAATGGTTGGCGCCTGCCCATTTGGCTCAAAGGTTACGGAGAATAATACGGTCTAGTAATCGCGTCTGCGTTCGCGGTTACCGCCCTGTCCACGCCCTCCGCCGCTGCGAAAGCCGCCCGGGCGTTCCTCACGCGGACGGGCAATGTTCACAGTGAGCGCGCGCCCGCCAAAATCCTGCCCGTGAAACTTGCTGATGGCGTTTTGGGCTTCCTCCGCGCTGGACATCTCGACAAAGCCGAAGCCCTTCGAGCGTCCGCTTGCGCGATCCTTGATGACCTGCGCCGACTTCACCGTCCCAACCTGCGAAAACAAATTCTGCAGGTCGGCATCCTCTGTGCTATAGGGCAGGTTTCCGACATAAAGTTTCGCTTCCATAGAAAGACTCTTCTCCTAGGTGGCGCCGGGCGGTGAAGCAACCGCCAGCGGCAAAAAACGGAACGACGATGCATGACGACGGGATCTCAGACACCCAGGCGCCAGGAAGTGAAACAACTTTCCCCTTCTGATTGCCGGACCACCAAACCTCATGCACTTGCGAATGGATTCTAGCACAAGAGCAGGAACAATACCAGAAACCCGCCGGCGAGAGAGTGTCTAAAAGAATGGGCTAAAGATTTTTCTGCCACAGAGCTCACAGAGATCTCTGAGAAAAATCTCAAAATCTCTACGCTCTCTGTGGCTAAACCCACGACATTGGACACTCCCGCCGGCGAAGAACATGGCAAACAAAGATGGGCTCAACCGTTCTTTGGCTAACTCCACAACATGAGCCGCTCCATCCTTGCGGCATGGTGAGTTACACATTGCGATATAATGCGCCGAAAAAAAAAGCCATGGACTTCATCGCTCAATTCGAATCCCGCCTGCCCGAACATTTGCGCCGCGTCTTCCGCAGCCTCGACACACCCTTCGCCATTCAAAACTACCTTGATACGGTGACCTACAAAGGCGAAGAGCGTGACCGTTCCCCCCTCAATGTGATGCTGGACAATCAGGGTCACTGCCTCGACGGCGGCTTCCTCGCCGCGCTCTGCCTGTGGCGCATCGGATTCAAGCCGCTCCTGCTCGACATCGTCCCCGACCCCGGTGTGGATGACGATCACGTTCTGGCGCTGTATCAGATCGAAGGTCGCTGGGGAGCCGTGGCAAAGACCAATTACATCTTTTTGGGCTTCCGCGAGCCGGTCTATAAAAACTTCCGCGAACTGGTGATGACCTACTTCGAGCATTACGTCAGCATCCACAAACGCAAAGTGCTGACCGGCTATCTGCGTCCCTTCGACGCTTCGCGTTATACCCATCTTAATTGGGCATGGGATGAGGCTGGGGCAAACATCCTGTATCACAAACACTTCTACGGGCGGAAACCCGTCCCGCTCATCACCAAGAGCATGGCAGCGCGCCTCAGTCCCGTCACCGACCGCACCTACCAGGCGGAAACCCTCTTCACCGATTTGAACGAGTCGTTTGGAAACCGAAAATATTAATCATTGATGTTACGCGGTAGCGCGAGATTCATCTCGCGTTTTCAGGCGACATAAATGTCGCGCTACGAAGGAACTGCGTAAGGTGAGTTAATCACTCACCTTTCCCAGAACGTCCCGAAGGTTTTCTGAGAAAAACTTGTTGAACGCTAAAACCTTCGGGACGATGCGTAACATCAGTTAATCACCCAAGTTGTAAGCGGTTTCAAACAAATGTACAATGGGAGCATGGAACTCGCCGCACGGCTCTCCCAAATCCTCCACCCGTCCCGCATCCATACCCGCCTGATTGACCGCATCGCCTACGCCAACGACGCCTCGTATTTTCGGCTCGTGCCGCAGGCGGTGGTACAGCCCAACTCCATCGGGGAAATCCAGGCACTGTTCAAATTCACCCAACAACACAAAATCCCCATGACCTTCCGCGCGGCAGGGACCAGTCTCTCCGGTCAAGCCGTGACGGACGGGATTCTGGTGGATATTTCCAAGCATTGGGGCAGGTACAGCATCGAAGACGACGCGAAACTCATCCGGGCACAGCCCGGCATCGTGGGAGGATTCCTCAACAGCGCGCTGAAGCCTCACCGACGCCGCATCGGACCCGATCCCGCCTCGATTGACGCCTGCATGATGGGCGGCATCCTTGCCAACAACTCCAGCGGCATGTGCTGCGGCGTGACCGAGAACGCCTACCGCACCATCCACTCGATGACCTTCGTCCTGCCGAACGGCTTCACGCTCGACACCGCCACGCCGAACGCGCATCAAATCTTCGAGAACGAACAGCCGCACCTTGCAAAGGGATTGCTCGAACTCAAAGAACGTATAACCTGCAACCTGCAACTTTCAAACCGCATCCGCCGCCGTTACCAGATGAAGAACACCAACGGCTACCTGCTCAACGCCTTCCTCGATTTCAACTCGCCGCTCGACATCCTCCTCCATCTGCTCATCGGTTCAGAAGGGACGCTGGGATTCATCGCCGAAGCCGTGCTTCACACCCTGCCCGATTACAACTACAAGTACACGGGGCAGCTGTATTTCAAGAACACGCAGGACGCGGCGGATGCCATCTATCCGCTCGCGCAATCGGGAGCGCGCGCCGC
>DYID01000008.1:60323-64943 GCA_020723805.1 Anaerolinea sp. | reverse complement strand
GCGATGCGTCCGCCCGCGACCACGCTCCTGTGCGAAGACATCGTCTTCCCCGTCCAATCGCTCGCCGACGGCGTCACCGACTTACAGCATCTCTTCGACAAACACGGCTACGAGGAAGGCGTCATATTCGGTCACGCCAAAGACGGCAACCTGCACTTCCTCATCGCGCAATCGTTCAACACCGAAGCCGAAACGCGCCGCTTCGCCGCCTTCATGGATGACCTGGTGCGCGTGGTCAGCGGCAAATACGACGGCGCGCTCAAAGCCGAACACGGCACGGGACGCAACACCGCGCCGTTCGTCGAAACCGAATGGGGTGCGGAGGCTTACGCCATCATGCGCGACATCAAGTCTCTGCTCGACCCCGACAACATGCTCAACCCCGGCGTCGTCATCAACCCCAATCCGCAGGCGCACGTGACGCACGTCAAAAGTATCGCCATGGTCGCGCCCGAAATTGACAAGTGCATCGAATGCGGATTTTGCGAGTCGAAATGCCCAAGCCGATATTTGACTCTGACTCCCCGGCAGCGCATCGTCGTTCAGCGTGAACTTGCCTCCCTGCGCCTCGCCGCGTCGGACTCAGGGATGGCTGATTCTCTTTCAAATGACTTTCTCTACGCTGGCATCGAAACCTGCGCCGCCGACGGCATGTGCGCCACTGCCTGCCCGGTGGGAATCAATACGGGAGAGTACATCAAGAAATTAAGAGCAGAGAAAGTGGAGGGTGGAAGAGTAGGTAGCGCCGCCCTGAGCAAGTCGAAGGGTGGAAAGCGGGCGGAGTGGCTTGCAAACAAATTCGCTTTGGTCGAAAAGACTATCGGGATCGGTGTAACGCTTGGACACACCGCCGAAAAAATCATCGGCGTGGACGGAATGAACTCCGTCATACGGACGGTGGAAAAACTCTCGAAAACGACTTTGCCAAAGTGGAACGACTCGATCCCGTTCCCCTCTCCTTTTAGGAGAGGGGTTAGGGGTGAGGTCAAAACAGACTTCATCTACTTCCCCTCCTGCGTCTCCCGCCAACTGGGAACCCCTAAAGACCACTTCCCACTTTCCACTGTCTTCCAGACCATCGCCCACCGCGCCGGCACCCACCTCCACATCCCCGCCAGCGTGAGCGGTCACTGCTGTGGCATGCCCTTCGCCTCCAAGGGCTACACGCGGGCGTACAAAACCATGCTTCACACAACGCTGCTCGCCATGTGGGAATGGTCGGAGCAGGGAAAATATCCCATCGTCATAGACACGACCTCTTGCACGCACTCCCTTCGCACGTGCGGAGGCGAACTCGACGCGGCGGATAAAACCCTCTGGCAAAAACTGACCCTCCTCGACGGCATCGAATTTCTGCACGACCACGTTTTACCCAAACTCGAAATCCATCCCGTGGACGAAGAAGTCGTCCTGCATCCCAACTGCTCCCTCCGCCGCCTCGGCTTGGACGGGAAAATGCTCGCCATCGCGAAGCAGTGCGCGAGGTCCGCGCATGTGCCGTTGAATCTTGGCTGCTGCGCTTTTGCCGGTGATCGCGGTCTCTTGTATCCCGAACTGACCGCCTCCGCCACGCAAAAAGAATCCGCCGAGGTCAACACGCGCGGCTACGGCGGTTATTACTCATCCAATATCCCCTGTGAAATCGGCATGTCTGCCGCGACAGGGAAGGATTACGTTTCGATTGTGTATCTGGTGGAGAAGGCAAGCAGGTAAAATTTCGTAAAGGAGAAATCATGATGCGCAGAATGTTTCGCCGCCAAATTCGAAAGTCGCTTGCCCCGGCAGTGCCGCCGATTCTTCAAGAGGCAAATTTCGCTCTTTCAAAGGGCGAATATGGCCGCGCCGCCGAATTGCTGGAGCAGATTGCCCGCGCGGCGGATGGACGCGGCGGACCGCGCGCGCCGTTGTTTTACCTGCAAGCCGGGCGCTCGCGCCTGCTGGCGGGTCAAGCAGCGCTAGGCATCCCCTCCCTCAAGCGCGGACTGGAATTGCTGGTGCAGCGCGGACAATATCATCGGCTGGGTGAAGCGGGCAGTCGAACAGTCAGCGAACTCAATGAACGCGGGCTGAAAGCCGAAGCGTCTGCCATGGAGGCGTGGCTTCAGTCTGTGTTGCCCGCGGCGGTTCCCTCCGCCATGCCTGCCAAACGCGGCATCCTGCCCACGCATTGTCCCGCGTGCGGCGCGCCGCTCCGCCCCGACGAGGTGGAATGGCTGGACGAAATGACCGCCGAATGCGGTTACTGCGGAAGCCCCGTCCGTGAAACTCCATGAACCTCCAACTCAGCGAAGAATTCATTGCCCGCCGTCTGCATGAGGCGCTCCAGTCTGCCGGACCTTCCTCCGATGGGTTTTCGGAAGTGACGCTCACCGATGAGACGCACCTCAAATGCGCGGCGGTGCTGGTGCCGCTCATCTGGCAGGACGATGAATGGCATCTGCTTTACACGCGCCGCACCGAGAAGGTCGAGTCGCACAAGGGGCAGGTTTCCTTCCCCGGCGGCGCCTGTGACGATGGCGAAACCACCCCCGAAGAAACCGCCTTGCGCGAAGCGGAGGAGGAAATCGGCATCCGCCCGCAGGAGGTGAAAATTTTGGGCAGGCTTGCCAACCTCATCACCATCACCTACTTCCGCGTGACGCCGGTGGTGGGCGTGGTCAAATGGCCCACCGTCCTGCGGGTGGAGGGAAACGAAGTGGCGCGCGTGTTCACGATTCCGCTGGGGTGGCTGGCAGAGCCGTCGAACCGCTGGCAGTTCGAACGGTCCGGCATGAAACGCCCGCTGATTGCGTATCATCCCTACGACGGGGAGTTGCTTTGGGGCGCCACGGCGCGCGTCACGGTGGATTTTCTGAACGTGCTGGGGTATTGAAAAAAAACTGGGACGCATGTGCGTCCCAGTTCGTGAAGAGCAAAGTTATTCTTCCTCTTCTTCCTTCTTGCCGCGTTCCACCGCCAGTTCGGGTTCGGTGGCGGTTGGAGCGCCGGCTTCGGCGCCTGCCGCGGCGGCTTCTTCCACCTTCGGCGCGCTTGCCACACACACCACCGTGTCGGGGTTTTCCAACACACGGATTTTATCCGAAAGGACCACGTCGCCCACACGGATGGCATCGCCCACGCGCTTGAGCATGGAGATGTCAATGTCAATCCGTTCGGGCAGGTCGGCAGGCAGACATTCCACGTGGAATTGTTCGAGGTTGTGCACGAACACCGCGTTGAAGTCTTTGACCGCCGGCGACACGCCCACGAAATTGAGCGATACGGTCGCGCGGAGTTTTTCCGTCAGCGACACGGCAAGGAAGTCCACGTGCAGCAGGCGGTTCTTGATGAAATCGCGCTGTTTTTCGCGCACCAGCACCGGATATTCCTTGCCGTCCACATCCACGGTGACCAGTGTGGACGAACTCGCCTTCGCCAATGCCAGCGAGGCGGTATGCGCATCCAACACGATATTGACCGGCTCGGTGTGCCTGCCATAGATGACCGCCGGCAGTTTGCCTTCGCGGCGCAGGGCTTTCACCTGTTTGCCGGTCACATCGCGTTTGGTTGCCTTGAGTACTACTTTCTCCATCTTTACTCCTCGAGCGCCTCTCACCCCGCCGCAGCGGGATTACCTTCGCTCTATGAAATAGAATTTCTGTAACAAGCGGGCGGGATTTTACCACACAAACCGCCCAAAAGCCGGCGCAGGCTGGCGGGGAATTATAATTGCCCAATGCGTTTTCAACATTTTTTTGGCTGGCTCTTCCTTCTGACATTTGGAATGGGAGCGCTTGCCCGCCCTCAAATCGCTCGCGCAGAACAACCCAGCGCGCCGGCAGGTCAGGTCAGCGCGTATGAGTTGATCCTCGCCATGAACACCCTGCGCGTCTCCTACGGCTTGCCGCCGCTCATCGAAGACCCTATCATCAACGCGGTCGCCCAATCCACCGCAGAGACGATGGCGGTCAACAACATGTCCTGGCACATCGGCAACGTGCGCGGACGCCTCGCCGCCGCCGGCTACGGCGGAGGCGCAACGGTGTGGGCAACCGAAAACTTTGCCGTGAGTTGGGGCGGCATGGGCATTGACGAAATCATGGCGGTCTGGGCAGACCCCGATCACATGCGCCCGGCAGTGGACCCCGCCTATTGTCACGTGGGCGCCGGCGTCGCCACCTACAACGGCAAGACGTACTACGTCCTGCAGGCGGCGTATGTCGGCGGGCAGGCGTGCGGAAGCGGGCCGCCCTCCGTACCGGCGGGCACGTCACAGCCGGGCGGTGGAACAGGCTCAGGGTATGTGCCGCAGATCATCGTCCCGGTGCAGATCGCCACGCCCGACGCCGAAGGCAGGGTCTATCACGTCGTCCAGCAGGGACAGTCGCTTTGGGCGATTGCTGTCGCTTATCAAGTCACCATTCAAGACATCGAAACCTGGAACAACATCTCCCGCAGCGTGCCGCTCCAGACCGGACAGAAATTGTTCATCCCAAATAAGAACACGGCAGGCTACGCCACACCCACGCCGCGCGGCATGGTTGCGCTTGCCACGCCCGACGCCGACGGCAGAATCGTTCACGAAGTCCAGCCCTATCAAACGCTGATTACCATTGCCAACGCCTACAACGTCACAGTGGA
>DYID01000008.1:0-60223 GCA_020723805.1 Anaerolinea sp. | reverse complement strand
ATGAAACGCTACCTCCTCTTCACCGTCTTCGTCTCCGGCATGACCACCCTCGCCGCCGAACTTGCCGCCGGGCGCCTGCTCGGCAACGTCTTCGGCACGAGCAACATCGTCTGGGCGAGCATCATCGGGCTGATCCTCATCTACCTGACGTTCGGCTACTTCCTCGGCGGCAGATGGGCGGACGCCAACCCCACCCCCGCCGCCATGTACCGCATCCTGGCGTGGGGCGCGTTCACGCTGGGACTCGTCCCCTATGCCGCCGGACCAGTCCTCAGGTCCGCGGCGAACGCTTTCGACGCGCTGAACATCGGCATCCTAGGCGCGTCGTTCCTCGCTGTGCTGATCCTGTTCATCGTCCCAATCACATTGCTTGGCACCATCTCGCCCTTCGCCATCCGCCTGCTGGTGGACGACACCGCCCACGCCGGGCAAACCTCCGGACAAATCTACGCCATCTCCACCCTCGGCTCGTTCATCGGGACGTTTCTGCCCACGCTGGTCTTCATCCCCGCCATCGGCACCACGCGGACATTTTTATTGTTCAGCCTCGTCCTGCTGTTCGTCGCGCTGGCAGGGCTGGGAAAATTCGCAGGGCGGCGAGAGGCGCTCAAACATCTCTGGATGCCCATCCTTCTCGCGGTCATTGCCATCGTTGCCGCCAACCAATCCGTCAAAAACAACGTCGGGCAAATCTACGAGACTGAGTCGGCGTACAACTACATTCAGGTCAAGCAAGCGGGCGAGTTCACGCTTCTGCGCCTGAACGAAGGGCAGGGCGTGCATTCGATTTACAGCCCGAACACTCTGCAATACGACGGTCCCTGGGATCAGGTGCTTGTAGGTCCCTACTTCTACGCCGGCAAAAAACCGTCCGACATTCAGCGCGCTGCCATTGTGGGGCTGGCGGCTGGCACCACCGCCCGTCAACTCACCGCCGTCTATGGCGGCATCCCCATTGACGGCTACGAACTCGACCCCGAAATCGTCCGCGTGGGACGCGAATACTTCGGCATGACCATGCCCAACCTCAACGTCATCATCGGCGACGGACGCCTGAACCTCGAGCGCAGCGAACACAAATACGACATCATCTCTGTGGACGCTTATCGTCCCCCGTACATTCCTCCGCACATGACCACGCAAGAATTCTTCCGCATCGTCGCTTCGCACCTGACCGAGGACGGGGTCCTGACCATCAACTCTGCCTCCATCCCCGGCGACCGCCGCCTCATCAACGGACTGGCGACCACGATGGCGACGGTCTTCCCCTCCATTTACCTGGTGGACGTGCCCGGCTCGCTGAACACGGTCATCTTTGCCACCAAACAGCCGACGCAAGCCGAAAACTTCGCCGCCAACCTGCTGGCGCTTTCCAGCGACCCAAACGTCCACCCGCTGCTCATCCACACCATGCAGGTGACCTTCTCCGCTCTCCGCACGAATTACGAAACGACAACCATCTTCACCGACGACCACGCCCCCATCGAATGGATCGTCAACGACATGGTCCTGCGCTTCATCATCGGAGGCGGCACGGAGTATTTGCAGTAACAAGGTTCAGGGAACTCGCAAGGTAGATAACACCTTCTCTGCCAGCGCCTTACACGCATCCCATTCGCTGACGCTTGCCTGAACAGCGAAAATAGGGAGACCTGCTGCATAGTTATAATCAGTCAGTGACTGATCTTCAATGTACCAGGCAGATATGACAGATGGCGTTGTTTCTCCCCAGAAAATCATAGAATAGCGAATGTCACCCAGAAGCGCAGGGATAAACTGCGGTTGAGGACCGTTGAAATCCGTTGGTCCCTGCACTCCAATGGTACACGTGCTTAAACGCCGTGACTGCAAAAAATTCGTCATGGACTTGTTGTCGGCATAGCGCGATTCGTCTTTCCATTCAGACGGGTCGTAATTCACAACCAGGGGAGGGTAAAACACCAAAGCGAAGACACCGGGCGGAACGGGCGTTGGGGTAAACGGTGTTCGCCCCAAAAACGTTGTGTCCCGCGTGGAAAAATCATAGGTCCAGTAATTCCCGTCGCCATCCCTCAGGGTAATCTGGCCGGGCGTAAACCAGTCCACGCCTCCTAATCCCGGCGGCGGATACTTGATCAACAGGGTTTGAGAGTTTTTATCAAAATCCAGACGGACGACATACGTCTCGCCGTAATGAGGGGCGCAGTCGAATTCTGCTTGCAAATACACCAGCGATTGGGAATCCGGCGACCAGGCGATTTCCCCCGCAAAAAAATCAGGAACCAGGCTGCGCACCCGCCCGATTTCGCCCCTGTCAAGGTCCCAAATCACAATATCATCGCCATCCCACATGGCAAGTTTGGTCCCGTCTGGTGAAAGGTGTCCGCCGCCAACTGGAACGCTTGCTTGAGAGGACACATCCAGCCTGTAGATAAAGGGGACAAGATAGGTGCCGCAACCTTCGGGATAACCTTCACGCCAATCGGTGTAGTAAAAATAACGGCTGCTCGGAGACCAATAGAGACCTTTGAAGCCATAAGAGCCAATGCCCCCGCAGTTTTGCAGCTCGTCTTCAATGATTTTTTCTGTTCCCTCGGCAATGTTGATGAGTTTCAATTGTTCATACGCCACCGCATCAACCATGCCGGGAAAATTAGTACAATCATAGCGAATCACATCCACCCGCCATTTTCCGTCCGAGGATGGATACTGCTTCAGAACGACAGGCTGAACGGTCGAAAGTATGGCGTCCACCTGTGCCGTTGCAACGACGTGCAGAGTAGCTGCAAAATTGGGAGTGGGGGTATTGATAGCGGACGGCGGAGGGACGCGGGAAGGCGCCGCCGTAGGTGCCTTTGATTTGGTCCCGGTCGGAATCACCGGCAATTCGGCAGGCGATGAGGTCGCGCCGCAACCCTGAATGAGCAAGACGACCAAAATCAGAAGAAGTTTTGATGGAAATCGAACGGATGCCATCATCACAACCTGCTTTCTCGGCGCGCAGGGTAATCATCTGATAAACCCGGTAACGCCGTTTCCAAGCGGGAATTCAAATCGCTTACAATAAGACTATCATGACAAAGATAAAGTTCCAACTTCTCTCCTGGCTCGTCGCCCTCCTCCAAATCCCCTGCCAAGTTCGCTGCTCCCTTAGCTTTTCCTACCTCTCTCTTTCCACCTCACGAACAGTCTGATTTTCAACATCGTCCTGATGAGAATGGCGATGTAAAGTATCCAGGCGCTCATGCAGCTCTTCAATCTCATGCGCCAACGTCAGGATCACCAGCCCCTCTCCAATTGCCACCAGCCAAAGGACGATATAACTTACCAGCCAGAAACCATTCATTATCTATTTCCCCATTGAGCCAAATGAACAATTTGCCTGAACAGCCGGTAGAGCAACACTGCGCCGCCAAGGCTCATAACGAGAGGCAAAATCACTTCATCCAAAAGGATGGAGCGGCTCACTTATCTCCAGCCACGGCAAGGCAACGGCAAAGCGCCTCGCCCAGACCGGAGGAAGAATTTGATAGTCGAAGACGATAGAGAGAAAAGCCGGCATATCCCGAAACTTGCCAAGGGCGGAAACCAGGAAGATCGCGCCAACCAACCAGCGCGAGGCTAAGAAATTATCTCAAAAGGCATTTTGCGCCAATCGGCGAAACCAGAACATGGCGCAAGCCAGTTGAAGAAGCGCCAGATAGTTTTTCGCCTTCTTTTCGTAACGGATCAATAAACCGCGGCATTTGGATAACCATGCTAACGTCCTTTCCACCACCCACCGTCGAGCAGGAGGCTTTTTTTACCCTTGCCCAACGGTTCTTCCCCAATGCGGCGGACATGCCCGGTGTAGTGATGCTTCGCTATCGCCGCCTCGCCGCTTGGGTTATGGTAGCCTTTGTCCAGACACAAATGCTGCGGCTTCGTTTCGGTCACTTTGGGTCGTTCCACCACAATGGCTTCAATGGTTTGATCCAGCAATTTCGCGTCATGCACATTCGCCCCGGCCACCACAATCGCCAGCGGACCACCCTGACTGTCCGTCAAAATGCTCTTTTTCGAGCCATTTTTGCCTCGGTCCGTCGGGTTGGGACCGATTTCATCCCCTCCCAGACGCGCTTTGCCCAGCGTTCCATCTGCTGCCTGCCATTCCCAATCCACCAATCCCAACTCTTCGCATTCTTCCACCAACACTGCCCAAATCTTGGGAAACAAACCGATTTCCACCCAATGCTGGAACGTCCGATGGATTGTGGCATCATCCCCATAGACGCGGGGAATGCGATTCCATTGACAACCCGTGCGCATCCGAAAAATCAAGGCGTCCAGCACATTGCGCGGATTGACGCGCGGCCTGCCTGTGTTTTTGGGCGGGTCGAATTCCAAGATGAGGGGTTCGATGCGCTCCCACAATTCATCCGGAACTTCCCAGATTGTCGGCAAGGGTTTCTTTTTCTTCATTGCTCATCCTCCTTTGTGGGCAAGTACATTATATGCTTTCAAAGGGTTTTGAGATAGTTTCTTATTGCCCACTGCTTCCTGTTAGAAGGGCACCGCGATGATTGCTATTTTGCCACGTGGAGCGCGCATGGAGTTGAAGGTCATACGTGGGAAGTACTCGATATTCTCTCGCAGAACGACGCGCTGATATTCGCCGACCTGCACAGCAAACTCAGCAAGCGCGGCGTAACGGAGGAAGTCCACGCAGGAGATATGAGAGAACTCATCAGGCGCGGGTGGGCGGAGGAAAGAGCAGGCGGAGTAAATGCCACCGACGCGGGCAGGCAGGTTCGGGCGGAGGTCGAAGCGGAGACGGAACGTCTCTTCTTCGCGGCATGGTTGTGTTTGAATGAGTCCGAGTTGGAGGAATTGTCCAATCTCACAGAGCAATTGCGCGACGGGTTTCGAAGTTTGAATGAGCAATGAAAGGTGCGCCCAACACCTCGCACAGCGGACAGGGCTTCGCCCTGAGGCTACGAGGCGGTTTTGTTGGCAATGGGTGGATTGCCACAGAGTTTTTTCCGTCGCCGGGCTGGCATACCTACTCGCTTGGGCTATAATGTGAAAACCATGCCCAACCGCCTTGCATCCACCACCTCCCCCTATCTTCTTCAACACGCAAACAATCCTGTGGACTGGTACCCGTGGGGCGAAGAAGCGCTTGCCAAAGCCCGCGCCGAAAACAAGCCCATCTTCCTCAGCATCGGATACGCCGCCTGTCACTGGTGTCACGTCATGGCGCACGAGTCGTTCGAAGACTCTGAAACCGCCGCCTTCATGAACGAGCACTTCGTCAACATCAAGGTGGACCGCGAAGAACGCCCCGACCTCGACGCCATCTACATGCAAGCAACCGTCGCCATGACCGGCTCCGGCGGCTGGCCCATGTCCGTCTTCCTCACTCCTGACTTGCGCCCTTTTTTTGCCGGCACCTACTTTCCTCCCGCGCCTCGTTACAACATGCCCTCCTTCAAGGACGTGCTCAGCGGCATTGTCCGCGCCTGGAAGGAACAGCCCGCCGAAATCCTCCGCGTCAGCGAAGAAGTCACAACGCATCTCAGGCAGGCGCTCAACCCCAACCTCCCTGCTGACGCTGCCTTTACCCAAGCCCACCTCGATGCCGCGGTCAAAAACCTGCTCGACTCCTACGATTGGGGCTACGGCGGCTGGGGCACAGCGCCCAAATTCCCCCAGCCGATGAGCATCGAATTCCTCCTCCGCCGCCACAGCCAGGGCAACACCGACGCCCTCAAACCCGCCCTGCATGCCCTTCACTTCATGGCGCGCGGCGGCATGTACGACGTGGTCGGCGGCGGCTTCTCACGCTACAGCGTGGACAACTTCTGGCGCGTTCCACACTTCGAAAAAATGCTCTACGACAACGCCCAACTGGCGCGCGCCTACCTTCACGCCTGGCAAATCACGGGCGACCCATTCTTCGAGCGCATCGTCCGCGAAACCCTCGACTTCATCGCCCGCGAAATGACCCACCCCCTCGGCGGCTTCTACTCCAGCCTCGACGCCGACTCGGAAGGCGAAGAAGGGAAATTCTACGTCTGGACACTCGAACAAGTCCGCGAAACATTGAAAGACGAATCGGAATTTTTCGAAGCGGCTTACGGAATCACCTTCAAAGGCAACTGGGAGGGCAAGACGGTTTTACAACGCGCCTTGGATGACGCCTCACTCGCCGCCCGCTTCAAACTGGACCTCGAAACTGTTCCCGCCAAACTGGCTGGGTGCCACGCCCGTTTGCTCGCCGTCCGAAACTCCCGCACCCGCCCCGCCACCGACGACAAAATCCTCACCTCCTGGAACGGACTCATGCTGGCAGCCCTCGCCGAAGCGGCGCGCCTCATTCCTCCAGACGACGATGATACAAAATCGGCATCTTTGCTGCTTGCTCCATTGAACACCAATTATCACAGTCTGGCTACGCGCAACGCAGAGTTTTTACTCTCCGCCCTCCGCCCAAACGGAAAACTCAGGCACGCTTGGCGGGAAGGGCGCATTACAAACGAAGTCTTCCTCGATGACTACGCCGCGCTCATCATCGGTCTGCTCGAACTCTATCAGACCGACTTTCAAAATAAATGGTTTGCCGCCGCCAAAGAACTGGCAGACGAAATGATCGAACTATTCAGCGACCCATCAGGCGGCTTCTTCGACACAGCCCAAGGCGGCAGTCAACTTCTCCTGCGCCCCAAAGACCTGCAAGACAACGCCACCCCATCGGGAAATGCGCTGGCGTGCGAAGCCTTGTTGAAACTTGCCGAGTTCACCGGCCAGGGAAAATACCGCGACCTGGCGGAAAAAGCGCTGCGGCTCGTCGTCGGCATGGCGACCCGCTATCCTGCCGCCTTTGCGAGGTGGCTGTCTGCGGCGGATATGGCTGGGGGGAACGTGAAGCAGGTTGCAGTCGTGTACGGACGCGCTGAACAAGGTCAAAGCGAGGTGGGTGGAGAGAATGCGTCGGCGCTGATTCGGGCTATCCAATCCCGCTTTTTGCCCAATGTCGTTTTGGCTGTGTCCGCCTATCCGCCTGAAGAGGATGCGCCTGCCCTTTTACGTGACCGCCCGCTCAAGGAAAACAAGCCTACGGCTTATGTATGCGAGGGATTTGTCTGCAAGTCCCCCGTGACAAGCGTCGAAGAATTGAAGAAACTGTTGTAATCAAAAGGCTCCTGCGCGGAGCCTTTTGATTTTATTTGGGTTCGATGTTGCCTTGAGAGTCGGTCTGGCTGTCTTTCTTTTCATCTCCGCTCAACCCCTCGCGGAAAGATTTGATGCCCTTGCCGAGTTCGCCGGCGATTTTGCCAATGCGGCCCGGCCCGAAAAGCAGAAGGATAATCACCAGAAGGATGATCAGTTCTGTAGGTCCAAGACGTGAAAACATGGGGACTCCTTATTTCAGTGTTTTGTGTATCGTACCACAATCAAGGTTAATGCGCCATTATAGTTCGCGGCGGAAGATGATGCCCTCGATGAAGCGGATGACACGGCGCACAAACGAGCGGATGCGTCCAAGCGCGCGATATTGAGACGGGCGCACATGCCCTTTGCTTGGGAGCGGTCCCGTCCACTCGGCGGCGAGGGCGCCCCATGTCAGCCCGGCGCCAAAGCCCACCATGACGAACTTATCGCCGCCTTTGAGTTGTCCTTTTTCGACCGCCTCGACGGCGGCAATGGGAATGGAGGCGGTGGAGGTGTTGCCGTAGCGGTCGAGGTTGACGATGAATTTGTCCATCGGTTGTTTGAGCCCGCGTGCCGCCGCTTCGATGATGCGGATGTTGGCTTGATGCGGCACGATCCAATTGACGTCTTCGATGCTTAAACCCGCGGCTTCCAGCGCTTCGAGTGTTGCCTGAGCCATCACGCGAGTGGCAAAGCGAAAGACTTCTTTCCCATCCATTTCGATGAAATGCTTCCCTGCATGGACGGTCGCTTCACTGGCAGGGAGGGCGCTCCCGCCGCCGGAGATGGCAAGCAGGTCGCCGCCGGAACCGTCGGAGTGCATGACGGCGGAATAGACGCCGCCGGGTTTCTCGCTTGCCTGCAAGACGAATGCGCCGGCGCCGTCGCCGAACAGGATGCAGGTGTTGCGGTCTTTCCAGTTGACGAAGCGGGAAAGGGTCTCTGAACCGATAACGAGCGCGTTTTTGATGGAGCCGCTGCGGATTGCCTGCGCCGCCATGTTGGTCGCGTAAATGAAACCGGAGCAAGCCGCCAGCAGGTCGAAGGCGCCGGCTTTAGTGGCGCCGATTTGGTCTTGGATGAGACAGGCAGTGGCGGGGAAGAGGTAGTCCGGCGTGGAGGTGGAGCAGATGATCAAGTCGAGGTCGGTGGGGCGCAGGTTGGCAACCGTCAACGCCTTGAGCGCCGCTTCCACTCCCAGCGAGGAGGTGGTCTGTCCGTCTTTGGCAATCCGCCGTTCGCGAATGCCGGTGCGTTCCCGAATCCACTGGTCGCTGGTTTCGACCATTTTGGAGAGGTCGTCGTTGGTCAGAATGGTTTCAGGCACCGACATCCCCCAGCCTGTGATGTGTGCGTATGGCATACCGTACTCCTTCAGTGCATCAGCGGGCAAAAGAAGCGCCCGCGAACTTGCTTCTCACCCCTTGAATTGGCTAAATACGAGAGTGGCATTGTGCCCGCCGAAGCCGAACGAATTGGACATGGCGTGCCGGATGACCGCCTTGCGCGGCTGATTGGGGACATAATCCAAATCGCATTCGGGGTCGGGAGTGTGATAGTTGATGGTGGGTGGGATGACACCCTCGCGCATGGCAAGGATGCTGAACACCGCCTCCACCGCCCCCGAAGCGCCCAATAAATGCCCGGTCATGGATTTGGTGGATGAGACGGGGATTTTATACGCCTGCTCGCCGAAGACGGTTTTGATGGCGGCGGTTTCGCTTTTGTCGTTGAGCGGCGTGGAGGTGCCGTGCGCGTTGATGTAGTCAATATCCGTCACCTGCAAGCCCGCATCTTCCAGCGCCAGCCGCATGGACATTGCCGCGCCGGCGCCGTTTTCGGCGGGAGCGGAGATGTGATATGCGTCATCGGTGGTGCCGTAGCCGCTGATTTCGCACAGAATGTCCGCGCCGCGCGCTTGGGCATGTTCCAGCGATTCGAGGATGAGGATGCCCGCGCCCTCGCCCATCAGAAAGCCGTCGCGGTCTTTGTCGAATGGACGCGAGGCAGTGAGGGGGTCGTCGTTGCGGGTGGAGAGCGCGCCCATTACATTCATGCCTGCCATGGCAAGCGGCACGAGCGCACCCTCAGATGCGCCGGCAATCATGACATCTGCCGAGCCGCGGCGGATCATTTCCACCGCCTCGCCAATGGCGTTATTGCCCGAAGCGCAGGCAGTTGCCAGCGCCATGTTCGGTCCGCGTGCGCCCACACGGATGGCAAGCATGCCTGCCGCGCTGTCGGAAATCATCATGGGGACGAGGAAGGGGCTGATGCGTTCTGGTCCGCGTTCGCGCAGGACTTCCACCTGCTCCATAATCGTGCCGATGCCGCCAATGCCGGTGCCGATGACAATGCCTACACGGTGACGGTTGGAATCGTCAATGGTGAGGCGGGCATGCGCCAATGCTTCAAGTGTGGCGGCGGTGGCAAACTGGGTGAAGCGGTCCATTTTGCGCGCTTCGCGGTTGCCAAACATCCCCACCGGGTCGAAGCCCTTGACTTCGGCGGCAAAGCGCGTCTTGTGCCGGCTGGCATCGAACAGGGTAATCGGTCCTGCGCCGGATTTTCCCGCCAGCAGGGATTTCCAAGTTTCTTCTACTGTATTGCCAACGGGACTAATGCACCCCAAGCCCGTCACTACAACTCGTCTGCGCATAAAGCGATTTCTCCTTAGAAAACAGAAAACGTTTGTTGGCGCATAAGGCGACGTTAGAGAACGTCTTCTACGCCCTTTCAATATCTTTTCAAATCAGTTCAGGGGAAAACCCTGCCAAGTCAGGTGTTATAACACGCCTCACGCCTGTTAGACACGCCTGCTTGGCAGACCTTTTTGCGGATTAATCACTCACCTTATGCGAAACGTCCCGAAGGTTCTCGCAAATTGCGCCTGTTTTCCAGCCAAACCTTCGGGACGGTGCGTA
Source organism: Anaerolinea sp. (assembly GCA_020723805.1). GTDB lineage: Bacteria > Chloroflexota > Anaerolineae > Anaerolineales > Villigracilaceae > Defluviilinea. Next base: position 50,126 of record DYID01000008.1, on the reverse strand, counting down.
ACACAGTGAATTAAACCGAACAACCCGCCCGATCTGTTTTGAACCACGGAGACACGGAGTTTTTAATGGGGTTTTCTCGGCGGCTCCGCGTCTCTGTGGTTAAACCCCAGATTTTTCAAGCCAGATTTTACTGCTTGGTTAATTGGGAAAAGTGCAACAGGGTCTTCCAGGCTTGTTGGATGTGCATACGGTCATGTTCTGCCATGAAGCCGCACACTTCCAGAAAATTGGTGGGACCGAAGATGGCATGACGCGCCCGGCGCGACCAGACCGCTTCGGCGGCGTTTTTGAGGGTTTGCATGGTTTCGATGCGTGCGGAGGTAAATTCGCGCAGCGCCGCCGCTCCATCCACGTGCAGGTAGTCGCGCTCGCTTGCCCACACGGCGGTATCCGGGCGCGGGATGAAGGCGTCTTCGCGTTCCAGCAGGAGTTTCAATTGTAGTTGATGGATTTCGCGTTCGGTATCGCGCAGGTGACAGACAATTTCGTTCAGCGCCCAATCGTCGTGCGAAAGTTCGCTGCGCCACTGCTCTGGCGAAAGCGAAGAGGTGAGAGTATTCAGGACGGCTGGCGTGGATTGTAAAATTGCCAGCACGGCTTCGCGGGATTGGAAGGAAGGCTCCAGCGTGGAAAGGTCGGTGGATTCGAGCCAGGGACGCAGGTCGGCTAATTTGCCGCGCCCCGCTTCCAGTCCGGGACTGGAGGCGGGGTCGCCGTCTATGAAGTAGGTCTTCAGCCCCAGCCGGCTCGCGGGGATCAAATCCCGTTCGGCGTCGTTGCCCACCATCAGGAGGGGTCCCTCGGGCCAGCCGAGTTGACCGAGGAATTCGGCGTAGTAGGCGGTGTGGGTCTTGGTGAAGTGAAAGGTCTCGAACGAGGAGACGATTTCGAACTGCGCCGGGTCGAAACCCGCCCAGCGCAAACGGTGATGGGTGGCTTTGCGCGGGAAGAGCGGGTCGGTGGCGATGGCAATGCGATAGCCTTGTGAAAACGCCCACTCGATGAGAGGCGCGGCTTCGGGACGCGGCTTTGTTTTCGATTGGAGGTGCGGGAAGACGTTGTCGTAAAAGCCTTCGAGGGTTTCAGCCAGGTCAGTTTTGGAGACGCCAAGCCTGCGATAAAAGTCTTCTTCGAAGACCTCCTGCAGGGTGCGGGAGGGGTCTTCGCTTGCGAGCATGAGTTTGGTGGAGGCGAGCAAGGAGGAAATCAAAAGGGTGGGAGACACGAAAGGGGTGAGGTGTTCAGAAAGCGCCTGAAAATAGGCTGGAATAAACGTCTCTGTGTTGGTATCGAGCAGTGTGTCATCGAGGTCGAAGAGCAGGGTGAGCGTCATTGGGTTCGATGTTTCCTTTTATATTTTGCCCCGCCAGAGGGGAAGATGCGTCAGGATTTGATTTCGAATTTGAACGGCAATTCGTGACATTCTCCGCAGCCGATGTGGGGTTCGTCCACAGCCCGCTGGGTCTTTTCGCAAAACGCCTGGACTTGTACGCGGCGCATGAAGGCGGCGGAAAGCGGATGCCCCACTTTCGCACGCAGTTTCATGAATTCGCAGGCGTTCGCCATGCGGATTTCGGGGACCGGGCAGGTGGCGCACAGGTCGCGCGTCCACGTCTGCCCGGCGGCTTTGAGCAGGCGGCATTCTTCCACGTTGCGTCCGCGGAAGTAGTCGCCGTAGAAGTAGGGGCATTCCCTGCCGGCAGGAGTTTTCATGATGGAGAAAATTATAGTCCTTTCAGGGGAATGATGAGCGGGCGGCTGGTTTAATTACCCAACCGCCCGCCGCTTGTAAAGAAAGAGTGTCCGTTTAGACGCGGGTGACGTATTCGCCCGTCTCGGTGTTGACGCGGATGACGTCGCCGACTTTGACGAACTGGGGGCATTGCACTTCGAGACCGGTCTCGGTTTTGACCTTTTTGGTCACGCCGGTGGCGGTGTCGCCGCGGATGGCGGTTTCGGCTTCGATCACTTTGAGGTCCACGGAACTGGGCAGTTCCACGTCAATGGGAGTGCCGTTGTAGAAGGTGAGTTTGACTTCCATGCCTTCTTTGAGATAGAGGGCGTCGTCGCCGAGCATTTCGGCTTTGATGGCGGGCTGTTCGAAGGTTTCGTTGTCCATGAAGTGGTAGAACTCGCCGTCGGTGTAGAGGTAGGAGACGTTGTGGAAGTCGAGGCGGACATCCTGCACAGACTGCCCGGAGGTGAAGGTGCGCTCGATGTTGGCGCCGGTGAGCAAATTACGCGCCTTGATGCGGATGGTGGCGTTGCCGCGCCCGGATTTGTTGTGGCTGTAATCCAGCACTTTGTAGAGCGCCCCGTCGAGTTCGAAGGTGACGCCTTTGCGGAGTTCGTTTACATCAATCATGCCTGCAGTTTCCTTGAATAATTTGTTTGGAAGATATGCAGCACAGATGCGTTAGAGAACGCATCCTGCGCATTTAGCGGCGGGATTATACTACGAGACGAAAATTCAGTGAGACGATTCGGATTGCGGGTCTTCGCGCAGGAGTTGAACAGCATGAGGGAGCACCGGCAGGACGACTTGCAGGTTTTCGACTGCGCCTTTGGGGCTGCCCGGCAGGTTGATGATGAGCGTCCGCTTGCGGATGCCAGCCGCCACCCGCGAGAGCATGGCATGAGGCGTGATTTTGAGACTGGCGGCGCGCATGGCTTCGGCGAGACCGGGCGCTTCGCGTTCGATGACGGCGCGCGTCGCTTCGGGTGTCACGTCGCGCGGGGCAAAGCCGGTGCCGCCGGTGGTGAGGATGACGTCCATTTCGCCGCTGTCTGCCCATTCGGCGAGCAGAGCGCGGATGGCAGGCTCGTCGTCGGGGAGGAGGGATTGGCGGGCGACAGACCAGCCCTGGGCTTCGATGAGATGCGTCAGGGCGGGACCGGAAGCGTCGGGGCGTTCGCCGCGCGAGGAGCGGTCGGAGAGGGTCAGAATCCCAAATCGAATGTTCATGCCAGTTCTTTTCCAAACGGGCGGACGTAATCCATGAAGTGCCAGCCTCGTTTTTCGTAAAAGCGTTCGGCTTCGGGGTTGTCGGGGGTGACCATGAGGTAGCACTTGAGGCAGCCCTTGGCGCGCAAACGGTTTTCGATTTCGTCGAGCAGGCGGCTCCCCAACCCCTGCTGGCGAAAGTCCTTGTGGACGGCGAGATGGTAGAGCAAGCCGCGCCGTCCGTCGAAGCCGCCGATGACGGAGCCAACGATGCGCCCGTCTGCTTCGGCAACAAGGAACAGGTCGGGGTCGCGGGAAAGTTTCTTTTGGATTTCTTCGGGCGTATCAGAGCGACCCAGGTGAACCCCTTTTTCCATGCTCTCCCACAATGCCCGCACAGCGGAGTAATCCTGCGGGTATCGAAATTCGCGGATGGTGGTCATGAGGGAGCAGGTCAGTTTTTCAACAGGTTCAGCAGGTCATCGGGCATGAACGGCTTGAGGATGAAATGGTTTGCGCCGCGCCGCAGGCATTCGTCGCGCATATCCAAGCCCGAGGTCATGACGATGTTGACGCCGCCGTTGGAAGGGTCTTTGCGGATGGTCTCGACGATGTCCATGCCGTTCTGCCCGCCGAGGTGAACGTCCATCAATAAGATGTCGGGTTTTTCCTGCGCCACCGCCAGGGCGACATCCTGATGAACGTCCAACACCACTACCTCATAGCCTTCCATTTTGAGCAGGGTGGTGAGCAGGGAGACCATGGTGCGGTCATCTTCAGCGAGCAGTACTTTTGACATTCCGTTTTTTCTCCCGCGCCGATGTTTTGGTCTTTGACTTGGGCTTGGTCTTCGTCGAGGCGGTCTTTTTGGCGGTGCGGGGCGGTTCCAACGCGGCTTCGATGACTTCGTCCACAGTATCTACAAAGATGAATTTCATCTCCTGCTTGATGTCGTCCGGCACGTCATCGAGGTCCTGCTGGTTGCGGCGCGGCAGGATGACGGTGCGCAAGCCGGCGCGGTGCGCGGCGAGGACTTTTTCCTTGACGCCGCCGATGGGAAGCACCTGACCGCGCAGGGTGATTTCGCCGGTCATGCCCAAGTTGGGCTTGACTTTGCGCCCGGAAGCCAGCGAAACGATGGCAGTCGCCATGGTGACGCCCGCCGAGGGTCCGTCTTTGGGCTGGGCGCCGGAGGGAATGTGCAGGTGAATATCGGACTTGTTGAAGAATTCATCCTCCAAGCCGAGGTGTTTGGCGCGCGAGCGGACGTAGGAAAGTGCGGCGCGCGCCGATTCGTTCATGACGTTGCCGACGGAACCGGTCACTTGGAAGCCCTTCGAGCCGGGCATGGAGGTCGCTTCGACGAAGAGGATGTCGCCGCCGTAGGGCGTCCATGCCAAGCCTGGCACCACGCCGGGGATGGACACGCGCTGGTTGAGTTCCTCGGTGGGCAGGTAGATGGGATGGTCGAGATATTCCTCCACGCGCTCCGGCGTGATGGTCACCCGTTTCAATTTTTTCTCGGCGATGCGCGTGCCAACCTTGCGGCAGATGGCGCCGATCTTGCGCTCCAAATTGCGCACGCCCGACTCACGGGTGTACTCGCGGATGATCTTGCGCAGCGCCTCATCCTTGAATTTGATTTCGTTCGGATGCAGGCTGTTTTCGCGGATCTGCCGCGGGACCAGATAGCCCTTGGCAATGGCAATCTTCTCGTTCTCGGTGTAGCCGGAGATGTAGATGATTTCCATGCGGTCACGCAGGGGACCGGGGATGGTCTCCAGCGTGTTGGCGGTGGTGATGAAGAACACCTGCGAAAGGTCAAAGGCGACTTCGAGGTAGTTATCGCGGAATTCGCTGTTTTGTTCCGGGTCGAGCACTTCGAGGAGCGCCGAAGCCGGGTCGCCGTGGAAGTCGAAGGTCAGTTTGTCAATCTCGTCGAGCATAAAGACGGGATTTTTCGACTCGACGCGGCGAAGCGCCTGAAGGATGCGCCCCGGCATCGCGCCAATGTAGGTGCGGCGGTGACCGCGAATTTCCGCTTCATCGCGGACCCCGCCCAGGGAGGCGCGCACGAACTTTCTCTCCATCGCCCGGGCAATGGACTGCCCCAGCGAAGTCTTGCCCACGCCAGGCGGACCCACAAAGCACAGGATGACGCCCTCGCGCTCGCGGCGGATCATGTCGTCACTGGGGGCTTTCTCTTCGTTCTGACGCTCCAGGCGGAGTTTGCGGATGGCAAGAAATTCCAGAATGCGTTCCTTGACATCTTCCAAGCCGTAATGGTCCTTGTCCAAAATTTTACGGGCGTGTTCGATGTCGAGGTTGTCGGTGGTGGAAACCGACCAGGGTAGGGAGACCAGCCAGTCGAGGTAAGTGCGAATGACACCGTACTCTGCGGCGGCAGTGGGCAGGCGGGAGAGACGGTCAAGTTCGCGCTTCGCCAGTTTTTCCGCCTCTTCCGGCATCTTCGCTTCTTCGATTTTCTTGCGGAACTCCTCCACTTCCACAGCCTGCTCGTCTTTTTCGCCCAGTTCGCGCTGGATGGCTTTCATTTGTTCGCGCAGGAAAAAATCGCGCTGGACCTTTTCGATTTCGCCGCGCGCTTCGTTCTGAATCTTTTGCCCCAACTGCAACACTTCGGCTTCGCGCACGAGCAAGCCAATCAGTTTTTTGAGTTTGGCAGAGACCGAATCGAGTTCGAGAATTTCCTGCGCATCCTTCAAATCCATGCGCTGGAAGTTGGCAATGTTATATGCCGTCTGGAGCGGGTCCTCAATGGATGTGATGGATATTTCCAGCTCCTCCGGGAAGGAGGGGATCATCTGCGTGATTTGGCGGAACTGGTCGCGGGCGTTGCGAGCCAGGGCGTCAATCTCCAGTCCCTGTTCGACGATCTCGGGAGCGAGTTCGATGTGCGCTTTGAGGTAGGGTTCCTCCGCCACAAATTCACCCAGACGGAAACGCGCCAAGCCCTGCACAAGCAGGCGGATGGTGCCGTCGGGGGCGCGTAACAACCTATGGACAATGGCAATCGTCCCCGTGCGGTAAAGATCCGCAGGACCGGGCGTTTCGATTTCGGGATTGACGGCGGTTACCAAGCCCACCAATTTATCCCCGCTGACCACGTCGTCCACCAGGCGGATGGAACGCGGCTGTCCCACCGTCAGCGGCACGGCGGTAAAAGGATAGACGACCACGCCGCGCAGCGGCAGAATGGGAAGAACTTCAGGATATTTGGGTCCGCTCTGCTCAGAGGCAGATTCGTTTTCGGTTGGCTTGGGTTTTGGGGCGTGAGAAAAGAGGGGGGGCGCTGCGTTTAACAACAAATCTGCCTCCGAATCCTCCATCCAGCGAAACAGGTCCATGAAACTGGTTTGCCACCTTGATGCAGGCATCGGTTATTTTTCCTTTGGGAATTGAATGGTGAGAAAACCATCCTTGTATTCGGCGCTGGCGTTTTCACTATTGACCGGAACAGGCAGTTCGATGCCCACTGAAAACCTGCCAAATGGAATTTCCATTTGATAATAGGCTTTTCGCTCCAGCGAGTCGGAACGGGAACCGCTGACCATCAGCAGGTTGCCCTGCACCGCCACTTCGAGATCTTCATCGCGCATGCCGGCAATTTCCATTTTGACGACAAGGAACTCATCCGTTTCGTACACGTCAGTGGGCGGATGCCAGACATTGGCGCGGACCCGCCAGGTAATAGCGCTCAGAATCTCGCGGCGGGTTTCGACAATCAACGGGTGTGACTTACGGACAATCGTGGGCATATCCAACTACCTTCCTGCCAAAGAGAAAACATTAATTCGCCAGGCGCCCTCGGCGGGATTCGAACCCACAACCAACAGCTTAGAAGGCTGGTGCTCTATCCGTTGAGCTACGAGGGCAGTGTTTCTTATTTTATTACGTCCCCGCAAAGCAGGCAAATCGCGCGCCCGTGTATGTATCAGACATCGACCGGGCGAATGCCCTTATAGACGCGCCCAGCCGTGAGCGTTCGCAGGATGGTCATGGCGGGGCGGTTTAGGCGGGCGCCCATTTCTTCCGAAGACAATGGAAGATTGCCGTTAGTGAGGAACAGACGAAAGACCGCTTCCACCAGGGCGGTTTGCTCGGTCAGAAAATCGGGCTGTTTGGCGCAGTGAGACATGAGGGTGTTCTGCACCCCGTCCACCGGTTTGACTTCCGCGGTGAGCGGGTCCACCCAGTCAATGGTCTGTCCTTCTTCCAGGTTGGCGAAGACTTGTTGGTGCTCGGCGCAAAGCAGGGAACGCAGATACACATGCCAATCGCGTTCGTTCTTCTGCCACCAGTCGAAGTCAATGTGGAAGGGCGTTTTAAGGGTCGGTTTTACCAGGCTGGTGCGTTTGCCTTCGGGCATGTTTGCGTTCTCCTACTCGATGATTCGGAAATGCAGGTCGCCGACGTGGGTAATTTCCGGTCGGGTTGCCAGCAGGGCAAACAGCGGAGCGGGCGGCACCCGCCGTACGATGTTGACCGCTGCGTACAATTCCTGCGCGTGGACATGTCCCTGCGGGGTCAGTTTGGAAATCTCCCGCGCCAGGTTCATCACCAGTTGCTCGAATGGGCGGCGCGCTTCCTGCTTCCATAACTGGTCCACGGCTTCGAAGGAGGGAATGGCATACGCCATGCGGTCGTTGAATTCGGCGGAGATGGGTTGTTTGAGCATGGCAAAGACCACGCCTCCGTCCGCGCCGACGATGACCGTCCGTAGCCAATCCTTGGTGGAACGCTGAGTTTTCGCCTCGATAACGACTTCGCCCGGCTTTTCGCCTTTGCGGATGTTGACCAGACTGCCGGGCATCAGACCATGCGCCTTGTACCAGGCTTGTAAACCGTAGACGTACTTATTCTCGCGCACCACCCAGCCGGGCATCTTTTGACCGGTCTTGCCATCCACCAGCGTAAAGCGGACGCGCGGCGATTCGTAGGCGGTGGGGAAGAGCGAGCGTACCCGATTCGAAAGCGGCAGCGTGCCTGCCCGCAGGTGCGGATAAATCAGCGAAATGGTGACTTCCCGCCGTTCGACATCCTCATCCGCTTCCACATCGCTCAATTCATCGTCCAATTGTTTTTCCAGCGCAATCATTTCATCGCTGAGGACGGAACGGTCATATTCGATGGGCGAATAGCGCAAATGCAAAGGCACTTCACGCACTTCCTGCGGTTCGAGACGGTAGAGACACCATAATACTTCGCCCGCCGGTCCCACTTCGTCGAAGCGTCCATCTTCCTGAAGGGCAAGGTTGAGCGAAAATTCCGCCAGCTTGGGATTGACGCCTTCAGGCAGTGCGACATCCTTCAGCAGCGCCGAGGTGGGAAGCGGCTCGCCGCCCGCCATATCCAGCACGGCTTCCGCCAGATTGAGGTGCCCCACATTGACATCCACCAGCAGAGCGCGCGGGAACCAGCGCCCTGCAATTCTTACGATTTCCTCATTTTCTTTCAGCGCCGCTTCGAGTTTTTTCTCCAGCAGTGCGCCATACGAGCGCAGAACAGCCTCGGGGTCGAACTCGTCTCCTTCTTCCTTGATAGGCTGGTCGTTCAGGGCATGAGCCGCCAATCTGGCAGCAAAGAGGCGCTCGGCGCCATCCTCCATCTCCACGGTCAGCACATCGAATTCGCCCAGGTCCGGGTTGTTGCCCGGGCGGACGTTGACCACCTTTCCATGCTTCCAATTCAGGAAGGGAAAGACCACGCCTTCGCCAGGCTGAAAACTCTCTTTGGGGAAATAGACTTTACCGCCCGCCTGCCTGCGCTGCTGCAACGCCAGCCGCTCCACGCGGTTGCGCTCATGAATCAGAACGGTCACCAGTTCGCGGGTGGTCAGAGGCGTTTCGGTTTCAAAAAGATGATTATGCAGGAATTCAACATCCTGCGGAGTGATTCGCAAATTTTTCCAGTAGTCGGGTGAAAGGATCGTCTCGCCTGTCATTCCAAAGCCTTGATGTGAATTTTCTCGTTTCAGCGAATGAAGCCAAGCAATTATACCTTACTTGCATGTCACGACCAATTCAATGACAAGAAAGTCCCTTCAATACCTTCTCAACCTCATCATCAGCCGCGCCAGCCCAAACGCTGTCAACAGACTCAAGCCCACCGCCACCTCGAACGCCAGCCGCCTAACCTGAAGAAGCGTGCTCAAATAGGCAAGCCCTGCACCCAGTAAAGCGACGACACCAACGCGCGTCAGATGACGCCGCTCCATCTCTGCGAGGTTGTCCGCAGGCGCGGCATAACGAAGCCTGCGGGCAAAATCCGAGAGGTCCCAGCCGAGCAAGCCGCCCAACGCTCCCGCGAACATCCAAACAAGCGGAAATTCCTGCCAGACGCCGAACCCCGCCGCAAAAACAACCATCAACAAAGCAGCCGACGCAAACCAGTACAGACGCCGCCATTCCGCCAGCAGCCAGGCAATTCCCAGCAAGGCAATCCACAACGCAGGACGGGTATATCCCTCCTGCAAATACCCATACGCCAGAGAAAGAGTCCCTGCGATGATGCTCAAAACCATTGCAACGAGTGTCATAGCGCTCCGGATTCAGATTTTAACCGCTCCCGCTCCCGATGATATACTTTCGCCCATGAGCGATTGTAACGGAACGCTTCATCCCCAAGCCGGCGAGGGACTGCGTCACTTCAATGCGGGGGAATACTTCGAGGCACACGAGGCGCTCGAACACGCCTGGAAGGCGGAGGGAGGCGCAGCGAAGAACCTCTATAGAGGCATTTTGCAGGTCGCCGTCGCGTATCTGCACATCCGCCGCGGAAATTACAACGGCGCGGTCAAGGTCTATGAACGGAGCCGAAAATGGCTCGATGGGCTGCCCGCTGTTTGCAAGGGAGTGGATGTAAGACAACTGCGCAAGGATGCGGAAAAGGTCATGGAGGCGATTCGAAGCCTCGGTCCCGAGCGAATCGGGGAATTCGACCCAGCCCTTTTGAAACCCGTGCAGTGGAAAGAGGCGCAACCGTATATTTGCGACCGCTGCGGGAGCGAGATGTACGAAAAGAACTGCAAAGTCACCTGTCCCAACTGCGGCAACCGCTTCGACTGCTCGGATTTGAACATCTATTTTGATTAACAGCCAGATAAAAAACGCCCCGCAGGTTCGCGGTGATACAACTTGCGGGGCGATATTACGGTTGATTAACTCACCTTACGCAGTTTCTTCGTAGGGCGACACATTGTCCCCGCAAGGGGGTTCATGTCGCCTGAAAACGCGAGATAAATCTCCCGCTACTGCGTAACATCAGTGATTAATACTTCACCGTGCGAAATGTCTTGACACTTTGCTCGAAGATGGGGAGATTTTCGAAGAACTTGGTAATCTGCGCCACATATTCCACATACCAGACCGTGTTGCCGTCCAAAAACACATACACCATGTCATTGATGTCAATGTTGTTGACGCGCGCTTCGATCATCAGACGGCGGGCTTCGATGGTGTTGACATACACCGTGCGGCGGTCGGTCACGCGAATCTCGGCGGGAAGTTGCGAGATTTTGTTTTGCAGGAACTCGTCCAGCGAGCCGCCGCTCAGCAGGTCATACGAAACGCTGACCAGCATGTTGTAGGCGGAGGTTTTGCTGGGTATTTCCGTAATAAAGAGTTCATTGGCAGCCAGTTGCACCGTTTGATTGAGCGCTTTCTTGTCGCCCAGTTTGAAATTCGAGGGCAGCCAAATCTCGACCAGCGGGGTTTTGAACTGCTTCCACCCTGCCGGAATGAGTTGCTCATAGGGAATCGCCGTCGGCGCAAGGGTGGGCGTTACTGTCGGCGGGGTGACGGCTACCGAAGTCACAGTTGGCAGGGGGGTGGAGGTCGGCTGCGGCGCAGAGAGGGAGGGCGTAACGTTCCGAAAGACGAGGAATGCCCCTACACCAACAATCAGGATGAGCACTCCTGCCAGCCCCGCAAGAATGCCAATTTGCATACGGGTCATGCCAAAGTATTTTTGCTCTTCGTCCATGTTTCCTCCGCTTTCATGTGAAGTTGGATAATCTTACCCTTGCCTTTGGCGAAATGACCGTTTTAATCTCATGACTGAATCAGGATGGCGCGCGCCGGCGCGCCATCGGAGCCGGCGATTTTGAGCGGCAGGCAATACAGGTCATAGAAGCCGCGCATCACGTTCGAGAGGTTCAAGCCCTCCACAATGACTACGCCGGCGCCGAGCAAAATCTTATGTGTCGGTTCGGCGTCGCCGTAGGGGGCAACGGAAAGATAATCCACGCCCACTAATTGCACGCCATGATCCACCAGCCACTGCGCCCCGTCCTCCGTGATGGCAACGAAATCGGTCTGGAATTCCTTTACGCCCTTTGCCCAGAAGTGGGAATTGCTCGTCCCAAACAGGATGCGCTTCATGTTTGGCGTGATCTCACAGCGTTCCAGCACTTCGGCGGTGATGGCATCCACCCCATCGGGCAGCTGCAGCACATAGCAGGGACCGGTCAACACCTCCAGCGGCAGCGACTCAACCGTGCGCCCGTCGTTGAGGAAGTGATGCGGCGCGTCCACGTGGGTGCCGATATGCACGGCGGCGCTGAGGCGGGTGACGTTGGCTTGCGCTCCCTTGTCCATGGAGGCGATTTGTTCGAGCTCGATGCGCGGGTCGCCGGGCCAGGTGGGCAGGTCGGGGGTGATGGTCAGGGAAATGTCGTAGATGGTCATGGGGTCTCCTTCGTCTTTTTCTGTCCGATACAAGAACAAATCCATTTTGTTCTTTTCATCTGTGGATAAAAAAGGCATCGGTTATGGCGCAGGCGTTTGGGTCGGGATCAGGCTCGAGGTCCCGCTTTGAGGCGGGATGGACATGGGCGTCAGCGTGGGTGTGATGGTCGGAGTCGGCGTCGGGGTGAAGGGCGTCCATCCGCTGTAATAAAAATAGTCCTGCAAAAACGCAGCGCGTTCTTCATCAGTCATTATACGCGGACGGGAATAATCCTCAAGCAGGGCAGTAATCAATTCGATACTGACGAGTTTCCTGTCGTAAATGACATAGCGGTCGAAGAACAGGCGGCGGATGCCGGGCGGCATCCAGTCCTGATCGCCCATCTGGTCGAAGAACAGATTGCCCAGCCCGTAGTGAATGAAAGCATCGTTGTAAAACTCCATCGTTTGGGCATAGTGCGCCTGACTGCCGCTGACAATGGACGCGCCCGCCTCTGCCATCATGCGAAAGTCACTGATTTGCTGCGGCGCGGGTTGGTAATCATAACTCTCATACCATTGGAACGTGGATACCACGATGTAGCCCTGCGACTTCAACTCCGCGATTTTCTGCTGAAGATAAGAGAAGTCACACGGCGCGGCGCCGGGACGGTTTTCGGTGGCGGTTGGGAAGCGGTTTACGTCGGGGCGGTTGCAGCCAATAAAGGCAATCTTATTTCCGTTCACCTCGAACAACGCAGGCTCGAGCGAATCCTGCAAATCGCGCCCGCCGCCAAAGTAGGGAAGGTTGTGCGCGTTGTACATGTCCAATGTTTCGTACATGGCGTTCGCGCCGTAATCGGCAAAGTGGTTGCCGGTCAGTTCGATGACATCTGTGCCGATGTCGGTGAGGAGTTTCATGTACTTCGGGTCACTGCAAAAGACGAGCGGACCGCTCGCATCGGGCTTGGGAGGCGGGCATTGGCTGAAGAACGGTATTTCGTTGCTGACGTGCAGGAGATCGGCTTCACGGAACAGGTCGCGCACCTTTTCGCCGGGATACGTCACCCCCTTGCGTTCCATCGTCGTAGCGGTGGCGCGTACCAGCGCCGTAACGCCGGTCATGATGAGCGTGGTCAGTTTGGCGGGGTCGTAGTTGCTGAGCGCCCAACCAGAAGTATCCACCACATCGGCAGGCTGGAGTGTAAACTCCACCACCAGCGGATAAGTCGCGGCATCGAAGCCTTTGCGGATGGGCGACTGACCGTCCACCGTCAGCACTTTCCATTTGGGATTCAGCGATTCGAACGGAAGGATTACCCACGCGGACTCGCTCCACGCCAGGTCGAGTAACTGTCCCTCATCCACGCTTCGCACCGACCCGGAGGCTGGTTCGCCCCAAATTGCCGTAAACGCCCTCAGCGTGGATTCTGCCATGAGCAGCGGAGTCCCGCCTGAGGTCCAGAGCGACCGCAATTCGTCCGAGGTCACCCCATCTCGCACCGTAGGGAACGGCGCGGCGAGGACATACACCCAGCGGAAGCGAACCCCCGCATCTCCGGGCTGGGCAACATCCAAGCGCACGCTGACATGGGAGGGAATCGCCGTCTCGATTTGATTCCGCAGCGCCGGCGGGACGGCGTCCGAATAGAAGACACCCGTCAAAGCAGGCGTGGAGACAACCGGCGCGGCAGGCAAAAACGGAGTTGGCGAAGGAGGAACGGCGGTCGGCGGAATGAAAGGAGTTGCCGTCTGCGGCGCACAGGCGGAAATCAACGCGAGCAGACAGAGAAGCGTGAAGAAGCGGCGGTGAAGGTTTTCAGGCATAACGGCAGAGGTTATTCTCCCGCCTTGAGCGTAAGTTCAGCCCGCGTGAACTGTTGGAGCGCCTCTTCGTCAATCGTCACGCCAAGCCCGGGTTGATTGGGGACGGTGATGGTGCTGTCGTCGTTCAGGACGAAGCGCTCGTTTGTAATATCGCGGTGATAGTAGCGGTCCGAGGCGGAGATGTCGCCGGGCAGGACGTAGCCCGGCAGGGAGGCAATCGCCAGGTTCGAGGCTCGCCCGACGCCCGTCTCCAGCATCCCACCGCACCAGACCGGCACACCGCGGGCGAGGCAATAATCGTGAATCATGATTCCCTGACTCAATCCGCCCACGCGCGCCGGCTTGATGTTGATGTTGCGGCAGGCTTCCATTTCGAGGGCATAGCGGGCATGGCGCGGCGTGACGATACTTTCATCGAGGCAGATGGCGGTTTTGAAACGCGCCTGAAGTTTGCGGTGATCCCAAATATCGTCTTCGAAGAGCGGCTGTTCGATCAACAGCAGGTTCAGGTCGTCGAGCGGGTCGAGGGCAGAGGCGGTCTCCAGCGTGTACGCGGAGTTGGCGTCCACCTGCAGGCGCAGGTCGGGGAAGGCTTTGCGAACGGCGGTGGTCTCCTCCACTTCGCGCCCCGGTTTGATTTTGATTTTGACGCGGCGGTAGCCTTTTTCGAGATAAGACTCGACGGTTCGCACCAGCGCCGCAGCGGATTCCTGAATCCCAATCGAGACCCCCACCTCAACCTTATCCCGCACGCCGCCAAACATCTCCTTGAGCGATTTGCCCTCCCGTTTGCCCAGCAAATCCCAAAGCGCCATTTCCACGCCCGCCTTGGCGAGGTGATGCCCGCGAATGCGCTCCACGCGGCGCTGGTAATCGAGCGCGTCGGTCACATCCTGCCCGAGAATCAACGGCGCGATGAAATCCTTGAGGATGTGCCAGGCGGTGCCGGTGGTCTCGTAGTTGTAGCCCGGCTCGCGCGAAGCGACGCACTCGCCGCAGCCGGTGAGACCTTCGGATTGCAGGGTGACGAGAATGCACTCCCGTTCCGTCTCACGCCCAAAGGAGGTCTCGAACGGCGCAACCAGCGGCATGGAGAGATGATGCAGGGTGATGGAGTCAATTTTCATGATGGTCTCCAAATACTGAAAGGTACGAAAAGTGTACCATGAGTAATTCTCCCCTTGAATCAAAAACCGCCGGGCAATGCCCGGCAGTCCTTGAGTGATGTGTAGTAGCGGGGGCAGGATTTGAACCTGCGACCTTCGGGTTATGAGCCCGACGAGCTGCCACTGCTCCACCCCGCATCGAAGCCCGCCGATATTACCATAGCCGGGAGGAGGTGTCAAGCAAGCATCGTAGAGGGAGTGTCTAAAAGAATGGGATAAAGATTTTTCTGCCACAGAGCTCACAGAGATCTCTGAGAAAAATCTCAAAATCTCTACGCTCTCTGTGGCTAAACCCACGACATTGGACACTCCCATCGTAGAACATAGAACAAGTCTATAGACTTGTTCTACTCACGGGTTCAGCCGCGCGGCAGGGAGAAACGCCGGCGAGCGGCGGTATTGGGTTGCCTGCTCGAAGGCATAGGCGTAGCGGATCAAATCCGCCTCCTGCCAGGCTCTGCCGAAAAACGAAATTCCCACCGGCAATCCGAAAACATACCCAGCCGGCACCGTGATATGCGGATACCCCGCCACTGCCGCCGGCGACGTGCTTTCGATGTCGTCCGAACGCGGGTCGCCGTTGACCAAGTCAATCATCCAGGCGGGAGCGCCGGAAGGCACCACCAGCGCGTCGAGTTTATGCTGGCGCATCACGCGGTCAATGCCCTCTTTGCGGGTCAGGCGCAGATTTTTGGCGAGCGCATCCTTATACTTTTTCTCGTGCAACGACCCCTTTGCCTGTGCCGCAATCATGTGTTCCTGTCCAAAGTACGGCATCACCCGGTCAGCGTTCTCTTCGTTGAACCGAATCACATCCTCCAGCGAATGGACGCGCGCCTCCGCCGGCAGCGACTTGAGATAACGGTTCAAATCCGCCTTGAACTCATAGTACAACACTTCCAATTCGCTCGCGCCGAACTTGTCGAAATTCGGCACGTCTGCCGGGTCAATAATCACCGCCCCCAAACGGCGCATCACTTCGAGACAATTCTCGAACACCTTGAGCACCTTCGGATTCGCCCCCGCCATGTTGCGCGCCACGCCGATCCGCGCGCCTTTCAGACCGTCATAGTCGAGCGCCTTGAGATAATTGGACAAAGACCGCTTCCTGCCCAGACGTGTGGCTGGGTCCGCCGCATCCACCCCTGTCATTGCCCCAAGCAGAATCGCCGCATCGGTGACCGTCCGCGCCATGGGACCGGGCGTATCTTGACTGTGGGCAATCGGAATGATTCCGCTGCGGCTCAACAAGCCGAGCGTGGGCTTGATGCCGACGATGCCGTTCGTGTGGGCGGGGCAAACGATCGAACCGTCGGTTTCCGTCCCCACTGCCGCCGCGGCAAGATTTGCCGCCACCGCCGCACCCGACCCCGAAGAGGAGCCGCACGCCGAACGATCCAACGCATAGGGGTTGCGCGTCAACCCGCCGCGCGACGACCAGCCGCTCACCGAACGTTTGCCGCGAAAATTCGCCCACTCGCTCAGGTTCGTCTTTCCCAAAATGACCGCCCCTGCCTTGCGCAACTGCCGCACGATAAAGGCGTCTTTTTCTGCGTGGTGTCCCTCCAGCGCCAGCGAACCGGCCGTGGTCTGCATGTGATCGGCGGTGTCAATATTATCTTTCAACAAAATGGGAATGCCGTGCAGCGCCCCGCGCACCTTGCCGGCGCGCCTCTCTGCATCCAGTTTTTCGGCAATGTCGAGCGCCTGGGGGTTGACCTCGATGATCGAATTCAAAAACGGACCCGCCTTATCCACCGCTTCGATCCGCCGCAGATACAACTCGGCAACCTGGCGCGCCGTCAACTCCCCCGATTCCATCTTTGCCTGCAATTCGGCAATTGTCCATTCCGGGAGAATCATGTCACCCCCTTCCTCGGTAAAACAACATCACCGCCGGCATGGCTACCGCCCGCCGCCGGTGATGTAATGCTCCAACTGCGAGATGACGAATTTCTGCTCGTCCACCATCTCCTTGAGCGCATCCCGCGCCGAAATCAACCCCACCAACTCATCGCCGTCGAACACCGGCAGATGGCGGATGTTCTTGTCAATCATGATGGCAATGCACTCCTCGATGGACTGAGTTGCCTGAGCGTACAACACCTTCGAGGTCATGATGTCGGCAACCTTTGTATCCCGCGAATTGCGCCCGTGCAAATCCACCCGGCGGACGCAGTCGCGCTCCGAAAGAATCCCCTGCACCTTTCCATCCGATATAACCAGCAGCGCCCCGGTGTTGTAATCTGCCATCATCTTGAGCGCCTCAAACACCGTCGCCTCCGGCGAAATGGAGTACACCTCCTCGCCCTTCTTGCGGATGATGTCACGCAACGTCGTCATACCAGCCTCCTTTGGTCGTCTCGGAATGGTGCAAAGTATAGACTCAAATCCGCTCTCTGACAAGCAAAACGGGGATTCCCGCCTCCTTCCCCGCCTCAGCCTGATCCCGCCGCAAATGCCGTTTCCGCCACCCAGACATTAGTACACCGCCTGCGCCACCCGCCACGCTACGCAAATGCGGCGGATTTCCTGCGGGCTGAGACCATCCGCCCGCTCCCCGGCGGACAGGTTCAAGGTCTCGTAGCGAGCCGCCGCCTCGGCATACTCGATCAAATCCAGGGCGTGCATCACCGACTGGTCCGAACGCGCTACCACCCCATGCCGCGCCCAGACCACCAGCGTATGCTCCCGCATCGCCTGGGCGGTGGCGGTCATCTGCTCCTCCGAACCGTTGACAATGAACGGCAGGACGCCGATGCCCTGCGGCATGGCGAGAATGGTCTCCGGCTGCCAGCGAAAGAGATGGGTGTTGAAGTATTTCTCGTCCTGATACGCCGGAATGTGACTGAGATACGTGAGATGCAGGGGCTGGGCGTGAAGCACCGCCTGAAACCGAACGCCGTCATTTTTCATGCACTCATGGTGAATGGCAAGATGCGAGTTGAATTCGCTCGTCACGCGGCGGAACGGAGGGTCAACCGCTGTTAACATTTTCCCCGTCTGCCCGTCATGCCCTACGATGATACAGGCGAGATTGCCGCCCGGCGCCTCGGCAATCTCCCTCAGCCGTCTGCCGGAGCCGGTCACAATCAGCGTGGCACCAGCCAATTCCGGGACGGACAGCGGCAAATCCACCGCCTGCTCGCGCGGAAAGATGCTCGTCACGTCCAGCGTCTCACGCAAGCAGACGGAAATGTTCCCCGCCGCCCCTTCTGCCGCTCCCATCTCGGAGAGCCGCCTGCCCGCCTGCCCGATCTGATCCAGCAAACGAATGAAGTCCGTCGAAACGTAATCTGCCATGGTCAACCTTTTCTTGAAGTAAATCTGAATTTTCCAGCGCCGGAATTGTATCGCACCCCGCCGTTCGACAAAGAAAAGGTTTGCCGGTCAGTGAAGCAGGCTGAGGTCGGGTGCGAGGCGGAAAGGCTGGCATGATGTTACAACATAGCCGTTCCTGTTTCGTGATATAGTAGCCATGCTTTATAAGTTCTGCACGTAAACAATCCCAATCGAACGCTTCCGGAATGCAAGTTCACTGTGGAGGACAAGCGCGGGTCTCCCAACCAATCCTCCCCGCCCTGCCAAAGGCTGTCCATGGAAGAAACCAACTTTACCGAAATTGGGATGTACGAAGCCGTAGAGCCGCTTCGTGAAGTGCCCGAGGGGGTACTCTATCAGGCTGTGGAAAAATCCAGCCGCCGCCTTGTTCTCATCAAACTCTACTACCCTTCCCTCGCATGGTCGGAAGAAATCCTGAACGAATTCTTCAACCTGCTCAGTTATCTGCGTTTCATCGAACACGATCATCTGCTGCCCATCCTGGACGTTGGAAAACATCGTGGAGCGCCCTACGTTGTCTTCCCCGGCGAAGCGACGGCGTTTCTGCATGACCAACCCGCCCCGCCAGCCAACCGCGCCGAGTTGCTAGGCTTCTATCACAAAATCGCCTCCGCCCTCGATTTCCTCCACAAACAGGAAATCCTGCACGGAAACCTCAACACCCAAAACATTCTGGTGGACGCCGGCAGCGAGCCCAAACTATTCGATTACGGCTTGAGCGGCGTCTTCAAAAAACTCCTGCTAGAGAACCTCGAAGACGGCTTCGAAAACCTCTCTGTCTCCGACGTGCGCTGTACCGCGCCGGAACAAATCACGGGGCGCAGCCCCAGCCGCGCATCCGACATTTATGCTTATGGCGTGGTGCTGTACTATTACACCTTTGGCAGTTTTCCTCTCGAAGGCAAAACCATTCCCGCCGCTGCTCTTTCCCTGCTCGACCCGCAGCCATTCGCAATCGAAAACATCCCCAGTCATGTTCCCGCCGGCGCGCTGAGCATTCTTCAAAAATGCCTCCAGCCGGAGCCCGAGGCGCGCTTCCAAAATTTCTCCCAACTCCTGACCGCTCTCGAGCGGCTTCAGATGGGCAAAAGAATCTGGCTTCGATACAAAAAAGGTTTCAGGCAACCCGCCGACCCTCCCGACGGGTTCTTGGATACGCGCTGGGGATGCTGACCCTCGCCGCCTTGTTCGCTGCCTACGGAGTGTTCTACCCGCGCCACGCCGCCGCGCCTCCCTCCCCGCCGACGCCTGCCACAACCACCCAAGCCTTTCCCTCCCCAACAACCGCCCCCGGCGATATGGTATCCCAGCCGCCTCCTGTCACTCCGCCGCCGCAAGCCGCCTCTGCGATTCCTCCAATCGTTCAATCTCAAACCATCCTCAAACCTGCCATAGAGAAGGAACAGCCCTTCATCCCCATTCAAGTCATCTCCTCCGTCAACATCACACAACTCACCGAACTTGCCCGGCTGGGCTACGGAAAACCGGAAGCCGCCGACGCATCCGCAGACAACCAACATGTTGCAGTTGCCACGTCCGCCGGCGTCTTTCTCTTCCAGGGAAACACCTACCTCAAATGGATCAACCCGCAGGGCTGGGCGACCAGCGTGCAGTTTGCCAGCCACAGCGACATTCTGGCAATCGGGTTGGACAACGGCGAAATTCAACTATGGGACTGGAAAACGGAAACACAGACAGCCGTATTGAGCGGTCACACTGCTAAAGTAACCAAAATCATCTTTTCCAGCAATGACCGCCTGCTCTACACCGCTTCCCACGACCAGCATGTCATCGTCTGGGATTTGAATCAAAACCGCGCCATCCGCAAAATTCCCGCGCACGCCGTCCCGCTCAACGACATTGCCGTTTCCAGCGACGGCCGGACGCTGGTCACCTGCGCCGACGACCAATTCATCCGCATCTGGGATGTGCAATCGGGCGGCAAAATTTACGAATTCACTTTCAAAGGTAAACCCCAGGCGGTAGCCATTTCTGCTGATAACGCCTACTTCGCCGCAGGCGGCGACACAGGGTTCATCTATCAGTGGAATCTCCTCAACTCGCGCTCCCCCACAAACACCTCCCTGCAATTGCGAACCGACCCCATCCCTGCCCGGGCGCGGATTTGGAGCCTCGCCTACATCAACAACGATACCGGTTTGCTTGCCGGCATAGATAACGGACAATATGCCATCTACAATCCGTCCCAACGGTCCTATTCAGGTGCGCTATTAAATTTCACCATTCAGCCGCCTCCCAAAAACCTGCTCGATGTCTTCGGACCCAAATTCAAATTTGATAGCCGTTCGTTTCAATATGGTAATGCAGCCATTTCCCTGAACTGGGACGGTAAAGTGACCGTTCAACGGACGGAAATTTTTCCCCCCGCCTACGACATCCTCGACCGGCTGGACTTCTCCCCCGACGGAAACATCCTTGCCGCAGGAGGCAGGCGCGGAACGGTCAACGTGTGGAATTTGAACACCCATCAGGTTCTCTACCGGGCAGAATCGCCCATTCCATTTGGCGACCCCCTCGCGCCAGATGGGACATTCATCGTCATCCTCGATACCCAAACCGTCCGCATCACACAAACAGGCGAACACATCGTTGAAGAAACGTATCGGCAAATTTCTCTCAACGGGCAGCCTGTGGTCGGCAGCCTCTCGGAGACCGTGAAGGTCGGCTTGGTCAGTTATGCGCGGGAAGGGACGGTTCTCATTTCGGGGAATTTGACCGAATCCAAAACCTGGGATACCGCCAACGGCTTCGAAACTTATTCTGCTTCGCGCAAAGACAGCGGCTGTCTCATCACCACCTCCCAAAACGACAACGAAATCCTTCAAGTCCTTTCCGGCGCAGGGTTTCTGCCCGAATGGAACGACCTGGCAAAACGTGTGTGCGCCAAAAGCCTTGGCGCCAAGTTACCCGCCGTCTCCAATAGGCTGACGTTTATGGCGTACCTCAACTCCAATGGCTTGATCGAGGGCTTCGATGTGGAAGCGGGTCAATTTCGATGGCGATATAAGCCGGAGAGCCGCATCACAGTGCTGGCAGTATCCCCGCAGGGAGACCTGGTTGCCGCAGGAACCGAAAACGGCGAAGTCCTCTTCCTCGATGGGCAAAATGGAAGTCTCCTGGCAATGATCACCGGCAACTTCAAGGCAGTCCGCGCCATCGAATTTTCGGAAGATGGCGTCAAACTGGCAACCGCCGGCGACGACGGCATTGTTCGTGTGTTCGGCATACCTCCTTCACAGTGAACCCAAGCGGCAATCAGATGAAAAATCTCGTCGGTACAACGCTTCGTCATTATCAAATCCTCGTCAGAGTGCGGGAAACCGGCACGAGGATTTTATACAGGGCATACGACCCCCGCGTCCGCCGGCATGTTGGACTGGAGGTACTCAAAATCCACTGCACCGACCAGCCCTCCCTGCTGGCGCTTTTGCAGGATCAGGCGAAAAAGAACGCCAAACTCACCCATCCCAATATTGCGCCTCTAATTGATTCGGGTATCGAGGAAGGCGTGCTTTTCCTCGTGTATGACTTTTACCCCGAACGCCCCCTGCGCCGCTTTTTCAACCGCACCTACTCCTGGCAGGAAACTGCGCGGGAATTGGTCTCGGTGACGCAGGCGGTGGCATACGCCCACGAAGCGGGCATTTGTCACGGCGCGCTCAACCCGTACAGCATCATTCTGAACGACAAGAAAAGCCCGATGCTTTTCGACTTCGGTTTTGAGCAAATCATCCGGGAGTTCACGCTTGCCCATTCCCCCGGTGCTTGGATCAACAAATGGGGTTACGAATACCTGCCGCCCGAACAACTCAACGGCGAACTGCCTACGCCTCGCAGCGACATTTACGCCCTGGGCATGATCCTGCACGAATGGATCAACGGCGAAATTGCCCTGCTCGATCCTACTCCTCTCGACACTCTGCGCAAACGCCTGTTTCCTCCCTCGAAGAAAAACAAACCCGCCAAAGAAGTTCCCACGCCCATCCGAGAACTCATCGAAAAGTGCATCGCCGCAGACCCGGCGGAACGGTATCAGTCCATGCAGGAGGTAGGGTTGATTTTGGCGCGCGGCGCGCTCGACCTGACCATCACCCGCTCGATGGTGCGCAAGCCCCTCGCAGCGCTTGCAATGCGCCCGGCGGGAAAACGCCTGCAGATGGGGGCGATTGTTTTGGCAGTGCTGGCATTGGGGGCGGCAGCGGTCTGGGGTGTTGGAGCAGGCTTCCCGTCCAGAGAAAGAAGCGCAGAGACCGAAAGCAGCATCCCGTTCACAGCGGCGCCCTCCCGTACGCCTCGTCCCACGTCCACGCCTGTTCCCACTCAAACGGCTGTTTCCTCCACTGTCGCCGTGAATGCCCCAACCCAGCCAACGTCATCCATCTATCCTTTGTTTCAAGGTGCTCCGCTCACTTCTATCACCCAAGCCATCTCAAGCGAAAATATCCGCCAGGTCGTGCCTGTCAGCATTTGGGGCATGGGCGATTTGAACGACTTGAGCGCTTCGCCCGATGGTAGGTACCTCGCGGCGGGAACTTCACGAGGGTTGTTTTTCTTCGACCCGCAGACTCTAGAGTTCGTGCGATTCATTGACACCAATTCACAGGTCAGCACAATTGCCTTTTCGGCGGATGGAAATTGGATTGCGGCAGGTGACCGCGACGGGCTCATCCGCTTGTGGAACACCGATACATGGCAAATGGAGGGACGAACGCTGAGCGGTCATAGAGACGCAGTCCTCGACCTGGCGTTTTCTCCCGATGGAAACCGTCTCGCCTCGGTGGGGCTGGACGGCAACCTGCTGCAATGGACGCTTCATTCGACGGATGCTCCCTCCCCTGCCCCGTTGAAAGTCATGGGCGTCAGCAGTGTGGCATATTCGGCGGATGGAGCGCACATCGTCACTGGGGATAGTCTGTTCAAACTCAATGTATGGGACGCCGGCAATGATACGCTGGCGCGAAGCATTACTCTTTCGTCCAAAGTGCTGGACCTTGCCGCCATCGAGGGTTCGTCTCTCGCCGCCGCTGCGGGGTCAGACCGCCGCATTGTCGTGGTGGATATTGACGGAAGCGCCGGCGCACAAACAATCGGCACACTGCAATATCCGCTGACGGCAATCGCCGTCTCACCGCAGGGAAGCCTGTTCGCCGGCGCCGACGTGACCGGTGGGATTGTCGTTTGGAATCGCGAAGGGACTCAACTGTGGAAAGCCCAGGGAAATCCATTAACCGCGGCATCGGGAACAGTGCACCGCCTGTCTTTCAGCCCAGATGGAAAAACTCTGTATTCCGGTGTCTCTGCCGGCACACTGCGCGCCTTCGATGCCGCTACCGGCAATGAGATTCAACAAAACCGCTCGTTCGATGTGCATGTCAGCCGCCTTGCCGTCTCTCACAACGGGAAGTATCTGCTCACCCAACACACAGAGAACACGGTAGGCGTATGGGACATCTGGAACGGCGGACTGCTTTATCGCACGACGGGTGTAATTCAAAGCGACAATCCGTTCTCGAGAAACGACCAATACTTCGCCATCGCATTCGACCCGTCCACAGTAAAAGTATTTTCCACCGCCAACGGCGATGAACGTTATACGTTCAACAAACACGAAAACATCGAAACCATCCAGTTCATCCAAGACGACACTCTGCTCGCCGCCGGCAACGACCGTATCATCCATTTGTGGTCCATGATGAGCGGGCAGGAATTGAAAATTACCAGAAACTATAGCGGCAGCGGCTGCGCCAATTATCTTGACCTGAAAGAAAACCCTGTCCTTTCTGTGACCACCAGTTTTCAGCACATCATGGAGGAGAAGCGCCGTTCGCCCATGTTATGCGGCTTTACCCGCGTGGATTGGATGAAGGCGTTTTATCTGGATGAAGAAAGTGGAAGCCTGGCTTATGGCGGAAACAGCCAGTTATTTGCGAGAACAAAAAACAATCAGGAACGCCCCATGGAAGGCGTCAACCTCCATAATGTGGTCAGCGTTGCGCTCCACCCCGACGGCAGTCTGATTGCCGCCGCCTACGACGACCACACCATTCACATTTGGGATATAGCCTCACGACAGGAGGTCATGACGCTGTTCGGACACGGCGCTTTCATCACCGACCTGCGCTTCTCCCCAGACGGGAAGTTCCTCATCTCCGCCTCGCTGGACGGCACCATCCGTCTGTGGGGCGTGCCGGATTAACGTAAAGGTCGAGCCGCAATGAACGATGTCTTTGGCAAAAAATTGGGACAGTACATTCTCCTGGAACCGCTGGGCGAAGGAGGCATGGCAAAGGTCTATAACGCCTTCGATTCGCGCATGGAACGCAATGTGGCAATCAAGGTCATCCTGCCGAGCAAGCGCAGTTCCCGCACCTTTCTCGAGCAGTTTGAAATGGAAGCCAAGGCGCTCGCAAGCCTAACCCATACCAACATCGTCAAGGTGCTGGATTATGGCGTTGAAAACGACCAGCCGTTCCTCGTGATGGAATACATTTCCGGCGGGACGCTCAAGGAGGCGGTTGACCAAAAACTTCCCTGGCAGACCGCCGCGGCAATCCTCGCCCCGATTGCACGCGCGCTCGAATACGTCCACCGCCAGCAAATCGTCCACCGCGATGTCAAACCGTCCAACATTCTCCTTCAGGATGACTTTCGCCCGATGCTCTCCGATTTCGGCATTCTCAAACTGCTCGAAAGCAAGGAGGAGAAGGTCAGTTCCGCCATCGGCGTGGGGGTTGGCACGCCGGAATACATGCCGCCCGAGCAGGGCATGGGCAGGGACGTGGACTTCCGCGCCGACATCTACTCGCTGGGGCTGGTCTTCTACGAACTGGTCACCGGGCAAAAACCCTTCACCGCCGATACACCGATGGCGATGGTGCTCAAACACGTCACCGATGAAATTCCCCGCCCCACCAAACTGAACCGCCGCATTCCTCCCTTTGTGGAGCAGGCAATCTTACGCGCCGTGCAAAAGAACCCCGAAGACCGCTACACGAGCATGGGCGAGTTCGCCGATGTGCTGGAGTTGATTGCGCTGGGAGAAAAAGCGCCGCAGAAAAAAATCGTCAAACTTGCCAGGCGGAAAAACACAAAGCGGAAGTTCACCCCTCTGCTGTTACTCTTCCTGCTCGCCGTCGTCGCAGGCGCGGCGGCATGGGGATATTTTCAATTCGGCGGAATGCCTTTGCCAACAACAGCGACTCCAATGGCATCTTTGCCAATACCAACCATCAGCCCGCTAATGCCGCAAGTCACCTTCACCGTGCCCGCCGAAGCGAGCCCACCGACTCCTCAGCCAACCGCCCAGGCGGTTATAGCCACGTTGGCGCCGGCAAATAATGCGGATTCCGGCGTCACATTGCTGGGAACCCCGCTTCCCGTCGGGCAGAGAAGCAGCTTCGAGGAAATCGCCCGCTGGGGCATTGGCGGAGTTAACGTCGCTGCCTGGTCTCCGCAGGGGGATGCCATCGCGCTGGGAACCACCAGCGGGATTTTCATCTACGACGCCAAAAGCAAGGAACTCCAACGCTTCATTGACACAAAATTCAACGTCATTGCGATGACCTTCAACTCCGACGGCACACTCATCGCCGCCGGCTCCCCGAACGGCGACGTGGGAACGTGGGCGACCGCTTCTGGAAACATTGCCCAGGAAATTTCGCCCAAGCCCACCGAGCATGCCGTCACCGCCATTGCCTACTCGCCCAATGGCAGGAACTTTGCCGTCGGGCATCGCGATGGAAGTATCCGTTACTATGCGGTCAACCAACCAACAGCCATCCTCATACTCCAGGAATACCCCGCTGTGGAAGACCTTGCCATCAGCGGTGACGGACGCTTCCTCTACGCCAGTAATGGCGGACGGACTATCTCCCTCTGGGACATTCAACTCCAGAAAAAGACCGCCGAACTGACCAACCCCGGTTCCGTCTCCCGCCTGAGCTTGTCACCGGACCGAAACTTTCTGCTCGCCGGCGGCGTGACCTCTGCCGCCTACCTGTGGGACATGGTGTCGCAAAGACACGTCAGCACCTTCCCCAACCTGAACAGCGCCGCCGCCGATTTTGGCTTCTCCTACGACGGGAAATATATCGTCATTGGCTTGCTCAACGGAGACATCAAAGCCTTTCAAGTCCCTGCTCCTGCCGATTACTCGAAAATACAGGTTCCGCTTTTCACCGTCAACGCGCACGCCGCACAAATTCGCACCGTTGCCCTCTCGCCCACTCAACTCATCGCCGCCACCGGCAACTGGGAGGAAGGGCTGAAACTCTGGGATGTGCTGAGCGGCGAAAACACTTTTTCCCTCGACCAAAGCATGCGGGCAATTCAGCAACTCCACTTCTCGAAAGACGGCGAATGGCTGGCAACTTCTCACGAAGATGGCGTCATCCGTCTCTGGCGCGTGGCTTCAGCACAGCAGGCATACCAAATCGAAGGTTCGCTGCCAAAAGGCAATCCCTTCTCACCGAATAACCGCTTCCTTGCCACTATCTATACCCCTGCCGCACGCAGAGAGGCGTCATTGCGCATCGTGGACCTTGCCAGCGGAGACATCGTCGTCACTCTCGCCGGCTACCCTCAAAACGCCTTCGTCCAATTCACCGCCGACTCAAAACTCCTCGTGGCAGGGACTCCCAAAACCGCCGCCATCTGGGACGTTGCCACCTGGGAAAAACTTGCCTCCGACGGCGGACCGACCGCCGGCTGCGGACAATTCTTCACCCCTCAAAACAAACTGCTCGCCGTCATCTCCAGCGCCGGTATCCTGTTCTCCTACGACCGAAACATACAGGACATGTGCGGAACGCGCATCGAAGGCGCTACCCTCATGTACTACTTCCCCAAAAGCAACCTTTTGCTCTTCGTCCTTGGAGATGGCACGATATGGCTCGGCAACAAAAACTCGCCAAATATATCCCGCTTGAGAGCCAGGTCTCCTTATCTCACTCCCAACCTCATCTTCCTGGGCGCCGACCAGGAAAGCGGCTGGTACGCCTACGTCACCCAGACAAAAGTGCGTTTCATGACCACCAACACCTCCGGCTGGAGCGTTGACCACTATGACGATTACTTCTACCGCGTCGCCTTCCTGCCCGGCAAAAACCTCATTGCGCTCGGCACCCGCTACGGCTCCATCCATATCTGGTCTATACCGTAAAAGAGAAACCCCATGGAAGAAGCAAAGACCGGTTCACGCATCAACCGCTACGAAATTCTCGAGACCGTCCGCCGCTCGGAACTGATTGCCCTCTACAAGGCATACGACACCAAACTCGAGCGCAACGTCCTCCTCAAAACCATCCTGCACTCCGCCGACTATAGCCAGGAGGCGGTGGAGTACTTTCTCACCGAATCCCGCGCGCTTGCCAAACTCTCACACCCCAACATCGCCAAAGTGCTGGATTTCGGCAAAGAAGACGGCACCCTCTATCTCGTCAGCGAATACATCCCCGGCGTTCCTCTCTCCGAGCGGATGACCCGCCCCCTCCCCTGGCAGGAAGCCGTCGAAATCCTGCTCCCCATCATGGACGCCCTCGCCTACGCCCACTCCAAAGGCGTCATTCACCGCGACCTCAAGCCCGACAACATCCTCCTCACCGCCGATGACCAGCCAGTGCTGAGCGACTTCAGCCTGATGCGCATCATCGAAGAAGAAGAAACCCGCGACATGACCGGCACCACCGTCGGCTTGGGCTCGCCCGAATACATCTCCCCCGAACAAGGCAAAGGTCTCGCGGCAGACTTCCGTTCCGACATCTACTCGCTCGGCGTTATCTTCTTCGAAATGGTCACGGGCAGAAAACTGTTCTACGCCTCCAGCAGCATGGAAATCGTCATCCAGCACGTCATGGCAGATCCGCCCAAACCCCGCAGTATTATCCCCACCCTGCCGCGCGCCATCGAAGAAATCATCCTCAACGCCCTCTCCAAAGACCGCAGCCAGCGTTACCAATCCATGACCGAATTTGCAGAAGCGTTGAAGACCGCCAAAGAAACCCTGCTGGAAGGGAAAAAACAGCAGCCCTCCCGTCACCCTACGCGCCTCGCGCTTTCCCTTCTCGGACTGACTGCCCTGCTCACCGCCGCTCTGTTCCTGCTGGGCGTCCTGCCATTCGGACAAAACCCCGCCTCTGCCCCGACCTCGAACCTGACCGCCGCCAACACACCTTCACCTGCCCCCTCAGCCTCGCCCTCCCCAACCGCCGGACTCAGCCTGCTCCCCCCACCCACTGCTTCTCCCACCGAAATCCCCTCACGCTACCGCTTCTCCGCCATACCGGTTTTACCGGGCTTTCCTCTCCCCGCCGGCAGCGCAACCCTCTCCCCTGAAAACCTCGCCAGTCTTGTCGAACTTGCCCGCTGGGGAACACCGAAAATCACCTCCATCGAATGGACAAGCGACAACCAGTTCCTGTTGGCTGGCACAAGCGCCGGCGTCTATTACCTCGATGCGGGCGACCTCTCGTACAAATACTTCTTCGACACCGGCGGCTCCCTTACCGCCCTCAAAACATCCAGCGACGGAGAATGGATTGCCACGGGCGACTCGCGCGGAACTGTCGCCGTATGGAACGCCTCCGACGGCAAACTCATCAACAGACTGGATGGCACGGCAAAAAGCGTCACCCTGCTCGACATTGCTCCCGATAAATCCAAAATTGTCTTCTCGGATTCCGCCAACATCATCCGCCTGTGGAACGTCAAACAAAACATCCATCATGCCTTCGACAAAAGGCACCTCCTCAACATCAACGCCCTGCTGTTTGCATCCGACAGCAACACCGTTTTCAGCGGCGGTGACGACTTTCAGGTGTACATCTGGGACGCCCCCAGCGGCAAAGCGCTGGGCAACCTGCCTCTCTCCCAAAAAGTCCTCGCCCTCGACCTCTCCTCCGATGACCAGTACCTGGCGGCGTCGCTCAACAACGCCAACGCCACCCTCCAAATCTGGGACTGGCGGGACAAGAAACTTGTCAACGCCGTCACCGATTCCACCCTCTTCACCCCCTTCACCCGCCTGGTATTGCTGCCCACCAATCAAAATGTTCTCACCACCTCCGCCGATGGCGTCGTCAGGCTATGGAATGCCTTCGGAACAGAAAAGGTCTGGGAGATGCCCGCCCAAAACCCGGATGGCACAGTCAGGCAGCAAGCGCCGATTCAGACCATCAGCGTGACAAAGGATGGCACAAAGTTCGCAGTCCTATTCGCCGACGGGCACGCTGAAATCTGGGACCTTATCAACCAACGCATGGCGGCTTCACGAACCTTCTCCTATGCCCAAGTCGAACGCCTCGTCGTCTCGCCGGACGACAGCCTGCTGGCTATCCAAGGCAAAGACGCCATCGTCCGCATTCTCGATGCGTCCAATGGAACCCAAACAGCGCAGATGAACGGCACACTCCCGCGCGGCAATCCCATCTCCCCAGACAGCCGCTTGATTGCCGTCAAAGCGGAAGACCTGATCCTTTATTCGCTGTCCACCAAGAGTCCCAGCCCGCTATTCACTCTCTATGACTTCCCGGTGAACGGCATCGTAAATTATTCACCGAACGGTAACATCTTTACCGCCTATGGCAACAGAAACATGAAGTATTGGTCAACTGTCTCGGGCTACGAACTCAACCCCAGCCTGAGAAGAACTGAAGGACGCTGCATCGAATTTTTCAGGCAGGGCGATACGTTCCTCACAGCCGGCTCCGATGTCGGCGTCGTTTACGTCAAAGACAATCTGGCACACCTCTGCAAAATCCTGCCCGGTCCCCGCACCACATCCGAGACTTTCCTGCCCGATGCCAGCATCGTCGTTCTATCTTCAGAGACTCAAACCGTGCAGATTTGGGACGCCCGCAGCGGCGGTCAAATGAAGGAAATCAAACTAGCCTCACCCGGCTGGGTCTTGGACGCCGCCATTACCACAGACGGGAAACTCTTGGCGGCGGCATCTGCCGGCGGCGCAATCGAAATTTACAATCTCGAAACCTACGAACTGCTCAAAACACTGGAATTACAAACGGGTTCTGTTAACCAGGTATCGTTTTCCAATAACGGAAAATTCATCATCACAGGGTCGGCAGACGGAACCGTCAGGCTTTTCGGTCTGCAACCATAAAAGGGAGAAACGGCTATGGATTGGATTGGAAAAAACATTGACCGCTACAAAATCGTCGGCGAACTCGGTGCGGGGGGTATGGCAGTGGTGTACCGCGCCATTGACACCCTGCTCGACCGCAGCGTCGCCATCAAAGTCATCCGCACCGAAGAAGCCAGTCAGGAAAAATTCATCCGCCGCTTTATGAGGGAAGCCAAGACCCTCGCCAACCTCTCCCACTCCAACATCGTCAAAGTGCTGGATTACGGCGAATACGAGGGCGCACCTTACCTCGTCATGGAATACATCACCGGCGGCGCGTTGAAAGCCTCCCTCGGCAAGCCGATGCCTTATGCCCAAGCGGCGGCACTGCTGGCGCCTGTAGCACGGGCGCTGCACTATGCCCATCAACAGCGCATTGTCCACCGCGATGTCAAACCCGAAAACATCCTCATCAACGACTCCGGTCAACCCATGCTTTCCGATTTCGGCATCATCAAACTGATGGATGTCGAAGAGTCGCATGGTCTGACTGGCACCGGGCGGGTGGTCGGCACCCCCGCCTACATGTCCCCGGAACAGATTCGCGGCAGAGAAGTGGACGGGCGCTCCGACATTTATTCTCTGGGCGTGGTCTTCTTCGAAATGCTCACCGGCAGAAAACCCTATAACGCCGCCACCCCCATCGAACTTTCGATGCAGCACCTCCATGCACCCATCCCCAAAGCCAAACAATTCGTCCGCGACCTGCCCGCCGAAGCGGAACAAATCATCGTCAAAGCCATGGCAAAAAGCCCGGAAGACCGTTACCAGACCATGCTCGCCTTCGCGCAGGACCTCGAAAAACTGAGCGGCACATCCGAACGCACCACTTCCGAAAGACGGGCGGTCAAAGAGAACGGAACGAAGGGACAAAAACGGAAGCGTTCCCTTCTGCCTGCCTTCCTCGCCGCCTTTCTGCTTATCGCCCTGGGCGTCGCAACTGTCCTGTTTGGAGAAAACATCGCCGGCTTTTCTGGAGAAGACCCCACTACCATCCCCACAGAGACCAAAAGCCTCGCTTCCGCCTCGCTGGAACCTGCTGCAACCACCCCCGCCTTGCCCTCCCCCACAGCGACCGAAAGCCTCCCCACTCCCACGCCCACCGTCTTTGAATTCAAGACCTTTACCCCATCGCCCCTGCCCGAAGTCTTCATCCAACCGCAAAACGTCAACCAACTCATCGAAGTCAAACGCAGAGACCGTGTCTCCGTCATCAAAATGGACTGGGTTGAAAACGGCAACTGGCTGATTGACGCCGGCAGCAACGTCGTCTTCTTCCTCAACCCGCAGACGGCGGAAATCGAACAGCGCGTCAACCTGCCCGGCGACATCCCTCTTTCGATGGGCGTTGCCTCCTCCAGCGGCAAGGTGTATGTGCTGGTAAACGCCGGCGTCCGCGTGATTGACATGCAAACCTTCAAAGTGACCGACACCTTCCCTGCTCCCGGCGGCACCATGAGCGTGGCGGCTTCTCCCAACGGAAAATACCTGGCGCTTGGCATCTCCGACAGCAAAGTGCAAATTCTCAACGCCAGCAATGGTGCCGTTCTCCAAACCATCCGCAGCGCCTACGGAGGCTGGTCAGTTGCCTTCTCCCCCGATTCGAATCTGGTGGCGGGCGGCACATCCCAGGGCATGTCCATGTGGGAGACCGCTACAGGTCTCTGGCTTCCCACCAGCGGCGGCGAGGGCAGCATCATCCGCAGCCTCGCCTTCTCGAACGACGGCACCATGCTGGCAGGCGGAAGCAACGGCGTCATCTTCGTCTGGGACGTTGCGAATGGCACGCTGCGCTTCCAGCAAAGCGGCAATTTTGGCGATGTTCACAGCCTCGATTTCTCGCCGGATGATTCCTTGCTGGTCTCCGGCTCGGAAGACGGAGGTATCTATCTGTGGAATACAACCAACGGTTCACTGGCGCGAACACTTACCGCCCATACCAGCCCCGTCTTCGGCGTATGCTTTTCTCCAGATGGCAAATATCTCGCTTCCGGCGCCAACGAAGGCAGCATCCGCATCTGGGGCTTTCCGTAAAATCGCTTCACGCTCGAGAGGCTTATGAACCGATGTTACCCAGATTATTCGTGCCGCGACCATTCATGTCGCGCATCAGGTGAGTTATGAAAATTCCTCGCTTTACGCAGTTTGTTTTTACAGTCGTTCTCCTGTTCATCCTGTTTCCAGCCGCCGCCCACGCCCAAGCCCCCATGGACTTGGCAGTCCATTATGTCGAAGGGACGCCGCGCGAGGACGAAATCGCCTACGAGGTGAGTGTTTATCTTTCGGTCACAAGCGGAAGCGGACTCCCCATCCGGGATTTGACCCTTAATGATCTCACCGTTGCCGAAGACTCGCAAAAAGTTCAGCCACAAAGCCTGCGGCTGGCGGAGGACGAACCCATCCACCTCGTCCTGGTCATGGATACCAGCGGGAGCATGACCGGAACCAAAATCAAAGATGCCCGCACCGCCGCATCCAATTTCGTGACGAGACTGCAAAACGGCGACCAGGCGGCGCTCATCACCTTCGACGAAAGCATCAAACTCCAAAGCGATTTCACCTCCGCGCCGGGCGAAATCCTCAACCGCCTCGCTCTGCTGGACGCCGCCCCCAACACCGGCACCTGCCTCTACGACGCCGCCTACCGCGCCATCCAGACCGCCTCCGCGCTTCCTTCGGGACGCCGGGCAGTCATCCTGTTCACCGACGGCGTGGACGAAACCGCCAGCGGCGGAAGGACGTGCAGCGTTCACACAGTTGAGGATGTCATCAGCCTCGCATCCCAGGGCAGCACCCGCACGCCGCTCTATACGCTGGGGCTGGGAAACCGCATTGACGAAAACACCCTCAAACGCCTCGCCGAATTGACTGGCGGACGATACATCTACTCGCCCGCCTCCGCCCAACTCGAAACCATGTTCGAACTGCTCACCGAACAGTTGCGCTCTCAATACATCCTCACCTACAAATCGTTCGCCGCGCCCGGCGCCCACACCCTGACAGTCAACGCAAACCACTTGGGCGCACAAGACAGCGACACGCGCAACTTTCTCCTGCCTGCCCTGCCCGCCCGCATCACCTTCCTGACGCCCACAGAAGGGGAAACAGTGGCTGATGGGCTGAAAGTTACCGTTGCCATCTCCGGCGGAGGGGAAACCATCACACGAGTTGAGTTTCAAATCAACGGCAACGTCATTGGCGCCGATGAGACCACCCCCTACGAATTGGAATTTGACTTGAGCTCCTATGCCCAAGGAAACCTGACCCTGACCGCCATCGCCTATGGAGAAAACGACGATGAATTGACGCGCAGTGCCATCAACCTGCTGCACAAGGTGGAAGCCGCATCCATCCCTCCAACCACAGCATCCGAACCTGTTCCACCGCCAGCGCCGGAACCCAAACGCAGCAACCCCGCCATTCTCATTGGCACAGTCCTTGCCGGGCTGGGCTTGGTAATTGTTGCTTTGCTGGGCATCATGCTTGCCCGCCAGCAAAAACAGGAAAAGGGCGAGGAACAGGAAAAAACACTGCCGCAGGTTCGTGCAGAAAACGCTCACAGCGTGGCAGATGCCGATGGAACAATGGACAGTTTCCAGGGCGGTCCCGAAGCGCTGGGCGCGTTGACCGTCGAAGCCAGCGACGACCCGTCCATGATCGGTCTGCGTTTCGAAATCTCCTCTTCCCTCACCACGCTGGGGCGCAGCGCCAGCAACGACATCAGCTTCCCGCGCGATAACCCCGTCTCGCGCCATCATGCGGAAATTTTCGAAAAGAACAAAAAACTCTGGCTGAGGGAAGTGGAGACGATGGATTCCTCTGGCGCCTATGCCCCGCCCAAATATGGCACATTTGTCAACGATACTCCGCTCGGCTCGAACCCCGTGGAGTTGAAGAACGGCGATGAGATTCGCCTGGGCAAACGCCTCCGCCTGCGCTTCGAAACCTATGCCAAAGCCAATGAAGAGGACGCCAAAACCTTCGACGAATTCACCCTCGACGAAGATGCCGACCGCACAGTAGATCAAACCTGACAACCAATGAAAGCCCCCTCTCTCCGTTACGACATTGGCTCCGCCTGTGATGTGGGCATTAAGCGAAGCGGCGAACCAAATCAAGACGCTCTCGAGGTCGTCCTGCCGGATCCGCGCGGTAAATGGCATCTGCCTCTACTCATGGTGGCAGACGGGCTCGGAAAACATTTTGGCGGAGCAATTGCCAGCAAACTGGTCATTCAAGCGTTCAAGCAGGAGTTTCTCAACGCCGCCCATCCCACAGACTATCTCGCCCTGCTCGAACGCTGCGCCCGCACAGCACACGAGGCAGTCCGCACCCGGGGCGCCCAGGATCCCAAACTGGCAAACATGGGAAGCACGCTCGTCGCCGTCACCTTCGATCAAAACCATCTCTACCTGGTCAACGTGGGCGACAGCCGCGCGTACATCCTGCGCGGAAAAAATATACTTCAAGTCAGTCAAGATCAAAGTTGGGTGGCGCTGCAAGTGCGTGCAGGACTATTGACTGAAGACGAAGCCCGCACACATCCCAGCCGCAACCGACTCAACATGGCAATCACTGCCCGCCGCCCTGAAATCAAGCCCTATCTTGCCCGGAAAACATTGGAAGAAAACGACATCATCGTCCTGTGTTCCGATGGCTTGTGGGGCGTCGTGCCGGAGACGCTCATCTGGGCGGCAGCAACCGAACTGCCGCCCAGCGTTGCCGTGAAAAAACTTATATCCCTTGCCAACAGAAGACAGGGACCCGACAACATCTCCGTCATCATTGCCCGGCGGCTCCGCCCGGACCGTGAGCCGGCTCCCGCCAAATTAGCCGATACCAATCCCTGACATTTTCCTGCACCCTTTAGAAACAAAGCAGTTCCACCACCGGAGGCAACCGTGTCATTTACCATAGGCGAACAAATAGGGCGTTATCAAATCATCGCAGAAATCGGCAGAGGCGGCATGGCAACCGTGTACAAAGCCTACGAGGCTGCGCTCGACCGTCATGTCGCAATCAAAGTCATGGAAGCCGCCATGGAAGAGGAAAGCGACTTCATCGAACGCTTCCGCCGCGAAGCCAGGGTCATCGCCCGGCTCGACAACCCGCACATCGTCCCTGTCTATGCGTTCGACGAACACAACGGACAACCTTATCTCGTCCTGAAGTTCATTGATGGGCAGACTTTGAGACAGCGGATGAAAGACTCCCCTCTTTCCAAACTCGAAGTGCTGGAAATCGTAACCGTGGTGGGCGAAGCACTCCAATACGCGCACAAACAGGGCATTCTCCACCGCGATATCAAACCCTCCAACGTGTTGATTGGCAGGGATGGCTCCATTTACCTGACGGATTTTGGGCTGGCGCGGATGCTGGAAAGCACTTCAAGCCTGACCGGCGACGCCATCATCGGCACACCGCATTACATCTCTCCCGAACAAGCGCTCAATACCGAAACCGTTGACGAGCGGACGGATATTTATTCCTTTGGCGTCATGATCTATGAAATGGTCACGGGACGCGTCCCTTTCGACGCCGATACCGCCTTTGCGGTCATCGAGGATCACATGTATACCCCGCCCCCGCCGCCCACATCGGTCAAAGCGCAACTGCCCCGCGAAGTGGATGAGATCATACTAAAAGCACTAGCCAAGAAAAGCAGCGAACGCTACGAAAAAGTTTCGGATTTGGTGCGGGCGTTCAAGCAGGTATGGCTTCCTTCAGATAATGCCAAAACTGCTTCTTCGTCCACCCTCGAATCGCTCCCCGATACGCCTGTCTTTCTAACGGAAAACGGCTCGGCGTTCCCTCTGACTTCCGAGCGCTCCGTGATTGGACGGAACAGCTCCACAAAAAACATCGTCAACGATATTGACTTGACCAAATACGACACCAAAAAGATTATTTCACGCCGTCACGCCATGATACAACGCAAGAACGACCAGTTCTTGTTATATGACCTCAACAGCCGAAACGGCACGTTCGTCAACGGCAAGCGGATTTCGCCACAGGAGCCTCACGTTTTGAAGCCAGGCGATGTGGTGGAGTTCGGTACAGGAGGAGTGAAGTTAACGTTCAGTGTGTAAACGACAATAGGTGATTGCACGAGAGATGTGCTGGCAAAACGAGATCTGGGAAGAAAGGCAAAACTTTTGGTTTTGTCTTTCTTTTTTGACTGCCGGTGTGCATGAAGAGGCCGGAGAAATAAGATAGGAGAAAGGTCGGTTCGAGGAGAACAGGCTTCAGATTGGGGAGAGGTGGGATTTTGAACAATTCAAAATTTGAACTATTTTAATAGTTTATTTGTTGACTTTTTTGCAAATATTACTATAATATTAGTTGAAACAATGAACAAAAGAGGTCCCGCATGGCAAGGCTCAGCAAGTCGCCAATTGTAGAAATCTTGAAAGAAAGTCAACCAGTCGAGGTGGGGCGGCGTTTACGCGCAGTCCGTATGAGCCGGGGGTTGTCCATTCGCGCGCTGGCTGAGCAGAGCAATCTGAATGTCAATACCTTGAGTTTGATCGAGAACGGTCGCACCTCCCCCAGCGTCAGTACCCTTCAGGTAATTGCACAAACGCTTCAGGTTCCCATTACGACGTTTTTCGAGGAAGATTCAACAAGCCAGAGTGTGATCCACCGGCGGGCAGGGGAAAGTTCTCATGTGAAATTTTCACATGGGACGATAGAAAACCTCGGTTCGAATGTGCCGCGGTTTGGCGCAGAGCCGCTCATCATCACCCTCGATCCGCTGGCAGGCAGTGGAAAGGTTCCGATTGTGCATACCGGCAGTGAATTTGTTTACTGCCTGGAGGGTAACATCACCTATCAGGTGGACGAGAAATCTTATTTATTGAAACCAGGCGACAGTTTGATTTTCGAAGCGCATTTACCGCACTTCTGGCACAACAAGGATAATTCTCCATCGCGCATGTTGCTGGTGCTGTGTCCGCTGGATGGGCGAGACCAACCGGCGGAACGACACTTTGGGAGATAACGGCGACTCAACCAAGAAAGGAGGTTGCCGTGTTTCAAAAAAAACTGCGGTTCGCCATGTTTCTGACGGTGGGGGCGGTCATTGTCCTTTCAGCAGCTCTGTTCACTTCCGTCGCAGCGCACGCCGATGAACCAGGTCCCGCGGCCGCCGGTGTGCAATGTATCGCCTGCCATGAAGACCTGTACTTTCTCCACGATACGGGAAATTGGTTTTGCCTGAGAGAATCGCCCATGACGTGCGTGGATTGTCACGGCGGCAACCCAAATACACTCGATAAGAATCTTGCTCACACGCAAAGAGCCGCACACCCCATCCTCAATGAAGATGTGTCAAAATGCCGTCAATGCCATCCGCAGGAATGTGACGAGCGCGTGGCGTACTTCGACAGCATCGCCGGCATCAGCAAAGTGAGGGTTGCCGCGCCTTATACTCCGCGCTACCCAATGGAAGGTGCTTGGGTGGAATCAGCCGGGCGCGATGCGGGATGGCTGCTGGCAGTTTGGGAAATTGTTCCGCTTGTCATTGTGGCTGGTTTGGCATTGTTGGCACATATCCTGCTTCGCCAAAGGCACAAATCATCTTAAGCCACCAAAGATGCCATGGTAAATCCACCCGTCCACTCCATCTTCGAGATTCAGGCGGAATTCTGCAAGGCAATGGGCAACGCCGCCCGCTTGAAGATCATTCATCTGCTGCGCGAACGCTCGATGAACGTCAGTGAAATTGCGGAAAGCGCAGGCTTTAGTCAGTCTTTGGTTTCGCGGCAATTAAGTGTTCTGCGAAACGTTGGTGTGGTTGAATGCCGGCGGCAGGGCAATGAAATGATCTACCAACTGACCGATGAAACCATAGGCGAGATGTGTGACCTGGTCCGCAAAGTTCTGACAGCGCACATGCAAAAACAATCCCAAGCCTTGGGCTGACGAATGTTTTGCATTTCTCCTTTCCAGCCTTGCAGTGTCCCCATTGGGGCAATGGGGCGCTGCAAGGCAAAGGGAAGGGTGACGCTCTGGCTTAAGAAGCACGCTTGAGAGGCTTTATCATTTTGGGACGCTGTTGTACAATGAAGCGCAACGAATCATCTTCCGCAGGAACAGGAAATGTCCCAATTCGATCTCTTCCATCCGCCAGCGCCGCAGCACACCTCCCTCGATGACCTTTTCGCCGAAATGATGCAGATGAAAGATGACCCGCTGGCAAATGCGGGGACGAGAGTGGTCATCAGCCGCGGAAACCCACAGGCAAAATTGATGATCATCGGCGAGGCGCCGGGTCCTGAGGAAAACATCAAGGGCAAACCGTTCGTGGGGCGGGCAGGGCAATTACTGGATAAGATTCTCGAATCGGTCAACTTCGACCCCGAAAAAGACGTGTTCATCACCAATTCCGTCTTTCGTATGCCGCCGGGCGACGAGGGCAAGGCATTCCGCAAACCGACCGACGAAGAAATCAAATATTACCGCCCCTATGTCAACGAAATCATCCGCCTCGTGGACCCGCTCATCATGCTGTTGACCGGCAACGTGGCGTGTCAGTCCATTTTGGGGAAAACTGGCATCACCTCCCTGCGCGGCCAGTGGACACAACTCAACGGACGTTGGGTCATGCCCATTTATCACCCCTCTTACCTGCTCCGCAATCCCTCGCGCGAACCCGGCTCGCCCAAAGCCCAAATGTGGGACGACATCCGCGAGGTGCGCAGGAAGTATGATGAATTGCTCGGGAACCGGTAAGTTCCACGCAAGACGGGCTAATACTCCCAACGAATCTGGAACTCGAGTTCTTCCACGCCGTCGGAGCGTTCGTGCTCGACGCTGATTTCCGCACCTGCGGGGACGTGAAGCCGTTTGCCTGCCACCTGGATGCGGAACGGCTTGCCAGCCTCGAGTGCATCGGCAAAACGCCGCAGTTTGGCGGCAAATTGATGGACGGAATACACTTTTTCAACATCACGGGCAGGTTTCGCAGGCATGTTCCTTCTCCTTTTCAAGTGCTTGGTGTGCTTATGATACCGTAGAAATGACGGAAGAGCGCCCCGGCAGGCGTTTGTAACATCCTCCATTCTGAGATACACTTTGAGCAGCCGTCCGGGCTGTTATGAAACCATCCGGCTCATATCTAAACCAAGTGTGGGCGGACGCGCAAGAGAGCGCATCCTCCGCATGTCGAACAATCGTATAAAACTTTTCGGACACTCTCTAACGTCAAATTGGCAGATCGTATTTCCTCTACAGACGAACCAATCATCACTCAATCAGGAGAAACCAACATGCGCATGAAGGAAAAAGTCGTACTCGTCACCGGCGGCGCGGCGGGAATCGGCAAAGCCACCGCCCTGCGCTTTGCCGAAGAGGGGGCAAAGGTCGTCATCTGCGACGTGAATGAGGCGGGCGGGCAGGAGGTCCTCAAACAACTCGGTCCCGAGGCGTCATTCTACAAAGTCAACGTTGCCAGCCGCGAGGAAGTCCAAAAATGGGTGGAGGCGGTCATCGCCAAATACGGGCGCATTGACGTGCTGGTCAACAACGCCGGCATCCTCAGAGATGGGCAACTGGTCAAATTCAAGGAGGGACAGTTGGTCGGTCAGATGCCCGAAGCGGATTTCGATCTGGTGATTTCGGTCAACCTCAAAGGCGTGTTCAATTGCGCCCAGGCGGTCGCTCCGCAGATGATCAAACAGGGCGGCGGCGTCATTCTCAACGCCACCTCCGTCGTTGGGCTGGACGGCAACTTTGGGCAGACCAACTACGTCGCATCCAAGGCGGGTGTCATCGGCATGACCAAGGTCTGGGCGCGTGAGCTGGGCAGGTACGGCATTCGCGTCTGCGCTGTGGCGCCCGGCTTCACCGCCACCGAGATCCTCGCCCCCATGCCCGAAAAAATTATCGAATCCATGAAAGCCCGCACCCCGCTGGGACGGCTCGGCGACCCGCGCGACATCGCCAACGCCTATCTCTTCCTTGCTTCGGACGAAGCCTCCTTCATCACTGGCGAAACCCTGCGGGTGGACGGCGGCATTGTGGTAGGAACCTGAGCCTATCGAGCCAGTGTAGATTTTCAGACAGAATAGTCATCCATCGCCAGGAACGCATCCACCACACGCGGATCGAAATGCTTCCCCGCGTCGGCACGGATGCGTTCCTTTACCTCATCGAGGGGCAGTCCCTTGCGATAGGGGCGGTCAGAAGTCAGCGCATCCCACACATCCACCACCGGGAAGATGCGCGCCGCAAAAGGAATTTCCTCCCCTTTCAACCCGCGCGGATAACCCGTCCCGTCCCATTTTTCGTGATGACAATACGGAATATCAATCGCCGGCAGCAGAAACTCGATTCGCTTGAGCATATCATAGGCAAACTTCGGATGCTGTTTGACCAACTCGCGCTCTTCTTCGGTCAGAGGTCCGGGCTTTAACAGGATGCCGTCGGGAATCGCCATCTTGCCGATGTCGTGAAGCAATGCCCCGCGCGTAATGTGAACCAGCGCCTCATCACCGACCCCCATGAAACGCGCCAGCCTCTGCGTCAACACCGTGACGCGCTGTGTATGTCCTTCCGTTTCCTTGTCGCGCATATCCAGCGCGCTCACCCAGCCTTCCAGCGTGGCTTGATACGCTTCCTCCAGTTCGCGGTTCTTCTGCTGTAAATCTTCGAACAATTGCGCGTTGTCAATCGCCACCGCCGCCTGGTCGGCAAAAGCGGTAATCAGGTTTTGATCCTGCACCTGAAAGATGCCCGAACGTGCGCGGTTGTCCACGTAAATCACGCCAATCAATTTGTCCTTGATTTTTAACGGCGCGCACAAAATCGAACGCAAGCGAAACGCCGCCACGCTCAATTGATTCTCGAAACGCGGATCCTCTTGGGCGTTGGTCGTGAGGATCGTCTCCCCTGTCGCCGCCACCCGCTCCACAATCGTGCGGCTGACCTTGAACGCCTCTTCCTCCAGATTGACATGGTCAATACCGCGCGCAATCTCGAACTCCAGCCGCCCGTCGGGACGTTTCAACATCAGGAAGCCGCGCTCGGCGTGCATCAACTCGATCAGCCGGTCCATCACCTCCTCGAGCACGCGCCTCTTTCCCAGCGAGGAGTTGATCGTCTGCCCAACCTTCATCAACGCCGCCAGTTGATTCTCCTTCACCCGCAATTGATCCACAACCGCCTGTTCCAGTTCCACAAGCAGTTCGGTGACGCGGCTCATTTCGCGGACGACATCCGCGCCATCCGCCGCCTGAATCTTCGCCAGGCTTCCCGTCAGCCCCGCCAGATGGGCGCGAATCTCCTGAAAACTTTGCTGAATGGACGACAGAGTGGCTGGACGATTGAACATACCTTACTCCATTTCACTGACCATCTCTTCCTTTTTATAATTGTACTCCCCTCCCTTCGATGCGAGTATAATCCGCTCAACCGCCTCTCACCTTCACCCCACCCCAAGGAGAATCGCATGACCGTAGAAAACTATCTGGCGGAAGCGGGAGCGCTCGCCACTCTGGCAGGCGTGCTGGCAGGCTTTGCCATTTCCGCCGTCATTCAACTGCTTTCCACCAACCCGGAAGGGAAAATTACTACCGCCACCATCCTCACCTTCTCCGCCTCCACGGTGATGTTTTTGTACGCTTTGATCGTCCTCGTCCTCACCTTCGCTGCCACCGCCGAACAAAACCGCATCCTTCCGGAACTGGATACCATCGGCGCGACTGCCGTGCTGGTGATGCTTGCCGCAGTTTACGTCTTCCTTGCCGCCATCGGGCTGACCGGCTGGATTCGCTCCAGGGTCACCGGCATCATCACCACTGTCTTTGCCGCGTTTACCATGTGCATCACAACCTTTGCCGTCGTATCCATCCTTTCTGTGTTCTAAAAACCCGCATTACCCCTTGCCTGTCAACAAGCGGACGGCATTTCGTCCGCTTGTTTTCATTTATACTTCGCCCGCCATGAAACTTCTCAACGCTCTCAAAAACCTTCTCCATCAATATCCGCGCCAGTTCTGGCTCATGATTGCAGGCGTGGTCATCTCCACTGCCGGCGGAAGCATGATCTGGCCCTTTATGCTCATCTACGCCAGCGGCAAATTGAACCTGCCGCTCAGCACCGTTGCCGCACTCATCTCCATCAACGCCGGCACGGGACTCGCCTCCTCGCTCATCGCCGGCGCCCTCGCCGACCGTATCGGGCGCAAGGTCGTCATGAACTTCAGTCTCACCGCCACCGGTCTCGCCTACTTTTTGATGATGTATGCCGAGACCTACACACACTTTGTCGGGTTGATGATCATGATCGGGTTGTCGAATCCCATGTACCAGGTCGGGGCGGATGCGATGCTTGCCGATATGATCCCCTCCGAACAACGCACCGATGCCTACGCCATCAATCGCATCGCCAACAACGCCGCCTTCGCCGTCGGTCCCGCAGTGGGTGGATTCCTCGCCGCCACTTCCTACAATTTCGCCTTCATCGGCGCGAGCGCCGGCTTTCTCACTTACAGCCTTCTGCTCTTCTTCCTGGCGCGCGAAACGCTCTCCCCTCATCTGCGCAGCGACGGCATCCCCCTGTCACGCCGGGAGGTCCTGCGTAGTTACAACCGCCTCCTTGCCGACAAAGGGTACATGGCGTTCGTTGCACTCATCAGCCT
This sequence comes from Anaerolinea sp., assembly GCA_020723805.1. GTDB lineage: Bacteria > Chloroflexota > Anaerolineae > Anaerolineales > Villigracilaceae > Defluviilinea. The sequence continues at coordinate 7,363 of DYID01000008.1, read as the reverse complement.
CGGATTGATTGCCCCCACCATGTTGTGGATTCTCATGCCCGTTTATGCCAAGACCAACTTTGGTATCCCCGAAAACCTCTACGGCTGGATCCCCACCACCAACGCCTTGATGTGCGTCTTCATTCAATACTTTGTTACGCTCATCACCCGCAAACACCCCACGCTTCCCGTCCTGACCGTTGGCATGTTCATCTACGCCATCGGTGCGGGCAGTGTTGCCCTCGCCAGCGGCTTCTGGGGATTCTGGCTGAGCATGGTCATCCTGACGTTTGGCGAACTCACCCTCGTCCCCACCGCCAGCAAATACGTGGCAGATATTTCTCCCGCCGACCTGCGCGGACGTTACATGAGTCTCTACTGGCTGGGCTGGGGTCTTTCCCGCACCCTGGCGCCCCTCATCGGCGGCTTCCTCAACGATACCATCTCTCCGCGCGCCATTTGGATTGGAGGTCTGCTCCTCGGACTGACCAGCACCTTCGGGCTTTTCCTCCTCAACCGCCTCACCTCCGCCCCCACTGCGCCTCAGACTTAACCTTCAGCCTGAAACGGCGTAAATAAATCTTCTTCTCCCTGCTGACGTTGTCCTTTGAGCAAGGTAGGTCTCAAACTTTCATTTTTTACAAAACATTGACAAAACTTGTGCAATACATTAAAATAGGAAGGTTAGGAGAATAATCGCTTAATGCCAAACCTTGCACACCTTAAATTCAACGATCCTGCCCCCGACTTGGAACTGCAGGACACGGACGGAAAGCCTGTGCGGCTTTCTTCTTTTTGGAAAGAACGGACGCTAATTTTGGCGTTCACGCGTCATTTCGGCTGTCCGCAATGTAAGGAGATGGTGGATCATCTCGTGATTGCCTCACCCGAGTTCAAGAACAAAAACCTCTTGCTGGTCATCGTCACACAAGGGACGCCCGAAGCGGCGAAAGCCTTTTGCGCCGAACGCGCGCCCGGCGTGACCTGTCTTGCCGACCCGCAGCGTAAGGCATATCGCGCATACGGGCTTGAACGCGCCAACATCTGGCAGTCGTTTCTTTCGCTCAACGTCTGGCGTTCCAACCGCCGCCTCAAGCGGGAACGCGGCTGGAAGACAGAACTGCCTCCCAAAGGGCAGGACGCATTGCAAATGGCGGGCATCTTCATCATTGCACCCGATGGGCGCATCCGCCTCCCCTACTACTACGACAACATCGCCGACCATCCCTCCGCAGATTTGCTTCTGCACGGCGTGATGGGCGTGGACTGGGGACAACCTTTCGACGGACCTGTGGCGTCAAAATGAAAAACGTATTTCTCGCTTTCTATCTTGCCATCAAGGAAGTGCTTCGGAACAAAGGACGCTTTCTGCTTGTCAGCCTCGTGATTGCCTTGATTACCCTGCTGGTCCTGTTCATCGCCGCGCTTGGCGAGGGACTTGCCAATGGCAACCGTCAGTACGTTGCCAATCTCGACGCGGATTTGATTGTCTTCCTCGAAAAATCGGATTTCCAGATTTCCGCCAGCCGCCTGGACACCAACACCATCCGCTCGGTTCGCCGCGTGGACGGGGTGGCGGACGCCGGTCCGATCTACACATCCTCGGCTGAGATCGTTTCCCTCGATGAACCGCTCAAGGTTTCCTTGCTGTCGGCAGAGCCGGGACGTCCGGGTATGCCGCCGCTCATCGAAGGCAGGGACTTCCGCGGCGGCGAGGCGCGCGAAACGGTCATTGACCGCAACGTGGCGTTGCGCTCGAACATCAAAATCGGCGACAAGATCATCATCCGCTCGACACAGGGTGTGGACGACAAGTTCTTCACGCTCGAAGTCGTCGGCTTGGTGGATGGACAGTCCTATTTCTTCCAGCCGACCATCTTCGTACCGGCTTCGACATGGGAAAAGGTTCGTCCACAATCCGAAGCGGATTTGGCGAGCAACACCGCGTATCCCAACATCATCGCCGTCAAATTAACCGACCCGGCGCAGATTGACGTTGTCAAACAGCGCCTGCTCGATAGCGTATCCCGCATCGAAGTGGCGGACATCCCGACCACCATCAACAACATCCCCGGCTACTCTGCCCAGCAGGGAACAGTCCAGACTCAGGGTTTCTTCACCCTGCTCATTGGCGTGATGGTCATTGGCGGATTTTTCCAGATTCAAATTTTGCAGAAGGTTCCGCAGATTGGCGTCTTGAAAGCCATAGGCTCCTCCAACGGAGTCGTGGGCTGGTCGGCAGTGATTCAAATCGTCGTGGTGACAGCCTTCGGCGTCGCGGTGGGAGGCGGGTTGACGTCCCTCTTTTCGTTGTTCCTCCCGCCCACCATCCCCTTCGTTTTCAACGGTGTGCGTTCCGTTGCGGCGGTCATTCTATTGCTGTTAATTGGTCCGCTGGGCGGGCTGGTTTCCATCATATACGCGGTTCGCATCGAACCGTTGAAAGCGTTGAGACTGGGATAAAGAAATACTTGGGTAGTCGAGTAGCCGCGAAGCGGCATATCGAGACCACCGTCAGGATTATGGAAAATGACAGCAGCACTCGAAGTAAAAAACCTCGTCAAATCATTTCGACTCGACGGCGCGACCATCTACGCCGTGAACAATGTTTCCTTTCAGGTGAAATCGGGCGAATTTGTGGCGCTGGTCGGTCCAAGTGGATCGGGCAAGACCACCATGCTATCCATCCTCGCCGCCCTGCTCTCTCCCACCAGCGGGCAAGTCTTTATTGACGGACAAGACCTGGCACAAATGAGCGACAAAGAGCGCGTCAACCTTCGCCGTGAGAAAATTGGCTTCACCTTCCAATCCAACAACCTGATCCCTTTTTTGACCGCGCAGGAAAACGTTGAATTCATGCTTCGCCTCAACAACCGGGCAAACAAAACCGGACGGATGCGCTCTGCGGAACTCCTCGCTCGCCTAGGTCTCAGTGACCGCCTGCACAACCTCCCCGCCCAACTCTCCGGTGGACAACAACAACGCGTCGCCATCGCCCGCGCCCTGATCCACAACCCAGCCGTTGTCCTCGCCGACGAACCGACCGCCTCCCTCGACACCGAGCGCGCCTTCCAGGTCGTGGAAACTTTTGCCAAACTCGTCCACGAAAACGACCGCGCGGGCATCATGGTCACCCACGACCTGCGCATGTGCCAATACGTGGATCGAGTCCTGCAAATGCAGGATGGCAAGTTGGTGAGAGTTTATGAGACAAAGGACGAAATCATGGAACTGGCGACGGGAACCGTGAAGCATTAGAACAACTACCCTGCCTGTAAATGAAAAGACCTCCGAAGATGATTTTCCTCGGAGGTCTCACTTTCTACTTTCTACGTTCCACTTTCCACAAGCAACTACGCCGTCTCCAAATATCTCTCGATCTCGTAATCGGTGACGCGGGTGCGGTACTCGTCCCACTCCTCGGTCTTTGCGCGGACAAAGGCTTCATACGCCGCAGGACCCAGCGCGTCTACCAGGACCTTATCCTTGCTCAATTCAACCAGCGCCTCGCCAAGCGAGCCGGGCAATTCACCCACACCCAGTTTCTTGCGCTCCTTTGCATCGAGGTGATACAGGTTGACGTTGTTGAGCGGCTTAGGCGGAGTCAAGTGGTTGTCAATGCCATCTAACGCGGCAGCGAGCATGCCCGCAAACGCCAGGTACGGGTTCGAAGACGGATCGGGGAAGCGCAGTTCCGCGCGCATGGACTTGTCGCGTCCCTTTGTGTAACGCGGAATGCGGATCAACGCCGAGCGGTTAATCTGCGCCCAGCCGATGTAGACCGGCGCTTCGTAACCCGGAACCAGCCGCTTGTACGAATTAACCGTCGGCGCAACCAGCGCGGCGAGCCCGCGCGCGTGTTTGAGTTGACCCGCAATGAACGCATAAGCGATGGGCGAAAGATGATACTCGTCTTCCTTGTCGAAGAACAAGTTGTTGCCCTTGTCGTCGAAAAGACTCTGATGACAGTGCATCCCTGAGCCGTTGATGCCATAGACCGGCTTGGGCATGAAAGAGGCAGTCAATCCGTGCAGGGCGGCAATCGCCTTGACGGTGTACTTCAGGGTCAGCACATTATCCGCCGCCCGCACCGCATCCGCAAAACGGAAGTCAATCTCGTGCTGTCCCAGCGCCACCTCGTGATGCCCCACCTCCACTTCGAGTCCCATTGTGCGCAGCGCATCCATCAACTCCGTGCGGACGCGCACCGCCTCATCCGCCGCCGAAAAATCGAAATACCCGCCCACATCGTGCGGGACGGGATGCACCCCGTGACCGTTCGTCCCTTTGAACAGGAAGAACTCCGGCTCGGGACCGATGTTATACGTCCAGCCGCGCTCGGCAATTTTGGCAACCATGCGCTTCAGCACACCGCGCGGGTCGCCCTCGAAGGGCTTGCCGTCGGGCGTCTGAATGTCGCAGAAGATGCGGGCGCGACGGCGTTCGGGCAGGCTCCACGGAAGCACCGCATACGTAGCGGGGTCGAGCAGCAGGCGCATGTCCGATTCCTGGATGCGGGCGAAACCCTCCACCGACGAACCATCGAACCACACACCGTCCTCCAGCGCCCCCTCCAGACCGCTGACGGGCATGTCCACGCTTTTCACCGTCCCCATCACATCGGTGAACTGCAAAGCGATGAACTTGACATTATCTTCCTTCACACGTTTGAGCAAATCTTTGGCGTCCATTTTTTCTCTCCTTTGTATAATTTCATAATTTGTGGGGACGTTAGAGAACATCCCTTAGAGAGTGTTTTAAATTTTCTGGTCAGCGCGCAGGTGACGTTCTCTAACGCCGCCTGCGGATGCGCAAGAGAGCGCATCCTACGCAAATGACACAAAATAAGGGACTTTTAAAACACTCCTCTTACGCAAAAATAGGGGTGGGTTATTCGATTTCCAATGGCACAACTTCCTTCGCCTCCTTCCTGACCGATACCTGCCGCGCCCAATTGATCAGTATCACCGCCCCGACAATGATTGCCGCGGCGAGCCCGATGCGTGCGTTCAACTCTTCGCCTGCCAGCAGCCATCCCAAAAAGACCGCCACCACCGGGTTGACATACGCATACGTGGACACCAGCGAAATGGGCGCGTTTTGCAGTAACCAGCCATACGCCACAAACCCGACCAACGACCCGAACGTGATGAGATAAGCAAGCCCCCACCACGAGCGCGCCGCCACTTGCCCGAGGCTGAATCCGCGCAACTCGCCTGTCGCCGCACTGACGACGAACAGCGCCGCCGCCCCCGCCAGCATTTGCATCCCCATGGACATCAGCGTGGACTTGGGCATATCTGCATTCTTGGAGTAAATCGAACCTAACGACCACAAAATTGGCGCAATCAGCAGCATGACCGCGCCGAACGGGTCAATGCTTTGTTTCGACCCGCTAATCTCAGCGGGACCGATTAGCAGAAACACGCCGCCGAAGCCCACCACCAGCCCTAAAATGGAAAGCCAGTTGGGTTTCGCGCCGCCCGCCCGGAACGTCTCGAACAATGTCAGCCAGAACGGGGAGGTGGCAATCACCAGCGCCGCCACCCCCGAAGGGACGGTCTTTTCCGCCAGTGAGACCAGCCCGTTCCCGCCCAGGAGCAAAAGAGTGCCGACAACGGCAGCAGCCTTCCAGTTGCTTTTGGTGGGAACGGCATCGCCCGCCGCCCGTCTCCAGACGTACAAAATAACGCCCGAAACGAGAAAACGGATGGACGCATGCAGGAACGGCGGAATGGTCTCCACCGCGAACCGAATCGCCAGGTAGGTCGAACCCCACACGATGTACAACGCCAAGAGTGCAATCCATAGTTTTGTCTTCATAGTTCTCCAATTTGTCTATCTTCGTTCTTACGCGACTCACGCAAAAACTGCATCGCTTCTCGCCGCAAGATATTCTCTCGCCAGCAGCGCCTTCTTTCGCGCCGTTCCATAACGATAGTTCCCAAAATCGCCAACCTTGCGAATTACGCGATGACAAGGGATAAGCACCGCAATGGGATTCCGACCCACCGCAGAGCCGACCGCACGGGCGGCGCCTGGCATCCCAATTTGCGCGGCGATGTCTTCGTAGGTGGTCGCCGCGCCGGCAGGAACGTTCAGCAGCGCCTCCCACACTTTCAATTGAAAATTTGTCCCGCGCAAATACACCTTGAGCGGCTCTCCTCTCTGCACGCCATACTGCAAATCGAAGATCGGTCCGACGAATGGAACGGTAGCCTTGTAATCCTCGATCACCTCCGCCTGCCGCCATTCTTCCACGAGACGATCAATCGCTTCGCCCTCGCTGGTTTGCACAAAACTGAGGTGGCAGATGCCCCGCTCGGTAGCGGCGATCAGGCACTTGCCGAAGGGCGTGGGGTGGATACCGTAACGGATGGTCACGCCTGCGCCGCGCGATTTGTACTCGCCCGGCGAAACGGCTTCAGTGGTGACGAAAAGCTCGTGCAGGCGTCCCAGGCTCGAAAGTCCGAGTTGATGCGTGGCGGTCAGCAGATTCTCCGAGCGGTCGAGCAATTCCTTCGCGCTTTCCTTCGTCAAAAATTGCAGAAAACGCTTCGGGCTTACTCCTGCCCAGCGGGTGAAAATCCGCTGAAAGTGCGATTCGCTCAAGCCGAGGCTTGCCGCCAGCTCTTCGATGCTGGGCTGGGTTTTGAAACGGCTTTCCAAGTATAGAATTGCCTGCTCGATGCGCAGGTAATCCTCAGCAAGTTGCTTGTATTCTGTGTTCATGGCGTCTCCTTTCGATGCCATTCTATGAAAGACGCTCATTTCCGGCGACCCGTTTTCCATCATGTTGGGGTGGGGCGCACAGGTAACAAAAAAGGCATGCGCGGGCATGCCTTAATAACAGCGAGTGCTATTAAATAAAACAGCCCTTCCAACACACACACGGGCAACCGCCCGGTTCACTGCGCTCACTTGTCCCGAATGTTGCCACTCGGTTTTCGATGCGGGCAACAGCGTTTTTTTAAACCTGTTGTCCTTGCGCTTGTTTCGGAAGGGAGAAAGGAGTTCGTGACAAACTCCAGAGGCATCCGCTGATACTATCCGATTTTCAGACCTCACCCCTCTCCCAAAGGAGATGGGAAGGTCTTTAGCGTCCCGTTCGCACGGGAGAACCTCCACCTCGTAGTCCCGCTGGTGGTTGAGTAGTCCAAAGGGCATCTCGAAACCAAGGCGGGACCCAGCCGCTATCTCTCCGCTATTCAGTTGTTAACGGCGGCGATTGTATCCGTGCGGGCGGGCTTTTGTCAAGCGGCAAATTGGTGATTGTTTTTTCTTACGATTTTGGATACGATAAGTCATGTTACGCGGTAGCGCGAGATTTATCTCGCGTTTTCAGGCGACATGAATGTCGCGGTACGACGAAACTGCGTAAGGT
>DYID01000038.1 GCA_020723805.1 Anaerolinea sp. | reverse complement strand
CTCATAAGCCCTTGGTCGTGAGTTCAAATCTCACCCTCGGCACTAAAACAGTGATCAGTGAATAGTAATCAGTGATCCAGAAAGACCCGCCGGTTGGCGGGTTTTCTGTTTTCACGCTGCGCCGCCGCTTACGACCAGACGTATTCCCAGCAGACCAGATGCAAATCTTCGGCGCGGATTTGTTTCGGCGGCGGCGCGGCTTCAACTTCCTCCACAGCGCCGAGCGCGAGGATGGAACTCAACAATGCCGACTCATCGCGATTGACCTGATACGCTTCATAGGCGGACTTCACTTTCCGAATGGCGGCGTCAATCATCGGCTGGCTGAGAACACGCAGCGCCTGGCGCACCTGACCGCGCTGGAGTTTCGGGTTGTTCAAGTGCTCTCTCAACACCGCGCTGACCGTCTGCTGGATGGGATGGGTAATCTTGGGCGCGGCTTCCATGGCGACCTGCGTTTGGATGGATTCCAAAATGGACTGCCTGACCTTTTCCTGAATGGCAAAGACGTCCGCTTCGCCGAGGAGGCGGGGCGTATCGGGCGAGCAGGCGATGAGATTGGCGATGGTGAAGCGGTTGTCGGTAATCTTCCGCGTGGCGAGGTCGTAGTACCGCCAGAAGTGCTGTCGGGCGTCGGGCGTGGAGGGGTCGGGCGCGGTGAAGTAGAAGAACAAGCCCCTGTACCCCGCCCGATGCAAGCCGGAGTGAATGCCGTCGGGCAGGTTTTCGAGGCGCTCTCTGGCACCCGAAGCCAGCAGGGACTTGAGTTGTTGCAACATGAACTCGCTGCTCGCCAGTTCGATGACTTCCTCCTGCTCCTGCACCACGCTGCCGTCTTCGTCCCGAATGCGGCGCAGGGTGTTGAAATTGCGCGGATGGACGGTCTCGCCCAGCACGCTGGCGTCGAGAAAGCCCGTGGCGTCAATTTGCGCGATTTTCTGGCTCAAACTCTCCACCAGCCCCAGCAGGCGTTCCAGCCCCGCGTCGGGGAACAGGTTGTGGATGAGGATGGTCTCGAACTCCGAGCCGATGCGGTCAATGCGCCCGGCGCGCTGAACCATGCGGGTGGGATTCCAGTGCAAATCGTAGTTGACCAGAATGCCGCAGTCCTGCAGGTTTTGACCTTCCGAAAGCACGTCGGTGGAAATCATGACGTCCACTTCCTCGTTTGTGCCTGCAATCTCCGGCTTGTTGTTGGAGCGCGGCGAGAAGGCTTGAATCAGCCGCGAGCGGTCTTTGGGCGAGGCGCCGCTGTCCATGCGGCGGATGTGCGGATTGCCGATGCCCTCGCGCCAGGCGGCGGCTTTTTCCATGCCCAGTTCGCGGTAGAGGTAGCGCGCCGTGTCTTTGTAGTAGGTGAAGATGAGGACCTTTTTGCCGCGCAGTTCATTCTCCAGCAGGGACTTGAGCCGCTGGAGTTTGGCGTCTTTTTCGGGCAGGATGTCTTTGATTCTCGCCCAAATTTCGGTGAAGATTTCGACGTCCTTTTGCAGGGCGCGGTGCAGTTTGCGCAGGTCGTATTGCGCGGGGTCGAGGGCGGGCAGGCTTTCGAGGAAGGCGCGGGCGTCTTCGTTGGCGTCGAACTCCTCCGCGAGAGACGCGGGCAGGGCGTCGTCCTCTTCGTCTTCCCGCGCCAAAAACTGCATGGCTTTCTGGAAGGAACGGCTGTCGAGCAGACGCCCGCCCAGCACATATTCCTCGAAGGTCTTGGTAAACGCCAGTGCCCGGCGGATGCTGATGCGAAAGGCGTCCACGCTGGATTCGAGGCGTTTGAGGTAGCGCGTTTTGAAGATGCCCACCAGCGCGGCTTCGCGCCCTTCTTCGAACTCGTCGCGCTCCACGCCGCTCTTCTTGAACGATTCCAGGCTGTAGGTCGCCAGCGTGAGCCGTTCGATGCCGCCGACAATTTGCTCGTAGATGCCCTGATAGGCGGCTTCCAAATCGTAATTGACGGTGCGGAGTTTGCGCTCGGGCCAGCGGACAGGCTTGCCGTTGATGGTGGCGTTCGGATACGCCTTGCGGATGAAGGGACGGGTGCGGCGGATGACCACTTCCTCCAGCAGGTTGAAAAGCGCGGCGGTGGATTGCTCGTCGCGCGCCTGCTGGCGGGCGGAGAGGAAATAACGGTACAGGTCGCCGATGCCCGCGCCCGCAAAGTAGCCGCGGTCGTTTTGGGTGAAGAGGGTAATCTGATTGTAGAGGTCGAAGATGTTGTTGTTGATGGGGGTGGCGGTCAGCAAAATGACTTTCGTTCTCATCCCGCTGCGACCGCGCCCGCGGTTGGCGGCGATGATGGAGGACAGATTTTCATACCTTTGTGAGCCGCGGCTGCGGAAGTTGTGCGACTCGTCCACGAGAATCACGTCCACGTCCGCATATTGCGAGAGGTCCAGCCGCCCATCCACCTGACCGAGCGACTCCTGCGTGACCACCTGCGCGGCAATCGTGGCGGAGGCGAGTTCGCGCTCCCACATCTCGCGCAGCGCGGCGGGGCACACCACCAGGGCTTTCATGCGCTGATGATAGGCGTAGTCTTCGAGCAGTTTCTTGCCAATCCAGGTCTTGCCCATGCCGACCGAGTCGCCAATCAACACGCCGTCGTATTTGGCAAGGATGCGGCGCGCCTTTTTGACGGCGTCCTCCTGAAATTCGGAGAGTTCCACCGCCGAGCGGACCTGCGGCAGGTCGGTCGCGTCCAGGTCGTCCTTGAAGTAGGTGTAGATGGCTTTGAGGTAAATGTCGTAGGGGGTGTATTCGAAGCCGCCGAATTTGGAGGTATCGAGCAGTTCGATGAGGTCGGTTTTGAAATCGCGGGATTGATTCCATTGGGTCTCGAACCAGTCCACGAGGTCCAGAATGGCGCGGGCGCCGACTTCGCTTTTGAGCAGGCGGCGGTTCGATTCGGCGATGGAGGCGGTGAGGCGCGCCTCCAGCAGACGTTCGGCGGCGGCGCGGGCGGAGGCGTCATCCACTTCTTCAGGGTTGAGGAGCGTCTTGTGGGCAAGGTTCAATTCCCGATTGGTGAGCAGACCGGGTCCCGTGAAGTTGGACGAGCCGACGATGCCCGCCAGAGGCAGGAAGCGGTCGAAGCCGTCTTTATCCCCGTAAAGCAGATAGGCTTTGGCGTGCAGGAAGCCGTCCTCGAACAGGCGCACTTGCGATTCTTCCTTTCGCAAATAGGCAATCAAATCTTCCACCAGCCGCAGGGTTTCTTCGGTGTAGGGTTCGGCGTTCAGGTCGCCGCGCAGGGCGCGTTGGAGGGCGGAGGCGTTCGGGCGCAAGCCCACGTCGGCGCTTTCGGCGGGCTGAAAGCCCAACAGCAGGCGGAAACTGCGCAGGCTGTACAGGGACTCGCGCAGGGTGCGGTAGCCGCTGACGCTGAAGTACGCCGTGGCAATATCCAGCGACATGCCAGGGTGTTCGCGCATCACCTGATTCAGCACATCGGCGAGTTTGTGGGTTTGATTGTCTATGACGTAGGGAAGTTTCATCCGTTACCCCAAACTTTCGAGCCAGGTGACCCATTCGTCAAAATGCGGACATTCGGAGCGAATGGCGTCCAAACCTATTTCCAACGCAGCCAGCGTACCATAGAGCGGTTTCTCGTAGCGGGGATAGAGGGAGAGAATGCGTTTGGATGGAGCCGTGAGCGGGTTGTCGTTGATATCTTCAGGGGTCGGAAATGAGTCTCTGATTTTCTGTAGTTGTTGAATGAGAGCGGGAGAGACCGAAAACAAACGGGCTGTACGAGCGGGGTCAACGAAGAGAAACGCTTCGAATTCATGAACTTGGAAATGCGGTCGGAAGCGCGGCGAGGCGACGTCGTTCTGAAAGGCTTGTTCCAAATGACGCGCTTTGGCGCGCCCATCTCCTGCGGGTCGCGTAGCCTGACCTGGAAAATCGCTTGGCAGGTGGTACAGGTCGTACATTGTGGTCACAGCAACGGCGTTGGTATCGCTGAGTAAACGCTGAATTTCGTTTCGCGCCTGCTCGTAACGCAAAACGCCCCCTTTGAATTTTCCGCCTTGTTTGACTCGATGGGTGCTGATAATGACAGGCTGGAGGTCCACATCGAAGCCCCAGAGATGCTTTCGGAGCATTTCGCGCACAAAAGTTTCCTCGGTTTGTCCCTCCACGGAAACAAGCACGCGCTTCATGCCGGGCGTCCTCCGAGCAGGTTCTTTTCCCACAGGTCGCCCATACCGTAGTCATCGAGCCAGCCCGCCAAATCTTTTTCACCTAATCGCGTAAACGTGGATTGGTTATCCCTGCGGTCCACGACGATGATGTCTTCAGGGTTGAATTGATTGACCAGCGGAACAGACTGCGTGGAGACAATCACCTGCGTATCTTTGGATGCGCTTCGCAGCAGGGACGCCAGCACCGTAATCGCATAAGGGTGCAGCCCCAATTCAGGTTCATCAATCAAAATCGTGGACGGGAGATTGGGCTGCAAGAGCAGGGTCGCCAGGCACATGAAGCGTAACGTGCCGTCGGAGAGCACGTGCGCGTTGAAGTAGGCGTCCGAGCCAACTTCGCGCCACTCCAGTTGGATTTTGTCGCGGTTGTGCGGGTCGGGACGCAGGCGGAAATCGTCGAAGAACGGCGCGACCATGCGAATGGTGGCGACAATCTGACGGTAGTGCGTTTCCTGGGTTTCGCGCAGGAGATACAGGAACGCCGCCAGGTTGGAGGCGTCTGCCCGCAGGACTTCGTTGTCATTGATGTCGCCGCGCTGCTTTACTTTTGCCCCCGCGCTGGTATCGTGAAAATGATACACGCGCCAACTACGGATGGCTTGCAGGACGTAATTGGCAATGGTGGTGTGCTTGCTGAAGTGGGAAACTTCCAAAAGCCGCGTTTCGCGCTGACCGCCGCCCAGCGTTTCCACATACGGGCGCGGGTATTTGGCTTTATCGTGAAACCAGACTTGTTCGGACGCAAAGACCAGCGTATCGCCTGCGGCTGGCACGAGCGTACAGTTGTAACCGTTGCTCCCAAACTGCAAGTCCAGCACGATTTCTTCGGTGGTTTTCTGCCCAAAGTGGAGCAGGGTGTTTGCCCCGCCCTGCTGGCTGACGAAGACCTGCAGGTTTTCCTCCACAATTTGGTTGAGCAGTTTGAAGGCGGAGATGAAGTTCGTCTTGCCTGAGCCGTTCGCGCCGATAAGCACGTTGAGCGGGGCGAGCGGAAAATTTTCCAACTCGCGGATGGACTTGTACCCTTTGATGGTAATCTGTTCCAGCGGCTTTTTCATCCTGCGCTCCTTGAGCGGCTCGTATGCTCTAATTTTACCTGCACTTCTTTCTTCCCCTCACCCCTTCACCCCTCTCCCTGTGGGAGAGGGGACGGGGGTGAGGGATTCCCCTCCACAATCGCAATCTCTTCCTCGGTCAGCCCATACAGCCGATAGACAATCTGGTCTATCAGGTCGTCCGTCCACCTCAGCGCGGACTTGAGGGGACGCAGCGCCGCCAGCGACTTCTCGTACTCTTCGCGCAGTTTCGCCATCAGGCGCGAGTCGTTGAGCAAGACGCCGAGTTTGTTCCTGTTCTTGAACAGAATCTCTTCCAGTTCCTCGAAGGGAAGTTCGCCCTCGCCCTTTTGATAATCGCCCAGATAGTTCTTCACCTTCGACTTGCCCGTCAAATTATCCAACAGACTCCCCTCACCCCCTGCCCCTCTCCCAGTGGGAGAGGGGTTAGGGGTGAGGGCTCCCTCCATCCACCCCAAAAACCGCTTCATCTCCGCCTGCTTCTGCTTGTTGAGTTCGATCATGCGCTCGGCGAGATGGGCAAGCAGGTCGTGGACGATGTCGCTTTCTTCGGGCTGGGCGGCGAGACGGGCTTCCACGAAGGACAACACGGCGGGGGCGCCCCCTGCCGCAACCAGCGCGGCGGCTTCCTGCGCCAATAGTTTGCGTTTAGTAAAAGGAGTGATGAAATTTATCTGACGTATTGGAAAATTACGCAGGAAATCTATTTTTACTTCAGGCAACACGATACCCGATTCCGCCTGCATTAGCTTTAACCAATGATTAGCAACTTTTGAATTCAATACCGCCACAAGCGCACATTCTTCGAAATTGGATAGTCGAGATAGTATATGAAGTGTATCTAGGATGTAATATCTTTCAGATTCAAGTGCGGCTATCATTCGATTATCCGCGCGCCTGATTACGACTTTCTGTGGCTGTTCATGCTTGCTTTCATCAAAACCACTCTTAAGCAACTTCTTGTCGAAATTAACATAGAGGTTATCCCAATCGATTGAGTACCGCTCCACATCACCACCGCGAATAACTGGTTTCCATGTTTTCGATTTCGCAACTTTCGCCAACATGCTTTGATTATCTTGTGTCTTAATGCCATTATATAAATCATACAGGCTTTCCAATCTAACAGAAACACCATTCAATTTCTGCAAAAATGAGAAATCGCCAGGTTTCCAAGAAATCCTAAATTCTGCACGCTGCAATTGCCCAAATGTATTCACGTCCAATATGTATTCTGCTCTGATTTGATCAGGCAATAATGTTTGAATTTCTATTTCATCTTTTTTATGTGCGCCGCCGTAAAGTACAAGTATTACTGTTTCGACAATTGCATCACCAAAAGGCATACCTTCAGGTATTGCTACTTGCGATAGCAGTTTTTTCTCGATAATATATCGGCGTAATTTTTCGAAATGTCGGTTGGCTAAAATAGTATTAGGAATAATCAGAGCGTTGTATCCTGTTTCCTTGCAAACACTTATACTGTGTTCCAAAAACAAAGAAAAAACATTGATTTTGTAAGCTGCTCCAAAATATGTTGAATTGAAATAATCAATTTCCGAAACATCGTCTTCACTGGTTATCTTGACATCATACGGCGGATTTCCCACCACCGCGTCGAAGCCCGCGTTCTCCTTCAGCGCAATCTCCTGTGCGCTGTGCTGGCTGGGTCCAAAGAACACTTCGGGGAATTCCAGTTCCCAGTGGAAGAAGCGTTTCTCGCGCGCCGCTTTCAGCGCGGTCTGCGCCACCGCCTGCTGTTCGGGGTTCAACTTCACGGCTTTGCCTGCGGGGAACAGCCAGCGTTCCCCTTCGGGCGAGCGCAAAAAGTCCAGCGCCTTGTCCACGTCGGGGCGTCCGCCTTTGCCCTTCACCACCTCGTTGCCAAACCAGCGGCTGACGTAAATATCCATCAGGGTCTTGAACGGTTTCAAGGCATCGGCGGCTTTGGCGTAGGCGCTGCGGCTCTCGCGCACCTGCTCGGCGGTCACGTCGCTCAAGGTCCCCACCTGAATCATCATATCGGTCGCCAGCATGGCGCTTGCCCACAGGTTGCTGCCAAAGAGCGACAATTGCCCTTTTTCGACGGCTTCGCGCACCTCGCTCACCCTCGCGCCGATGAGCGAATTGCCGCACTTGAGATGATGGTCGAGGAACGAGAGCGGCGCGCCGAGCGTGAAGCAATCGAGCCACAGGCTGACCTTCGCCAGTTCCACCGCCATCGGGTTCAAGTCCACGCCGTAGATGCAGCGCTTCAGCACGTGGCGCTTCAGCAGGTTCACGTCCGTCAGGCGGGCGGGGTCAATGCTCACGCCCTGCCTTTGCATCTCCTCCAGAATGGTTTGGCGCGTCTGGCGCAGGGCTGCCGTCACGGGGTTCCACGGGAAGGCGTTCAGAAAAGCCAGCAGGCGGTCGGTGATGAAGTCCACTGCCTCCACCAGAAAGTGACCGCTGCCCATGGCGGGGTCGAGCACGCGCAAGTCGAAGAGTTCGTCCACCAGGGCGCGGAAGGCGAAGGCGGTCTTTTCGGGGTCGTCGCCCTTCTGTCCCATCTTCTGGAACGCCTTCTGACGCTCCAGCGCGGCGTGATAGGCTTTTTGCGCCTCGCGCAGTTTGGGACGCAGCGCCTCGCATTTGGCTTCGAGGGCGGGTCCCACCGTGTGCTGGACGATGTACTTGACGATGTAATCGGGCGTGTAATACGAACCCGACGCCTTGCGCTCGTGCTTGTCGTTTTCGAGATAGACTTCGCCCTTTTGGATGACGAACTCGCGTCGCGCCGCCCCTCTGCCTGTGGACTTGACCTTGAGCCTTTTCTCCGCCGCTTCCTTGTACGGCACGATCTGCTCGCCCTTTTTGCCCTGCACGACCGCCATCTTCTCGCGCGCCACGCGCAGTTTGAACTCCAGCAAGCCTTCGTAAATCGAACCCAACTGCCGCACCCCCAGCGACTTGTAATCAATCATTGCCAGCGACTGCGTCTTCTCGTCAATGCTGCGCGCCAGTTTGTCCAGTCCCAGCGCCAGGAAGCGGTCGGGAATCTTGTGGGCGGCTAAAAAGCGCGCCGCGCGGAGTTCTTCGGCTTCCTCGCTGTAGGACAAGATGAAATCTTGTCCTACATCAGTCACGAACAAGCCGCCGTTGTACATCGGCACGTTCAGGTCGGCTTTGCCTTTGTCAATTACCGTGAAGAGTTCGCTCAGGCGGTCGTAGAGCGCGGTCTCGGTTGCGGAATATGCCTTCTTCAGTTTGTCTTCCGCCTCGTCGGCGATATTCCCCGCTTTGGCGGCAATCTCCTGCTTCAGGCGGCTGAGCGAAACTTCCCAGTAGCCGCGCGTCTCCTTGACGGGCAGCAGGTCGCGCGCCTCGGCGTAGAGCAGAAAGAGCAGGCGGTAGAGGAAGGTCAGCGTGGCGTGGAAGGTCTCGCTCAAGTCCTCGTCGCTCAACTGCGCGGCGGGCTTGTCCCAATTGCGGATAAATCCCTCGGCGAAATACGGGAACACTTCCTCGAAGACGTTCTCCTTCAACCGCTCGCCCAACGCCTTGGCGTAGGAGGCGGATTCGGCGAGGAGCGAATCCAAGAACCTAACCCCCTGCGCCCCCTTCCCTCCCAGGGAAGGGGGTTGGGGGGATAGGTCAAACGCTTTCGCCCGAAAGAACAGCCAGAAATAACGGAACGCCTCCGCCAAATCGGGGCTGGCGAGGGTCTCTTCGAGATCAATCTCGTAGTAGTTCGTGGCGCGTGAATGGGCGCGGGCGGAATACAAGCGCCAGGTCTTGCCGTTGGTCACGATTGCCCAGCCCGCCGAGTCGGCGTCCATGCTTTCGAGGATGCTCACCACCGTCTGGGCGGGGTTTTCGGTTGGTGTGTTGGTATCGCGCTTCTCGTCCACGCCGTCGAGCGAACGGTCCCAGGCATAAGCCAGGCACGGCACGTGCTCCCCTGCGGGGGTCTTCAGCCAGTAATCGGGCTGCAAACTATCGTCTTTGGAATGCTTGCCAGGCTCCCATGTCCAGCCCAGAATCTTGAAAACAGGCTCCAGCAACTCGGCGCGCACTTTCTCTTCCGGCTGGGCGGCGTATTTCTGGCGCGCCTCCGCCATCAGGTCGCTCAGGGCGCGGTAGGCGGGACGGGGGTCTTCCTTCCACTCGCCGCGCTGGGGCAGGCGTTCGTTCAGGTAGTAATCCGAGAACAGGGCGCGGTTGTTGAAGAGCGGCTCCGACCATTCCGCCACGCCATAAGCCGAGCGCAGTTTGTCCCATTGGTAATCGGCGTCCAGTTCGGTGTAGGAGAAGCGGCGCAGCACGCGCAGGCTGATGCGGTCGGGGTTGCGCCGCTCCACGCTCAAAATGCGCGGGCGCAGGGTTGCCTGCGGCGCGCCGATTCCCGTCTGCGCGCCGAGCGGGGCGAGCGGCTCCAGCAGGACGAAATCCAGCCGCTCGTAATCGGGGGTGGTCAACACCAGCAGGAACAGCCCCGCGCGGTTCTTGAAGACGCGCGCCAGGTCTTGCGTCAATTTCACGGTCACATGCTTCAACTCGATGAGATAGACCTGCAGCGCCCCCTGCTCGTGGTCGGCGATGCGCTCGATGCGCCTCACCTCCCGCGCCAGCGCTTCGGGGAATCCCATCGCTGCGGGGGTCTGCGTCAGTCGCGCCGTCACGTCATAGCCCAGCGCGGCGAACATGCCTGCCAGCGCGTCGGCGTTCGAGATTTGTTGGATGTCGGATGCTTTGAGGTCGTAGTCTGTGGTGAGCATGGTTGCGGTGTCCCTTGCCTGAAGTTTAGCATGGATTGGAGAGAGGGGAAGGGGAAATTGGGGCATTGTCGCCGCAATTGCCTCTACCAAAAATAAAGACGACCTCGAGGAGCAAGGTCGTCTTTGGGAAACGAATGTCATGCGGCGGCGCCCGGCTGCAATGTACCTTCGGAAGGCGTATCCTCGCATATTGGAGTGGCAGGGTTGGCGATTTCATGTTTCACTTCCTTATGCTGCCCAGGGATAACCCTCGGGATTGAGATCTACCGATTTGTCACCTGTGGCTGGCTGGACCGTTTTAGCCGAATCTCCTTGGTTGAATTTCATGCTTTTCGAGGCAGGAGGGTTGCGTAGGATGCCGCGTTCCTGACTCGGTGGGCTCAATCGCCAGCCTGCGAAAGTCCGCCATATTGGTCATGACTCACTTTTGCAGGATCGGAGAAGTATGTCATGCGAGCCGCCAACAGTTCCGCTTCCTTTTGTTCTTCGCGTGCCTTCTGCTCCTGATTCTTTGCCGCGGTCTTCATGCGGCGGCGGTAGTTAGGATCTGCCCACGGATCATACGGTTCACGCTCAGGCAGGTTCGGGATTCGTTGTGCGACGGGGGGAACAATCTTTGCCATAGGCACCTCCTTTGGTAAATTGGACTGGACATATACTCGTGCCCTCGATCCGACCCAGATGGTCGTGGTGAGCAGGAGCGTGAGGGCGAATGCGCCTGCGAGGATGGTGAGCACTGTCATCCAGGTTCGGAACGCCAGATCTCGATGCGCCAGATCCTGGCTGAGGGCTTGGATGTCATGCTGGTACTGGGCATCCAGCAGAGCCTGCTGCCGTTGAATTTCCTTGATCTCCGCTTCGGTCTTGGCGGCGGCAAGCCTTATTTGTAGGTTGTAGGTTTCCTGGTGATAGGCATTTTCAATATGAATACGCTCTGCCTCAGCGGCGGCAATATCAGAATTGAGCCAGGTAGCATCTTTGATATTGGCGCCAAGGAGAACTCCCATGAGGACGACTCCGAAGAAGCCGAAGAAAATCCATTTTGCGCCTGTTCCTTGTCCGTTTGGGTAGTTCATGGCATGCTCCTTTCTTTATCGTCGCAGCAAGTGTAAGACTGCTTCAGAAAGGAGCGCTCACCAGTGGCTTGCAAATTTGTCGTTTGTGTCTATGCTCTTTCTCACAACTTTCTCTCAAAAAGAAAAGTGGATTGGAGCAACTCCAATCCACCAAAAAGATAGGACTTATAACTGGCGCGGGGTCTATGGGCTGTTTACATCCGCTTGAAGTAGTTGTAACGCTTGCAATCTTACCAACTCCGGATAGATCGCCTTATACACGCTGCAATACGGTGATGAGATGTTCGATGTCCCCGTGATGTTCTTCGCGTGAATGGGACATCCGCCCACACACCAGTAACGCCATTCGCAGGTGTGGCATCCGTTGCGGCGGTCAATGGGCGGGTTGGGGAAGTCGTCGAAGCGCGGCGATTCCAGCATTTGCAGGGGAATGCCCGGCAGGTTGTAGCCCGTCAGCATGTGACAGGGCAGGACGCTCCCGTCGGTGTCAATGCTGAGGTAATTGCGCCCCGCGCCGCAGACGTGTTGATGCGCCGCGCCGAAGTTGCTGCGGTCAATCAGCCCTTCCATGAAGTTGTAATCGGGCAGGTTCGCTGCGATGACTTTCAAAGCATCCTGAAGGGAGCGGGTCAATGCGGTGTTGTCCGCGGCGAGGGTGTCGTGCGGGTGATGCGGGCGGTAGAAGTTCAGGTTCAGCATGAGGCGGTGTTCGAGCGCAAAAGCCGTCAGCGCAGGGACTTCGTCCACGTTCAGGCGCGTGATGGTGATGATGAGGTAGGGTTTGAGTCCCATCTCGAGGGCGAGCAGAACGGATTGGAAGACCCGCTCGAAGGTCGGGTTGCCGTTGCGGACGGGACGCTGACGGTCATGCCCGGCACCGAATCCATCCAGCGAGATGGAGAGGCGGAAGCCTTCGTCTTTGATGAATTGCAGCCGCTCGCGGTTGAGAAGGGTGGCGTTGGTGACCAGCACTTCGGTCAGATTCAGACCCGTTTCCCGCGCGCGGGATTTCGCCCGCTCGTGCAGGGCGGGGATCAAATCCCAGTTCATGGTCGGCTCGCCGCCGGCGTACTTGATCTTGACTTCGGGATGCCCATGCGCTTCTGCCAACTCGAACAGACGATCCACCGCCCTCAAGCCTGTTTCCAGACTCATGCGGCGCACATCCTTGCTGACGAAGCAATGCGCGCAAGCCAGGTTGCAGGCGCGGGTGAGGTAGAGCCATGCTTCGAGCGGCGATGCGGTGTGATGGAATGTCGTGATGTGGGGTTGGGCAGATGCGTCTTGTAAAAGTCCCACTTCGTAAAATTGAGCGATCGCGGTTTGCGCGTCGTAATAGTCTATCGAACTGTTGCGAGACCATTCGGCGGGGTCGCGCGGCTGGGAGAAGAAATCCAGAATCTCCCGCGCGGGGGTGTTGAGGACGAAGAGGGGGGCTGCTGCATTTGTGGTGAGCGTTACGAAATGATGCTCGTCGAGCCGTTTTGAAACTGCGTGCCTGGATGTTTGCCACAGCATTTTCCCCGCAAGTGAAATTCCTCCGCCGCCGTCACAACCGTCGCAGTTGGATTCATATAAGGGAGGTAATTTTTGAAGATCAGGAGGTTTGCTGCCTTCCAACGAAATGGTGGAGATCGAGCAGGCGCAATCCCCATCGCATCCGCCGTTCGCATTGTGAGCGGCACGGTCCAACGGACGGGAGGACAATATTTTTGGTTTCATGGGTCACCCCGGATTTGGTAGGAAAAACCGACTCGACCGAACGGCGTCATTATAGTCCAAACCGCCTCAGGCGCAAGAATGCAAAATCCCCGTTTGGTACCGGGGATTTTGGCGAGTTGAATATGTCTATATCAGTCAATTGATGTCATAAACCGTCCCGAAGGCTTAGGAAGGAGCCTTCGGGACGGTTTGTTAACCGGCAAACCACAGGGCGTGGTCGCGCATCAAACGTTGAAGCGCGGATTGTTCATCCTTCTTTGTTACTATTTTTTCCGATTTTTCTGCTTCCAGTACATCCTTGCTGAATTGCTTAAGTTCCTCGGCATCCAATTTTGCAAGTTCCAGCAGCAGCGTGCGGCGTCCCTCGCGCAAACCGCGGTGGTCTTCGGCAAATTCGGTGCTGTATCTCAATCCTAACATCATATAACGCGCGGCGTCCCTGAGGAACTCTTCTTTCTTCTCCTTCCTCTCTTCTTTCTTCCATTTCGCCAGCGCTACCATGCCGCGTCCGACATAGTACTTGCCGATCTGCGCCCATAGTTGAGGGTTTTTGCGCGCTTTTTCCTCGTCAACGAATTTCCCGTCTTTGAGCCAGTAGGGTTCGAGAACAGGAAGCAACTCAAACTCTTTGGCGGCTTGTTCGGCGTATTCTATGTCATTGGCAAAGTAACCAAGCCAGATTCGGTTACACATGGCGTCCACCTGGCGATATTCGATTTTTGCCTTTTCCGCTTCGTTCGCAACCCATTTGAACTGTTCGTCGGATTTCTCGAACCAGGCTTTTTTCTTCGCCAGATCCGTTTCGATGCGGACGCGGTCGCGATAGAGGCAGGCTTGATCGAGGGTTGCATCAATGATGCGGGCTTTTTCGCCAAGCTCCTTTATGGCAATCTCAATGGCATCCTGTGCCTCCCGCAGGGTTTCCGCCTGATTGCTAGGCGCCTGCGCGGAAAAGGCAAAGCGCCGCGTCGCTTCTGCCAGCGCAAGATTACCGAACCCAATCCCGCGGCGATAGCCCACTGCGCCTGCAATCCTTACGGCATATTGGGCGTGCTTGCGCGCTTCTTCATACGCGCCGGTGGCGATGAAATGCTGCGCCAGCGAACTGTGACTGAGCGCAATGCGAGGACCCACCGCCAGTTTATACCTAAGCTGCAGCCCATCCCATATGTTTTCATAGGCGGGTTGGAATTTGCCTGCCTGCATTTGAGCATACCCCAGATCGTTGCGCAGGGTGGCTTCTTCGTGATCAAAGTGAAGGAAGCGGCTGTAATACAAGCCTTGTTTAAAGTCTTCGATGGCTTTTTCGAACGAGCCGTGAATCCGGTGCAAATATGCCCGCTGACGGAACGCCAGGCTCATCACTGCATTTCTAAACCATTCAAGCCGCTTATCCACAGGCAATTTTTCTACATCATGAAGGACTTTTGTGAAAATCTTTTCCGCGTCGTCGTATTTCGACTCCCCAAACACAAGCCCCGTCCCTCGCCAGATCTCTAATAGAGCATGCAGGATGGATTTCTGGTCGTTTGAGAGATTTGAAATACTTTCCAGATTTTTTTCAAGTTGAGGAACCTCATCCCAGTAATTCTGCCCGGTTGCCACCTTGATCCAAACCTCGTGAATCAACAACAAGCCTTCGATGAACGGTTTCCAGAAATTCCCCTCTTCGAGGCTGAGCCAGAAGTTGGTCAACTCGATTTGCAGAGGGATGAGGATTTCATCGTTATTGCTGGTGGCAGCTTCGTGACCGTAGCGGTAATACATCTTCAATCCAACAAAGATCGGATCATCCTCGAACCACTTTCGCTTGCCTGGTTTTTCCACCTGGTTTCGTAAACGGTAGTAAATGAACTCCGTCTTCAGGCGCTGGCGGGATTCTTCGATCTTGCGAATTTCGTCAACATACGACTCGGGTGATGGTACAGACTGCTCGAAACCCTCCCGCGTCAGGCTGGCGAAAATTTCCTTGAGTTCCCCATCTTTTTGTTTGATGGCATCTTTGTAGTATTCGTAAATGGCTTGCGCGGCGGCTTGCTTCTCCACAATATCAAGTTCGTCCGAATACACATATTTTTCGAGTAAATCATACATGTCGTCATGGAGATACACCCGCTCATCATCAGGGAATGTCTTTGTGAAGGACATGTTCCTGAGCGTTTCAAGCGCTCCCTTCGCTTCCCGCAGGGAGATGCCGCGAATCTTCGCCAGCAGTTCGGGGGTCATGCCCTTCCGCGTCCGCCCGGCGGCTTTGAGCGTCTCGCCCAGTTCGGGCTGGGAAAGCAGGTACTCGATGACTTTCTGCTCGAAGGTTTCCGTTTGAAATTCCGATAAATCCCTGAACGCCTGCGGATCGCGCATGCGCAGTTCAAGGAAAATCGCCAGCAGGATTGGGCGTCCCTGGCTCAAAACGTGAAGTTGTTGAACTTCCTCTTCCGCGAAGGAGACAGATTGACCCGTTTCCTGTGACCAGCGATTTGCCGCTGCCGTAAGATAGGCGGTACTTTCCTCCAGAGTAAAGAAGTCGAGGGGGAAGGTAGAGAGTGGAAAGTAGTGGAAGAGGGCGGAGGCGGATGGGCGCCCGGCGAAGAGGACCGCGCCACGCGGCAGATCGCCGATCCAGCCTTTCAGCCAGTCCCAAGCGGGAGCAAAGCGCGCGCCGGTGGGATACACAAACTGCTCGACCGTATCGAACAGGAGCAGGACGCCGCGTTCGGCGCTCATCTTTTTGACTCCCTCGGCGCAACTTTTCAACAGCGCATCCAATTGTTCTTTGATGGCTTTGCTGTCTCCGCCCGCGCGAGCGGCATCCAGTTTTCGGCGCGCCGTGATGAAGGCATTGAAATACTGCTCGTTGTCTGTGTTCTCAAAGCAGGCGAAGATGGCACGCGCCAGCCCTTCGGGGGAGTGGTGACGAAAATGGTAGAGATCAATAAGGCGATCTTTGTCAGGCACACCTTTATAGTTCATTTCTTCTCGCGCCAGTTCGAGAATGCGCTGGAGCAGGCGCGTCTTGCCGACGCCGTATTCGCCGCTGAAGAAGGCAAGGTGGAATTGTCCATCATTCAGCCAGCCGCGCACTTGATTCAAAATGGCTTCACGTCCGACGAATTCTTCGAGTTTTTTGAGGAATGATTCTTGAGACATATTAGGACTCCCCGGTCTATGATGCGTAATGAGCCTTGCCTGTGTTGTATGCGCTGACTATATTGCCTGGCAGCGATGTTTCCTGCGGCAGCATTCGTTGATACCATGCCTTTGCAAATGGATATTCTTCTTGCAATTTTGCACTGATCTTTTGTAGTTGTTCTCTATATTCAGCCCCTTGTCTCTTCGAAGCCAGCCATCTGCGAATGGGTTTTACAATTGATTGATTGAGATGATAGCCTTTTCCTTCATAACGCAAGAGGTGACTTGCCAATAACAACGCGATCAGATCGTTTGTTTTTGCCCGCCGTTCCTTATCATCGCCATAGAGGTATTCTTCGACATCTGGAATACGGAAGGGAATATCCACAAGCGCCAGTTTTTCGATGAGCGGGCGAGTTTGTAAATATTTTTTATCCTCCTGTTCAGGTTCTGGCAGGGCATCTTTAATAATGATATCTATCGCCTTATCCAAAGCGTCAGTTAAAGATTTTTCCTCCGATTCTGCCAAGACGCGCACGATTAGAGGATAACCATCACTTAGATCTGCTATTGCATCGTATTCAACCGGATCACGTTTAGTCTTTTTTTGTTTTTTGAGTTTGTCCAATTGCTCAATGACAAAATCCTTTTGGAGAGGAGGAAGTTCAACGATTTCAGGGTCGCGTAATTCGGGTCTCGACCAGATGGGGCGTTTGCCGCGCCCGGATAAGATAATAAAAACACGCTCGGAAGCGAGCAAAGGGGCGAGGATGTATTTTTCGAGATCAATGCGCGTCTCGTCGGGACATTCGTAAATAGAATCCACCAGCAGGACAGGGATAGTTTTCGAGGCGCGATATGCCAGTCCGCGGGCAAAATAATCCTTCTGAAAGTCGCGGTCATCCGTTTCGATTGTTTCGATTTCCAAATAACGTGCCAGGCGGTTCAACACATCGGGAACATCGTTTCTTTGAAACTGTCGTTCTGAATTCAGCCATATATTTTTGTTCGATTCAAATTCAGGGGCAGAATAAGGAAAAAGACTAATCAGGAAAGGACGCAATTCATATCGTTCTTGAAGGCGCTTATAGAGTTCGAATAAGAATGTGGTTTTACCACTGCCGCGTTCCCCCTCAAAAATAAGAACACCTCTATTTCTTTCCCTCATAAACATTTCAACGCGCTCGAATTCCGCGTCCCGATCTGTGAACTCGGCAGAATTGAATACTTTATATGGCTGTAACATGTGATGACTCCCTCATGGAAAATAAATCTTCCAATGAAATCTCTTCCTTATTGGCGGCAATAATATTTTTGAGTAATTCTCTGCTCTTGATGATAATGCGGCGGGGCAGTTTTTCTTTTTCCCCCAGTTGACGGGCAAGGGTCAACTCGACATTGCGGACGTCGGGTGCGCTGATAGCATCCAGGCTGTCAAAGGCGCCGCGGCTGGCGACGAACACGCGGCGGCGGACAACTTCCGCCAGCAGGTTGTCGTCCCAGGTCAATGAAACGGCGCGCAGAGAAGATGAATGTGTCAGCGCGGGGGCGTCGGAAATATCCAAAGGCAGGAAGAACTTGAGATAGATATTTTTCTTTTCCCAGGCTTCCAGTACGTTCAGCAAAGGTTCGATCCATGCCAGTAATGCCTGCGGTGACCGGGTTTCCATGAAGCCGTCCAATCCGTCTATCAGAATGTGAATGGACTTTGCGCCGAAAGCATCATGGAGCAAAGCAAAGCAGTCTGCCAGAGCGAGAGATTTAGTGGGAGTTTCTTTTTCCAATTCGCGAGCCAGTTGATGATGCGCGCGGTCCAGCGCGGGGAGGCTGGAAAAGGCTGGGGTGCCCAAAACCGCCTCGAGGTCCGAAAGGAAACGGGATTCGGTCAGGAGGCGTAGGTTGAAATCCAGTCCGAAGGGAAGTTCCAGCAGGAGTCCCTTCAGTCGTTTTTTGTGTTCGGAACTTAAATCAAAAAAGAGATCGGGGTAGGATGCCAGATACATGAACGCGGCGCGCGCCAGCGACCGTTTCATGCCCTCGAAATGAAACTTACTCTTCGTCGAGTAATCTTCGGAAACGTAAGTAATGGGAAAACGAACGCCGCGGCTGTCTTTGTAGAAATTGGCAGTATAAATTCTCAACGCGCTCTTGCCGCCGCCGGGCTGGGCAAAGACAGCGACGGATTGATCCGACAATGTATTCTGCACGGCAGGGGGAATGACCAGATATTCTTGCAGATGGGCATCTTTGGTACTGTCCAGATGCTCGAAGGGATCAAACGTAAATCCGAAGGCAGAAAGCCCTCTTGCGGCAGGTTCCATGTCCTTATTTTCCCTTGTTTATTGAGCTCATGTTACGCAGTAGTGCGAGGTTTATCTCGCGTTTTCAAGCGACATGAATGTCGCGCTACGAAGAAACTGCGTAAGGTGGGTTATTGAAGAGGGAACTTCCTTTCCAGCAGCTGCCTACACAGGTTAATTCAGTGCAATGATTGTAAAACCATGTATACGAACTAAACAAGTTTTATGCGTCAATTTTGTCTTCCAGACTTCTCGCAGTTTTCTCACAACTTTCTCACGTCTCTGCATGAAGCAATTCCACCCCTTTGCCGTGATGTGTGACCAGATAAAGCGGATTTTTGGGGTCCGGCTCGATCTTTTGCCTGATCCGCATGAGCACGTTGTCCATCGCCCCGCGCCATGTTTTGGGATGTGTCCAAACTGGAGCGCCTTTATCTGGCACTTCGTTCAACTCTTTGTAAGCGTAATAATACAATTCTTCCAGGGAGGTGATCTTGCCGGGGTGAGCGGAGAGATATTCCAGCACACGGAATTCGAGCGTCGAACAATCTGTAATTCGTTTCTCTCCCAGCCAAATCTCACGCCGTTCGCGGTGGAGCCGCAGGGGAGCGGGGTGCTGAAGAATGAACTCGCGGGTCTGGTCAGACGTCAGTCGTTTGCCGCGCTTTTGATATTCCATCACCAGAGGCGCGGTAAATCCCAGCCAGGCGCGGGGAGAAGATCCGCCGTACTCTTTCAACCAGTTCAAAAATTCATCCCCATCGCTCAAGGAAGCCAGCGAAGCCTTTTTGGATGAGAGCGCACATGCTAGGCGTTTTTCCAGCATTTCCCGCAAAGCCTCCACCGACCACGTCAAGTCTGTTTCGATGGAGCGGTAACGTTCCACGCCGCTGGTTTTATGCAGCGCGCCTTTGAAGGAAAGGGGGGCAAAGAATTTGAACGACACTTCTTTCAGGTCGAAAAAGACCAGCGTGGAGAGAACCGCCTCCAGCAGCGCTTCAACTTGGTCTCCCACCCCGCGCGGAGTCCACCGCTCGATCCCGTCAATGGTCAGCCAGAGCCGTTCATATTTTGCCGCCCGCAAAATCATCAGCAAAAGACGGATTTGGTCTTTAAAACTGGCTCCTTCCTTCACGACCGCTGGAAGGGGCTGCTCTAGCAATTTCAAATACCACTGCAGATCATCCTGCGGCAGGCGGTTTGCCTGATCTTGGATATAAAGGATGGCATTGAAGGGGAGATAATTTTGAAGAAACCATTGCAAGGCGGATGCGATATGACTCGATGACTCACCCAACCGTTGAGGCAGATTCCCCTCCAACACCAAACTCTCTGCGCAGGCGCTCAACGCCTGTTTCATGGCTTGCTGGGCGAGTGCCGTCCCCGAAGTGATGGTTTCGAGAATCGGTTCGGGCGTCCAGAGCGCATTGAAGATTCTTTCTCTTTGTTCCTTTGTCAACGCCAAACGCATCGCCGTCTTGCCGCTCCCCGCTTCGCCATACAGGATGGTCGAAACATCTTCCCTGAGACGCTCAAAAGCGGGCAGGGAAACGAACACGTCACCCAGCCAGGGTTCGTTTTCCGCTTTGAGCGTTTTGAACAGGGATTCGGCAGATGGAGCGTTTGTCATCTGAGTGCAATCAGGTCTTCGATTTGCAGGGGTTTATCGAGCGGGTATTTCTTAACGTGCTGCAATAGCAACTTCTGTCCCAATCTTACCATCCTGCCGGGGGAACCATTGGCTTTTTGGGCGAGGATGGCATCGGGCTCTATACCGGGCGCATCGAATAATTGGTTGAAGACAACATTCCCCGATTTTGAACACTTTTGAACGCGAATGTTGCATTGAGCAACCAACGCGGAAATGGAGACAGTCCGATCGTTTTCTGTGGCTGTGAGGAAGCGAACGAGACCGCAGTCGTGCGCGCTGAGCCAGTCGGATTGTTCGTTCATCGTTTCATGCAGGCTGGAGGGGATTTGCCCCGTCGCGTAGGGGTTTAAATCAATGGTGGAAATCAGGAACAAGGTGCGCTTCTTGGGCAAAGGTCTCAAGCCGATCAGGGCGTTGATTTCCTCTGTTCGAAGGTCGTCTGCGCTCGCGTCGGTTAGCCACTCGACGATCTTCGAGAAAAAGACTTCTTCCTGCAGGTGCTTGGCAAATTCTGCAATCTTATTGACCGCGATGGAAGGAGAAAAGTCGTGCCAGCGCAGCAGGCGTCCTGCCAAATCGCGCTGTGCGTCTTTCAATGTGTAAAACAAGGTCGGCGCTTCTGCCAGCGACCATAGCCATTGCTCCGCCAACGCGTGGAGAAGCAGTTTTCGGGAATGTTCTGCATCATATTTTTCGACTATGCCTGGAGTTACGATGGCGAAAAATAGATCTTCCTTGAGTCTTACATTGCTTTGCAGCGCTTTGCAATATTCGAACAACGCTGCGCCGGCGTCCCAGGAGTTTGCAAATTCAAAGGCAGCAAATTGAAGATTTGGGGCTGGCAACCCAAAGCGCGGATCAGCCCAATCCATCAAGAGTTGCTTATCAAAGACGGAATAAAACGGGCTTTCGGCGTCCGCAAAGGGGGAGCAAGTCAAATCATGGGCGTTTAACCAAGCGGTCAATTGATCTGTGGGGCTATGCTCCTTTGCGTGAAAAGTGAATTGCGCTTGCAAGGGGAAACTTTCCGTTTCAAAAAAGCCCAACTCGACTCGCAGAGCGCGTATTTGCTCTGGAAACTCGATTGTGCAAGCGGCAATTTTCATCTTGAGGTCAACAGGAAATGTACTTACGATTCGGCTGACACGATTAATACTCGCAGGGTGTTCTTTGAGTATAGATAGAAGAGCAGGTATATTTTGTTGAAAGATATCAGAGTAAGCGGTTACGATTAATATAACGAAATCAATACTCGCGGGGTATTTTGTGAGCATGAGTGGAAGAGCATTTGCGTCACCTTGAAGAGCAGACTGCACTAGTTCTAGTGTGATGTTTGTTTTTTCTTTTTCATTCTCGAATATCCTATTCCACACGCGGAGGCAAAGATCAACATCTCTCTTTATTTGGTCGACCGCCTTGTCGGTGATGGCGTACCAGAACGTCGGAATATTTTTATCAAACAGTAATGAGTATTTGTCTTTGAATTTCTCCCGCAGTTCTCTGTCCCATTCATTCCAGTCTGCAGTCAATTCCAGGTGTTTCTGTAGCGCTTTTGAAAAATCTTTTATTGCATCAGCCTCAAAATTTGTTATGGCTTCTTTGATTTGTTCATTCTTCCGACGCTTCTTTTCTTCATCCAGCTGCTTAATTCCCACAAACACCGCTGTGATCAAAGAAACAACCGTACTTCCTGTGCCGAGAAAATTCTTCTTCCAATCGCGGATTTGCCAGTCGCGTTTGCTTTCAATAATAATTTTCCAATTCGTTGTCAGATGATTGCCGCCAGAGATAAGACTTAGCCAGACGGTTCTGGAATATGTTTCCGGTGGTTTAGATGGTTGCATCAATAGAGTTGTTGCAGTTGTCGTTTTATCCAACTTCAGAGTCAGCTTTTCATTCCATTTCAAAGGCGTATCGGGTGGTGGTTTGATGGCAAAGAGTACCCCATCGGCAGAAATTTCCAAATTCACACAATCAGTTGAGCCGGTCATCCACAAGTGAATCTCAGAGGGATTTGTTTCATCGAAGAGAATTCGAGATGGATATTCTGCGTGGAATTGGACAGAAGCCGGAGATGTTGAAGCGATGACCGTTTTCTTCAAACTCGCTGTGGAAAGCGTAGATTGCGCCCAGGATGTATCGAACAAAAACAACAGGATGAGAACTGCGGGCGCAATAATCCAGCGGTAATCCCGCCAAAATTCCCCCTTGCGATAGTCCTGCTGCGTATCTATTTGATTACGCTCAGCATCCTGTTTCTTTTTCTGTTGCATCGTATCTTTACGACTGCGAAACGTAGCGAAAACCAAAACAAGCCATGCCGCCAGTATTATTGAATTCGTTAGTATGAGATTGAGAACAGCGTCATCCCAGAGTACGTTTTCCCAATACCCAAAAAATATGACAAAAACCCCCATCAAAACAAACGCCAGTCCCGGCGCAATGCCTACTTGGAAGCCATACCCCGCCCAGAATTTCCACGGGCTGAACAGGAAGGGGATGGCAAGCCCGGCGGCGATGAGCAAAATCGGTATATAGTAGTTTTCCCAAAGCGTGGGACAAAACAGGCGAATCCCCCCCACAGAAAGAACTATTCCCAGGATGATCATCAGGGGAACGTACCGGGCGAAACGAGATCCTCCCCCGTCTGCTTTGTCGGATTTTTCCTTTGCCATGGCGCCAACCCTCGCTCTATAAACCGTATAGCCGGAACGATGGGGTCATTATACAACAAGGCGTGAGTCCGTTCATCGGGTTCAGTGGATTTACGATGGTCACACTATATCAACGAAAGTGATTGTGATATCTTCGTTTCTCTGACATATTTCTCACCGCTTCCTTTTAGCAGCGCAGCCAGTCGCTGACTGGTTATGCACTTGTCATGCTAAACCACAACAAGTAGGCTCACTTGTCCAACCCTCTCAGTAAGTTGTTCAAATTAAGGGAATGGCTAATGCTGTGGGCTTAGCCATAGAGTGCATAGAGATTTCGAGTTTTTTTCTCAGAGGCTCTGCGGGTTCTGTGGCAAAGAAAGGTTTAGCCCATCCTTTTAGCCACTCTCCAAATTAACAACATTGAAAAGATTGTACATTAATAAACTTCTTTTCTTTGCTTCCAGAAGACAATATAATATTGATTACACTAAAAAAACAAATAAACGAGTTTTTGAAGATCAGATTTAGAAATTATTTCAAGCGGCATTTTACTCAGAGGCGTTTTGCTCATCACTCCATTCGCCGTCTGCTATTCCCAGCCCACCAACAATGCCTAAATTTTGAGAAGCAAGTTGATTTCTATTCAACGCCGGTATGTCCGTCCGATAGCCTGTAGTATCTCCTCATAAACACGCGGAACACGATACCATTAATAACACTTGTTCAAATCCGAAAAATCAAAGATATACCAGCTACATTTGAAGCGGATAAAGCATTTCTTCAAAACCGCCAAGATTCAGGGTGCTGGCACTGTTAAACATTGCCAGCAAGATCAGTCCAAGAATGCTCTCGATCAAGCACCGTTTTTGCCGCGGCGTCTGCTTATGCACATCTACACTGCGTTTTTCGCCGCCTTTCGATGTCTTCATACTCTGATTGTCAATCACTGTTGCGCCAGGCTTTTCATGGCGTCCAGCCTTCCTCATCAACGTGGCATTAATCCCTTCTCACAACCCATCCTCTTCCAACGCCAATAATCGTATGCACTGCAGATGAATATTGACTGGCAACACGCGCCATTGACGGCTGGCTAGCGCGATTGACATATAAGGTTACATTGATGTTCTGTTTCTTGTCCCGTTTCGGATGGCGGACTCTTTCTAAATACAGAAAGCGTCCCGCAACGCTCCTACCATTCGGTATACTTCAGGTTGGTTGGGTAAGCTCGATTGAGTTTCGCCATTTTCCAATCTTACCTGACCATTTAAAAACACACTCTCTTCTTCACAATTTCCTTCCTAGCCCATTCATCCAGCAGGAGGCGGAATTAGGTGAGAGTGTGTAACATCAGTTAGTAATCTAGAGATTGGAGAAAGACATGAGACACATAATAAAAACCGAATATCGTATCTTTTTGGCGCTCTTAGTAACATCCATAACTTTTGGTTTGTTAGAAACAACTTCAGTGCGCGCCATCAATTGCTATGATCTTGCACTCCTGATTAGTCCTGCTGTAGGCGGGACAGTAAACGTAAGTCCATCTCCAAATTGCGGTACCCAATATGCTGAAGGAACCTCGATAACGCTAATAGCCGTGCCGAACTCAAAGTATGTTTTGAAAAGCTGGTCGGGAGATGCAAGCGGCTCCACTAGTTCCGTTGTTGTAGAAATGACAGGGAATAAATCAATTACCGCCCAATTTGCCCCTAAAAACGATGATTACGACTTCCCAACACAAATAATCGGATTGAACTATTCAGACACTATAAATAATACTGAGGCTCTCAATGCCTTTCAAGATGACCCACCCGACCCCGACTCTGTGGGTCCCTGTTCGAACGGTAAAACTTTTTATCCTGGACACAAAACGCTATGGTATCGCTACACTCCACAAGTAAATGAATCGATCCAAGTAGATACTCTTGGTTCGAAAGAAATCAACTCCAACCAAGACCTCGATACTTATATTGCAGTATGGAAACTGGTGCAGGAAAACCCACGCATTCTAGAATTGGTCCATTGTAATGACGATGATCACACCGTTCAAGGAAGCGTAACATCCCGCCTCATTATTACAGCTTTGGCAAACACCACCTATTATTTTCAAGTTGCAGAATATAATGGCACTGTTGATGATGCGACCACTAGGAGTACTCCTGTAGCGGCAATTGTCAAATTCAATGTCAATATAACAAATATTGATGTTTCCATCGGAGGAAATCTTGTGGGGCGTTATTATGTGCCCGTGGGGGAAGAATTACGTGAGTATTACAGTGTTAGTGGTGGACCTGTAAAAGTACAGGGGGTGGCAAACATCGTCTCCGCCATCCGCCTGCAATCCTACGCCAACAACACTCTCTACTCCTTCGTCGAGACCATGGGCGTCCCGCAGGGACTGCTCTCGTACAAGTACGTCTTCCCCACCTACAACAACACCTGGGCGCCACTCAACTCCCAGATCCGCGTCAGCAACCTCGAGACCACTCCCACCACCGTGCGCATCACCATCGGCTCTAGCGTGGTCTGGGAACAGCAGATGCAGGGACTGGAAGAACAGCGCCTGTACTTCCCGGTCAGCGGCGGACCGGTCATCGTCGAGAGCCTGGATACCAGCAAGAAGATTGTGGCGGCGATCCGCCTGCAGTCCTACGCCAACAACCTCCTCTACAGCTTCTCCGAGACCATGGGCATCCCAGACCAGATGCTTTCGTACCGC
>DYID01000037.1:2255-26745 GCA_020723805.1 Anaerolinea sp. | reverse complement strand
CGAAGTTCGCCATCCGTGAAGGCGGTCTGACCGTCGGCGCCGGCGTCGTCACCAAGATCCTTGAATAGGTGCCGGTATGACCAAGCAGAAAATCCGCATCCGCCTCAAGGCATATGACCATCGTGTTCTCGACCAATCCGCCAAACGGATTGTCGAAACCGCCGAACGCAGCGGCGCTCATGTGGTTGGTCCCGTGCCCTTGCCAACCCGCACAGAACGGTTTACAATACGCCGCTCGACTTTCATAGACAAAGACTCGCACGAGCACTTTGAAATCCGCACCCACAACCGCTTGATTGACGTGCTGGATCCGGATTCGAAAACGATTGACATGCTGATGCGCCTCAACCTGCCCGCAGGTGTGGACATCGAAATCAAAATCTAAACTGGTCGTTGAAACGAGAGTAGAGACCGCACGACATCATCTCTACTCTCGAATTTCGACAGCGTAAGAACGGCACCGTAACGGGCAAAACAAAACCCCCGCGTCCCGCCGGACCGTTGAACTGCGCTGTGCGGAGATGATGCAGCCTAAGCCCAGGCTGACAGTCTCGTAAAAATTTTTTCGAAGGAGAAAACCGAGTATGTTGAAAGGGCTTATTGGAAAGAAGATCGGCATGACCCAGATCTTCGATGAGCAAGGCGTCGCACAACCTGTGACGATCATCGAAGCTGGGCCATGCTTCGTTACCCAGGTGCGCACCCCCGAAAAAGACGGGTATGCCGCCATTCAACTGGGTTTCGGTGAAGTTCACCCCAAGCGGTTGACCGCTGGTGAACTGGGGCACCTCAATGCACGGGGACTGGCGCCCATGAAATTCCTGCGCGAGTTTCGCTCGAAGGAAACAGCCAATGTTGGCGACAAAGTGACAGTGGAAGCCTTCAGCGTGGGTGAACGTGTGGATGTCGTCGGAACCAGCAAAGGTAAAGGCTTTGCTGGCGGCGTCAAACGCTATCACTTTGCCGGCGGCAAGAAGACTCACGGTCAGTCCGACCGCCATCGCGCACCGGGCTCTCGTTCTTCGGGAACGACGCCGGGGCGTGTGTATAAAGGCTCGCGCGGTGCAGGTCACATGGGAACTGACCGGGTGACCGTCCAGGCTTTGAAAGTCGTCATGATTGACCCCGAACGCAACCTGATCGGCGTGAAGGGAGCGGTTCCGGGCGGCAAAGGCGGCCTGGTCCTGATTAAAGAGGCGCGCAAGCAATAGGCGTCGAACAAACGGAGCAGGATACTTATGAAAGTAGATGTACTGAACATGGAAGGCAAAAAGGTCAGCGAGATAGAACTGCCCTCCGCGATCTTTGAAGCCCCAATTAATGTGGATTTGATGCACCAGGCTTACGTGCGCCAGATGGCAAACGCGCGCCTCGGCACTCACGATACCAAAGTGCGCGGGGAAGTCGCCGGCGGCGGCGCCAAGCCGTGGAAACAAAAAGGCACGGGCCGCGCCCGCCAAGGCTCGAGACGTGCCGCTCAGTGGGTGGGAGGCGGTCGCATTCACACCCCGCATCCGCGCAGTTACGAACAGCGCATGCCCAAAAAGATGCGCCAGGCGGCATTGCGTTCCGCACTTTCCGCCAAAGCCGCGGAAGCCGGTGTGGTGGTTGTTGACGATTTGAACCTCGAAGAGACCAAGACCCGCGTCATGGCGAAGGCGGTCTCCAGCCTCGTCGGTAAGTCGAGTGCGTTGATTGTCATGCCCTCCAAAGACGCCTCCTACGAAGCCGTCATGCGCTCTGCGGACAATCTTGCCGACACCAAAGTTCTGCTTGCCAATTACTTGAACATCCGCGACCTGCTTGGTTTCGACAAAGTTATCCTGCCGGTCAAGACGCTGGATGTCCTTGTTTCGCATCTTGGTTAGGAGATTGTGAATTATGAGCACACTCTACGAAATTCTCCGCCGTCCGCTCGTTACAGAAAAGACCAGCCGCCAGACCGGGCTGAATCAATATTCGTTCATCGTTGCGGACTCCGCCACACGCACGCAGGTCAAAGACGCCGTTGAAACCATCTACGACGTTACCGTGACGCGTGTCAATATCATCAACGTCCCCGCCAAGCGCGGACGCCGCTTGCGCAGCCGCCGCCTGTCCATCCGCAAACCTGCTTACAAGAAAGCGGTTGTGACCCTGGCGGAAGGACAAACCTTACCCATCTTCGAAGGGGTGCAGTAATGCCAGTAAAAAAGTACAAACCCGTTACCCCCGGCACCCGTGGGATGACCGGCTACACTTTCGAGGAAATCACCAAGACCGAGCCCGAGCGCTCCCTCCTCGTGCCTCTCCGCAAAAGCGGCGGACGCAACGCCCAGGGACGCATCACCGTTCGTCACCGCGGCGGCGGGAATCGCCGTTTCATCCGCATTGTGGATTTCAAACGCGACAAGCACAACATCCCCGCCAAAGTCGCCGCCATCGAATATGACCCCAACCGCACCGCCCGATTGGCTCTCCTTCACTACGCCGACGGCGAAAAGCGCTACATCATTGCCCCCTTGGATGTGAAAGTTGGCGATACCGTCATGTCGGGCAAAGACGCGGAAATCCGCCCGGGCAACGCCCTGCCGCTGGCGAATATTCCGGTCGGTACCATGATTCACAACATCGAAATCAAGGAAGGACGCGGCGGGCAGATGGTTCGTTCCGCCGGCGGTTCGGCGCAATTGCTTGCAAAGGAAGGCGATTTCGCCCAAATCCGCATGCCCTCCGGTGAAGTGCGGTTGATCCGCCAGACTTGCTATGCCACCATTGGGCAAATCGGCAACCTCGACCACAGCAACGTCAAACTTGGCAAGGCTGGGCGCAAACGCCACTTGGGCATCCGCCCGACCGTTCGCGGTTCCGCCATGACCCCGCGCGACCATCCTCACGGCGGCGGCGAAGGACGTCAGCCGATTGGTTTGCCGGGTCCAAAGAGCCCCTGGGGCAAACCCACTCTGGGATACAAAACCCGACGCAACAAGAAGACCGATCAGTACATTGTTCGCCGGCGCAGCAAGAAAAGCCGCTAAGAGGTAAAGGTACGCTATGTCACGATCACTCAAAAAGGGTCCTTTTGTAGAACCCAAATTACTGAAACGCATCGAAGCCATGAACCAGAAGGGCGAGAAGAAAGTCCTGCGCACTTGGAGTCGCGCCAGTGTCATCTTCCCCCAGATGGTGGGACATACCATCGCCGTCCACGACGGACGCCGCCACGTTCCGATCTACATTACCGAGAACATGGTGGGACACCGCTTGGGCGAATTTGCCCCGACCCGCACATTCCGTGGGCACATGGCTGGCGAGAAATCCGCCTAGCAGGAGAGTGAAACATGCATGATTATCAAGCACATCTGCGTTCTCTCCCCATGTCTGCCCAAAAGGTTCGCCTGGTCGTGGATTTGATCCGCGGCAAGGACGCCAATGAGGCGCTGGAAATGCTCCGCTTTGTGAACAAGGCGGCGGCAAAGCCCGTCCGAAAACTGCTGGCTTCCGCGGTCGCCAATGCCGAAGAAAACTTCGGTGTCAGCCGCGATGACCTGTATGTTGCGCGCATCTTTGCCAACGAGGCAACCACGCGCAAATGGCGCCGCTTTGGCGCGCGCGGGCGTTTCAAGCCGATTTTGCGCCGCAGTTCCCACGTCACCGTGGTGCTGCGGGAACGCGGGTCGTAACCGGGAGAGAAGGAGACATCATGGGTCGTAAAGTTCATCCGATTGGCATGCGCCTGGGCATCAACCAGGGCTGGCAGGGACGCTGGTTTGCGGAAGGCACACAATACCGCGAACAGTTGCATCAGGATCTTGCCATACGTCATTTGCTGTTGGGCATTCCGTCGAAGGGCGGCGCGGCGAAAAGCGCCATGGTCCGCAAACTGCGCGAGGACATGCCCGAAGCCATCAAGAGCGGCAAAGCCGGCATCTCCCGTGTGGAAGTGGAACGTTACCCGGGCAAGATTCGCGTGGCGATCTTTACCGCCAAACCCGGCATCCTGATTGGTCGCAAGGGCGAAGGCGTCAAGAAGGTACGCACCTGCCTCGAGACCCTGGTCGGTAAGAAGGTCGAACTCGACATCAAAGAGATCGCTTCACCGGATACAGACGCCATGCTGGTGGCGAAAAATATCGCCGACCAACTCGAGCGCCGCATTGCCTACCGCCGCGCCATGAAACGCGCCATCCAGCAGGCAATGAAGCAGGGCGCCGAAGGCATCAAAATCCTGGTGGGGGGGCGCCTGGGCGGCGCCGAAATGTCGCGCGATGTCTGGCTGCGCGAAGGACGGGTCCCTCTGCAAACATTGAGGGCAAACCTGGATTACGCCCGCGCCGAAGCCACCACCACCTACGGTCAAATCGGCGTGGCAGTCTGGATTTACAAGGGCGAAGCCGCTCCCGAAACGGAAGAAAAGGCGGAGGCAACCGAAGGCGTGTACGTGAGCGAATAGCCGCGCACGGGTTGCAACCTGAGAGGTAAGAATATGTTAATGCCTAAACGTGTAAAGTGGCGCAAACAAATGCGCGGCCGCATGAAGGGAAAAGCCCTGCGCGGTGCAGAAGTCAGTTTTGGTGAATACGGTTTGCAGGCTCTGGAACCGGGTTGGGTGACCGCGCGGCAGATCGAAGCGGCGCGCCGCACCATCGTCCGCGAAATGAAGCGGCGCGGCAAAGTCTGGATCCGCATCTTCCCCGCCAAACCGTACACCCACAAACCCCCCGAAACCCGCATGGGTTCCGGCAAGGGCAACGTCGAATACTATGTGGCAGTGGTCAAGCCGGGCCGCATCATGTTCGAGGTGGGCGGCTTGGACGAGGAGACCGCCATTCAGGCGCTCCGCAATGCCCAGTATAAATTCTCGATCAAAACCAAGATTGTTTCGAGAAGCGAAGCAGGAGAGCAGGTATGAAAGCGCTGAAACCCGCTGCGATTCGAAATATGAAACCGGGCGAAATCGAGACCAAACTCGCCGACGCCCGCGAAGAATTGATGAAACTGCGCTTTCAGCAAGTGACGGGTCAATTGACCGACACCAGCCGTCTGCGGATTCTGAAGCGCGATATTGCACGCATGCTGACCATTCTACGGGAACAGTCGCAGGCTGAAGTTGTGGAAGGTGAAGGATGAACAATCGTCGTCGAATCGTTGGTGTTGTTACCAGCAATAAAATGACCAAGACCGTTGTGGTCGAGATTACGCGTAAATTCCGTCACCCGCTGTATCGCAAGGTCGTGTACGCCAGCAAACGCGTGAAAGCCCACGATGAAATCGGTTGCCAGGTCGGCGACGAAGTTCAGATCGTGGAATCCCAGCCCATCTCGCGCGACAAGCGCTGGGTTGTGGAAAAGGTCGTCAAACGCGAAACCCGCACGGAAGACAGCGGCGTGGCAGACTTGAAGGTGGAGGAGTAAGCCATGATCCAGCACGAGTCTCGTTTGAAGGTTGCGGATAACTCCGGCGCACGCGAACTGCTGGTTATCCATGTGTTGGGCGGTTCCACCCGCAAATACGGCGGCGTTGGCGATGTTGTGGTCGCCACGGTGAAGTCTGCCTCTCCGCAAGGCGGCGTGAAGAAGAGCGAGAAAGTGCGTGCCGTGATTGTGCGCTGTTCGAAGGAATGGCGCCGCGAAGACGGTTCCTACATCCGCTTCGACGATAATGCCGCAGTCATTCTGGATGCCGACGGCGTGAACCCCAAGGGCACCCGCATTTTTGGTCCTGTGGCAAGGGAACTTCGTGAAAAAGGCTTCATGAAGATTGTCTCCCTCGCGCCGGAAGTGCTCTAAGAGGAGTGTAGAGGTATGAAGGTGAAGATTCGCAAAGGCGACACCGTCGAGGTCATCAGCGGTCGCCTGGAAGATAAAGGCAAACGCGGTCAAGTCATCAATGTCCTCCTGGATGAGCGCCGCGTGGTCGTACAAGGCATCAACATCCGCACAAAACACCAAAAGCAGGTGCAGACGGCGGCGGGACGCAACATGAATCCCGGACGGATTCAGTTTGAGGGCTCGATTGACATTTCCAACGTGATGTTGGTCTGCCCGAAGTGCAAAGAGCCCACCCGTGTTGCGGTTCAACGCTCGGAAGACGGCGTTCACCGTGTCTGTAAAAAGTGCCAGGAATTGATTGACTAGAGCCTGGAGTAATGAGCGATGAATATTTTGCACGAACGTTATAAAAACGAAATTGTACCGGCGCTGCGCAAGTCGTTCGGTTACAAGAACATCATGCAGGTGCCGCGCATCGAAAAAGTCGTCGTCAATATCGGCATGGGCGAGGCGCTGGATAACCCCAAAGCACTCGAATCTGCCGTGGCAGACCTGACCGCTATCACCGGGCAAAAACCGGTCACCACCAAAGCCCGCAAGAGCATCGCCAACTTCAAGTTGCGCGAAGGACGTTTGATTGGCACAAAGGTCACCCTGCGCGGCGAACGCATGTGGTCTTTTCTGGATCGCCTGATGAACATTGCCCTCCCGCGTGTGCGCGACTTTCGCGGCGTTTCCCCCAACGCCTTCGACGGACGCGGCAACTACACGCTGGGTTTGCGCGACCAGTTGATCTTTCCGGAGATCGAATACGACAAAATTGACAAACTGCGCGGCATGGAAGTCACCATTGTCACCACCGCGAAGACCGACGACCAGGCACGCGCCCTGCTGCAGATGCTTGGCATGCCGTTCAGCAAGAAGGAAGCGTAATTATGGCAAAGAAATGTATGCAATACCGTGAAGCCCGCCGGCGCTATCCCTCCCAGGTGAGGAATCGCTGTTCCCGCTGCGGACGCCCGCGCGGCTACATCCGCCGCTTTGGGCTGTGCCGCATCTGCTTCCGTGAACTCTCGCTGCAGGGTCAAATCCCCGGCGTCGTGAAGTCATCCTGGTAGGCTGGAGGAAGAAGCATGGCTATAAATGATCCAATCGCTGATATGCTGACTCGCATCCGCAATGCCGTGATGTCCGGTCAAACCATGGTGGCAATGCCCAGCTCCAAGATCAAGGTGGAAATCGCCAAGATCATGAAAGAGGAAGGCTACTTGGAAGGTTTCGAAACGGTGGAAGGCGAGACTCCGGCTCAGAAAATCCTGCGGCTCAAAATCAAATACGTCGGTGAGCGCCGCACACGCCGTCCGGTCATTTCGGGGCTGGAACGCGTCAGCAAGCCCGGCCGCCGCATTTACACGAAAAAGCAAAACATCCCCTGGGTGCTTTCTGGAATCGGTGTGGCAATCCTTTCCACGCCCAAGGGTGTGATGACCGGTGCCCGCGCCCGTCAATTGGGGGTGGGCGGCGAGATTATCTGCAAGATCTGGTAGCAGGAGG
This sequence comes from Anaerolinea sp., assembly GCA_020723805.1. Taxonomy (GTDB): domain Bacteria; phylum Chloroflexota; class Anaerolineae; order Anaerolineales; family Villigracilaceae; genus Defluviilinea. The sequence continues at coordinate 19,441 of DYID01000037.1, read as the reverse complement.
TTAGAAGTGTCTCGCATAGGACGTTTACCGGTGACCATTCCTGCCGGTGTGCAAGTCAATGTACAAGGCTCGAATGTTCACGTCAAAGGACCCAAGGGCGAACTGCAGCGGACGTTTTCACCGCTGATTGATATCGCTCTGGAGAATAATCAAATCATCCTGAAGCGCAACTCAGACAGCGTTGCAGAGCGTGCGCTGCATGGAACAACACGCGCCGTGCTTGCCAATATGGTCCAAGGAGTGAGCGCCGGCTTTACCACCGCCCTCGAAGTGGAAGGCGTTGGATACCGCGCTGAAATGGACGGCAAGACGCTGGTTTTGAATGTCGGCTATTCCCATCCAGTGCGGGTGGAGCCGCCGGCTGGCATCACCTTTGAAGTAGATCAGAAGACCCGTCAGATCAAGGTGATGGGTTACGACCGCGAACTGGTCGGACAGACCGCGGCGGAAATCCGCGGGGTGCGCCCGCCGGAGCCGTATCATGGCAAGGGCATCCGCTATGCAGGTGAAAAGATCCGCCGCAAGGCTGGCAAAGCCGGGAAAGGAGCCAAGTAACATATGGCGAATAAATCTCGTGCCGAGGCGCGTCTGCGCCGTCATGCACGCGTACGCAAAAATCTGGCAGGGACGGCGGCACGTCCACGCTTGAACGTCTTTCGCAGCCTGACGGGTATTTACGCCCAAGTGATTGACGACCAGGCTGGTCACACGCTGGTCTCCGCTTCCACAGTGGATAAGGACCTGCGCGACAAAATCAAAGGCTTGAAAAAGTCGGAGCAGGCAAAACTGGTGGGGCGCACGGTTGCCGAGCGCGCCCTGAGCAAGGGCATCGAAACGGTCGTGTTTGACCGCGGCGGTTATCGTTATATTGGACGTGTCAAAGCCCTGGCAGACGGCGCCCGCGAAGGCGGCTTGCGGTTCTAGTGGAGAACAAGATGGCAGATAACAGACGAAACGAACAGCAGGATTTCGAAGTTCAGGATCAGTTCGAAGAACGCGTGATTGAAATCGCCCGCGTTGCCAAAGTGGTAAAGGGCGGGCGCCGCTTCCAATTCCGTGTGACCGTGGTGGTGGGCGACAAGAAAGGGACCATTGCCATGGGTGTGGGCAAGGCAAACGCCGTGCCAGACGCCATGCGCAAGGCTTCCGAACGCGCCCGCAAGAAGATGCGCGTGGTCAACCTCTCCGGCACCACCATTCCCCACGAAGTGCTGGGCAAGGTCGGCGGAGCGCGCGTGATGCTGAAACCAGCCTCCCCCGGCACCGGCGTCATCGCCGGCGGCGGCGTGCGCGCCGTGCTCGAAGTGGCTGGCGTGCGCGACATCCTGACCAAATCGCAGGGCAGCGCGAACGTTCTGAACGTTGTGCAAGCCACGTTCGACGCGCTCTCGCAGTTGAAGTCGCCTCAGGAGGAAGCCGCCCGCCGCGGCAAGAACGCGAGCGAACTGATGCCCTTCTGGGAACGGAGGAAGCAGCATGCCTAAGAAAGAATCCGCCGGCAAGACCATCAAAGTGACGCTTGTCCGCAGTCCCATCGGTTACACCAAAGACCAGAAGGAAACTGCGAAGGCGCTCGGTCTGCGCCGTTTGCATCAGACGGTCGAACACAAAGACACTCCCGCCTTGCGCGGGATGATCCGCAAGATCATTCATCTGGTTCAAGTCGAAGAATAGCAGGAACGAACGATGAAACTACACGATCTCGTGCCCAATCCGGGCTCCAAGAAAAATCGAAAACGCGTTGGTCGCGGCATCTCCGCCGGGCAGGGCAAGACGGCGGGACGCGGCACCAAGGGACAGGGCGCCCGCTCCGGCGAAGGCGGTAAAATCTACCGCCAGGGCGGCAACCTACCCTTCTACCGCCGTCTGCCGTTCATGCGCGGTCAGGGATTCACCCCCCTGAGCCGGGTCGAATACAACGAAGTCAACCTGGACCAACTGACCGAATCATTCCAAGCCGGCGCCGAAGTCAGCCCTGAGACGCTTGCCTCTGCCCGTTTACTGCGCGACCCCCGCAACCCCGTCGCCATTCTGGGACGCGGCGATGTCTCTGTTGCGTTGAAAGTGCGCGCCCACCGCGTCACCGCCGGCGCCAAAGCCAAGATCGAAAAAGCCGGCGGCACTGTGGAATTGATCGGCTAACAAGGAAACAACCATGCCTGACAAGAAACAGTCTGCCTGGCGTTATTTGTGGTTCTCGCAGGACATCCGCAGAAAACTGCTCATCACCATGGGCATTTTGATACTGTTCCGCCTGGCGGCAAATGTGCCGGCGCCCGGCGTTAACCAGGCTGCCCTGCAAGCCTTTTTCGCCGGTGCAGGTTCGGGAGGCTTCATCGGATTTTTGAACCTGCTCTCCGGCGGCACGCTCTCCAACTTCTCCGTCTTGGCGATGGGCGTTTACCCCTACATCACGGCGCAAATCATTCTGCAATTGCTGGTGCCCATCATCCCTGCCCTCGAAAGGAAAATGAAAGAGGACCCGCGCGAAGGGCGCAAGTGGATGGAAAAGTGGACCTACTACCTGGCAGTGCCCATGGCGGCGCTTTCCGCCATCGGTCAGATCAACACTTTCAACGCCCTTGCCGGGCAGGTCATCATTCCATTTGGGTTTACCTCCGAACTATGGCTCTCTTCCCTGACTACCCTGGTAGTCATGACCGCCGGCACGATGTTTGCCATCTGGCTGGGTGAGTTGATCTCGGAGTACGGCATTCGCGGGCAGGGACTGTCGCTCGTCATTTTCGCCGGCATCGTCTCGCAAATTCCACAGCACCTCATCACGCTGTGGAACGACCAGGTAAACCGCTGGTCTCTCATCACCGCCATGGTCGTTGTCATGCTGTTGACCATCCTTGCCATTGTGTACGTTCAGCAGGGACGCCGCAACGTTCCCATCATCTATCCTCAGAAGAGCGCCATCTTCTATGCCATGCAGCGCGGCAAGAACGTCCGCATGCCCCAGCCCACCCTGCCGCTCATGGTCAACCTGGCAGGCATGATCCCGTTGATCTTTGCCAGTGCGCTGCTGCAATTCCCTGCCATCGTGGCTGGGTTCTTCGTCCAGTCTGAGACTGCATGGGTGAAAAACGCTGCCGACGCTGTCCAGTCGTTTTTCAATCGCACCGGTCCCGATGCCTGGGGATATTGGCTGCTCTACTTCTTCATGGTGGTTGGGTTTACCTACTTCTACACCACGGTTTTGTTCGACCAGCAGAATTATGGCGACAGCCTGAAGCGTTCGGGCGCTCAGATTCCCGGCGTTCACAGCGGCACCGCCACACAGAAATATCTGAGCAAGATTCAATCGCGCATTACGCTGCCAGGCGCTCTCCTGCTGGGGGTGGTGGCAATCATGCCCTTCCTTCTGCAACTGGTGTTGCCTGCCGCCTCCTCGAGCGCCGGTTTGTTCCTGGTCTCATCCTCGGGTTTGCTCATCGTCGTCGGCGTCGTCCGCGACACGTTCATGAACATCGAGGCGGAACTCAAACTGCACGGTTATCAGGAAAAATTGCTCATCAGTTAGGAACAAATCCATGACCAAATACCTTGTCCTTTTGGGACCTCCGGGTGTAGGCAAAGGAACGCAGGCAAAAATACTTTCGGAAAGGACAGGTTTGGCGCACATCTCGTCTGGCGATTTGTTCCGCGAGAACCTTAAGAATCAGACAGAACTTGGGAAACTGGCTCAGACGTACATGAGCCGCGGCGAACTTGTTCCCGACGATGTGACCATTGCCATGATCCGCGAACGCCTCAGCCGCCCAGACTGTAAAACGGGCGCCATCTTGGACGGCTTTCCCCGCACCCCAGCCCAAGCAGACGCCCTCGAAGCGATGCTCAAGGAATTCAACGGCTGTGTGGATGCAGTGCCGTTCATCACTGCGGCGGAGGATGTGCTGGTGGAACGTCTGAGCGGGCGTTGGACGTGCCGGGCAAACGGTCACATCTTCAATGAAAAGAGCAACCCCCCGAAAACGCCGGGAATTTGCGATTTCGACGGCTCGGAACTTTACCAGCGCGATGACGACAAGGCCGAAACCGTCAAGCGCCGCATCCGCGTCTATCTGGAACAGACCAGCCCGCTGGTGGATTATTACCGCAATCACGGCAAATTGATCGAAATTGATGGGATGCAGACCATCGAACAGGTTTCCCAGGCGCTCGCTTCTGCATTGAAAATGTAGGCAAAATGAGCTGGGCACGCCAGATACACATCAAAAGCCAGTCCGAGTTACAGATTATGCGTGAGGCTGGTCGCATCAACGCAACGGTACTGGCTACAGTAAAGGAACTTTTAAAACCGGGTGTTTCCACAGCCGACCTCAACGCGGCTGCTGAGGAAGTGCTGAGGAAGCACGGATGCAAATCGCCCTTCAAAGGATACGGGCATCCCCCGTTTCCCGCGTCCATCACGGTGAGCATCAACCAGGAACTCGTCCACGGTATCCCGAGCAAATCGCGGAAGTTGAAAAACGGCGACATCGTCTCGGTGGATTGCGGCACCATCCTGGATGGGTTTGTGGCAGACTCGGCGTTCACTGCCGGGGTGGGAGAAATCTCCCGCGAAGCGCAGACCCTGCTCGAGGTCACGCGAGGCGCGCTCTACGCCGCCATCGAAAAGATGCGGGTTGGCAACCGCACTGGCGATGTCTCGGCGGCAATCCAGAAATACGTCGAGAGCCGCGGCTTCTTCGTGACGCGCGAGTACACCGGACATGGGGTGGGGCGTCAGATGCACGAGGGTCCGCAGGTGCCGAATTACGGCAAGGCGGGCACGGGCGTGCCTCTGAAAGCGGGTATGACCATTGCCATCGAACCGATGGTGTTGGTTGGCACGGCGGAAACGCGCGTTTTGCCCGACCAATGGACGGTTGTGTCTGCGGACGGATCATTGACAGCACATTTCGAGCATTCGATAGCGGTCACAGAAGGAGACCCTCTCATCCTGACGGATCTATAATGCAGTCGTGGTCTGGACGAAAGAAGAATGAAAGTATATAATCGCCACCTTGGCTATTTGCTTCGAGGAATAACGAGCAAGGAGAATTGAAATGAAAGTTGCACCGTCAATACGGAAGCGCTGCGCCAAATGCAAAATCATCCGGCGCAAAGGCAGAGTGTTCGTCATCTGCGAAAATCCAAAACATAAACAGCGACAGGGATAGTGTGAACTATGGCAAGAATCGAAGGTGTTGACCTGCCCCGCAATAAGCGGGTGGAAGTCGGTTTGACATATCTGTACGGCATTGGTCCCACGCGCGCACGGGAGATTCTGGCTCACACCCGGGTCAATCCCGATACCCGTGTGAAGGACCTGTCCGAGGCGGATGTAGCGGCAATTCGTGAATATATCAGCAAGAACTTTACGGTGGAAGGCGACTTGCGCCGCGAAGTACAAATGAACATCAAGCGCCTGATCGAAATCGGCTCGTATCGCGGCTTGCGTCACCGCCGCAATTTGCCGGTACGTGGTCAGCGAACCAGAACAAACGCGCGCACACGCAAGGGCGCCAAGAAGACCGTTGCCGGTCGCGGGCGCCGACGTGGTGCAAAGAAATAAACGGCTGGAGATACTATGGCTCAAAGTGTACGTTCCACGCGCCGCAGCGCAGGCGCCAAGAAAACCAAGCGCACTTTGTCTTCCGGACAGGTGCATATCTTTGCTTCCTTCAATAACACGATTGTCACTGTGACCGACATGGAAGGCAACACCGTTGCATGGGGAAGCGCGGGTTCGGCAGGCTTCAAAGGCTCGCGCAAAAGCACGCCGTTTGCCGCCCGCCTTGCCGCCGAGCAGGCTGTCAAAGCCGCCCAGCAGTTGGGCATTCAAGAAGTGGAGTTATACGTCAAAGGTCCCGGACCCGGCCGTGAAAACGCCATTCGTGCCGTACAGGCAATGGGGCTGAAGGTGCGCTCCATCTCGGATGTGACGCCGGTTCCGCACAACGGATGCCGCCCTCCCAAAAAGCGACGCGTGTAATTTGATGTTGATGTAGAGGAAAGTAATTTATGTCGAAAAATATCAGTCCGGTTTGTAAACTTTGCCGGCGCGAAGGCGAAAAACTCTATCTCAAGGGTGAGCGTTGCTTTACCCCCAAGTGTGCATTTGAACGGAGAAGTTACGCGCCCGGTCAACATGGGCGCACGGGCAGCCGGAGCAGCAGCAGCCGCACAGGACGCGAGTCCGACTACCTTCGTCAGTTGCGTGCCAAGCAGCGTGCCCGCCGCGTGTATGGCGTTTTAGAGCGCCAGTTCCGCCGTTATTACGAAGTTGCCCTTCAGCGCCGCGGTCTCACGGGTTTGAATTTACTGCAAATTCTCGAGTCCCGTCTGGATAACGTGGTGTACCGTCTCGGCTACGCCTCCAGCCGCGCGCAGGCGCGTCTCATGGTGACGCACGGACATTTCACCGTCAATAACCGCCGCACCGATGTGCCTTCCATGCTGCTGCATGAAGGCGATGTCGTTGCCGTGCGTGAAGGTTCGCGCGGTTTGCCCTACTTCAAAGCGCTAAGCGAACAGGCTGAATCGCGGACGGTGCCCGGCTGGTTGAGCCGTGACACCAAACAATTATCCGGCGTCGTCCAACGCCTGCCTGAGCGCAGCGAAATTGACGGCACCTTGAACGAGCAGTTGATCGTTGAATACTACTCGAGGTAATAGTTGGAACAGGTCTTCGGCGGCGCTCTTGATCGCCGAGACTTTTATGGAAAAGAATGGGAGAGGTGAACCGTGACGGGTATCTCGAACATGGTGATGCCAAAAATCGAGCGCGAGGCTGAAGCTCGAAATTACGGTAAATTTATTATCAGCCCTCTGGAACGCGGTTATGGCGTGACGCTTGGCAACTCGCTGCGCCGCGTCCTGCTCTCCTCGCTGGAGGGCGCGGCGGTCACGTCCATGCGCATCGCCGACGTGCTGCACGAGTTCAGCGACATCCCCGGCGTGCGTGAAGACGTCATCCAGGTGATGTTGCAGGTCAAACAACTGCGCCTCAAACTGGACGGCGTGGAAAGCACGCGCATGCACCTGGAAGTGCGCGGCGAAGGAACAGTCACCGCGGCGGACATCATCACCCCCGCCGAAGTGGAAATCGTCAACCCCGAACTGTTCCTCTTTACGGTGGATAACCCGAAAACCAAGCTCGACATCGAATTCACCGTCGAGCGCGGACGCGGCTATTCCCCGGCAAACGAACGCAGCGGGCACATGCCCATCGGCGAACTGCCGATTGACGCCATCTTCAGCCCGGTCAAGCGCGTCAACTGGGAGGTGACCTCCGCCCGTGTGGGGCAGAGCACCAACTACGACAAACTCATCCTCGAAATCTGGACTGACGGCACCATCTCTCCCGAACGCGCCCTGAGCACCGCCGCCAAAATCATCATTGACCACCTGCGCTACATCGCCGGCATCAGCGAAGAAACCCTGACCGTCCCGCTGGAGAAAGAAGCCGGCGGCAGCCGTATCGCCAGCGAACTGGCGGATACCCCCGTTGAAGCCCTCGACCTCTCGGTGCGCGTCTTCAACTCCCTCAAGCGCACGGGCATCACCACAGTCGGCGATGTGCTCGAACTGCTGGAAAAAGGCGAAACGGCGGTCATGTCCATCCGCAACTTCGGTGAAAAGAGTCTCGATGAGCTCCGCCAGAAGATGCAGGAAAAGGGCTTCATGAAAATCGATTCGAATTCTGCGGAGTAATGTAGACATGCGACACCAGATATCCGGTTACAGGCTCGGACGCAGCACAGGCGCTCGCCTGGCACTGCGCCGCAACCTCATCAAACAATTCTTCATCCACGAGCGCATCAAAACCACGCGCGCCAAAGCCGCCGCCATCCGCGGTGAAGCGGAGCGCCTCATCACCCTTGCCCGCAACAGCGCACAAGCAGATGACGCTCAGAAAGTCCACGCGCGGCGTCTGGCAGCCGCCAGACTGGGCGACAATCAGGTCCTCAAGCGTCTCTTCGACGACATCGCCCCGCGCTACGCCAACCGCAACGGCGGTTACACCCGCATCCTCAAACTGGGTCCCCGCATGGGCGACTCGGCGGAGATGGTTTTGCTGGAACTGGTGGAAGAATAACAGCCAGTAATCAACAGGCAGTGAGCAGTTCTCAGTGACTGACGACTGAAACTGATTACTGATCACTGATATGGCACGTTACAAATTGACCCTTGCCTACGACGGCTCGAACTTTTACGGGAGCCAGCGTCAGAAAGGCAGACGCACGGTGCAGGGCGAACTCGAAAAAGCCCTGACCAAACTTGGCTGGACGGGACGTTCCATCCTCCTCTCCGGGCGGACGGATACAGGCGTTCACGCCACGGGGCAGGTTGCCTCGGCAGACCTCGACTGGTCCCACGCTGACAGCGACCTCCTGCGCGCCCTGAACGCCCTCCTGCCCGCCGATTTGGCTGTGCGATCGGTGGAAGCAGTGGATGCGAAGTTTCATCCGCGTTTTGATGCGCTTTCCCGCACGTACCGTTATCGCCTGTTCTGCCAGCCTCTGCGTGATCCGCTCCGCGAACGGTTCGCCTGGCGGGTTTACCCTCCTGTGGATGTTTCCCTGCTGGAGCAAGCCGCACGGCTATTCCTCGGCACGCACGACTTTTCCGCCTTCGGTTCCCCGACCACTCCCAGAGGCGGAACCGTGCGAACCGTGACGAAAGCCGCATGGGCGCAGACCGGCGGCGATGAATGGCAGTTCGAAGTGCAGGCAGACGCCTTCCTCTACCGCATGGTGCGCCGCATGGTTTTCGTGCAGGTTGCGGCTGCGCAGGGAAAGGCGGCAGTGAAGGATATTGCCCGGGCGTTGATGAATCAGGCTCCGGCGGAGTCGCGAAGCGTCCTGCCGGCGGGACTTGCGCCGGCGCACGGGTTGACGCTCGTCGAGGTCGAATATCGTAGTTAGGGTCAATTGTCAAAAATCAATTTTGCATCACCTGCGCCTGGAAGCGCAGAGTAAGAAACGGAGATTGGAAAGTGTACAAATCGTACTATCCGAAAGCAAGCGAAATCGAACGGAAATGGGTGTTGGTGGATGCCGAAGGGCAGAACCTGGGACGCCTTGCCTCGCGTATTGCGCATGTGCTGCTGGGCAAACACAAACCGACTTTCACGCCGGGCGTGGATATGGGCGACACCGTGGTGGTCGTCAACTGCGAAAAGGTGACTGTGACCGGCACGAAGACCAGTTCGAAACTGACATCCAAGATGTATTACAAACATTCGAACTACCCCGGCGGTCTCAAGTCCATTTCGCTGCGCGACCAGTTGCAGCAGCACCCCGATCGCGTTCTGCGCGCGGCGGTGTGGGGCATGCTGCCTCATAACCGCATGGGACGTTCCCTGCTCAAACGCTTGAAAATCTACGCGGGACCCAACCACCCGCATGGCACGAACAATCCCGAACCGCTGGCGATTGCCTGAAATGAGGAAGAAGAAATATGGCACAATATCATGAAGCAGTAGGACGCCGCAAGGAAAGCACCGCGCGCGTGCGCGTAATGAGCGGCTCCGGCGCGTTTGTCGTCAACGAGAAAGCGGCAAACGTGTACTTTCCCCGCATTGGCGATTTGCAGGACATCCTGCGCCCCTTTGCCGCGGTCGGCGAAGACGCCGGCAAATATGACATCAGCGTCAAAGTGCGCGGCGGCGGTGTGACCGGTCAGACCGAGGCGGTGCGCCTGGGGCTGGCGCGCGCCCTGCAGGCGCTCAATGCCGATTGGACCGCCGCACTCCGCAAACACGGCTTGCTCACCCGCGATGCCCGCGAAAAGGAACGCAAGAAACCCGGCCTCAAGAAGGCACGCAAAGCGCCCACTTACACCAAGCGCTAGTCATTCCCTGGAGTTACAGCCAGATTTGTAATTGGTAATTCGTAATGTACGAATTACCAATTACCTTTTAATGGAGATTTTGCGATGGACTTCGCCCTGCTTTCCTCGGTATTTGACACGCTTCGCATCCCTCCGCCCTCGAGGCTGATCCTGCTCGAAGCGCCGACTCTCGCCTCTGCCCATGTCCCGCCCTATCCGCCCGACCTGCCGGCGCTGCTGACGGGCGTGGATTCGCTGGAACTTGCCGCGCATCTGCGGGAGGTGTTATTGACGATATATCCGCGCGAGCATGAGATAAATCTGGTCGAAGGTCAAAAGTCGAAAGTCGAGAGGCTTGGCGACCTTCAACTTTCGACTTTCGACTTGAGCCACTCAACCTGCATGTACATTCCTCCGCTGGCGGAGGGAACAGCCTTTGAATCGTTTCAGGAGATTGTCGCTCACCTGCGCGCGCCGGATGGCTGTCCCTGGGACAGGGAACAGACGCACGAAACGCTCCGCAAGCACCTGCTCGAAGAAGCCTACGAAGCCATCTCTGCCATTGACTCGGGCGATTTTGCCGCCATGCGCGAAGAATTCGGCGACCTGCTGCTGCAAGTTGTCTTGCAATCGCAGATTGCAAACGAAGAGGGGCAGTTCAACGTCAACCAGGTGATTCACGGCATCCACGCAAAAATTGTGCGGCGGCATCCGCACGTCTTCGGCGACCTGAAACTGGATGGAGTGGATGGCGTGCTGGCGAATTGGGAGAAATTGAAGGAGAAGGAAAGGGGAAAGAAGCAGGACGGGAAAGGCTTGTTGGACGGCGTGCCGCTGGCGTTGCCCGCCTTGAGTCAGGCGCAGGAATATCAGGAACGCGCCGCACGGGTCGGCTTCGATTGGACCGAAATCGAAGGCGTGCTCGATAAGATTGCCGAAGAAATCGAGGAGGTGCGCCAGGCGGCGAACGGAGCGGAACTCGCCGCCGAACTTGGCGACCTGCTGTTTGCCCTCGTCAACCTGGCGCGCTGGAAAAAGGTGGACGCCGAATCCGCCCTGCGTGCGACGAACATGAAATTCAAACAGCGCTTCGGCTATGTGGAGCAGGGCGCAAAGAAGCAGGGGCGCAATTTGTCGGAACTGACGCTGGATGAGATGGAGTCTCTGTGGCAGGAGGCAAAGACGACGGAGTGACAGGCAAGCGTCACCGTTCGCACTGAAACCGTTCCAGCGCCTCCTCGAACAGCGCCTGTGTGTTTTCTGCCTGCGGGCTATAGACCTTCCAGGCAAAGGCGCGTTCGCCGCAAATCCATGCCCCCGCTGCACCGAAAGGCAGGACGGGGGTCGCCGTCGAAGTGATCGGGGTGTAGATGACGTTCATGTCGCGGACTCGCTTCACGTCCAGGCTGCCGGCGCGCGTGTCCACGTCGTCCAAAATCAAGTCGAGCATGAACTGTGGGTCGGCTGTCCCCGGCGCGATCTGCCAGATCATCTGAATGAACAGATTGGCGTTGAACGCCGCGATGATGCCCTGCGAATAGGTGCTGGGCAAGGCGGGATTTTTTTGCGCACTGACATCGAAGAACGCCATGTCCACAGGATGCCCCACACAAAACTGATATTCGCAAAACAACCCCTTGAGGTCGAAGGGCGTGGCGGTGGGGAGGGGGGCGGGCGTTGGCTGTGTCGTGGCAGTCGGCATCGCCGCCACGGTTTGCAGTACCGCTACATGAATCTGCACGTTCGGATCGGGTTTGGGCGCGCAGGCTGTTAGAATTAGAAGCAGCAAAAGTAAACGGAAACGCATTCGGCGATTATACAATGGAACAAATCCGATAATGGGTTCGTCCCTTTTGCAAAGGAGTACGAATGAAAACACTTTTGAAATTACTGATATTGGCTGTGCTTCTGAGTGCGTGTGCGCCAGCCGTAACGGACCAGCCCGAACCTCCCGCCGCTGCCTCTTATCCGAATCCTTCCTATCCGAATCCCTCTTATCCCAACCCGGCAGACGACTCTGCGGCGGACCTCACGCCCGCTCAACAGGCGGCTCTTGCGCTTCTTTCCCAGACCTTGAACCTGCCCGTTGCCCAACTGACCCTTGTCTCCACCGAAGCCGTCACCTGGTCCAACGGCTGCCTGGATGTGGAACGTCCCGGCACGATGTGTACGCAGGCTGTGGTGGAAGGGTATCGCATCATTCTCGAAGCCGACGGCAGGGAATACGAGGTTCGCACCAATGAAACGGGCAGCATGGCGGTAATTGCTAGCGGCATGGATGCCGGCTTGCCGATCGAATCCCTCCTCATCCGCCAGTTGGCTGAAAACCTCGGTTTGAAAGAGGCGGACGTTTCCGTGGTCAGCAATGAAGCGGTCGAATTTCCGGATACCTGTCTGGGCGTTGCCATGCAGGATGTGATGTGCGCCCAGGTCATCACGCCCGGACGCATCGTCGTGCTGGAAGCGGATGGCGTCCAATACGAGTACCACGTCAGCGACGACGGACGGCTCATCCAGCCCGCCACGCTTGCATTGACCTGGTCGCGGGACGGCGGCATTGCAGGGTTTTGCGACCGCTTGACCGTTTTCCTCTCCGGAGAAGTGTATGGCAGTTCGTGCAAGTCCACCACGGAGGGGAAGATGAGCACCATTGCGGCGCTGCTCTCTCGTGATGAGATGAGTCAATTCCAGGCGTGGCTGAGCGAATACGGGAGCCTGACGCTCGATGCTTCCGACCCGGTGGGCGTCTCCGACCGCATGTCGCTGACGCTGACGCTGTATGGACGCGGCTCTGCCACGCCCCTGAAAAACGACGAAACAGAGTTGTTTACCTGGGCGCAAGCGCTTTACCAGAAACTTTACGAATAGATGGGGTTACCAAACATCCCGAAGGCTCAAAACCTTCGGGATGTTTTTTTTGCCACGGCAAATTACGACCAAAATCGTGCTGTTTGTCATGTTGACAGGAAGTTTCCTGTTACGGTATATTTCGGCACGCCCATCCCCCCTGGGGGGGGTAAGTTCGGACCCTGATAGGCAGTCTGAACGAAAGAGGAAACCATGGCTGATGAAAATACCCTCAAAAGATTGAAGACCATCGAAGGTCACCTGCGCGGAGTAATCCGCATGGTCGAGGAGGATGCGTACTGCATTGACGTCATCCGCCAGATTCAGGCGATCGAAGCGGCGTTGAACAAAGTCAGTTCGCGCATTTTGGAAGACCACCTCAACTCCTGCGTCATCACCGCCATTCAGGGCAATGACAAAAAGGAGCGCGAGCGCGTGTTGAAGGAAATTACCGAAGTGTTCGAAATGTCAACCAAAGTCTGATAGTCAGATAGCTGGTTAGTCTGGTAGTCGAATAGTCTGATGGTCAGATAGTCAGATAGTTGGGTAGTGTGATGGTTGTAGTGTGTATGGAGAAGTGGATATGTCAGCTTTGATTTCCAATTTGGAGATTCGGCATGAAGCCAACGCGGCTTGCCCCACCAACGGGAAGGCGGGCAGGCGCGTGGATACGCAAATCGTCAAGGCGATGCTCGACCTGCCGTTGAACGTGCTCCGAAACGTGGAGTATCGCTTCTGCCCCGACCCCGATTGCCCGACGGTCTATTACAGCGCCGACGGCTCCCAGACCTTTACCGAAACCGACCTGCGCGAGCGGGTGTATCAAAAACATCCACAGGATGCCGGCGTGTTCGTGTGCTATTGTTTTCGGCACACGCTGGGCGAAACTCTTGCCGAGGGGCAGCGCGTAGCGGCGGAGATCAACCTGGGCATCAAGAACGGACAATGCGCCTGCGACATCCGCAACCCGCAGGGAAGTTGCTGTCTCGGTAACGTCAATGCAATTGTCAAACGCGCTCTCGGTGACGCGAGCGTTATTCAATAAAATTACAAGGAGTTTCAAGTATGACCACTGTAACCTATTCCGTTCCCGCCATTCACTGCGGACACTGCACTCACACCATCGAAATGGAATTGAGCGAGTTGCAGGGCGTCCAGTCCGTCAAAGCGGAAATTGACACCAAAAAAGTGACCGTCACCTTCGACGCCCCCGCCACAGAGGAGAAGATCAAGGCGCTGTTGGCGGAGATCAACTATCCTGCCGAAGGGCTGCTCACGCTATAGCAATTGGTAAATGGTAATTACCCATTTACCAATTACCAATTACTCAAAATGACCGACACAAAACAGTTAACCCTCCCCATCACCGGCATGACCTGCGCCAACTGTGTCGCCACAGTCGAGCGCAACCTCAAGAAACTGGACGGCGTGCAGAGCGCTGTGGTGAACCTTTCCTCCGAACGCGCCACGGTGGACTTCGACGCCTCGAAACTCACCCTGACCGATTTCATCACCCGCGTCGAGCGCGCCGGCTACGGCGTTGCCACCGGTGAAGCCGACCTCATCATCAAGCGTCTCGCCGACGACAACGACGCCCGCCGCCTCGAAAACGCGCTGAGCAAAATAGAGGGCGTCCTCGAAGCGCAGGTCAACTTCACAACCGAAAAGGCGCGCGTCAAATACATTCCCACCATCGTCAGCCAGGCGGAGATTCGCGCGGCTGTGGCAAAGGCTGGCTTCGAAGCCCTCGAACTCGGCGGCGAAGCGGAAGATGCCGAAGCCAAAGCGCGCCAGCACGAAATTGACACTCAGCGCCGCCTGCTCATTATCGGTCTCGTTTTCACCGTCCCGCTGTTCCTGCTCTCAATGGGCAAGGACTTTGGTCTTCTGCCCGATTTCGTCTATGTCCGCACCTCCATGAGCGGAATGCGCGACGCCCAACCCTGGTTCAACTGGCTGATGCTGGCGCTTGCCACACCTGTTCAGTTCTATGTGGGCTGGCAATATTATGTCGGCGCGTACAAAGCCCTGCGCAACAAATCTGCCAACATGGATGTGCTCATCGCCATGGGCTCCTCCGCCGCTTATTTCTATTCGCTTCCCATCACCTTTGGCTTGTTGATGGGGCACGTCTATTACGAGACAGCGGCGGTCATCATCACGCTCATCAAACTGGGGAAGTTCCTCGAAGCCCGCGCCAAGGGACGCACTTCCGAAGCCATCAAAAAACTGATGAGCCTCCGCGCCAAAACCGCCCGCGTCATTCGTGACGGGGAGGAGGTGGAGGTCCCGATTGACGATGTGCGCGTCGGAGACATTCTCCTCGTCCGCCCGGGCGAGAAGATTCCCGTGGATGGCGTGGTCATCGAGGGGCGCTCCGCCGTGGACGAATCCATGCTGACGGGCGAGTCACTCCCCGTCGAAAAGAAGCAGGGCGATTCCGTCATCGGCGCGACGCTCAACAAACTCGGCATGTTGAAGGTCGAGGCGACAAAGGTCGGTAAGGAGACCGCCCTCGCGCAGATTATCAAACTCGTCGAAGATGCGCAGGGCAGCAAGGCGCCCATCCAGAAACTGGCGGATCAGGTTTCGGCGGTGTTCGTGCCGATTGTCATCGTCATTGCTTTGCTGACGTTCGCAGGCTGGTATTTCTTCGGTCCGCCGCTGCCTGTCAACGCGGATACCAACGCCTTCACCCGTGCGTTGATCAACATGGTGGCTGTGCTGGTGATTGCCTGCCCGTGTGCGATGGGGCTTGCCACGCCGACTGCCATCATGGTGGGGACGGGCAAGGGCGCGGAGATGGGAATTTTGTTTAGAAATAGCGAAGCCTTGGAAAGAGCAGGCAAGGTCAATGTAGTCGTTCTGGATAAGACAGGAACGATTACGAAGGGACAGCCTGCGGTGACGGATATTATCGTCAGTGATCAGTTATCAGTAAGCAGTGATCAGTTATCAGTAAGCAGTGATCAGTTATCAGTAAGCAGTGATCAGTCATCAGTGAACAGTAATCAGTCATCAGTGAACAGTAATCAGTCATCAGTGAGCAGTGATCAGTTGTTGCGCCTTGCGGCGAGTGTGGAGAAGGGAAGCGAACATCCCCTCGGTGAAGCCATTTGGGCGGAAGCCACCACGCGCGGGCTGAGTTTGGCGGAACCGGCCGGGTTCAAGGCAGAGCCTGGGCATGGCGTGCAGGCTGAAGTCGAGGGAAGAAGCGTTATCGTTGGGAATAAGAGAATGTTCGAGAGTCGCGGAATTCCGTTGGGGAGTCTCGAATCCGAGGTGTCGCGTCTTCAATCCGAAGCGAAGACCGCCATGCTGGTGGCGGTGGATGGCGTTGCCGCAGGCATCATTGCCGTGGCGGATACCATCAAAGAGGGTTCGAAGGAAGCCATTGCCGAACTGCACAAGATGGGTTTGAAGGTGGCGATGATTACGGGCGACAATCAGAAGACCGCCGAAGCCATTGCGCGGCAGGTTGGGATTGACCAGGTTCTCGCCGAAGTCCTTCCCGAAGGCAAATCCGCCGAGATCAAGAAACTTCAATCTCCAGTTGCCAATCACCAA
Organism: Anaerolinea sp.; assembly: GCA_020723805.1. Classification (GTDB taxonomy): domain Bacteria; phylum Chloroflexota; class Anaerolineae; order Anaerolineales; family Villigracilaceae; genus Defluviilinea. Next base: position 3,202 of record DYID01000037.1, on the reverse strand, counting down.
TCACCAATTACCAACATTGTCGCGATGGTGGGTGACGGCGTGAACGATGCTCCCGCGCTGGCTCAAGCAGATGTGGGCATTGCCATTGGCACAGGCACCGACGTGGCGATGGCTGCCGCCCCCGTGACTCTGATGAGCGGCGACCTGCGCGGCGTGGCGCGCGCGATTCAACTCTCACGCAAGACGCTCCGCACCATCAAGCAAAATTTGTTCTGGGCGTTCTTCTATAACGTCATCCTTATCCCTGCCGCGGCGCTGGGCTACCTCAACCCCATGCTTGCCGCCGGCGCGATGGCGTTCAGCAGTGTCTTCGTGGTGAGCAATAGTTTGAGGTTGCGAAGGCAGAAGATTTAGTGATCAGTGATCAGTGATCAGTGATCAGTGACCAGTTGTCAATTACCAATCACCAATTACCAAATGCTCACCTTCGACAAATCTCCCCGTTACAAAACCGCCTGTGGCGGCTACATCAAAGATCCCTCGCGGTATCCGAGCGCCGAATTTCACAGCGAGACCATCTACTTTTGCACGCAAGCCTGCCTGAACGCTTTTCTGAAAGCCCCGCAAGCCTTCATGGCAGGTGAGATCGAACATCCCATTGGGGATGATGAAAATAAAACTCAGTGAAAAGGAAAAAAACTTAACATGAAAAAGTCGTCCCTCATCCTGCTGTCCATGTTGGCATTGATCATTGCCGCATGTGCGCCTCGAGCCGCCGAAGAAATGCCGAAAGCGGAATTGCCCGCCGGCAAAGCCTGGGCAGACGGCAAGGAAATCTATTTTGTCCATACCGAAGCCTCCGATGCCGATGTGGCAAAATTGTTGACCGATATGATGACCTCCCCGGTCTTGCATGTTCCCTCCCTGGCGAATGTGCCGGCGGAATCGCTCGCCGATGTGTACGTCTTCGATAACGGACTCGAAGGCATGGGTCCCTTTGGTTTTCA
>DYID01000037.1:0-2155 GCA_020723805.1 Anaerolinea sp. | reverse complement strand
AAAAAACATGCGAAGAAAACTGAAGCCGTCTCCGCACAGCGCACCAATGCCGCCCTTCCCATCCTTCTTTTTCTCGCTGCTAAACTTGTGGCTTACACCCTGCTTGGCGCGCTGCTCGGCTGGCTGGGTTCCTTCCTTGCGCTCAGCCCGCTCACGCGCGCATTCCTCATGATTGCCATTGGCGTCTTCATGGTCGGCAACGCCCTGCGCATGTTCAACGTGCATCCCATCTTCCGCTACTTTTCCATCGAGCCGCCCAAATTCATCACACGCTACATCCGCCGCACCGCCAAAGGGACAGACACCTTCACGCCCCTCTTTCTCGGCTTCCTCACCGTCTTCATCCCCTGCGGCGTGACGCAAGCCATGATGGCAACCGCCCTCGGCACGGGCAGTGCGTTCATGGGCGCGGCGCTCATGTTTGCCTTCACGCTCGGCACCAGTCCCGTCTTCTTCATCGTCGCCTATCTAACCACCGAACTCGGCGCGCGGCTCGAAAAATTCTTCATGCGCTTTGTCGCTGTGGTGGTTTTGATTTTGGGATTGGTGACCCTCGACGGCGGACTCAACCTGATGGGCTCTCCCTACTCCTTCACCAACTTCGCCCGCGCATGGACGACCACCGCCTCCGACTCAGGGACGCCTGCCTCTGCTCCCAGCGCCGACCTCACGCTGACGGTTCGCAACGACGGCTACTTCCCGCAGACGCTCGTCGCTGCGGCGGACCAACCCGTCGTGCTGAACCTTGTCACGCACCAGACCTACTCATGCTCGCGCGATTTCGTCATCCCCGACCTGAACTTCTACCAACTCCTGCCCGACACCGGCACCGTACAGGTGAATATCCCCGCCCAGCCGGCAGGGACGAAGATGTTCTTCACCTGCTCGATGGGCATGTACACGGGGCAGATTATTTTCGAGTAAACCGCCTTTCTTTCCTCTTTCTTCCTTCCTTTGGGTTGGAAGAAAGAGAAAAGAAGAAAGAAGCCGCTCATGATAAAGAAAACTTTTCGCGTCGAAGACATGACCTGTTCCAACTGCGCCATGAAACTGGAGTCGCTCGAAGATACGCTCGAAGGCGTGAAGGAAATCAACGCCAGTTACCACCGCCTGGAAATGGTCATCGAATACGATGAAACCAAACTGACCGAGGAGCAAATCATAGCGGCGGTGAAGAAAAAAGGCTATCAGGCTGTACCTTTGCCGTAATTTTGACTGAATGGATGAAATGAAAACGGGCGGCTCCATTTAGCCGCCCGTTCTTCGTTGCTGGCGATTCAAAAATTTCCGACCGAATTCAAACGGCGGTACACTTCGTTCAATTCGCTTTCTGAGAAAAACGATTCTTTTGGCGCAGAAACGGTATTCAACAATAAACCAAGTGCAGCCAGCAAAAGCAGGGAATGGATGATCTTCATGCTATTCTCCTTTCTCCAATTACAAAACGGACGTTTATAATAGATGAAAAGTTCCCCGACTTGGAATTATCAGATGCCGCGTTATTTCACCCTTTCGGAAGCCAACGAAACCTTGAACGCCCTCCGCCCGCTTGTGGAGGAGATGCTGGCGATTCGCGCAAAAATCCTTGCCGCCCAGCCCGAAGCCTGGGACGCCATCGAGAAGTCCGCAGGCAACGGCGGGAATCAGGCTCTGAGCGCGATGGTGCAGGACTTCGGTCGGTTCGATGCGCTCATCCATCAAATTTTGGCAACCGGCGTCCAGATCAAGGATGTCAACATCGGTCTGCTGGATTTTCCTGCCCTGCGGGAGGGACGGGAAGTGTACTTGTGCTGGAAATATGGGGAAGGCGAAATCGCTTTCTGGCATGAAGTGGATGCGGGGTTCGCGGGGCGTCAGCCCATCGAAACTTTCTAACTCAACTTATTCGGTAGTGCGAGATTTATCTCGTTTTTGCAAAGTAACATGAATGTTGCGCTATGAATAAATTGCGCGACATCAGTTTCATTCAACGGAGACGAATGAATAAAGGCATTTTATATGGCATCGGCGCGTATGCGCTCTGGGGATTCTTCCCGATCTACTGGAAGTTTTTGCACGATGTTCCCGCTTTGCAGGTGATCGGTCACCGCATTGGCTGGTCGTTCGTTTTGCTGGCGGCGTATATTGTGTTGAGCGGGCAATGGCGTGACTTTCG
>DYID01000036.1:12367-27283 GCA_020723805.1 Anaerolinea sp. | reverse complement strand
ATGACGTCGTAACTGACGCGCTCCACTTTCATTTCGGGACGGGTGAACAGGGCGTAATCGCCTTGAACGCGGATGGTGATACCGTATCCCATGTGTCGAACCTCCTTTCGTTTGAGACCCTAAAGGTCTCCGAGACCTTTAGGGTCTATTGAACTAGAACAACAACCCATCCCCGCCGCCGCTTTCGGGGACGAGCAGACCGCGATGCGGGTCGTAATACTCTTTCATTGCGTCTGGGTTGAGAAAATGATAAGTGTCTTCGATGGTCAAAATCACTCCTTTCGAACTGAGTTTGTCGAACTCGCCCTCGAAAATCGAAACCGTGTAGGGCTGAAGTTTTCGCAGGGTGGAGAATGGATAGTCGGTATATTTCAACTCTTCAATCAGCCGCTCTGCCTCCTCGCTGTAAGGGATAATCACAGTCACGGTCGGGTCTTCGATGATTTGAAACGCCCGTGCCGCCGTCTCGAAATTAAATCTTCCATGTTCATCGTCAAAGCAATTCATGATCTTCTTGAAATCGAACGCCAGTGGGTCTTGCAGGTTGTACAACTGCCCGAAGAACGCCTGAATAGCGGGGATGGAAATCGGCGCTTCGGCGTGGTCGCGCAAGACCATGCGGGCAACTTCGGCGGTTTGTTTCAGGAAAGACGGCGTTTTCTTGATGAACTCTGACTTCGGCTCGAAGACGAACATCTCGCTCACGCCGCGCTTCATCTCGCGGTTGACGCGCCCCGCCGCCTGATTGATGGAATCCAGCCCCGTCAGGGCGCGGTAGCCGACGGGGAAGTCCAGGTCAATGCCTGCTTCCATCACCGTTGTCGAGACCACGCGGCAGGCTTGCCCGCCCGCTAACCGTTCCTTGATTTCCTCCAGTTTGGCGCGGCGGTGCGCGGGACACATCAGCGTCGAAAGGTGATAATTCCCCTCGCCCTGCAAGCCGCCAAACAGTCCGCTGGCGTGGCGGCGGGTGTTGACGATGCACAGGGCTTGCTCGTGCGCGTTCAGGCGGGCGAGCAGGTCTTCATCGGTCAGCGTCCCCAAATGCTTCACTTCCACGCGCTTGTAAAAGTCGAACAATTCCTGCGGGTTGGGCGCGAGTTCCTTGACTTCCGTCCTTTCGGGCAGGAAGCGTTCCAGTCCAGGCTGGGTGGCAGTGCAAAAGACCGCGCTCGCGCCGTAGTTGCTCACCAGTTCCCAAACCGCCGCCATCGCGGGGCGCATGTACTCGCGCGGCAGCATTTGGGCTTCGTCGAAGATAATCACGCTCCTGGCGATGTTGTGCAGTTTGCGGCAGCCCCGTGAGCGATTGGCAAACAGCGACTCGAAAAACTGCACGTTGGTCGTGACCACGATGGGAATGTCCCAGTTCTCCGCCGCCAGTTTGAGTTTGGCAAGCGCGCTGTTGGTGCGGTCATCGGGATTGTCCTTCTTTTTGCCCTCCCAATCGAAGTTGGAGTGATGCTCCAGCACAGGCTCTTCGCCGAAGATGTCTTTGAACACTTTGGCGTTCTGCTCGATGATGGTCGTAAACGGAATGACGTAGATGACGCGCTTCAAGCCATGCTCGGCGGCGTGATGCAGCGCAAACGCCATCGAAGCCAGCGTCTTGCCGCCGCCTGTCGGAACGGTAAGCGAGAAGAAGCCAGGTTTTTCCGCTTTGCCTTTTTCAATGCAGGCATGGAGTATCTCGTTGCGTTTGCGGTTGATGTCGCTGGTGGGGTTCTCGAACTGCTTCAGGTGAGCGTCCATCTTGTCGCGCAGGGTCGGGATGTCGTCATGTCCGCCGCGCGGCTTTGCGCCCTTCATGTACGTTTCCGTCTCCTGAAAGTCCGCATCCACCAGCGCGGAGTAAATCATGCGGGTCAGGAAAGAGAGTGAAAAACCCAATTTTTCTGGTTTCTTTTCAGGTGGGCGAATATGCCAGTATTTCGGAAAGGGTAGAGATGATAAATCCAACTCGCTCTTGTATTCGCTGTAATCGGGAATGCGATTTTTTAACCGCCCGCAGACGGTGCTGCCTTCCAAATCAATCTCGCTGCCGTAATCGGGCAAACCCGCGTGATGTCCCATGATGGGATATGCCAACAGTTGAGCAAAAACTTGTTGTGGCGTGCCTTCGAGCAGTTTTTTGAGTTCCTTCGCGCCAGCGGTCGAGTGGTCCACGCGCGGACCCGTACCTTCCAGCCGCTTTTGAAATTCGGCGGAGTATTTGCCCAAATCGTGAATCAGTCCCGCGATGTACGCCAGTTCCGCAACATTGGCATCCGCGCCAAAATCGCGCGCCATTTCGGCCGTGTTTCGCAAGTGTTCGATAAGCGGCTGCCAGTCTTCGCGGTCTTCCCCCTCGCGGCGGTGGGCAAAGAAACGGGTTTGCGGCTCATTAAGATTTGCCACCCCATACACCCTCGCCATCTTCTTCGCCTCCTTCGCCAGCGCCTCCCGCAGACTCTTCGGCTCCAACACTTCGCAATCCGCGCCCCAGCCGCGAATCCAGGGAATCATCTCCTGCGGTTCGGCTACCTTTGCCTTCCAGAGAACGGAGCCGTCTTCCAGTTTGGTCTCTTCCTCCGAACGGTGCCAGCGGGTTTCCTCCAAACGGGAAGCGACAGCGCGGCTGAATTTCAATGTCACTTCGATGGGTTCGCCCTCGGTGTACCAGATGCCCCAGGCGTCCGCCAGCAGATCGCGCGGGTCAAAGTCGGCGGGGATTTCATAATGTTCCCGCGTCAACTCCACGCGCTCGATGCGCTCGATTTTCAGAGTCCGCAGTTTGCCTGTGGATTCGTCGCGGGCGATGAGATGCGTGGTTTGTCCCACCGCGTAGGGTTCGATGAAATACGGGCAAAGGAAATACTCAAGGACTTTTTGCGCCTTGTCGCTGCGGTGCCAGACCTTCACCTTGCGCAACTCCGCCCAGGCGAGAGTCAGTTTTTCGAGAACGTCGAGGTAACGCGGATCCTGCCATTGGGTCGCGTCGTCTATCACATCCGCCGACTGCTTGACGTGGGCGCTGATGCGCGGGGCAAGTTTTTCGAGCGCCACGCCCAGTTTCCGCAGGGCGGAGGCGGCGTGCGGGTTTTGCCTGTCCATGCGCGTGGCGAGCAGACGCGCGGCGATGTGAACCGCGGTCGCTTCGTGCAGGGTAAACGCCACTTTGACGAGATACGCCGAACGGTCGAGGCTGATGCGCCCATCGTCGTGCTCAATAGTAGGGTAGATTTTCTGGAAGTCGTATAGATTACGATGGATGACGGAACGGTCCACCCCCAAATGGCGCGCCATCTCTGCTTGAGTCAAACCTTCGGGATGCGCCAGCAGAAGCGCTTCCATTTTCAAAAGGCGTTCGGCTTTGTTTTCAGCGCGAGACATAAAGTCCTCCGCAACAGGATTTCGATTACAGACAGCATAGCACAACACTTTGCCGAATTCTGCAACATCCGCTTATGAATTTTGCAAGTCATTTTGGCTGAAGGGGTATAACCCCCCTTTCTCGTCCTCGTACACGAGCAAACCCTTTTCGTCCAGCGATGGGAGCGAACGCGTCACCTCTGAACGATTAAGTCTCAAAAGCCTGGCGATGAAACCCGCTTTTCTACCCGGATTTTGCTTGATTGTACGATAGATTTTTATTGCCCGGTCATGATTCGTTAGCCGCGACATTTTGCATCTCCGTAAAGTGAATTTGCGCTCACTTTACAGGATGCGTGTTGCAGGTAGTGCAACATCAGGTAATTCAGAATCTTAAATGCTCATGGTGTTCGTTTGAGGGGGGTAAATACTGGGTAGTTTCTCTTGCAGTGCGCTTGTGCGTGCATCAAGAAAAGAGCTATTCGTCACACGATTCGATTGATGAAATCTCGCGCTTAAAACGGGGGCGTGGAGCATTCATACATACCAAGAGTGGGATTGGCAAAACACGCATCCAAGCAATTTTGGGTAGTAGTCAAGTAACAAGTGATGGATTATGGCGGATGATAAAGAGCTATATCCCGATTTTGAACATGACATCCGATTTTTAAATGGAAAGTGTTTTTTAGCGAAACTTACACAAGATTGTCCGAATGTCAATATCAACATTCCATGTAACTGGTCTGTCCACTTTCTTTGTCAACGCATTTGTGTGCCTCAGTAGGAAAGATCAATTGACAGACCTTCCAGAAATCACTGTAGCTTAGGCAACCTTATAGTTCGTGCTGGTTTGAACTGAGCGGTGCAACTGTTCAAGAGTTAGATCAATAAACAACTTGCCCGCGCATTCGATCAACTTGCGCGGGGTGGCAAAATTTGCTAGGATAGATTTTGTCGCAACGCACCGAGACCGCATTGCCATCTCAGCCTCGCCGATTGCAGCGGCGAGACTAATTTTTTATTGTACCCATGAAAGCAAGAATAGGGTAGAAATAAGGCTTCTAAAATTTCATCACAGGAGGAAGCCATGCTAATCAAAGACACTATATTTCGACAATGGTTTACCTTACTACCAGAGAACTGCCATTGTTCCCATAGTCTGCCTTGACTCAATACACTCAAACGTTCAAATCATCACGCTACAGAGGTAGATCAATGTTACTATCCACTGCAATCACAACCTTCCTACTTGAACGTAGCGCAGCGCGTTATTCGCCGAATACGTTGCGCGATTACCGCGTGACGTTCACCAAACTGCAAAACTTCTTGGGGGATGTTGAATTTCGGGAAATTACCCGCCAGCAAGTTGTGAAATTTATCAGCCAGCAAAAAATGGTTTCTGCAAAGACGCTCCGAAATTATCATGCCGATTTGTCTGCAATCTGGCAATGGGCAGTACAACAAGGCGTATGCGAGGAAAACATCATTCGTTCCATCCGCCCACCAGTCGCAGAGAAGAGAGAAATTGTCCCATTTGAGCGAGCGGAAATTGTTGCGCTGCTCAAATGTGCCGGGCAATCCACGAACCGGACAGTCGCATTACGGAACCGGGCAATACTCTACCTTTTGCTCGATACCGGTGTGCGGGCATCAGAATTGTGCGGCTTGAAAATCCAGGACATCAACCAGGTCACTTTGCACATCACAGTTTTTGGCAAAGGGAAGAAAGAACGCCGTATACCGATTTCCCAAACTACGTTTTTGGCTATCACAGATTACCTAAATCTACGAACGGGAAAATCTGATTGGCTTTTCGTAACTACTGGCAATCATCCGCTCGACCGCAACCGCTTGGGCGATATTTTGGAGCGCATCGGCAGGAGTGCTGGAATCCACCGCGTACATCCTCATCGTTTTCGACACACGTTTGCAATTCAGTTTTTACGGAACGGAGGAAATATTTATTCGCTCCAACACATTCTGGGACACACTACCCTCGATATGGTGAAGCGATACTTGGCAATCTCGCAAATTGACCTCGACTGCGACCATGCGGTGGCTTCGCCCGTTATACACTGGCTGGGGCGGTAGAGCGCACGGTTCGGGTCCGTGAGGTCCGCGGTTCAAATCCGCGCACCCCGACAGACGAAGAGACACTTCCTTTGAGGACGTGTCTCTTTTTTGTGGCTTACCCGTTTCTGGCGGAATGACTGACTGACAGGCTTACAATCTTTAGCCACAGATTTCACAGATTTTCACTGATTTTGCTGGTCAATACGTGTAAACGCGCTGCCCTGATCCTGCCGAAGGGTTACGACCAACAATGGCATCCGCTTATCCATGAAGCGAACTTATTCTTATAATCGATTCTTGGGCTTGCCATTAAGTCGTTTGTTCAAATAATGGAGAGGGAAAAACATAAGAGTACTTAACGCCCAAATTTTAGCATTTTGCAAATGGATTTCTCCTCCAAGAATTAGCATGATTAGGATCCCAACCCCAATTAGGAAGTAATACTTACTAATTGAGTAAAGAATCAGTATGACTAGTCCAACTGAGTCTTGAACTGTCCATTTGTACTTTTTGTTAGTTTGCATATACATAATCCATTTTTAATCAGAAAGGGTGGGGATATAGATTGGGAAAGATGGGCTGCAAAAAGATCGAGTATAGGTGGGACAAAACGGACTGTAATCGGGAGAATAGAAATCCCGCCGGACAGCATCTAAAAACCTTACTTGCAAGTGCCCTTCGATAGTAGTGGAGTCGTTAATCCCATCTGCAACAGTCCATACCCACAGCGTGCCATCGCACCCTGGACATATAAAATTAAAGCCCAATCTTTTGGCAACAAATTTTAGTGTTTCATAAGTTACGGGAATTAGCCAAGGGATATTTCCCGTAGAATCTCGATCAAAAACTGCCGTGGAATAATCAAAGGCATAGTAGAGTTCTACATAACCAACTAGTACCTTTCGCCCATTTCTATAGTCATAGACCGGTATCATGCCCAAAACATTCCCATCCGAAGGATGCATTACTATAGTATATGGCAAATTATTCGCAGACACAAAAAGTGTGATTGTACTGCGTGCGCTATTGCTATTCCCCGTGCTGCTTATCAAGATTCCACCACTTTCATTATTGTCTGTGGAAGCATCACTGCTTGCGATATTTCCGCTGTTGTATTCATTCATTGGCTGAGCAGGCAATGGGCTGCCACAATCCTGTCCCTGATACCCGCATTCATCATCAATCGGTAAATGCCCGCTGGGATCGGTAAACCGCGTCGGCGCGTTGTTGACATAGGCGTAGCGGTCCCACCCCTGCACCCCGCCAGGGACGATGCTATCCGCCTGGGCGAACCTCCCATTGACTGGGTCATACCACCTTGCATTGTAGAACATCAAGCCGAAGCCTTCGGTGACTCCCGCCGTGGACGGGTCGTCCATGTAGGAGAATTGACCTGTGAAGGTATAGTCCGCCAGACGATACGCGGGCGTGGTGGTGAGGGAGGCTGTCCATGTGTATCGCACTTCGCCCTCGCGCAGCATCCCCGAAGTGTAACGGAGGGGGCAAGGTTTGTATCGCATCTCCGAAACCTTCGCGCCGTTGGAATCGGTGGTGAGGCTCGTGCTTCCCAAATGGTCGGTCAGGAAGTATTCCACCGTCATGTTCTGCGGGATGGTGTACTTGCGCATCGCAATGCGGGTTGTACCAGCAAAGTAATAGACGGCAACTTGGTGCTTCGTCAGTTCCCGAAGGCGCTTCTGTCTAGGTAGAAGCATGCATTATTTGCGTTGCCCGTCATGGCGTTGTAAAAATCGTCAATGCTTACTGATGATACATCTTGTAGAAATTTCCCGTTTGTTGGTTTTATCTTGAGATTGTCACCAAGATAAACGTAAACAGACTCAATGAAACGATCTTTAAGGGGACATATAAAAAGTTTGGTTTGATTGAGAGTTCTTTGCCCTGTGTAATCAATAACAAATTTTCTGCTTTCATAGCGAAATCGAAATTCATAGCCTATCGTTTGATCTGTTGTTGGTTCGGCTGGGTAACTCAAAAAGAACTCTACGCTAGAAGGTCTACCATAAATTCTCAAAATGTTATCTGGTCTGAATGCATCCCAGTCAGCATAAACGATTTCTGGATAATAATATAACCCACCAATGGTTGCATATATGTTCAACAGTGAATGCGTCTTTTCATCAAAGGTGAACGTGGCACTGACAGATATTCGTTCTTTGTAACCAATTGATGCGATATATTGAGTATATTTACTTTCTTTTATTATTTTAGGTTTTTCGCGTATGTAGGTCAAGAAGTTAAGGAGTTGCGACTCTTTTATGCCAGCCGTTGGACTGAACCCCCAGAAGCAAGGTTCCGTGCAACTACCATTTTTTGCCAGTAACTCACCTATCACTTCTTGAACCTCTTCTTTTGTCAGGGTAGGTTGAGGAGATGGTGTAATCGTTGGCGCTTCTGTTTGAGTTGGAGAAACCACTGGCGACCAAGTTGCAACTGGTGACGGTGAAAGCCGCATGGAAGTGGTTGGTAACGGTGTGCTTGATTCGTACTCACATGACGTCAATACCCATAGCATAAGCAAGGCAGTTAGTGCCTTAATTATCGGCTTGTCCATTTATATACTCCTCTATCGTGCATTGACTGGAAGAGCAAAAAATGTATTCAGGATGGTGTTCAGCCAGTTTGCTCTTGCAGCGCCATAACCATTATTTGAGATGTTGCCTGAAACATAGTTGGCGACTAAATCTCCCCATTCTTCGTCAGCAGTATTTCCGCTTTGACCCCATGCTGAGGTAGAGTTAATGGTACCAGGATGCTGTTCTGCATCTATTGAACATCCACTCCAGTGAGGGTCGCAAACATTCCGTGATGAGTACCCAATCCCTACTTGCCGATCATAATTTCCATTTCTTCTCCCCATCACAAAATCACCATCTTCGGTGTATATCGAACTACCATCCAAGGTGTCAGTAAAATAATCACCAAATCGTATATCTATTAGATGGGCAACTTCGTGATAGACATTTTGATTAGGAGCAGTTTCCTTTGGAGCAAACCGAAAGGTTATGCCTGCGCCACTTAACCACGTTGCGCCGCCATAAGTTCCTGCAGCTTTGTTTTCATGAAGGAAAATCGCACCATTGATTAATGACTTTAATGTACCGTTGAATTTATTATTCATATTAAAAAGAGCAAAGTACATTGCACTGACGCTCTTGCTACTCCAGTTTCCAGAAAATGTAACACCAAATTTTTCTTTGACTAAACCTTTCCAATAACTTAATGGATCTTGTGCTTGTCCATGGTATTCACCGCAATATCCACCATCCATGCAAATCTCATGCCCGCTGGGATCGGTAAACCGCACCGGCGCGTTGTTGACGTAGGCGTAGCGGTCCCACCCTTGCACCCCGCCAGGGACGATGGTATCCGCCTGCGCAAACCTCCCCAGCGACGGGTCATACCACCTCGCGTTGTAGAACATCAAGCCGAAGCCTTCGGTCACGCCGCTCGTGGACGGGTCGTCCATGTACGAGTATTGCCCGGTGAAGGTGTATCTGGTCAGTTCGTAGGCGGGCGTGGTGGTGAGGGAGGCTGCCCATGCGTAGCGGGCTTCGCCCCAAGGTTCGTGTCTCATCTCAGAGACGACATTGCTGCTTGCAATCAGGCATGCATTCCTTTCTTAATAAAACTTATTTCTCTCTCACTTCCCCCCAATCAATTATCTTCATGTCTTTGATAAAAATACCGTCAACCTTGAAAGACACATCAGTGTTATTCTCGTCCGCACAGCCAAACACAACTTCCCAATCTAATTTTTCACCATTAGCGCGCGTTGCATATCCGCTTAAAAAAATATAAGGTTCACTGGCACATTTTCTAGCTCGATGTGTATTCATCCATTCATCCAGACGAGGCTTCAAGCTTGGATCAATCATTTCATAGGCGGCGGGATGATTGATTCGAAGTGCAGTGACAAAAGCGGCAACCAACTCACCTTCTGTGTCGCGACTGTGTATCCATTTGTAGTCAGCTACAGCTTGTGAAGTATCAGCCCAGATCATCAAGGCGCAAGCAAGTAATACAACTAAGAAGGCTGTTATGGTGATTTTTGCGCTGTTCTTCATTTTGTGCATCACCTTTATCTTTTATCAAAATTGGCAAAATTCGTAATTGATATAGCATCCGAAAGTTTTCACATCACTCTCACTGTTATTTTTGCCATGTATTCGGACCACTTGGAACCAAATCAATTTGTAACCACGTTGGCCATGGTATATTTACCTGTTGAATTGCACATAATCTACCAACACAAACAGCTTTATCTATCATTGGTAAAAACTCATGATTTTTTACGAAACCTAGACCTACTGCCCCGAAACCTGTCCTAACTGACACTTCTCCTAAACTGTCCATCAACAATTGTGGGATTTCATCTTTATCTAGCCCGTTCACATATGCCCAGAAGCCTACATGATCTGATGGTAAATCTTCAGGGGCAAATGACGAGAGACGATCTGGGCTAATAAGATCACCTTGAAATTCTTCATATGCATATTCAAAGTCGGTATATATCCCATATAACACGCCAGGTAACTCATCCTCAGATAGGTTGGGAGATAATGTGTAGGTAATCGTGAAGCCATGATCGTTGTCACTCATTAGTATTTCACCGCCAGCCTTTCCTAGTTCTTCTGCCTTCTTGAACATGTACTCCGCTGTATCCCACCCCCTTTTGATATGCCCTGTCTCAAAATACCCATACCCATCAATATATAAGTGTTTTTTGGTACCCCTCCACCAACTCGGAACAAGTTTACCAGCCGAACAATTTTGCTCACCAATTGCACAATCAACACTGTGCCCTGATGGATCAGTATATTTTAGAGGATTATTTCGCGCATACGCGTATCTGTCCCAGTCTTGCGGATTGTACGGGTCTGGGACAATCGTATCCGGTTGGGTGAAGTGGTTAAGATAAGGGTCGTACCATCTTGCGTTGTAGAACATCAAGCCGAAGCCTTCGGTCACGCCGATCGTGGACGGGTCGTCCATGTAGGAGTATTGACCCGTGAAGGCGTTGCCCTGAGCCTGTCGAAGGGTGTAGTCCGCCAGACGATACGCGGGCGTGGTGGTGAGGGAGGCTGTCCATGCGTAGCGGACTTCGCCCCAGGGTTTGTATCGCATCTCCGAAACCTTCGCGCCGTTGGCGTCGGTCGTAATGCTCGTCGAACCCAAATGGTCGCTGAGCAGGTATTCCGCCGTCATGTTCTGGGGGATGGTGTACTTGCGCATCGCAATGCGGCTTGTCCCGGCGAAATAATACTTTGTCACCTGGCTGCCTTTCTGCTCGTAGTAGCTGCCGACGAAGTAGGTGGTCTCGCCGCCGATAACCGATTTTACCCGTTTTCCGTCGCCATCATAGGTAAATTGGGCAATGGTGACGCCGTTCTTCTTCACTTCCACGAGGCGGTTCTCCGCGTCCCTTCGACAGGCTCAGGGCAAGCGTAGAGCAGGGTGAATGTGTCGCTGCCAATGGTTCGCGTGGTCTGGCTGCCGTTGCAGTCATAGGCGTAGGTATTGGCGCTCATGGCAGAGACGGCGTGCGGAATAGTGCGGGCGCCCGCTGCACAAGTCACCTGGGCGTTGTAGGTCAGAGTTGCGCCCGCCTTGCTGGCAAGGTTGCCGCTGGCGGGGTCGTAGGCGTAGGTCTCTTGCAATTTTCTACCGGCGAGTTTTTCTGACAGTATCTATACCAACTCTAGCGATTATAAATATAACCATGCTAATGATAAAAATCCTTAGCACATCCTGCCGTGAGATAATGTCGAAGTTGAACAACAGTAAGGGGAATATATATAGAATCAAAAATAATTGAAGATATATACTTCGAATGTTGAACGAGCCGTCAAACCTCGGCTTTCCCAAAATTAACAAAAAGACCGACGGGAGTTTCACAGCCTCATCCACCGACGTTTGCTTATTCCACTGCGTACTTATCCACCGACCAAACAAGAGAAGAAAAGATACAAAGAAAACTAAAGTAAGTAATGAGCCGATTTCCATAAAATCACTCCGGAATATAACCAGATGCCCAATTGGAAAGAGCGCCCCCCGCTAATCCTGGAACAAGTTGTTGACCAAAAGTTGTTGTTATTATATTGGCTCCTGCAATAGAGTTAGCCGCAGGAGAATTTGGATAGTACACGGGATCATAACCTTGCAACCTTCGCCACGCTGCCCCACTATCGCTAGGCATCGGTCTAAAGTCATCCCACAAAGAATTTGGATTAGTATAAGGTGAAATTGTTGTTCCACCACTTATTGCTCCGGCTATTAGCGGATTTACACTCGTATCAAATTCTCCATTATGGGCGTAATATGTTGCTTCGTACTGAACAACACCACCCACGCCATTAAGAATTCTGGCACCTGTCATCGTTGTGCCAACGAGCGGGCCAGCCGCTCCTGTTGCGGCACCGACAGTAGACGCAATACCAAAATCTGTCGCGTTAAAGTCGTTACCCGTGATTATGTTTGCTGCAAGGTATCCTCCACCACCAGTTGCAAGGCCAGTGCCCGCACCGGCTACCACCGCACCTACAGTTGCCGAAACGGCACCAGCTGCTACAGCTGCTGCAGCGCCGGCTATTAATAGTCCTGCCGTCGCTCCCACACCAGCAGCTAGAGTAGCATCCTTTAGGCTCCACTCCTGTCCAGATCTAATTACATTTGCTGTATACAGCACCGTCCCTACTAAAGCACCGGCACACATTAGTGTGTCAATACCACCAAAAATGCAATGTCCGCTTGGATCCGTGTACCGGACGGGATTATTATTGACAAACGCGTACCGGTCCCACGCTTGGACGCCCTGTGTCTGCTCCGGCACAATCGTATCCGCCTGCGCGAACCTCCCCAGCGACGGGTCGTATCCCCTCCACTGCGTTACGGGGACGCTGCGCAGCCAGCGGGCATTGTAGAACATGAGACCGAAGTCGCTGGCATATGAGTATTGACCGGTGAAGGTGTAATCGGTGGGCATCGTTCCTGCATTGTATCGCATCTCGCCCTAGGCTTTGTAGCGCGTTTCGGAGACGACATTGCCCGCCGCGTCGGTGAGGCGGTCCTGAGCCGACGGTCATCCCGCCAGAAACGAAAAAGCCGATTTGTTTTGTACTTTTTGCAAACAGGTGTATATTTGCCATATCCCTAATACCAGTTCAGGAGGCAGAATGAAAACCAAATATTTCCCAATCGTTGTGGCAGTTTTCCTGTCGCTCGTTCTTTCCGCGTGCGGCGGGGGCGGGGCTTCTACGACAATCAACGTGACCATGACCGATTTCCACTTCGAACCGATGGAATTCACCGTGCCTGCCGGGCAGGAAATTACGCTGAACGCCGTCAATAACGGTGCAGTAATCCATGAATTCGTCATCTTCAAACTCGGCACTGACGCCGGAGAAAAATTCGGCGATGAGGACGAAGAAAACATCTATTGGGAGGTGGAGGTCGAGCCGGGGCAATCCGTTACAACGACGTTCACTGCGCCTTCAGAGCCCGGTGAGTATTCTGTCACTTGCGGCATCGAAGGTCATCTCGAAGCGGGCATGAACGGCAAATTGATCGTGGTCGCCGGTCAGTAATTTCGATTGAAGGTCTGGCAACATCCGAAGCCTTTGAGACTTCGGATGTTTCTTTTACAATGGGGATATGAAAAAGCCATTGATTGCCAGTTTAAGTAACCCGCTTGTCAAGCAAGTGCGTGCGCTGCGCCAGAAGAAAGCGCGGCGCGAGAGCGGATTGTTCCTCGTGGAAGGCATCCATCACGTGGGTGAGGCGGTCGAAGCCGGCTGGGAAGTGGAAAACGTACTCTACGCGCCCGACCTGCTCACGAGCAGGTTCGCCCACGAACTGATGACGCGCCTCCCTTCCCCGCCTCAGCCTGTCACGCCGCAAGTGATGGAATCCCTCGCCGACAAGGAGAACCCCCAGGGCATCCTCGCCATCGTCCGTCAGCGGCAGACGCGCCTGAGCGACCTGCGGAACGTCCGTCATGCGGTGGCGCTGGTCTCCCCACAGGACCCGGGCAACGTCGGCACCATTTTGCGGACGATGGACGGCGTCGGTGCAGACGTTCTCTTTCTGCTGGATGGCGGCGTGGAACTCTATCATCCCTCTGTAGTGCGCTCCAGCATGGGCGCGTTGTTTTGGAAGCCGGTCGTCCAAACTTCCTTTGGCGAGTTTGTTGCCTGGGCGCGCGGACGAGAGTTTCAATTGATTGGCACGTCGGCGCGCGGCGAGGTGGAATATCATACCCTCATCCCTCAGGCGCCCTGGGCGCTGGTGCTGGGCAATGAGCAGAAGGGACTCTCGCGCGAGCAGATGGACGCCTGCGATGTGACCGTCTCTCTGCCCATGCGGGGGCGGTGCAGTTCGCTGAACCTTTCGGTGGCGGCGGGAATTTTGCTCTATCAGTTTGGAAAATGAAACGGACACAGCACAAGGCTGTGTCCGGGAAAGGGTTTAGGGGAGAGCCGGCTCTTTTGGGTGGAGCAGGCTGAAGGTCGGGGTTGAGGCGTTAGAAGTCGTCCTCATCCTCATCCCACAGGTCTTCTTCCTCTTCTTCTTCCTCTTCGTCCCATTCCAATTCTTCTTCTTCGTCCCATTCCTCTTCTGCTTCATCGGAGGGGGAGTAAGTGGTGCAGCCGGAGTCGGGGTCAATTTCCACAGCCGCGGCGCTGCAATATCCTTCGTCTAAAAACACACAATCGGCGTAATGACACTTGATGCGGGGCATTCATTCCTCCTAAGAGATTAGGGTTGTCGAACCACTCGAATGACAGAAAGAATAAAAATGAGGGTCATGGTGATTTGGGACGTAATACAGAATGGACAAAGCGCTTTGATGAGCGCGATTTCCACATACACCAGCCAGAGCGTGAAAAGGAAGCCGATGAGCGAAATCCCAAAGAAAATCAAACTGCCGTTTTCTTCGAAGAAGGCGTTGCGCCTCTCGAGCCAGTGAATGCCGAGGATGGCGGCATAACCGATCACACCAATCAGCGCCACAGGGATGCCATTGATGGATGCGTAGCGGCTGGCGTTGACAATGCTGCAATCGCCGGAGCCCAGACACATCTTATCGTTGGCGGTGATTTTGTAAATGGTCATGTAAATCGAGACCAGCAAACCGAGGATGGCGAGCGCGGTGATGATTTGTGTCTGTCGTTTTTCCATGTTTCCTCAAAGCAGCCAGGCGTCCACTTCCTGGCGGGCAGGCACGCATTTTACCCCAGCGGGGATGATTAGTAAAGCATTTGCCTGAACCAGAGAGAGCAGATTGCCCGACCCCTGGTGACCGGTCAACTTTGCGGCGAATTGACCGTCTTCTTCGCGGACGATGGCGCGCAGATAACTTTCCCGCCCGTCGGACGTGATTTCCTCCTCGCTTCTTACGCGGACCCTCAGCCTGTTTCTGTACAATCGTCCTCCCAGCCGCCCGATGGCGTCGCGCACGAAGACCTCGAA
>DYID01000036.1:10791-12267 GCA_020723805.1 Anaerolinea sp. | reverse complement strand
GCATTCACTTCGAGCAGTTCATCGCCCGAAGAGAGCAGGGCGACCAGCGGTTTTTTGTACACGTCCACTTGTGAAACGCCAAGCATGGCGAGCAGACCGATGTCTTGCGGCTGGAGGGTGGCGCCTTTTTGGAGCGCAACGTCTCCGCTGTGCAGGTCCATGCCGCGCGGGCGGACGTTTTCCCCCGCTTTGACGGCTTTCTCGATGGTGATGGTTGCGGGCGTGGCTGTGCCGGGCGAGCGGTCGTGAAAGTCGGTGTCTTCGACGGGGATGACCGCGTCGGCGCCGGCGGGCATGGGCGCACCGGTCATGATGCGGGCGGCTTGACCGGGCGCAAGGGAAATCGTCGGGGCGGAGCCGGCCGGGATGTCGGCGACCACGCTCAGGGTCACGGGGGAAGCGGGTGCGGCGCGGGCGGTGTCGGCGGCGCGGAGGGCAAATCCGTCCATCGAGGAATTGTCGAAGGGAGGCAGGTCATTTGCGGCGGCGATGTCCGTCGCCAGTACCCGCCGGGCGCAGGCGGTGAGGGGGAGGGTCTCTGTGCCGACCGGTGTGAGGCGGGCGAGAATTCTTTCCCGTGCTTCGTCAACGCTTAGTAGGGACATGGGCAGATTCCTATCTTCAATTGAAAATCGCAAATCGAAAATCGTAAATCGTAAATCGCAAATCTCCTCACCCCGGTTTGACGCGGTGCGCTTCGATGACATTGGGCAGGTTTTCGATGCGGGTGAGGATGCGGCTGAGTTGGTCGAGGTTTTTGACTTCGATGGTTAAATTCAGGGTGGCGATTGTGTGGTTGATACTGACGGAAACGTCGGGGATGTTGACGCCTTCGCTGTCGAGCAGGGTGGAAATGTCGCCCATCAGCCCCTGACGGTCGTATGCCTTGACTTTGATGGGGACGGGGTAGGTGCGCTCCATCTTCCCCCAGCCCACTTGGATGAGCCGCTCCTTGTCTTTGAGGCGCAGGATGTTGGGGCAGTCTTGGCGGTGGATGGTGGCGCCACGCCCGCGGGTGATGTAACCCACAATCTGGTCGCCGGGCATGGGGGTGCAGCATTTCGCCATTTGGGAATACAAGCCTTTCAAGCCAACGACTTCGATGGTGTCGGTGCTGGGGCTTTCTTTGGGCTGTGTGCCTGCCACCAGCACATCGGCGCTTTCTTCGGTTTCGGCAAAGCGGCGGATGATGCGGCTGATGGACAGGTCACCGGTGCCAAGGGCAATGAAGAGTTCATCCGGCGTTTTGTAGCCCAGTTCGCGCGCCATGTTTTCGAAGTTCATTTCGGTGATGCCGAGCCGCTGGAGTTCGTGTTCGAGGGCGGCGCGTCCCTGGGCGAGGTTTTGTTCCACCTCCTGCTTTTTGAACCAGGCTTTGATTTTGGAACGGGCGCGCTGGGTTTTGACGAGTCCCAGATTGGGGTTGAGCCAGTCGCGGCTGGGACCGCCCCGCTTCGCCGTCAGGATTTCGACCTG
>DYID01000036.1:0-10691 GCA_020723805.1 Anaerolinea sp. | reverse complement strand
GGGGTGCGGATTTGTATTTCCAGCGGGCGTTTGTCGTCGTAGATGACGGCGGTATGCAGGGATTGGTAGAAGTTGTCCTTGGGGGCGGCAATGTAATCGTCGAATTCACCGGGGATGGGACGCCAGTGGGTGTGGATGACGCCCAGGGCGGCGTAGCAGGAGGGGATGTCTGGCACGATGAGGCGCACGGCGCGCACGTCGCGCACCAAGTCGAACGGTTTCCCCTTCTGGGTCATTTTTTTGTAAATGGAGTAAATGTGCTTGGGTCTGCCGCTGATTTCGGCGTGGATGTTGTGCTTGGCGAGCAGCTGGCTGAGGTTTTTCTTGATGGCTTCGATTTGGGCTTCACGGTCGGGGCGTTTTTCGCTGAGTTGACTGGCGATTTCTTTGTACTTTTCCGGGTTGACGTAGCGAAAACTGAGGTCTTCCAATTCCCACTTGATTTGCCAGATGCCGAGACGGTTGGCGAGCGGCGCAAAAATGTCGAGGGTCTCTTTGGCGATGCGCTTTTGCTTTTCCTCGGGGACGGCATGTAATGTGCGCATGTTGTGCAGGCGGTCCGCCAGTTTGATCAGCACCACGCGCACGTCCTCGCCCATGGCGAGAAAAGTCTTACGCAAGGTCTCGGACTTCAAATCCTGTTTGCGGGATTTGGCATGTTCCGCCTCTTCGGGAGGTTGTGACCCGTTGCCTCCGTCGGCATGTTGATCGCCGCGGGAGACGCGGGGCAGGTTGGTGAGTTTGGTCACGCCGTTGACCAGGTTGGCAACTGTGTCGCCAAAGTCGCGGCGGATGTCGTCCAGCGTGAGGGTGGTATCTTCGACCGCGTCATGCAATAGCCCGGCGACGATCACCTCCGGCGGCATGCGCAATTCGGCAAGGATGCTTGCCACAGCAACACAGTGATTGATGTACGGCTCGCCGGAGTGCCGTTTTTGCCCGCGATGCGCCTCGTCTGCCACGCGGTAGGCGCGCTGGACCAACTCCCGGTCTGCCACGGTGTAATGCTCGGGGAGTTGCTCCATCAGTTTTTCAAAGGTAACTATCTTGCTTGTTTCCTGCATGGCAAGTATTTTACTACGCGGGCTTAAACAAATCAGCCCTTCTCAGGGAAGGCTGATTTCCGAATGGTTTTGCAATGATGGGGTTACAGGGTCTTCAAGAGAGCCTGACGGCTGTTGCGCAAACGGTCGGAGACGATGGTGGCAATGCGCAGCATGACCTTGAAACCGTCGGCGGGATGGTTTTCCAGGATGCTCATGAACTTTTCGGCGGGGATGGCAACCAGTTCCGAGTCTTCCTCGCAAACAGCGGAGGCGGTGTAATGATTGGGCGAAACGACGCCCGACCAGCCCAGAGTCTGATGCGGGCGGTTGACAAAGGAAACGGTGACAGAATCCGGTCTCGAGGTCAGTTTGACGCGCAGGGCAATGCTCCCGCTGACGAGCAGGTGAAGTTTATCTGCCCGTTCTCCCTCGCGGAAGACCAGGTCGTCTTTCTTCACTTTGATAGTTTCGCTGATGGCGGCGACTTCCCTCAACGTGTCCTTCGAGACTTCCTTGAACAGGTCGAACTCTGCCAGCATTTCCGGTGTGAGCATAACTTCCTCCAAGGCGGTAAAATTTGGTGAATTCAGTATAACATGGATGTCCCTATGCCCCCTGTGAATAACGTCACCCGTTTTTTGGACTCTCGTAAGATTGCCTACACTGCCTTCGAAACTCCGCCGGAAAAACTCGGCGCGCTGGAAGTGGCGCATCTTCTCAACGTCGAGCCTGCTTCTGTTTTCAAGACGATTGTCGTCACCCGCGACAAGCCAAAGAAGCCGGTGCTGGCGGTTGTGCCGGGACCGGCACAAGTGGATTTGAAACTGCTTGCCGCGGCGCTGGGCGAAAAGAAAGTTCATCTGCCCACCGAGCGCGAAGCCGAGCAGTTGACCGGCTTGCAGGCAGGCGGCATTTCGCCGCTGGCATTGATCAACAAGGGTTTTCAGGTTGTCATTGATTCGTCGGCGCAGAATTTTTCGGCGATCCACATCTCTGGCGGTCAGCGCGGATTGAACATTCGCCTCTCTCCGCATGACCTCGCCTCTTTGACGAACGCCCGCTTTGCCGTCATTGCTTCGAGTTTATGATTTATTTGTCGTTGCAGTGTAATTCTTTGCTATAATGCGAAACAAGTTTTGGAAAGGAGGTGGACGGCAAAGATACGACTGACGGTTCTTGTACGATGCAAGCAAACGAACCAATTCAAATTCTCTCAAGGAGGAGAACATGCGTAAAATCTTTGCGATTACGGGGATATTGATTGTGGCGGGGCTTGTCCTTGCCGCCTGCGGCGGAGCCGCCACTTCCGCGCCTTCCGGCAGTGGAGAAACTGTCACTGTCAAAGAAACGGTCATCGTCACGGTTGTTGCGCCTGCATCGCCGGCTGTGGTTGCGCCCACCGGCTATGGTGTGACGCTTGAAACCGTGAAAGCCCGCGGCAACCTGATTTGCGGCGTGAACTCGCAAGTGCCCGGCTTCGGTTATGTGGATGCCAACGGTAACTTCTCCGGCTTCGATGTGGACTACTGCCGCGCCCTTGCCGCCGCCATCTTTGGCGACCCAACCAAAGTCGAGTTCCGCCCGGTGACTGCCGCCGAACGCTTCACCGCCCTGCAATCCGGCGAAATTGACATCCTCAGCCGCAACACCACCTGGACCCTCGTGCGCGATACCGAACTGGGCGGCAACTTTGTCCACACCACCTTCTATGACGGTCAGGGCATGATGGTCCCCGCAGACAGCGGCATCACCACCCTGCAAGACCTGGAAGGCGGCACCATCTGCGTTCAGACCGGCACCACCACCGAACTCAACCTTGCCGATGTCATGGCATCGCTGGGCGTTTCCTACACCCCGGCTGTCTTTGAAGATGCCGATGCCACCTTTGCCGCCTACTCCGAAGGGCGTTGTGACGCGGTTACCACCGACAAATCCGGTTTGGTCTCCCGCCGCACCGTCCTCGCCGACCCGGCGGCGCATGTCATCCTCGACGTGACCATGTCCAAAGAGCCGCTGGGACCCATGGTCCGCCACGGCGACGACCAGTGGTTCGACATCGCGCAGTGGACAGTCTTTGCCTTGTTTGCCGGCGAAGAGTTTGGCATCACCTCCGCCAACGTGGATGAAGTCAAAGCCAGCGCCACCGCCCCCGAAGTCAAGCGCCTGCTGGGCTTGGAGGGTGACCTGGGGTTGAAACTTGGTCTCACCAATGACTGGGCGTACAACATCCTCAAACTGGTCGGCAACTATGAGGAAGTGTACAACCGCAACCTCGGTCCCGACACCCCCACCTACATCCCGCGTGGTTTGAATAACCTGTACATCAACGGCGGCTTGCTCTACGCTCCGCCCTTCCGCTAAACCGAATTCACCATGTTTCGAGGGCGGGGATTTCTCCCTGCCCTCGAACTTTACCGGGCAGGCTCCATGCAGCGCGAAACATCCCAAACGACCATCCCGTTCTGGCGCGATGAACGCGTCCTCAAAGTCCTCGGGCAGATTGCCTTCGTCATCCTTGTAGGGTTATTTTTCTCGGTCATCTTTCGCAACATGATGACAGGGTTGGCGAAACAAGGCATCACCCTGAGCCTCGGTTTCCTGCGCGGCGTCTCTGGTTTCGACATTGCCGAGACCCTCTTCCCTTACGACCGCAATTCCACCTATCTTCAGGCGTATCAAATCGGTTTGCTCAACACCCTGCTGGTCAGTGTGGTGGGCATCTTCTTTGCCACCATCCTCGGGGTTGTTCTCGGCGTCGCACGCCTTTCCACCAACTTCATCATCAACCGCCTGGCGGCTTTCTACCTCGAACTCATTCGCAACCTTTCCCTGCTGGTCTTTCTCATCTTCTGGTACCTCGGCGTTTTCCTCAAACTGCCCAAAGTGAAGGAAGCCATTATCTGGACCGGAAACATCTTCCTCTCGAACCGCGGCGTGGGGATTCCCTGGGGGATACCCACCGCTTCCTTCCCGACCTTCCGCCTGATTCTGCTCTTTGGCTTTATCCTCGCCCTGATCGTTTTCTTCTCCTTGCGCGCCTACAGTCAGCGTACTGGGCGCGCTCCCCTCACCCTGCTGTGGACATTGCTTACCTTCCTCTTGGTAGCCGCCGCCGGCTGGATTCTCCTCCCTGAAAAACCGCTTGCCATTGACCTGCCCCGCGTGCAGGGACTTCGCCTGACCGGCGGAAAGATACTCACCCCTGAATTCATGGCATTGACCTCCGGGCTGACGCTGTACACTGCCGCCTTCATCGGGGAAGTGGTTCGGGCGGGCATCCAATCCGTCTCGAAGGGACAGGTGGAGGCGGCGCGTGCGCTCGGCTTGAACGGCTTTCAAACCCTGCGGCTGGTGGTCTTTCCGCAGGCGCTGCGCGTCATCGTCCCGCCGCTCACCAGTCAATACCTGAACCTCATCAAGAACTCCTCGCTCGCCATTTCGGTGGGGTATCCCGATGTCTTCTATGTCTCGAACACCATCCAAAACCAGACCGGGCGCGCGGTGGAGATGATTGGCATGGTCATGCTCACCTATCTGGCTTTCAGCCTGATAACGTCTTTGCTGATGAACTGGTACAACAAGAAAATCAAACTGGTGGAGCGTTGATATGGCAAACCTCGACACTGCTCTTCCTCCCCTGACCGAGCGTTCCACCATTCTGCGCTGGCTGCGCAAGAACCTGTTCGGCTCCTGGCTGGATTCCCTGCTGACCATTGTTGGGTTGCTCATCGTGTATTGGGCGCTCAAAGGATTCCTCACCTGGGCGTTCACGGCTGCCGAATGGCGGGTTGTTTCCGCCAACCTGCGCTTGCTGATGATTGGGCAGTATCCCATCGAGCAGGTCGGCAGATTGTGGCTGTGGCTGGCGTTTTTGGTGTTTCTGACGGGCACTTCGTTTGGCATCTGGGCGCGGCAGTCCCGTTTTGCGGTTGGCGTTTTGATGCTGCCGGCTGTCTTGGCGCTGGTATTCCCCTTCGAGGGAGCGGCTCGCACCTGGCTGCTGGCGCTGACCGTCATCGGCGTGGCAGGATGGTTGGGCGGGCGCACCAAGCCCGAGGTCCTGAAAAGAAGCGTGATTGCCGGCTGGGTCATTGCCCTGCCGATCATCATCCTGTTGACGCACGGTTTTTCCGAATCCACAACGGGCTTTTGGGCAGTGGCGAAGACCAACCTTTGGGGCGGGTTGCTGCTCACGTTCCTGCTTACGGTAGTTGCCATCCTGTTCTCGTTCCCGCTGGGAGTGCTGCTGGCGCTGGGGCGGCGCTCGGAGTTGCCGGCGGTGCGCTGGTTCAGCGTGCTGTATATCGAACTGGTGCGCGGTGTGCCGCTGATTACGATTTTGTTCATGGCGCAGTTGATGCTGCCGCTCTTCCTGCCGGAAGGGATGACGATTGACCGCGTCCTGCGCGCCATGGTGGGAATTACGCTGTTCAGTGCGGCGTACCTGGCGGAAAATGTGCGCGGCGGTCTGCAAGCCATTCCGAAGGGACAGTATGAGGCGGCGCAGGCGCTGGGTTTGAGCGGCGCACAGACGATGATTTTCATCATCCTGCCGCAGGCGCTGCGTTTGATCATCCCGATTCTGGTCGGGCAGTTTATTGCGGTGTTCAAGGATACGGCGCTGGTGGCGATTGTGGGACTGCTCGATTTGGTGGGCATCGCCAAGACCGTTCTGGCTCAGCCGGAGTTTCTGGGCTTACAGCGCGAGGTGTATGTATTTATCTCTTTGATTTACTGGGTGTTGAGTTACGGCATGTCGTATCTCAGCCAGCGGCTGGAAGAGCGCCTGGGTGTTGGAAAACGATAAACATTGAGGAGCGTGCAATGACACACGAAGCCGAGACCATCATTACCGTTCAGGATGTTCACAAGTGGTATGGGGACTTCCACGCTTTGCGGGGCATCAACATGGAGGTGAAACGGCGCGAGGTGATTGTGATTTTCGGTCCTTCGGGGTCGGGTAAATCCACCTTCATCCGCACCATCAACCGCCTGGAGGAACACCAGCGCGGAAAAATTATCGTGGACGGCATCGAGTTGAGCCACGATGTCCGCAACATCGAGAAAATCCGCATGGAGACGGGGATGGTGTTCCAGCAGTTCAACCTCTTCCCGCATTTGACAGTGCTGCAAAACATTACGCTCGCGCCCATTCAGGTGCGAAAGTGGACGAAGCAAAAAGCCGAGGAGATAGCCATGCAATTGTTGGAGCGCGTGGGCATCCCGGAGCAGGCGCACAAGTACCCCGGTCAATTATCGGGCGGACAGCAGCAGCGCGTTGCCATTGCCCGCTCGCTGGCGATGCAGCCGAAGATCATGCTGTTCGATGAGCCGACCTCCGCGCTCGACCCCGAAATGATCAAGGAAGTGCTGGATGTGATGATCGAACTGGCGAAATCGGGTATGACGATGCTGGTGGTGACGCATGAAATGGGCTTCGCCCGCGCCGTGGCAGACCGCATGTTCTTCTTCGACCAGGGTCAGATTGTGGAGAGCGGCACGCCGGATGAAATTTTCAAAGACCCCAAAGAGGAACGCACCAAGTTGTTCCTTTCGCAAATTCTTTCGCATTAACTCACCCCCTCGGTAATTCTCGTTTGAACTACAGATGAAAGGGATAAAACGGATTTGTTCTCATCCCGTTCATCGCTTTTATTCGTGGTTATTCCAAGTTCCCGAACGCCATTTAAATCAAAAAGCCGGCAATTGACGCCGGCTTTTCTTATTTCGACAGACGCGCAGATTTAAGGCGCTAGTAATACAACCTTATCCGCGTAGATTTTGAACTCCCACAAGTCGGTATTGTTGATGCACCCGTAGCCAAAGGACTTTGAGCTTTGCTTGGGCTCGGTCACAAAAACGCTGACGTTGTAGCATCCGGTCACCAGGTCGGTGATGGTCACCGAACCGCCTTTTTCGAGGTTGTAGCCGCGGTAGCCGCATTCGCCGAAAGGCGTCAGGTTCAGGTAGAGGGAAATCACCAGGCTGCCCTTTGTCTCGTTGGTCAGCCTGATTTTTGTTTGCGTGCCGGAAACCGAACTGCCGAGCACCTTGTTGCACGGGTCTCCGCTTGCGGTGGGCGGCAGGGGCGTAAAGGTCGGCACCAGCGCCAGGTCAACTGTGGGCGAGGGGAGAGGCGTTTCAGTGGGAGTGGGGGAGGGCTCCGGCGTGTTGGTCGGCGGGACGGGGGTGTTGGTAGGGATTGCCGCCTGCGTCTCCGCGACGATGGTCAACGCCGCCGCCACCGCCGTGGACTGAATGTCCTGCGGGCTGATGGTCGGTTCGGCGGGAGCGCCGCCGCAGGCGCTGAGGACAGCGGCAAGAACAACAAGTAAAGTAAGTTTGGAAAAGAGTTTCATTTTATATCCTTCTAACAGTTGGGGTAACAGACACCCATGGCAATAATTTTGTCGTTGCGGATGATGATCTTCCACGCCGATTCTGTGATGCGGAAGCCGCCAGAAACTGTGAAGTCCTTGACGCCATCCACATACGCCGTGACCGTATATTGCCCGACGGGACCGGATGACAAATTATACAGGAATCCACATTCGCCAAGATCGCTCATCACCCAAATGGATACGACCACTTTATCGTCTTTCTTCTGGGGAGTATAGTCATAGAAAATGCTCAACGTTGCCGAGGGTCCCTGCCAGGAAGAGAGAGGTTTGTTGCAAGGATCCGCAGTGGGAGCGGATGCGGCGGGCAGCGCCGTTGGTGTGGCGGCAAGCGTTGGCTCGAGGGTGGGCGAGGGAATGGGCGTCTCGGTGGGCGGGAGAGGGGTAACGGTCGGCGGAAGTGTGAATGTGGGAAGCGCCTCCAGTGTTTGGGCGACGGCAGTAAACGCTCCAGCCATGGCAGTTTCCTGCACATGCTGCGGGCTTTCGGTGGAGGCGGGTGTCGCACACGCGTTCAAGAGCAGGCTGAGTATAAGAATACCCGCCCGATAATATTTCTTCATGTTTCTCATTTCGTTTATTTGATTACAACCTGGTCTTTGAAGATGACGATGGTAAGGTTGTCACCCTTGTGCAGCCTGAAACTGCCGATAATCTGCCTGCCGCCGACCCAGACGACATACACATAGTAGCCGAGCGGCGCATCCACCTCAACCTGGTTTTTGACCGGGTACTCCAGAAACGCCGCCGCCCTGTTGGGCGGGTAGTTTTGCAGAGAGATGTACACCTGCCGCTTGGATTTGTTGACGACCGTAATGCTGGCAGAAGGTACCGCCGGCGGCAGGGTGCCGTACAGAAGAGGTCCCGGCGTGGAGGTTTGAGTGGGCTTGACGGAGGGCGCCAATGTTGGCGTGTCGCTCGGTCCACTGGTGGCGGTGGCAGGGGTGGTTGTCAGATTGGGAAGCGGCGTGGAGGAAGGGGCGCTGGTGGGACTGCTCGTAACAGTCGCAGGGACAGGAGAAGCGGCTGAAGCGGCGGTCTCTGTTGGAGTGGGCGGAGCAGGCGTCGGCGAGGGTCGAACCGCGGCAGTCTGTTCGGCGGCGGTTTGCACAATTGCGTCAATGGTCGCCTGAGTGTCAATGTTGACAGCAGGGGTCTGTTCCGCGCCAATGGCAGTGCAGGAACTGACCACCAGCGTCAGCAGAAAAAGAAAGCCGAACAGTCTTCTCATCGCGCCCTCCTCTTGGGGCTAGGATTGGTTGACAACCTCGAGGAACTGACTGACGGTATCGCGTAACATGCGCTCGGGCAGTGCGCCCACCTGGCGGTGGACAACCTTGCCGCCGGCGATGAACAGCATGGTAGGAATGCCCTGAATGCCGTATTTCATCATCCATTCAGGGTTCTCGTCCGTGTTGACTTTGGCGACGAGCAGTTTCCCCTCGTATTCTTTGGCAAGTTTCTCGAGGATGGGCGCCACCATTCGGCAGGGTCCGCACCACGGCGCCCAAAAATCCACGATGACGGGAATGGGCGATTGCAGGACGGTCTTTTCGAAAGCGGCGTCTGTTACATTGATGGGTTCGCTTGGCATGTGTTACACCTTTATTGAAAGATTGATTGAACGGTCAAAAAGTATAACACAATCGCCGTGTTATAATCCGCCCGCTATGGCTGAAATGTTTGCAAAATGGCGCAGCGGTCTCGCCAAGACCAGCAAGGCGACGTTTGGACGGTTGAAGTCCATTTTGGGCGCAACGGAAATCACTCAGGAAACCTGGGATGATTTGGAGGCGCTTCTCGTTCAGGCTGACCTGGGAATCGAGACCACCACCGAAATTTTGGATGCCCTGCGCCGCTTCGTGCGGACCGAGGGCTTGACCCGCTCCGAGGAACTTTGGGAGGCGCTCCGAGCCGAACTCCGCTCCCGCCTCCTCCCGCCGCCTGCCCTCACGTGGACGAACAAACCCTCCGTCATCATGATGGTCGGCGTCAACGGCTCGGGCAAGACGACCACCATTGCCAAACTGGGTCAACGCTTTCAAGCGCAGGGGCAGCGCGTCTTGTTCGGCGCGGCAGACACCTTCCGCGCGGCGGCAGTGGACCAACTTCAAGTGTGGGGCGACCGCCTTGGCGTGGACGTAATCGCCGGCGCACCCGAATCAGACCCCGGCGCGGTGGCGTTCAACGCCGTCCAGGCGGGCGTGGCGCGCGGCGTGGACCTCATCCTGATTGACACCGCCGGACGCCTCCAGACAAAATTCAATCTGATGGAAGAATTGAAGAAAGTCCACCGCGTCATCGGCAAGGCGCTGCCCGGCGCGCCTCATGCCGTTTGGCTGGTGCTGGATGCGACCACCGGACAGAATGCGATGGCGCAGGCAAAAGCGTTCAAGGAGGCGGTGGGCGTCGGCGGCGTGATCCTCTCGAAGTTGGATTCGTCGGCGCGCGGCGGCATGGCGTTTGCCATCCAGCGCGAACTGGGACTGCCCATTCTGTTCGCCGGTCTCGGCGAAAAGCCCGAAGACCTGACGCCCTTCGACCCCGATGCCTTTGTGCAGGGAATTTTGAATCAAGCTTAATGACAGGAGATACCATGCAAGACCTTGTGAACCGTTTGCAATCTGCGCAGGATTTAACCCAGCAATTACTGGTGCGTCTTTGACTTCGCCGGCAAAGAAACCCAACTTTCACAACTCGAAAAAGAAATCGAAGCGCCGAACTTGTGGGAAAACCCCTCCGAAGCCCAAAAATTGATGAAGCAGTACAACGCCGTCAAGACGGAGGTTGAATCTTGGCGGAGTTTTTCGCGCCGCCTGCACGATGCCCTCGAACTTGCCCGCATGGACGATGAAAGCCTGCGGGCGGAACTCGAGACCGAAATCGCCGCCATCGAAGCGGAGCTCGAAAAACGCTCGTTCGCGGCAATGCTTTCGGGCAAATACGATCACGACTCCGCCATCCTTGCCATCCATGCCGGGGCAGGCGGCACTGATTCGCAAGATTGGGCGTCCATGCTCCAGCGCATGTACCTGCGCTGGGCGGAGGCGCACGGCTACGAAACCGAAATTCTCGACATGACCGCAGGCGAAGAGGCGGGCATCAAAAGCGTCACCATCGCGGTCAACGGCGAGTACGCCTACGGCTACCTGCGCTCGGAAAAAGGCGTCCATCGCCTCGTGCGCCTCTCTCCGTTCGATGCCGCGCACCGCCGCCACACTTCGTTTGCGCTGGTCGAGGTCCTGCC
>DYID01000007.1 GCA_020723805.1 Anaerolinea sp. | reverse complement strand
TATGCTCAAGGGTAAAATCTCTATGCAATTACTCCTATCTGCGTAAGTACTGTCACTGATCACTGATAACTGATAACTGATAACTGATAACTGCTCACTGCTCACTGCTCACCCATTATCCGTTTCCCCCACACGTTGCAAACCAGAAGACATTGCGCCGATTTATGGTATATTTTGCCCAGGAGCATTCACTATGAACGAGCGTATCCTGATCATCGAAGACGACCAGCAGATTTTGAAACTGCTTCAACGCGGTCTAACGTATGAGGGTTATACCGTGGATACCGCCACCGACGGGCGCATGGGTTTGATTTTGGCGCGCGATCACACGCCCGACCTTGTGATTTTGGACTGGATGCTGCCCGGCATGGATGGCTTGGAGGTGTGCCACCGTCTGCGCACCGGCGGCTCGATTCCAATTTTGATGTTGACCGCCAAGGATACCGTGCAGGATCGCATCCAAGGATTGGACGCCGGCGCCGACGATTACTTGATCAAGCCGTTCAATCTGGACGAGCTGCTGGCGCGTGTGCGGGCGCTGCTGCGGCGCACCCAGCCCGAGCGCATTCCCGTTTTGAAATTTGCCGATTTATCGCTGGATACGGGCTCAAGGCAGGCGCAGCGCGGCGACCGCGTCATTTCACTGACCGCCAAAGAATACGAATTGCTCGAGTTGTTCCTGCGGCATCCCAAGCAGGTGTTGACCCGCGAAGTAATTTTCGACCGTGTGTGGGGCTATGACTTTGGCGGCGAAAGCAACGTGCTTGAAGTATATATCCGTTACCTGCGCCAAAAACTGGAAAGCGGCGGAGAACCGCGCCTGATTCACACCGTGCGCGGCGTGGGGTATGTCCTGCGCGAAAATCCCTGATATAAATCGCCAATCGCAAATCGAAAATCGAAAATCGCAAATCGAAAATCGTAAATCCGCATGTCCCTCACCAAGCGCCTGACAATTCTGTATTCGTTACTTTTGGGCGCGATTTTGCTCATCTTCGGGGCGGCGGTCTTTTGGCTGGTCAATACCGTCCTGCTCAGCCAGGTGGATGACCGCCTTGCGGCGGCGGCGGAAGAGTTCATCGCCTTGTCCGGCGCCACCAGCCTGAAGGAAGTCCGCCTCAAGGGCGCGCCGGAGAATATGGACGCCGATGTCAATGTGCAGGTCTGGGGGCTGAACAATGACTTGCAGGATTCTTGGGGTCCGCTCGGAAAATCAGAGACGGCGCTGGACCCCGCCAATACCCGCACGAACCGTTCCCGTTTTCGGGAGGTGATGCGCGGCGACAATCTGCTGCGCGTCCTTTCGGTGCCGCTGGGGTATGGGGGCAGGCAGGTGGCGGTGATGCAGGTGGCGGTGCCGCTCGATTTCATTCAAGCGGCGCGCGGCTATCTGCTCTATGTGCTGTTCGTCGTCTGGTTGTATGGCGTGCTGGTGGTAGGCTTTGCCTTGTGGCTCACGCTGGGACGCGCGCTCGAACCGCTCAAGGTCATTGTCGAAACCGCAGAACAAATCAACCGCGCCGACGACCTCTCGCGGCGCATCCCCCTTCAAGGCTCGGAAGTGGATGAAATCGGCAGTCTCATCCAAACCTTCAACCGCACGCTCGAACGCCTCGAGACGCTGTTTACCTCCCAGCAGCGCTTTCTGGCAGATGTCAGTCACGAACTGCGCACGCCGCTGACGGTCATCAAAGGCAACGTGGACCTCATGCGCCGGATGAGGCAGTTTGACGACGAGTCGCTCACCAGCATTGACCAGGAAGCGGGGCGGCTGACGCGCCTCGTCGGCGGCTTGCTGATGCTCGCCCAAGCGGAATCGGGCAACCTGCCGTTGACTTTTCATCCGGTGGAATTGGATTTGTTGATGACCGAGGTGTTTCAGGAAATGCACGTCATTGCGGGGGGCAAGGTGCGCGTGCATCTGACCGAAATTGACCAGTTACAGGTCAATGGCGACCGCGACCGGCTCAAGCAGGTGCTGATCAATCTGGTGGCGAATGCGATTCAATACACCCCCCCGGGCGGAGACGTCTTCCTCAGCCTCTCGAAGGTGGGCGACCAGGCGCGCATCATTTGTCGGGACACCGGACCCGGCATCCCCGCCGAGGACCTGCCCCACATCTTCGAGCGTTTCTACCGCGCCGAAAAGTCGCGCACGCGCGGTAAAACGACCGGCTTTGGGCTGGGGCTTTCCATTACCAAGTGGATTGTGGAACACCATAACGGGCGCATCGAAGTCGAGTCAAAAGAGGGACAAGGCACGGCGTTCGTGATTTATTTGCCCTTACTCAATCCCTAATCTGCGGCTCGCCTGCCTGCATAACCCCGCGCCATACCTTCGATACCATTCCTCCAATTTGGGGCTGGAGACTGCCCCGCTTCGCGCATCCTCATAGATGGGCGCGCCGTAATAGACGTACCTCAGCGTCTGCGCGGACCACGTCCACTCGCCGCGCGTGATGACGCCGATGCCGCCGTTGTAGCCCGCCAGCGCCAGACGGATGTTCCCGCCCGAAGCGTTCAGCGAACGCGCCAGATAGTCCAGTCCGCGCCGGGCGTTGACCTCGGGCTGGTAGGGGTCTTCATCCGCCTGAAAGTGAAACGGCATGACCTGAAACAATCCCATCGCGCCGGCGCTGGAGCGGGCGAAAGGGTCCCCGCAGGATTCGATTTGCATCACCACAGCGACCAGGTTCGGGTCCAGAGAAGAAGCGTCTGCCCAGCGCAGGATGTCGCGTGACCAGTATTGAACTTCCCGCGTGAAGATGGGGGAGAGGCGGGTCGAGGTCGTCATCGTGGGCTGTGAAGCCGCCAGCGTGGGAAAGGGCGCGTTGAGGGAAAGCGCCGTGAGGAGGCAGGCAATCAACAGCACGGCAACCAGCGGCAGTGTGGTAAGAGACAAACAGCCGCCTCCATTGGGGGATGCGGCTGTCTGCCGGGCTTGGGGTGTGGAGGAGCGAGCGCGGGGCATGGGTCAGGTTCCTCGAATCAGGTTTGGAAACCCGAGCTCGAAAAGAGTTCGGTGAATTGTGCGGATGCCGGTCCTTGCGCCGGCAGGGTGACGACAATCAAGCGTCGTAGGCGCGGTCACCCTCCGCCTGCCCGTAAGAGAGGTTGTGGTAGGTGGGTTCCGGGCGGGCGAAAGTGGTCTGCTGGGCTGGTTTGACGGTTGGACGGAACGTGTTGGACTGTGCCTGGACCGGGCGATTGATGCTCGAAGCCGGGCGCAAACCTGCCTGCGAAGCGGGGCGGTAAGTGTTGGTCTGCGCCGCCGGCTTGGGTGCGTTGGTGTAGGCGCGCCGTTCATCGGTGGTGAACAGGCGGTCGCCCGCAATCGAGAACGTGCCAATCAGCAAAACGCGGATGAGTAAAATCATCACCGCCACGAAGACCGGCACCACCTTCGTCATGGTTGTGGCGCTGACCACGGCGCTGCCGCTGGCGCTGGTGTGGCTGACAATGGCAACCGAAACGCCCCACCAGGTCAGTGAGGCATTCATCACCGCCGCCAAAAGCCACGCGCCAAACAGGTACCAGACCTCAGCGGGTTCGTCGCGCCCCTGTTCGGGGGTGAAGATGCGGGCGATGCCGGCGAAGTCAATGCCGCAGAAGGCAACCGCTAAAATGCTTGCCCAGCGCATGCCGGCAAACTTCAGGTCGCCCAGCACGTCGAGCAGGGCAAATTGCGTGGTGCTGAAATTGAAAATCTCGAACGCCAGCAGTGCGCCTAAAATCATGCCGCCCCAGGCGGCGCCTCGCTTCAACCGACGCCCCCCAAAGACCGCCCCCAGGATGTTTTTTCGATACGCAGTCATTTCAACCTCCTTTGTTGAAAAGGACACATCGGAGTTGATTTTAGAACACTTGTTCTATATTGTCAAGCGAAAAATGAGCGCCCGGAGGTTTCCTTGCTCCGGGCGCCGTCGTCTGATTTCAAACAATCCTGCGCCGTGCGTTGTGGTGAAGCGCCCGTGCAATCTGCGCCGCCAGACGGGCGTTGTTGAGCAGGAGCGCCAGATTCGCCCGCATGGACTTTCCTCCACTCAACTCGGCAATGCGCTGGAGCAGGTAGGGCGTGACTTCCTTGCCGTGGATGCCCTTCTCCTGCGCTTCGCGGACAGCCTTTCCAATCACCGGTTCCATCTCGGACCTCGGAACTGCTTCCGCTTCCGGGACCGGGTTCGCCACGAGAACCGCGCTCTGCAACCCCGCCTCCCAGTGCGCTTGGGCGAGCGCGACGATTTCCTCCGCGCTGTCTGCCCGGGCGCTCACATCCAAGCCGCTTTCACGCGAGTAAAATGCCGGGAAGCGCTTGGTCTGGTAGCCGACCACCGGCACGCTCATCGTTTCGAGATATTCCAGCGTGGCGGGCAAATCCAGAATCGCCTTTGCCCCCGCGCAAACGACAATCATGGGGATGGACGCCAGCGCCTGCAAGTCGGCGGAAACATCGAACGGCGCATCGCGGTGCACGCCGCCGATTCCGCCCGTGGCGAAGACCTGAATGCCGGCGTGTTTGCACGCCAGCATCGTCCCGGCGACAGTGGTGCCGCCGCAGGCTTGTTTGGTGATGACCGTTGCAAAATCCCGCGGACCGACCTTGTACGGGTCTTTTTCATTTGCCAGCCGTTCGAGTTCCGCGCTGGTCATGCCCACATGCAGAACGCCATCCAGAAAGCCGATGGTGGCGGGCGTCGCGCCCTCTTCGCGGACGGCGCGCTCCATATCCCGCGCCAGTTGCAGGTTTTGCGGGCGGGGAAGTCCGTGTGTGAGGACGGTGGATTCGAGCGCGACGAGGGGGGCGTTTCCTTTCAGGGCTTGTTTCACTTCCTGCGTTGAGACAAAGCGTTTCATGGTCAATTCCCCACCCAGTGCGCGCCAAGATTGTCAATGAACCGGACGGCGCTCACGAGATTTTCCGGCACTTGCTCATTTTTTGCCCGCAGGAACTCGATCGTTTCCTTAATGTGATTGCGGTAGGCGAGCAGCAGGGCTTTGATTTGATGGTCGTGGCTGGGCGTTTTGGGGTCGGCTTCTTCTTTTTTGTCGTCCTTCAAATTCTGAAGAACTTCCAATATTTCTTTAATTTCATCATCTGCCGATGGCTCTGCCATTTTTTCTTCCTCAGGTTCCGGCTTTTCAGGGGCCGTTTTTTCTTCTTTCTTCTGCTCCGCTTTGGCTTTCTTCGACGGTTTTGCCGCGGCAATGATTTGTTCGAAGGCGCCGAGCGGCACTTTGGCGATGAGCTCTTTCATCTTTTTGAACGTTGCTTCTTTGTTTACCTTTTTCATGGCATCATCGCTGCCGTCTTTCAAGTTTTTCTGCGTTTGTTCCCATGCATCCAAATGTTTTTGGGGAATAGTCTCAGCCGGCACTTCCCAGGTGCCGACGCCAATCCAATGCAGTTCGACGCCGCTTTCATTTGCTTGTGAGGTGAAGTCTTCCGCAAAACGTTCAAACAGGTCCTTGATTTGGGGACGGGGGAAGAACGGCGGCGGCGGTTTGATGTCTTTTCGTTCCAGTTCCTCGCCTGCGCGGGTGAGTTCCTGAATTTCACGGAAGATGGTGTCTTCGCGCTGTTGGGCTTTTTCCACTTCCGGCGCTCCGATGCTCGCCAGGTATTCGGTCAACTTGTGGAGGCTCATGAAGTCGCCCAGCCGCTTGCGTATCAAAGCGGTCATGGTGATGCGCCAGAGAGGATCCAAAACGGAGGATGACTCTTGCTCCGGCGCCACGCGCGAGGCGGCTTTGTACACGAGGTTTTTCACCGCGTCTTCGACGAACGGATAGGGGTTTTCGTCGGTCCGTTTGGGGTTGTCTCCGCGGAACACGCTGAACATGAAGCGCACGTCAACCGCCTTGACGGGAATACCGTCCAGGCTGCGGCTTTCCACTGGCTTGGAGTTGTCATCGTATCCGCGCAGCTCGATGAAGTGATCCCGCAGGTCGAACGCCTGGCGGAAGCGTTCGAAGCCGTCCAGCGATTCCTTGCCGCCGGGTTTCCCGCCCGTCGGTCCGATGACGTGCGGCGTGCCGTCGGCGCGCTCGAACAATGCTACAGAGTCCAAGGCGACCACCACTTTGGCGGGTCCGCCAATCAGGTAAGCGGGTGAAGAGCGGCTTTCCTCCTCAACCTCTCCCGCGCGGATGTGAATGACGAGGTCAGAGCCTCCGAGCGCTACGCTGGAGATGAACTTCCGCGCCACGCTGACATCTTCGAGTTCGAAAATATCTGCCAGGTAGATGGCGGCAGAGTGAAGCGCCATGAAGAATGACGCAAAAAATACAGGAATGTACTGCAAGATTCGCGCATCAGTCAGAACCGCGAGGAGGAACCTGCCAAAGTCGTTGATGGCGGCTTCCAATTGCGCGGCGGTGCTGGTTTCGCTGAGCAGGACATTGAAAATCTTCCTCACCGGCTCTGTCCATACAGCAGGAGGATAATAGTAGAGGATGATGACAACGCCGCTGAGGAGGAACAAGACCGTCAGGTAAGCCCTGCGGCGGGCGGCTCGCGCCGGGCTCAAGTCGAACAGACGGTTCAGCAGGGAATCCCGCAGGCGGGCAAATAGCTCGCCAAACAGGTCGCGCTCTCTTTGCAGGGCGGACTGGGCGGAGGTATTCATTCCTCTTCCTCCACCCACCGCAGGATGTCGCCCAATTTTTCCACTTCTCCTTTCATCTGTTCGCGCAAGTTATCGTCGGTCAGGATGATGGTTCGCGTGCGAAGCAGGAGCGTTTTGAGCGCTTCTTTGGCGTCGGGGGGCTGCCGGCGCAGGATGTCGCTGCTTAGGCGGTCTGCGTACTGGCGATAGGCTCTTTCATGTGCGGCAGTCTTGATGACATCCTGCTGGCGTTTGATTCGCGCTTCTTCATCCTTTGCGCTTTTGAGCCAGGATGTCGCCCATTTTTCTATAATCGTTTTTTCGATTTTCTCGTTGAACCGAATTTTTCCGACGGATACTGAATCAACCACAAGACCGCGGTCTTTGAGTATTTGATATTCCCGGCTGGGCAGGCTGCCAGAGATGAGCCTGCCATGATTGTCCAGTGTTGGCACCTGCGCATATTTGAGGCGCATCTCGACCATCGCGTTGATGACTTGCAGGGCGGTTCCCTTTTGCGGTTCGCGCTTTGCCAACGGACCCGCAAAAGCGGGCGCCGCCGGCTGTATCGGCGTCCGTTTGGGCGTTCCTTCCACCCGGCGAATGGCTTGCGACAGTATCTTATTGACCTCGCGGAGCAATTGCGCCATAAAATCCCCAAGCCGGCGATGGTCCTGCGATACCAAAACCGGTTTAGTGAGCGGGTCAATTTCCTCCTCAGCCGGCTGAGGGGGCTGGGGAGGCGGCAGGGGGATGTCGTATTTGATTTCGAAGAAGTCATCCAAAGTGAACTTGGCGGCGTATTCGCGCCACACATCCACGGCAAGGACGCCGGGCAGTTCGTTCCATCTCATTTTGCGGGGAGCCAACTCGTTGGTCGCGTTAATTCCTTCCCCCAGAAGCGCCTTGCGGATGGCTTCCTTGTCTTTTTCCTCGTTCTGTTTTGCGTTCTTTGTGAGCCCCGTACGAAAGCCAAATCTCGAGCCCGGCTCGCCCTCGCGTGGATAGCCGGTGTCCACGCGGAATTTGACGGTAATGATGGGGACGACTTCGATGCCATCCCGCGTGAGCGCTTTGACCTTTTTCCTGCGTTCGTCCTTGCTGAGTTCGCCGGTTTCTGCAAAGGGGTCTTCGTCGTCTTTGGGTCCCACTGTGTCTACCTGGTAATGAAGGTCCACGGTGCCAAGGATCTTTTCGCCGTTATCCAGGAAATACACGCCGGGTCCCAGGACTTGGTTAATTTTGGTCGCTGTGTGTGTCACCGCCGCGCTGGCGGAATCGAGCCAGACGACGCCGGGACCCTTCTTGTCTTCCTCTCCTTCTTTTTTGATTTGCTGTCCGTTTCGGATGAAAATGGCGGGACCGTGTCCTCCAAACAAGTCGGTCAGCAGGCGGTCGAAGATTTTTTGGCGGTCGCGGAAGGTTTGAACTGGCAGGACAAATTGGGAGAAAAACGCCAGCCAGAGCACCAGCAACACTGGGAACACAAGCAGCAGGTCGAATAGAACTTCGAGTAGGTGGGCTCGCAATCCCCCCATGCGCTGGATTTGCCAGCCGTACAGGATGAGCAGGACGACCAGCCATCCAGCAATGTAGAACCAGGGGCGTTTGGTCAGCGGGGTGTTGTCCATGCGGGTTGATTGTAAAACAAAAGCATTCATTTCGCCAACAACCGAAGGGTAAAATCAGCCCATGCTCACCGTCGAATTTCACTGTCATACGGTTTTCTCGAAGGATTCCCTGACTTCTCCGCAAAAACTGATTGAAACCTGCCGCCGCCGCGGCATCGACCGGGTGGTGGTCACCGACCACAACACGATTGCCGGGGCGCTCGCGGCTCAAAAACTGGACCCGCAGCGGGTCATTGTGGGCGAGGAGATTATGACAACGCGGGGGGAACTGCTCGCCGCGTTCGTGACGGAGGAGGTGCCGCCGTTTCTCTTCCCGCAGGAGGCGATTCGGCGCTTGAAGGAGCAGGGGGCGTTTATCAGTGTGTCGCATCCGTTCGACCGTTTGCGGAGCGGCGCCTGGAAAGAAGAAGACCTGCTCGAAATTCTGCCGCAGGTGGACGCCATCGAGGTATTCAACTCGCGGTGCATGAATCCGCGTTTCAACCGCGAGGCGCAGGCATTTGCCCGGCGTCATGGCGTGGCAGGGACGGTCGGGTCGGATGCGCATGCGGCGTTCGAGGTGGGGCGAAGCGTCCTTTTGGTGGAGCAGTTCGAGGGTCCGGAAGAGATGCGGAAGGTTATCCAAACGGCGAGGTGGAAGGCGCGTCTTTCTCCGCCCTGGGTGCATTTTTTGTCCCGTTATGCGGTTCTTTATAAGGCGTTGAGGCAGTCTTGACAGTGTTTTTGAGGCGTGATAATCTTGCGAGCATCGTGCCCGCCCCGCGGCGCGACGGCGCCTGGCGCGGGCAACATTATTTCTCAGCAGGAGATTGAAAGATGTCAGAACGTATTGTCGGAACCGTGAAGTGGTTCAACGCCACGAAAGGATATGGTTTCATCGGTCGTGAGGACGGCGAGGATGTGTTCGTACACTTCAGCGCCATTCAGACGGATGGATACCGCAAGTTGGTCGCCGACCAGAAAGTGGAGTTCTCTGTAGAGGAAGGTCCCAAAGGGCTGCAAGCCGCCAATGTTGTGCCTCTCTCGTAAGACCTAGCCTACGGCTTAAGTTTTGCGAACCGACAGAGCCGCTGTGAAGCGGCTCTGTTTTTGTTTATAGGGGAAAAAAGGGGATGACCTTGGTGGGGTAATGACATTGCATTTTTGTAATCCTCAGGTGATATTTGACATTTGTTTTATTACTCCATTTGTCCAATAATAAGTTTTGGTAAAAAGCCGTAACTTTTCGATAAGAATGACGACTAGTAAGCGATGACATTCTTTGGATTTCTTCGACGTGATGCAGACAGGCATACGGTCCTCACTTCGGGACATGTGGTGCCTGATTCCGCGCGTTGTGTGCAGTGCGGAATTTGTTCGTACAATTGTCCCGTTGGGATTGATGTGCGCGCCCACGCCTGGCGGGGCGAACCCGTTGTGCATAGTCAATGCCTAACGTGCGGCGAGTGCGTGGCGCGTTGTCCGCGCGGGGTGTTGAGGTTCGAGAAGACCGATTTGTTTGCAGGGAGGAAATCATGAGGTATGTGATTGTCGGTTCTGGTGTGGCAGGCATTGCCGCCATCGAAGCCATCCGTTCGTGGGACCAGGAGGGGGAGGTCGTCATGATTGGCGACGATCCGTATGGCTTTTATTCTCGCCCCGGTCTTGCTTACTTTTTGACCGGCGAACTGCACGATAAGGCGCTCTTTCCCCGCACTGCCGCGGCGTATCGCAAAATGAATTTCCGTTACGTCAAAGGCAGGGTGCAAAAAATCCTGCGCGAGGCGCATGTGTTGGAATTGGAGGGTGGAACTTCGCTGTCGTATGACAGGTTGTTGTTGGCAGTGGGAGCGCAGGCAACTCCGTTGAAAATACCCGGCGCCGACCTGGACGGCGTTCTGAAACTCGATCATTTGGAGGACGCGAAAAAGATTTTGAAGCACGCGCGGCGCGGCAGGACGGCAGTGGTAGTGGGCGGCGGAATTACAGCGCTGGAGTTAGTGGAAGGCTTTCTTGCCCGCCGTGTAAAAGTCCATTATTTGCTGCGCGGCGACCGTTATTGGAGCAATGTGCTGGACGAGCAGGAATCGCGCATTGTCGAACACCGCCTTGAGGAGGAGGGAGTGAGGCTGCATTTCCACTCGGAGATTGCAGAAATTCTGGGAAAAAAGGGAACCGTCCACGGCGTCCGTTTGGCGGATGGGAAAACGCTCGCCTGCGATATGGTGGCGTATGCGATTGGGGTCCGTCCGCGGCTGGAGTTGGCGAAGCAGGCTGGGCTGGAGATCGAGCGGGGGATTCTGGTCAACGAGTATTTGCAGACCAACGATCCGTCCATTTATGCGGCGGGGGATGCGGCGCAGGTCTATGATCCCGCCAGCGGACAATCTGTTTTGGATAGCCTGTGGGGACCGGCGCGTCAGCAGGGATATGCGGCCGGTTTGAACATGGCAGGGAAGCCCACCGTTTATCGCAAGGCGGTTCCGTTCAATGTGACCCGCCTGGCGGGGCTGACGACGACGATCATCGGCATGGTGGGGAGCGGACGCGACGACGATTTGGTCGGCATTGCACGAGGCGACAGCGAAACCTGGCGTCACTTGCCGGAAGCCATCGTTGCACAGACCGGATTCGATGTGAACCGCCTGCGGCTGTTGGTGGGCGAGCGGACTTTGCTTGGCGCGGTGGTGATGGGCGACCAGAAACTTTCGTTCCCTCTCGAAAAAATCATTTCGGACGGCGTGGATATATCGCCGATACGAGAGCGGCTGCTTGCTCCGCAGGCACGCGTTGGCGATGTGATTGCAGATTTTTGGCTGAAGAAAAATTCTGTGCAGGCGTAACAGGAGGTCTCATGCTTCGAGGCAACAGGGAACTTTGGCTGGCTTTCTTCACCATGATTATGATTACCGCTGTGTATGGTGCTGTGGTCATGGTGACGCACGAAATCCCTCCTGCGAGCGACGTGTTCGGTCATGGCATGGGCATCGTGGGATTCATCCTGATGCTGATGACGGAGACGCTCTACAGCCTGCGCAAGCGCAGCCGAAGTGTGCGCTGGGGGAGGATGTCTTTTTGGCTCAAGTTTCACATCTTCACCGGGCTGGTGGGACCTTATATGGTTTTGCTGCATTCTTCGTGGAAGTTCAACGGTCTCGCCGGCGCGACGACCCTGTTGACGGCGATTATTGTGGTGAGCGGTTTTATCGGTCGTTACATCTTCACCCGCATTCCGCGCACCATGGACGGTTTGGAAATCGAAGGGACGCTTTCACAGGAGGCGCTCAAGCAGGCGCGGCGTTTGCTGGCGCTCTGGCATGCCGTTCACATTCCGATAGGCATGGCGTTGTTCGTCTCTGCATTTGTTCATATCGGCGCGGCTTTGTATTATGCGACGTTCTTAAAGTGACCTGAAAGAAAGGAGCGAGGAGAATGCGAAGCGCCCGCCTGGGTTGTTTTACGTTTACTGGTATCTTCGCCGCCCTTGTCACGGCTTTTGCCATTGCGGGCTTTGCCGTTGCCAGCGGCGGACAGATGTTTAGCCCGGGGGCGCTCAATGCCGTTGCCGGCGATGTGCTGGGCGGCGTTCATTCCCATGCCGAAATTGCCGGTGCGTGCAGCGCCTGTCACGCCGCCCCGTGGGAGGCACAGACGATGGATGATCGCTGTGTCGTCTGTCATCAGGATGTCACCTTTCAGATGCAGGATTTGATGACGCCGCACGGGCGCATGTACGCCATTGACCCGGCGGCGGAGTGCCGCGCCTGTCATCCCGAACACCGCGGCGAAACGGCATCGCTCACCGAAATCGAAGGGTGGAAGTATCCGCATGAGCTTTCGGGATATTTTTTGACGGCGCACCAGTTCAAGGCGGAGAATGATCCGTTCAAATGCACGGATTGTCACGGCAGTGATGTGACGACATTCGATGAAAATACTTGTGAGTCATGTCACGGTCAGAGCGACCAGGCTTTCATGGTGGATCATATCCTTGCCTATGGCGAGTCGTGCCTGAACTGTCATAACGGTTACGACAGCATGGTGACCGGCTTCAACCATGACGCTTTTCAATTCAAACTGACGGGTAAACATGCTGAAGCGGCGTGTGTGGATTGTCATCGTGGCGGTCACAGCCTTGCCGACTTCAGAATGCAGGGACAGGACTGCGCCTCCTGTCATTTGGACGACGACGCGCATGAAGGGATGTTGGGGAAAGACTGCGCCTCCTGCCATACGCCGGAGGGCTGGTCGCCATCTCATTTCGACCACAACCGTTCGGCGTTCAAACTGACCGCCGCCCATGCGGATGTTGCCTGCCGGGCGTGTCATAAGGACAATCTCTTCAAGGGAACCCCCGCCGATTGTTTCTCCTGTCACGCTCAGGACGACCCGCATCAGGGCGTGCTGGGGACGAACTGCGCTTCCTGTCATAAGGCAACCACCTGGCAGGATGTCACGTTCGATCATTCGAAAACTGCGTTTGCGCTGGTGGGCAGCCATGTAAACGTTGCCTGTCTGAAATGCCATAATGATTTGACGTTCAAAGGCACACCCACCGCTTGTGTGTCCTGTCACGCGGATGTCCATCAGGGGCAGATGGGGATGGACTGTGCGAAGTGCCATAACCCCTTCGATTGGAAGGACGTGCATTTCGATCACAGCCAGACAGGATTCAAATTGGTGGGCGCCCACCAGGGAGCCGCCTGCTCCTCCTGCCATGCCAACGGAAGATTCAAGGGAACGCCTTCCAATTGTTTTGCC
Source organism: Anaerolinea sp. (assembly GCA_020723805.1). Classification (GTDB taxonomy): domain Bacteria; phylum Chloroflexota; class Anaerolineae; order Anaerolineales; family Villigracilaceae; genus Defluviilinea. Next base: position 126,656 of record DYID01000007.1, on the reverse strand, counting down.
TGTCACTCTGCGGATGACAAGCACAACGGTCAATTCGGAACCGACTGCGGTTCCTGCCACAACCCGTCCTCTTGGAAGGATGTGAATTTCGACCACAGCCGCACGGGCTTCCCGCTCTCTGGTTCGCATTCGGGTGTGGCGTGCAAAAATTGTCACTCGAATGGTGTGTTCAAGGGTACGCCGCGGGAGTGCGTGGCTTGTCACGCCGCCGATGACGCCCATAACGGGCAGTTCGGCACGGTCTGTTCGGCTTGCCATAACACCAGCAGTTGGAAGAATGCCACCTTCGATCACAGCAAGACGGGTTTCCCGCTCGCTGGTTCACACTCTGGCGTGGCGTGCAAAAATTGTCACTCGAACGGCGTGTTCAAGGGTACGCCCTCGAATTGTTATGCCTGTCATGCTGGCAACGACAAACACAACGGACAGTTCGGCACGGACTGCGGCTCATGCCATAAGCCCACCCGCTGGTCGGATGTGAACTTCAACCATAACAACACCGGCTTCCCTCTCAATGGCAAACATGCAGGCGTACAATGCAAGGCATGTCATTCCAACGGCTACCAAGGCACGCCCTCCAATTGCTATGCCTGTCACGCCTCGAAGGACAAGCATAACGGTCAATTCGGCACCGATTGCGGTTCCTGTCACTCGCCCAACGGATGGGGCAACGCTTCCTTCAACCATAACCAGACCGGTTTCCCGCTCGAAGGGAAACATGCCAAAGTGGACTGCAAGAAGTGTCATCAAAACGGAGTATATAAAGGCACACCCAGCCAGTGCGCGGCTTGTCATCAGGATAAGCACAACGGCGAGAAAGGCACCGATTGCGCGGCATGTCACTCGCCAAAGGGCTGGGGCAACTAACCTGCAGCAATTGCAAATTACAAATCAGCCTGGGAGGGCACAAATGCAAACTACAAGTCGTTTAGGCTGTATGTCTGGGTTGGGCATGATTGCGGCGCTGATCACCGCCCTGGTCATTGCCGGATATGCCTACGCCCGGGGCGGTGTACTGTATAACCCCGGTCCCTTGAACGCGCAAAGCGGAGAGATGCTCGGCGGCGTCACTTCCCATGCCGAGACGGGCGGAAACTGCAAAGCCTGTCACACCGCGCCGTGGGAATCCGCCCGCATGGAGGACCGCTGTGTGGACTGTCATGGGAATATTGCCGTGCAGATGAAAGACGTGGCGACCCTGCACGGTTCACTCCTGACCGACCAGCCGGATCTGCGCTGCCGCTTTTGCCACCCCGAACACCGCGGTCCCACCGCCAGCCTCACGGAATTGAACGGTATCTCGTTCCCGCATGAGGCGGTGGGATTCTCCTTGAAAGGGCACCAGTTCAAGGTCACGCGCGAGGCGTTCGTTTGTTCCGATTGTCATGCCGGCGACATCTCCAAGTTCGATCCCCAAACCTGCGATACCTGTCATCGTCAAACCGACCTCGGTTTTATGACGGCGCACGTCCTGGCGTTCGGCTCGTCGTGCCTGGATTGCCACGACGGCGTGGACAGCCTGGTGAGCGGGTTCAATCACAATTCCTTCCCTTTCAAGTTGAATGGAAAACACGCTGGCGTGGATTGTGTCAAATGCCATGTGGATGCCCGCCGTTTGGCAGACTTTGCCGCCGCGCCTCAGGATTGTTATGCCTGTCATTACGCCGACGAGCCGCATGAAGGACGCTTCGGACGGGACTGCGCCGCCTGTCACTCGGTGGACGGCTGGACACCCGCCTCGTTCGACCACAATCTCTCCGCCTTCAAACTGGAAGGCAAGCACGCTGAGGTGCGCTGTGAACAGTGCCATGTGAACAACGTGTACAAAGGCACGCCCACCGACTGTTATTCCTGTCACCGCCAGGACGATGAACACAACGGTCAATTTGGCACGGACTGCGCCGCCTGCCACAACCCGACGGATTGGGAGAACGCCACCTTCGACCACAGCCGCAGCAACTTCCCCTTGACCGGCGCGCACGTAAACGTGTCTTGCGAACGCTGTCATACCGGCGGGCAATTCAAGGGACTGTCCACCGCGTGCGTGAGTTGTCACAGCGATCCGCAGTTCCATGCCGGCATGTTCGGCAGCGACTGTGCGCAATGCCATACCACGAACAACTGGTACGCGCCCTATCACGGACCTCACCCCGTCATTGCCGACGAAGGCGGCAGCGGTGTCAACCATGGCGGCGCGTCCTGCCGCGATTGCCACACGCAAAACTTGCGCTCTGCAACCTGCACCGCCTGTCACGACAGCAACAACCCCGATGGCGAGGGAGGCGAAGGCGGCGATGACGATTGAGGCGCAATACATGATTTGCCCCAAATTGAAGAATTCAGCCACGGATTGCACGGATGCCCATGGGGTTGATTGAGTTACTGATGTTACGCACCGTCCCGAAGGTTTGGCTGAAAAATAGATGCAGTTTGCGAGAACCTTCGGGACGTTTCGCGTAAGGTGAATAAGTTACTCTGAATCAAGCCAAACAAAAAGCCAACCTCTTGCATGAGGCTGGCTTTTTGTTCGCGTCAATCTGTGAAATCCGCTGCTAAATCATCGAACGATTAGATGGGGGGGTGAGGAACGTTGGATTACGGCTTGTTTCCTCCGCCGGAACCGTTCCCGTTACCGCCCGGCATTGGATTGGGCATTGGTGTGGGCATAGGGTCGGGGGTGGGGTTCGGATTGGGCTCGCCCGGTCCGCCGGGTGCGGGGTTCGGACCGCCAGCATCGGGGTTGGGCTGACCGTTTTGTTCTCCGTTGCCGTTCTGAGCGGGCGGCGTGACTTCATCCTGCCCATACTGGAACTCATTCTGCACCTGCTCGCGGAACAATTCGCGGTTCTGCAGACCCTCATCCACTGCCTGCAAACGCTGTTGCAGCATGGTTTGTGTCTGCGTCATCAGTTGCAGTTGTTGCGGCGCGTTGGGGTTGGCTTGCTGCTGCGCCTGCGCTTGCAACTGAGTCATTTCCTGAACTTGCAATTGGAGCCGCTCGCGGATTTGCAACAGTGCGCGTTCCATGGCAGGGTCATCCAGTTGGGCGCACAGTTGCAGCGCTTGCTGGATGTGCAGTTCGAGCCGCTGCTGCACCTGAGCGGGGATGGGCTGCCCTTCCTCCGCGAGGCGCGTCATTTCTTCGATGCGCACCTGCGCCAGTTCCATCAGCCGCAGAGCCTTTTCTTCCGCGTCGTACTGAAACTGCAGACCGACATCTTCGCTCAAAGTCTTGACAACATACAACGGGTCGCCCGGCAAATCGTCCTGCGCTGCGCCGACCACCGTCGCACCTCCGCCGAACAACAGCCCGGCAATCACAAGGATGGAGAGTAACACGTTCATAGCATATCGCTCCTTTCTGAAATTGAAACTCCACCCTTTCTGACGCGGGAGCGAAGCCGCAGATACTGCCTGGCTCAAAAACCGGCTGCGCCCGCGTGAAGCCATGTGTGCGTCGCGCGGCGGCACAGGCTTGAGTTCATCCAGCCTTGGCTTTACGAACGACTCGAATTCATCTTGTTTCTTCATGTTAACCCTTTTCTTTCAACAATCTATACAGGCTCCTCAAAGCGCGGTGTTGAATGGACTTCACCGCGCCGACAGGCTTTTTCAACGCCCTGGCAATCTCTTCGTTGTTCCATTCCTCCAGATACTTGAGCGCGATGACCTGCTGTTGGTCGGGCGTCAGATGGCGGATTGCCTCGCGCACCTCTTTCTGACGGATACGCTTCGCCGCTTCCTCCTCAGGGACATCTGCTTCGCTCCGAAGGGCATCGTCCAACGCTGACGTGTTTTCCTGCCGCCGGTACGAATCCACAATCAGATTGTGGGCGATGCGGTAGAGAAACGCCTGAAGGTTCTCGCGCGGACCGCGCCGCTCCTGCAGGGACTTGAGAAAGCGGGCAAAGGTTTCGGCGACGCAATCCTCCGCCAGCGTCACATCACCGAGCAGGCGCATGGCATAACGGTAAATGCCCGGGCTGTAGGCATCGTAAATTTCCGCCAAGGCTTGGGTTTCCAATTGCGTGGCGCGTTGCAGCAGGCTTTGTTCATCGGTCACTGGTTTGTTCATCTTTTCTGACGTAAATCAAGCCTACCAGATACTGCCTGCCCAAAGGTGGAGAAATTTTGAAGGCGGAGATTTTGAGGATAAAAATCAGGGGGAGGCTCATGCCTTTTGGCAGAATCAAAGCCCGCGTCCGGGAAAGACGCGGGCAAAGGTGCGTTTTGAAAGTGGCAGAAACCGGCATAGAAGACGTTCTCTAACGCCGCTTCAAAATGCTTTCAGAAGGCGGGATTAATCGGCTTCTGTAACAGTGGCAATGGTTTGATGGTTCGTCTCGATGTCCATGATAGCGGGGATGAAGAAGGATACGACCGTCATCAGGATGCAAACCGTTCCACCGAGGATGTACCAGAAGCGGATGCCCAGCACGTCCGAGACGGGACCCGCAATCAGCAGGCTGAGCGGCATCATGGCGGTGGCGCCCGCCCCCAGCAGAGAAAAGACGCGCCCCTGCACGTCGGAAGCGACGGTGGACTGCATGATTGCCATCAAAGGTCCGTTGGCAAAGACCTGCATGAATCCCAGCAGAAATTGGGCGGCAAGCAAAAGGTAAAACATGGTCGCAGGGGTGAGACCCGTGAGGATAACGCCCATGCCAATGCCGATGATACCGGTGAAAGAAGTGACAATGCGGCGCTTGAACCCGCCCCAAATGCCGAGCAGGATTCCGCCCGCGATGACGCCAACGCCAAAGACGGATTCCACCCAGCCCAATTCTGCCGCGCCGCCGTTGAAGACCTTCGTCACGACCAGCGGCAGCAGGGAGGAGGCGGGGACGAGCATGAAGTTGAGCAGCATGGCGAGCAGGATGAGCCCCAGCAATCCCTTCCAGCGGAGGACGTAGGCAAAGCCTTCGCGCAGGTCGTGGAAGTAGGTGGTGGGGGCAATCGCGCCGCTGGCTTGCAGGGCGTGGCGGGAGGGCTGCGGGATGGAGATGAAGAACAGGGGCAGAATAGCGAGGAGAGCCGTGCCCACGTCAATCAGTAGGACGTTTTGGGTGGAAATAACTTCGATGAGCAGTGCGCCCAGCGGCGGAGCGAAGATGTTGAGCAAGCCTTGCAGGGTCTGGTTGGCGCCGGCGACTCGGGCGAGGTGCTTGTCTGGGACCATGAGGGAGGTGGATGCGGTCATGGCGGGGTGATGAAACGTGCCTCCCAAAGAACGGATTGCCATGAGCGCAAAGACGTGCCAAGTTTGTATTTGCCCTGCGGCGAAGAGATAAAACAACAGGAGCGTGGCGAGCGCAATGGACGTATCTGCCGCGATCATGATGACGCGGCGGTTCCAGCGGTCAACCAATGCGCCCACAAACGGACCGAGAACGATTTGCGGTAAGAGCGCCGCCAAAGTCGCGGTTGCCAGCACGGTGGCGGAGCCCGTTTCCCGCGTCAGCCACCAGACCAGGGCAAATTGCACGAGCGCCGAACCAAAGAGCGAGAAGGCTTGTCCCGTCCAGATAGTGAAGAAGCGGACAGCCCAGTTTTCAGAAAGGGGCTGGGGCGGATTTTGCATAATGCCTCAATATTTTCAATTTGATGTAAAGAATTTCAATTAATTTTGTCGAGATTTTCATATATTATAAAAAGATATTTCAATATGTCAAGTGGAGGTTATTAAAAATTTATCAAGGGAGCTCAAAAAATTGGGTTTTTGGAGAGCATCGTGAACTTTTTCGATTCCTCCTCGTTCTGAACACTACCGAAACGGACACACATCCGCAGGCTCGTAGATGTGACTTTGCCAGCCATGATAATCACTCCCCAGCGGAACCAGAATGTCGGGGTGTTCCACCGCGTATTGGATCGCCGCCGCACAGCCATCGTACATCCTGCGCGTGGATTGGTACGCCTCCCAGAATTTGGACGCCATCTCCACATACGGAGCGGCGTAGGGATCTGTGCCGAAGGTCTCTTGCAAAGTTTGATACGCGGACGCGGCTTCTGCCTCCTGTCCCTGCACGAGGTGGAGGAGCATGATGCGGTAATAGGCGTAGGCGGCGAGGCGGGGGTATTCGGAGGGGTCTTTGATTGGTTCTAGAATTGAGGTTATTTCTGGTATCCATCTCTGGGAAGCGTCTTGTTCATATGTAAATCGTTCAGGTGACCACCACTCAAGATTTTTATTTGATATTACTTCCCCATAAAGGCTAAATGCTTCGTCAAATTTTCCAGAGTTGATTGCAGCATCGGCATCTTGAACTGCTTGAAAGCGATATTTTGGCGACGTGAATGTGCTAGAAATTTCAATAAATTCTTTACCGTTCCATTCGTATTCAACAGTTCTTTGCCTCTGGGGTATAAAATTGGTACAGCTCAAACATCCTGGATTACCTCCCGTAAATGAAATTTCTTTAATTCCATTTCCGTTTGAGTCATTGATCTGAATCTGTCTTAATGCTAAGAAATTCAGTTGCCCTAAAATTGAAAATTTGTTTCCAACCCATTCATAAAAGAATATTTTTGAGTTTGGAAAACTTACTCCGCCTGTCCCAGTGACGATTATTTCAGGAATATTATCAGCATTCAAATCATCAAGTGCAAAGGTGTAATCCCAAAATTCAAAATCACCTGATAAGACAGAAATCAGTTCAAAGCCTCCTTTCTGACATGAGAAGACGACAGGTTTTCCAAAATAATTTACCTCTACAAAAAGAAATTCGGGGACTTGATCGCCTGTTACGTCGCGAAGTGCATATCCGCCTCGAAAATCCGATTTCATGTATACCTCGTCCAGTCTTTTAACAAGAGTTTCTCCATTTCCTCCTTCGTTCAAGAATTTTAGGATTTTGTCTGTCGCGTTAGGAGAGGGGTTTTCTAAAATTTCAGGAAAATAATCTTTGACGTTTACTGTTGAATCAATTGTTGGATACTCCGCCTTCTCTGCCGGCGTGACCGTGACGATGGTTGAGACATCGAATGTCGGTGTGAAGGTTGGGATGGTGGGCAGGGGCGTGATGGTGGCTGTCGGCGGGATGGGCGTTTGCGTCGCTGTTGGAGCCAGCGAAGGCGTGGAGGTTTGAATAGGCGGCACAGATTGCGTTGGTGATGTCCCGCAAGCGGAGAGCGCCAGTCCAAGAACGAAGAGCAGGGAGAAAAATTTTTTCATCGTCCACCTCGTTGATGGGATTATACTTCCGCATGTCACTCTGAGCGGAGCGAAGAGTCTCTACAATGATCTCAGAGATCCTTCACTCCGCTCAGGATGACAGAATCGAGGAACCCATGTCCCAACCTGCCTTCACCTCCCGCCGTTCGCCCGTCTATAGCCGCAATGGCATCGTCGCCACGTCTCAGCCGCTCGCCACCGCGGCAGGTCTTGAAATCCTTGCGAAGGGCGGCAATGCCGCCGATGCCGCCGTTGCCGCCGCCGCCGCGCTCAATGTGACCGAACCCACCTCCACAGGGATCGGCGGGGATATGTTTGCTCTCTACTACTCTGCGGATACGGGACAGGTGACCGCCCTCAACGGCTCGGGGCGCGCTCCCGCCGCCCTGACGCTGGATCGGCTAAAGAGCGAAGGACTCCTCGCTGAAGCCTTGCCTCCGTTTCACCCGCACACGGTCACTGTGCCGGGCGCGTGCGCGGGCTGGTGTGACCTTATCGCAAAGCATGGCTCGCTTTCGATGAGCGAGGTTCTCGCGCCTGCGGTTCGCCTCGCGGAGGAGGGCTTTCCCGTCGCGCCGCTCACGGCTCACTTTTGGGCGCGCGGCGCGGAGCGGCAACTCAAGTCTGCGCCCAATGGGCAGGAGTTGACCATTGACGGACGCGCGCCGAAGGCTGGCGAACTCTTCCGCAACCCCGGCTTGGCGCGGACGTTCAAACTCGTGGCGGAGCGGGGCGCTCTCGGCTTTTACCAAGGTCCGATTGCAGAGGCAATTGTCGGCGTCCTGAAAGAGGCGGGCGGCTGTATGACGATGGACGACCTCGCGGCGCACGAGTCCACGTGGGAGGAGCCCATCTCGGTTGATTATCGCGGTTTGCGCGTGTACGAATGTCCGCCCAACGGACAGGGCATCACCGCGCTCATTGCCTTGAACATCCTCGAAGGCTTCGACCTTGCGTCGCTCGATGCAACTTCGCCTGAGAAAATGCACCTGATGATCGAGGCGCTGCGATTGGCGTTTGCCGATGCGCGCTGGTACGTTGCCGACCTGCAGTTTTTCCATGCGCCGGTGCAGGAGTTGTTGTCGAAAGAGTACGCCGCCGAACGCCGCAAACTCATCCATCCGCGCCGCGCCACGCTCGATGTTTCGCGCGGCACGCCGGTGTCTTCATCAGACACGGTGTACCTGAGCGTGGTGGATAAATTCGGCAACGCCTGCTCGTTCATCAACAGCAACTACATGGGCTTCGGCACGGGCATCGTCCCCAAGGGCTGGGGCTTCACCCTGCAAAACCGCGGACACAACTTCAGCCTCGACCCCAATCACCCCAACTGCCTCGCCCCGCGCAAGCGACCGTATCACACCATCATCCCGGCAATGGTGACTCGCCCCCCCTCTCCCTTTGGGAGAGAGGACGGGGGCATGCCCCCCTCTCCTTTTAGGAGAGGGGTTGGGGGTGAGGTCCTCTACGCCTCCTACGGCGTGATGGGCGGATTCATGCAGCCGCAGGGACATGTTCAGGTCCTCTCTGCGTTGCACGATGCGCGGCTCGACCCGCAGTCCGCCCTCGACCTGCCGCGCTTCTGCATTGACGTGGACGAAGCCGGCGGGCGCGTTGCCATCGAAGAAGGAATGCCGAAAGAAACACTGGATGCCCTGCAAGCGATGGGACATCCAGTGTATGAGGTGACAGGCTATGAACGCGCGTTGTTCGGGCGCGGTCAGGTCATTTGGCGCGACCAGGAAACGGGCGTCTTGTGCGGCGGGAGCGACCCGCGCGCAGATGGGTGCGCGATGACCCTGACATAATCGCTTGGGCGATTGCGAGCGGGTACATAACTTCAGTCATGATACAATTCTGCCCGCTCAATCCGTATGACACAAGACCTTAAACCGCGCGACTACGAATCCGCCGCCGACTTAAGCCGGCGGCTGAATCTGCCCTTCTCGAATTTGTCTCTTCTGACACGTGCCCTCACGCATCGTTCCTACGTGAACGAGAATCCCACCGTCCAGGAAGACAACGAACGCCTCGAATTCCTCGGCGATGCCGTGCTGGATTTCATCGTGGGCGCCTGGGTGTATAACCGCTTCCCTGAAATGCCCGAGGGCGATTTGACGAAAATCCGCTCTGCCATTGTCCGCAATGACCAGTTGGCAAATTTTGCCCGCCGCCTCGACCTGGGACGCGCCCTCCGCCTGGGACGCGGCGAAAACTCCTCCGGCGGGAAGGAGCGGGATACCTTGCTGGGTTCTGCGTTCGAGGCGCTCATCGGCGCGTTGTACCTGGACTCGGGTCTGAAGGCGGTCGAGGAGTTTGTCAACCCGATTCTGGATGACATCCAGGATTACATCCTCGATGAAATTCAGGACCCGAAAAGCCGTTTGCAGGAATGGGCGCAGGCGGAGAAACTGGGAACGCCGCAATATGTCACCGTCTCGGCAAAGGGACCCGACCACGCCAAAGAGTTCGAGGTGGAAGTACGCATCCAGGGCGTGACCTATGGCAGGGGGCACGGCTCCAGTAAGGGCATCGCCGCCCGCATCGCCGCCCAAACCGCCCTCGAAGCGCTCGGCATCACCTTCAAGTAACTGGACAACCGCCAATCCCAAATCCCAAATCCAAAATCCCAAATCTAAAATCCAAAATCCAAAATCCAAAATCGTAAACCACCATGCCTCTTCGTCTTAAATCACTGGAACTTCAAGGTTACAAAACGTTCGCATCGAAAACCACGTTCGAATTCGCCGCGGGCATCACCGCCATCGTCGGACCGAACGGTTCGGGGAAGTCGAACATTGCCGATGCCCTGCGCTGGGTACTGGGCGAGCAGTCCTATTCGCTGTTACGCGGCAAAAAAACCGAAGACATGATCTTCAACGGCTCGGAACACCGCGCCCGCGCCAGCATGGCTTCGGCGCATATCGTGTTCGACAATTCCACCGGCTGGCTGCCGGTGGAATTCACGGAAGTCGCCATGACCCGCCGTGCCTACCGCGACGGACACAACGAATACCTGCTGAACGACCAACCGGTGCGCCTGCGCGACCTGAACGAACTGCTCTCCGCCGCCGGGCTGGCAGACCGCACCTACACCATCATGGGGCAGGGGTTGGTGGATGCCTCGCTGGCGCTCAAAGCCGAGGAGCGCCGCAAATTGTTCGAAGAGGCGGCGGGCGTGGGGTTGTATCGTTCGCGCCGCGAAGAAGCCCTGAAACGGCTCGAAACCACCCAGCGCAACCTCGAACGCGTGCTCGACATCATGTCCGAACTGGAGCCGCGTTTGCGCAGTTTGGAGCGGCAGGCGAAACGCGCCTCGGAATATGCCCGCGCCCAGGCAGACCTCAAAGTGATTTTGCGCGAGTGGTACGGCTATCACTGGCATCGCGCACAGCAGGAACTCACCGCCGCGCGCGAAGCGGTTCGCGCCCAGGAAGCGCGCGTCCAGGAGGCGCGTGAGGAACACGCGAAGGCGCAGGCAGATTACAACGCCTTCCGCGAGCGTCTCTCGGAGTTGCGGGCGCAGTTGAATGCCTGGCATCGTCAATCCGCTGAGCTGCACAGTCAGCGCGAGGAAATCAGCCGCGAATTGGCAGTCCTCGAAGAGCGCCGCCGCGCCTTGCTCTCCCTGCAAACTTCCGCGCTCGCCGACCGGGAACGCCTCTCGGATGAAGAACGCCTGGCGCAGGAACGTCTCGTCGAAGCGGAGCAGGAAGTTGCCCGCCTGCAGGCGGAGTACGAAGAGGCGCAAAGACAGTACGAGGAAGTTCAGCGGTCTTTGCAGGAGCGTCAGTCGGAACGCGCCGCGCTGGAGGAGCAGATGCGTTCCATGCGCGGACGCATCGAAGCCTGGAACGCCCAGCGCGCCGAATCGCAGGCGCGGCTGGATGAGTTGAAACAACGCCTCGAAGCGCTGACGGCAAAAATCGAAGCGGCAAGCCGGGCGGTGGAAACAGCCGAACGCCTGACGCGCGAAGCCGGCGAACAGCACGCCGCCGCACAAGCCAAACGAGAGGCACTGGAAGCGCAGTTACGTCAGGCGGAAGAAATCGAACAGAAGAGCAAACAGGAAGTGGAGCGGCTCGAAAACGAACGGCGCGCCAACAGCGAGGAGCGCACCAAACTCCTTGCCGCGCACACCCGCATCACTGCTCAGTTGGAGGTCATCGAACAAGCCGAACAGTCGCTGGCAGGATACGCCGAGGGAGCGCGCTTCCTGCTCGAAGCCGCCCGCCAGATGAAACTGCGCGGCGCACGCGGCGCTTTGAGCGCGGCGCTCGATGTGCCGGCGGAACTCGAAACCGCCATCGCCGCCGCCTTGGGCGATACGCTCGATGCTGTCCTTCTTGATGGAAATGAAATCGAAGACGCCTTGCAATTGCTCGAGTCGAATGAGGCGGGGCGGGCGGTGTTGCTGCCGCTCGGTCAGGCTTCTGAAATTTTGACGACCTCGGATGCCGATGCCCTCGGCGTCGCTTCCGAACTGGTTCACGCGCCGGAAGAATTGCGCCCGGCGGTGAGGCTGATGCTTGGGCAGACCCTGATTGTGCGCGACCGCGCCGCCGCCCGCAAATTGATTCGGGACCTGCCGCCTCATGCCCGCGTCGTGACGCTGCGCGGGGAAGTCTTCCGCGGCGACGGCTTGATCATCGCCGGAAAATCCGCGTCTTCCTCCGCCCTGAGCCGTCCGCGCCAGAAACGGGAGTTGACCGAAGCCCTGACCGTGTTGAGCGGGCAGATCGAGGCACTGAACCGCGAAGCAGACGCGCTTTCCGAAAGACTGCACGAGGCACAGCGCACCTGGCAGGAGGCGGCGGAGGCGGCGCGCCGGATGCGCGTCAGTGTGGGAGAAGCCGAAGAGTTGGAGAAGCAGGCTGGGTTGGAGTCCGAAGCGAAACGCCGGGAGTTGGAGTGGCAGAAGAGTCAGCAAGTCCAGTTGAAGGCAGAGGCGGCGGAGGCGGAATCCATCCAAAAAAGTTTGACGGAGACGCTATCGAACGTCGAAGCGGAACTGGCAAAGGCAGACGCGGAGTGGAAGGAAATTTCCAGCCGTTTGAGCGGAATGGACCTGGCAGAGGCGCAGGGGCAGGTGTCGTATTGGGCGACGCGCAAGGCTGTGGCGGAGCGCGCGCTGGCGGATGCGCGGGCGAGGCGGGAGGAGCGGGCGAAAGAGGCGGGGCGGTTCGAAACGCGGCGTTCTGAAATGTCGTCCCGTTTGGGGGAGGCGGAGACCCTGCTCGCCGATTTGGACGCCCGGCAAGCCGGCTTGCATGAACGAGAGAATGCCCTGCGGGAACAGATCGAGGCGTTGAACCTGGAGATGAGCCCCGCCGAGCGTGAGTTGGAGACGGCGGAGGCGGAAGAGGCGCGCCTGCAGGAGGTGGAGGCGAATACCCAGCGGATGCTGGCAACCGCCGAGCGTTTGCAGGGTCAGGTGCAGTTGGAACAGTTGCGCAAGCAGGAGGCGCTGGACAATCTGCGCCAGAAGATCATGGATGATTTCGGGCTGGTGATGTTCGAGTATGCGGAGGATGTTTCCGGTCCCGTGCCGCTGCCGTTCGAGGGGATGGTGGAGGAATTGCCCGTGGTGGCGGAGGTGTCACCCGATTTGGAGGCGCAGTTGATTCGTCAGCGGACGCAGGTGCGGCGCATGGGACCGATCAACCCGGAGGCAAAGCAGGAGTATGACCGCGAGTCGGAACGGTATGCGTTCATGAAGTCGCAGGTGGAGGATTTGCGGAAGGCGGAGGAAGACCTGCGCAAGGTGATTGCCGAGTTGGATGAGTTGACGCGGCAGGAATTTGCGAAGACGTTCGACGCAGTGGACAAACAGTTCCGCGCGATGTTCACGCGGTTGTTCGGCGGCGGTTCGGCGCGTCTTGCGCTGACCGACCCGGAGAATCTGGTGGAGACCGGCATCGAAATCGAGACGCGCCTGCCGGGACGCCGCGAGCAGTCGTTGGCGTTGCTTTCAGGCGGCGAGCGCAGTCTGACGGCGGTGGCGCTGGTGTTTGCGCTGTTGAAGGTCTCGCCGACGCCGCTGTGTGTGATGGATGAGGTGGACGCCATGCTCGACGAGGCGAACGTGGGGCGCTTCCGCGATTTGCTGGTGGAGTTGAGCAAAGATACGCAGTTCATCATCATCACACATAACCGCAATACGGTGCAGGCGGCGGATGTGATTTATGGCGTGACAATGGGACGCGATTCGGCGAGTCAGGTCATCAGCCTGCGGCTGGATCAGGTGACGGATGAGATGTTGAAGCGGGGGTAGGGGGTGGGGGAATAGTGGGACAGTGAACAGTGATCAGTGATCTTGTGATGGACAAGAAAATCGCCCGGCTCAGGAGAGCGCGGGCGATTTTTTTCATGTTCGCTTCTTGTTTATTGCGGGATAGGTTGGAAATCGGGCATGGGCGGGATGTGCTGCCGCCAGGTGTCGTAGGTGGTGATTTGGGCGGCGGCTTTTGCCGCGTCGAGCCAGTCGGTGAAGGCTTTTTGGCGGTTGTTTTCCAACTGGCTGGGTGTGAGCGGCAGTTCCCGCCTATCCAGCACCTGGATGATGTGGTAACCGAACTGGGTCTTGACCGGCTCGCCGATTTCTCCAATCGGCTGGCTGAAGGCGGCATTCTCGAATTCGGGAACCATGACGCCTCTGCCGAACCAGCCCAGATCGCCGCCCTGGGCGCCGGAGCCGGTGTCTTTGGAGAATTCTTTGGCGAGGCGGGCGAAGTCGGAACCGTTCTTGAGGAGTTGAACGATGGCGACCGCTTCGCTCTCGGTGTCAACGAGGATATGCCGCGCCCAGACCTGTTCTTCGCTGGTGGGCAAGTCGGCGGCGATGGCATCCTGAAGTTTCTGGCGCAGGATGTTGTTGCGGTACACGTCGCGCAAAGTCGCTTCGCTGACGCCGTAGGATTTGAAGCGATCCACGGTGTCGGTATATTGGGTCTGGAAGCCTTCGAGTGTGTAAGGCGTGGCGGTGGGTGGAATGTCTTCCGGCACGAGGGTGGGGGTGGGGCGACCGGAGGGCGTGGGCGTGGCGGTGGCGGCGGGGTCGGGTGTGGAGGTCGGCTCAGGGGTGAATGTGGGAGCCGTCGTTGGGGTGGGAGTGTGGGGGTAGAGGGTCAACTGTTCGGAAGTGAGAGTCGGGTATTCAAAGGGGGTGGGGGTGATGGTGGGGGTGGGAGTCCCGTTCGGGAAAAAGTTGTAGGCTTCCTGAATCGCCTTTTCCACTTCCTCATCGGAGACCGTGATGCCGCGTTTCTCGGCTTCCTGGCGGATGAGCGCCTCGTCAATCAGCTGGTCAATGACCAGTTGACCGACCGCTTCGGGGGACTGGAGGTAGTAACTGATTTGCTGAATTTGCTGAGACATGTCCATGCCGAAGGTTTGCTGGTAGAACTGATATTGCTGGTAGATGTTGACCAGGTTCGCCCGCTGAAGTTGGACACGCTCCTGAAATTGCTTGATGGAGATTTTTTCGCCGTTGACTTCGACCGCCGGTTTTTGCAGTTGCAGGTAGTTGACATCGAGGATGCCATAGCCGATCAAGCCGGCAACGATGATAATCATGGCGATTGCCACCGTGCGCACGATGGTGACCTGGCGGCGTTCGCGTTCGAGGCGGGCAATGTGTTTTTTGGTAAGGACTTTGGGTTTCTTTTCCTGATTTGACATGATGAATGCTCCAAAACGAAAATGCGGGGCATGGAGACCCACGCCTTGTGGGCGTCTCATGCCCCGCTGCGCTGGTCAGTTGAGCTTAGCGCATTTCTTCGGCATGTTTGCCGGTGAAGGGAAGCAAGGCAATCTGGCGGGCTTGCTTGATTGCCGTTGCAATGGCGCGCTGATGTTTGGCGCAGGCGCCGGTCTGCCGCCGCGGGCGGATGGTGCCTTCCTCGGTAATGTATTTCCTGAGCAGGTCAACTTTTTTGTAGTCAATCGTCAGGGTCTTATCGGCGCAAAACTGGCAAAACTTGGGCTTGGCAAAGAAGCGCGCGCCGCCCTGTGCCTGTTGCTGCGTCTCGGGTGTTTTTTTGTCGTCAGCCATTTCTTACTCCGCTTGAAATCTAGAAAGGAAACTCTTCTTCGTCGGTGGTTTCCGTGGAACCTTCAGCCGCAGAGACATCGGCGCTGTTGTTGTGGTCGCGGCGTTCGCCGAGCATCATCATTTCGCTGGCAACCACTTCGACGCTGGTGTGTTTGACGCCTTCTTTGTCGTCCCAGCGGCGGGTCTGCAGGCGTCCTTCCACATAAACCTGCTGACCCTTGGAGAGATATTGTTTGCAAATTTCCGCCAGGTTGCCCCAAGCAACCACGTTGAACCATTCCGTCTCATTGTGGCGTTCGCCGTCCGCCGAATTCCAGGCGCGGCTGACCGCCACAGTGAAGGTGGTCACCGGTTTGCCCGAAGGCGTGTAGCGCATTTCGGGGTCCTTGCCCAAGTGACCAATGATCTGGACTTTATTCAATCCTCGGCTCATTTTGAAAACTCCTTACGAACGCCAGAACGTTCAACGATTTGGCGGGAATGTTACACAACCGTCAGCATGTGACGGAGCACCGGCTCGAGGTAGCGGATGTTCCGCTCCAGTCCGCTGGTGGACTTGGGGTCGAGCGTGACGTTCATCAGAACGTATTGACCTTCGGTCTGCTTGCGGATGGGGTAGGCAAGTTTGCGGCGACCCCAGACCTCGGTTCTGTCCACGCTGCCGCCTGCTTCGCCAACCCAGCCTTGGACGCGTTCCAGAGCGCTTTTAAATGCGTTCTCGTCCAGTTCGGGCTGGAAGATGCAGATCAACTCGTATTTGCGCATGAGGGGCTTCCTCCTTTCCTTGGGATTGCTCCCGTTCAAACCGTAGGTTCGCCGGGAGCGGAAAGGCACGTGATGTGACGTACCTGTGTTACAACGGGCGCAAGTTTATCACAAATCGGCGAAATGAGGAGGATTGAATCGGCAACAGGGTATAATTATTTTATGAGCAGGCGATATCAGGCGATTGAGCAAATTTGTAAGAAATACGGCGTCAAGGCGCTGTATGGTTTTGGCAGTCGCGGCAGGGAGTTATTCGAAGTCCTGCGAGATGACCGCCTTTCTCTTTCCGCTTCACAAAGCGACCTGGATATTGGCGTTTTGACCCATTCTCCTTTTTCCGTTGACGATAAAGTCGGCTTGACATCCGATCTCGAAGGATTATTCGGGAACGCCAATGTGGATTTGGTCGTTTTGCAGGAGGTGGACGCGTTCCTGGCGGCAAACATCATTCGCGGCGAACGCGTCTATGCCGAGGATGACTATCTTGCCGATGAATACGAATTGTTCGTTCTGCGCCGCGCGGGGGATTTAGCCGGGTTCGAACGCCAGCGAATGGCGGCAATTTTAGAGGAAAGTTAGCAATGGTCCCTGGAAAAATCTCCAAGCGTGTTGCGGCAGATAGATTAGGCTGGGTCAATCGAATGTTGAGCGAAATTCGCTCTTTGCCTTTGGACTCAAAAACAGACTTTTTGCAGGACAGCCGGAATATCTGGACGGCGGAATCCTGCCTGCGCCGCGCTTTGGAAGCCCTTTTTGACCTCGGAAGACATATCGCGGCGAAGGGTTTTGGCGAAGCCGTTACCGAATACAAGGAAATTGCCTCTGTGTTGCATCGGCATAAGGTTATCTCCAGTAAAGACTTTTCGCTTATGCAAAAATTGGCAGGCTACCGAAATCGTCTCGTGCATTTTTATCATGATGTCAGTGAAGATGAACTGTTCGAAATTTGTTCTTCCCGTTTGGGGGATGTCGAATGTCTGGCTGAGGCTTTGCGCGGCTGGCTCGTAAATAATCCAAATCTGCTGGATGAAACCTTGTAAGCCGCGCTCAGGGGTGACCTTTTCTCGTCATCGTCAACACGCATATTTATAAGGAAAATTATGTTTGACCTCCCCGATAGCGAAATTCTCCCTCTTTCAAAAGAACACATTTTTTGGACATGGTCGGCGCAAGCCAGGGTGAATCCCATCCCGGTCCAGCGCGCCAAGGGCGTGTATTTTTGGGATGTGGACGGCAAACGCTACCTCGATTTCAATTCGATGACCATGTGCGTCAACATCGGTCACGGCGACGAGCGCATCATCCGCGCCATGCAGGAGCAGGCGGCGGAGTTGCCCTACGCCGCGCCAGGCATGACGACCAAAATCCGCGCGCTGGCGGGCAAAGCAGTTGCGGATGTGACCCCGCAGCGCGCCCTGACCAAGATCCTTTTCACCCTCGGCGGGGCAGATGCCAACGAAAACGCCATCAAGCTGGCGCGCGGCTACACGGGACGCCACAAGATTCTCGCCCGTTACCGCTCCTACCACGGCGCCACCGCCGGCGCAATGGCAGCCACCGGCGACCCGCGCCGCGTTGCCTGGGAGCCGAACCTGATGAGCGGCGTGGTGCATTTCCTCGACCCGTACCGCTACCGTTCCACCTTTCACCGCACCAACCCCGATATTTCGGAGGAGGAGTTCGCCCGCGATTACGTCAATCACCTCGAAGAGATCATCCAATACGAGGGACCGGAGACTATTGCGGCAATCCTCATGGAATCGGTGACCGGCACCAACGGCATCATCATCCCTCCGCAGGGATACATGCAGGGCGTGCGCGCTTTGTGCGACAAGTACGGCATCGTCATGATTGCCGATGAAGTCATGAGCGGCTTCGGGCGCACCGGCAAATGGTTTGCCGTCGAGCATTGGGACGTGGTGCCAGACATCATGACCATGGCAAAAGGACTCACCTCCGCGTATGCGCCGCTGGGGGCGGTGGCGATGAAGCCGGAGATCGCGGCGGCGTTCAACGACACGCCCTTCGAGAGCGGCTTGACCTACACCTCACACCCGGTCTCGCTGGCGGCGGCGGTGGCGAACATCCAAGCCATGAGGGAGGATCAAGTCGTCGAGCACGCGGCAGGCATGGGTCCCGTTTTGAAGCGGATGTTGTCCGATCTGGGCGAGGCGCATCCCTCCGTGGGCGATGTCCGTTCGATTGGGTTGTTTGGCATCATCGAGTTGGTCAAAAACCGCAAGACGAAAGAGCCGATGGCGCCTTGGAACGGCTCGTCGCCCGAAATGACCGCTCTGCGAAAGTATTGCCTCGACAACGGCTTGTTCCTGTACACCCACTGGCACACGATATTGATTATCCCTCCGCTGATCATCACCGAAGAGCAATTGCAGGAGGGATTCGCGATACTCGACAAAGCGTTGGAAATTACCGATCAGGCGACGAATGGAAAATAAACCCTCCCTTGACCCCAGTGTATTGACGCCCCTCATCATCGGCGCGTTGTCCTTGGTGGGCATTGTGGTGATTTTTTTCTCTGTCCGCGCTGCTTCGCTTCAGCCGGTGGAAATTACGCCCACGCCGACCCGCTTCCGTTTTCTCTATGTAGGGACCGAACCCGGTCTTTCAACGCTAACACCCGAACCCACTGCGACGCAAGTCGTCATTGTGCCTTCGCCGGTCTCCAATCGCCCCACTTCCAGACCTCCTTTGGGCGCACCCACCCCCACCACTGCGCCGTTTATCCCGCCGGGGGGTGGCGGTCCATTCTTCCCGCCGCAGCCTTCTCCCACCCGTTCGGGGTCACAGCCGCCTGTCGAAACGGAGCCTTCATTTTCGACCAAGCCGCCGTC
This sequence comes from Anaerolinea sp., assembly GCA_020723805.1. GTDB lineage: Bacteria > Chloroflexota > Anaerolineae > Anaerolineales > Villigracilaceae > Defluviilinea. The sequence goes on along the minus strand of DYID01000007.1, from coordinate 107,812 downwards.
CTCGTTGTTTACTCCCACCTTTACCCCCACCATCCCTTCGGTGCTGGCAAAGTATGATGACACCTACTACGCCATTCTCTACGACGGCGAATGGACCAGCCAGACCAACGTGACGGGCGCTTATCAAAACACCCTGCACATCTCCTTTACCATCGAAAATTACGCCCTCTTTACCTTTGTGGGTCAGCAGGTCATCGTCACCTATCAGGCGGGACCCAGTTTGGGGACAATGCGCATTGACTTGGACGGCATCGAGTTCGAGGTGAGCCAAGCCAGCCCGCAGACTCAACTGGCAGACTGGGTTTCCCCCGTCCTCATCATGGGGACGCATGAACTGGTCATCGAGCATTTGAGCGGGGGTTCAATCAACATTGACTCGATTACCATCCCCGATGTCCGCACGGCTACTCCCACTCCATGAGACGGTGAATATCCGCTTTGGCGAAGTAGGCGCGATAGGCGGCGGTCTCTTCCAGGATGCCCTTCACTGCGACATACAACTCTTTTTGAAGATACTGATTCGCCTCGCCATTTCCCCGCGTTAGGACGAGCGCATCGTCCCCGCCGGAAACTGCGAGGTGACCCCCAGCCGCCAGCCACTCCAAGCCGATCCGCACCGCGCTTTCGCGCGCTGCCATGGCGGCGGCAAGTTCCTGCAGGCTGACCTTTCCCTTCCGTTGATTCAACACATACTTGCACAACCCCGCCAAGTGGGTGAGGAATTCATCTGTTTTTTCCGGCGGCGGGGTGACGGCGAAGACATACACGACCTTTGGCTGGACGATTTCGAGCGCACGGTGCAGGTCGGCGGGGGAGGGGGGCGTGGTGTAGATGGAGAACTCTTCCGCAGGGCGCAGTTCGAAGCGGGGCACGCCGGCGGCTCGGTCGGGTCCCTCCGCCCAGATGAGGGTGGAAGGCTGAAGGTTTAAGAGGGAGGGCTGCAAGCGCATATCCCGCACTTCCAATTTGGGTTTGTGAATTTCGATGGGCTTTTCTTCGGTGAGGCGGTACTCCTCGAACGTCAGGCTGACCTGTCGCTGTCCGCGGTAGGCGGAGGCGCGCAGTGCATAGGCGATGTCGAGTTTTGCGCCCGCTTCCGGCAGTTCTTCCCCGGCGCCGCCCCACCACAGGAGACTTTGCACATTACCGCGTTCGTCCTCCACGGTCAACCGCAGATGCTCTTTTGTCTTTCCGATTTCCGTTGCCGATTTGAGCGTCACATTCCGCGTCGCCAAAATCAACTCCGGGTTTCCCGCGCCGAAGGGCGCCAGCGTCTCCAAGGCGTCTGCCAGTTCGAGATTGATTTCGTGCAATTCCAGCCAAGCGTCAATTTGCAGCGTTGGCTCCTTGCGGATCATTGCCCCTAGTTGGCGTTCGATGGCTTTGCCCAGTCCGCGGCGGAAGGCGGGCAGGTTGTCTTTGGGGAGGGAAAGTCCTGCCGCCATGGGGTGACCGCCGAAGCCGAGGAGCAAGTCTTTCTGTGAGGCGATGGCTTCGGTGATGTGCAGTCCCTCCACAGAACGGGCGGAGCCGCGCAGGATGCCGTCTTCGCCTTCAGTGAGGAGCAGGGCAGGTTTGTGGTACCGCTCCACGAGGCGGTTGGCGACGATGCCCACCACGCCGCCGGGCCAATTGGGATGCGACAACACAATGACGGGTTCGCTCAACAGGCTGGGGTTCTCGCGCAGCTGCGCCTCCGCCGCTTCCGTGACCTGACTGGTCAACAGCCTGCGCTGGGCGTTGAGACCCTCGATCTGCGCGGCAAGGACGCGGGCTCTGGAAGCGTTGTTGGTAATTAGTAATTCGACGGCGGGGTTGGCGTCACTCAAGCGTCCAAGTGCGTTCAGGCGCGGCGCGAAGGTAAAGCCGATGGTTTCCTCGGTGAGGGTTTCGAGACTTGCGCCTGCCAGTTCTGCCATCACCTTTATGCCGAGCCGTTTCGTCTCGCGCAGTTTTCGAATTCCCTTTTGTGCCAGCGAGCGCGTTTCTCCCTTCAACAGCGCCACATCCGCAATCAGTCCCAGCGCGACAAGGTCGAGTAAGTCCTGACTTTCGACTTTCGACGTTCGACTCGCAATTAAAGCCTCCGCCAGCTTATACGCCACCCCCACGCCTGCCAGGTTTTTAAGCGGGTGGTCATCTGGCAGCAATTTGGGGTTGATGATGGCTTTGGCGTTGGGGAGCGTTTCGCCGAGGTCGTGATGGTCGGTGACGATGACATCCACGCCGCGCGAGTTGCAGTAGTCAATGGCTTCGTGGGCGGTGATGCCGGTATCGCAGGTAAGCAGGAGACTGACGCCGCCATCCAAAATCGGTTGAAGGCTTTCGACGTGAACGCCATGATTTTCTTTGCCGCGAATCGGAATGTAGTACACCACGTCTGCGCCGAGTGCTTGAAGGGTTTGGACGAGCAGGGTGGTGGCGGTCTGCCCGTCCACGTCGAAGTCGCCCCAGACGCAGATTCTCTCTTGTTTGCGTATAGCCGCTTTGATTATGTCTGTTGCCTTTTCTATCTCAGGGAATGGCACAGATGGATTTTCATCGGGATGTAGAAATGCGCGGGCAGATTCGGGTGAGTAGATGCCGCGTCGGATGAGAGTCTGCGCGATGAGGGGAGGCAGGTTCAGGTCCGCGAAGGAGGCGGGAATTTGGACAGGTGAGGGGTCGAGCCAGCGAGTCATGGGTTGGAGTATCAGGTGTCCAGTGCGGCGTGTCAAGTGTCCAACGTGTTCGGCGTTATTTGGGGACGTGACCACTTACAGCGGCTCGAACCTCGCGGTGAAGTGCCTCAATAACTCAGGCGCGTAGGTGAATTTGTAACCCCGCACTTCAGCGGCGCGGGATTTGATGTTTGCCAGCGTTTCCACTACATAATCGAAATGGCTCTGGGTGTACGTGCGGCGCGGGATGGCGAGGCGCAGCAGTTCGAGTTTGGGATAGACCATCTGCCCGGTGTCGGGGTCGGGATGAGCGAACATGACCGAGCCGATTTCCACGCCGCGAATGCCGCCTTCGCGGTACAGTTCGACGGCGAGCGCCTGCGCCGGAAATTCGTGTTGGGGGATGTGGGGAAGCACCGCCCCGGCATTGACATATACGCCATGTCCGCCGGCGGGCTGGATGGTGGGAATGCCTGCATCGTTGAGCCGCTGTGCGAGGTAGGCGGTTTGGGCGATGCGGTAGGCTAGGTAGGTTTCGTCCAAGCCTTCGTACAAGCCGACTGCCATGGCGTCGAGGTCGCGCCCGGCAAGTCCGCCGTAGGTGGGGAAGCCTTCGCGCAGGATGAGTTCGTTCTTGATGTTCTGGAACAACGTTTCGTCGTTCACGCACAACAAGCCGCCGATGTTGACGATGGCGTCCTTTTTGGCGGACATGCACATGCCGTCTGCCAGGGCGAACATTTCGCGGGCGATGTCTTTGACGGAACGATGCCGGTAGCCGGGTTCGCGCTGTTGGATGAAGTAGCAGTTTTCGGCGTAGCGCGCCGCGTCTATGAAGAACGGGATGCCCGCCTCGTGATAGGCATCTGCCACTGCTTTGAGATTTTCCATCGAGACGGGTTGTCCGCCGCCGGCGTTGTTGGTGACGGTGATCATGCCGAAGGGAATGTTTTCGCGTCCGTGCTGTGCGATGAAGGCTTTGAGTTTGGCGATGTCGAGGTTGCCCTTGAAGGGGTGCGGGTTGGCGGGGTCGGCGGCTTCGTCAATGACGAGGTTGACGGGGCGTCCGCGGCGGGCGCGGACGTTGGCGTCGGTGGTGTCGAAGTGCATGTTGCTGGGGACGTACATCCCAGGCTTGACGAGGCACGCGGCAAGAATGTTTTCGGCGGCGCGTCCCTGATGGGTGGGGACGAAATACTTAAAGCCGAAGATGTCTTCCACGGCGGCTTTGAGGCGGTGGAACGAGCGCGCGCCCGCATAGGACTCGTCGCCGCGCATGAGCGCCGCCCACTGGTCGTGGCTCATCGCGCCGGTGCCGGAGTCGGTCAGCAGGTCAATGAAAATGTCTTCGGCTTTGAGGGCGAAGAGGTTGTAGCCCGCGGCTTTGAGCGCCGCTTCGCGCTCCTCGCGCGGGATGAGGCGGATGGGTTCGGTGACTTTGATGCGGAAGGGTTCGGGGGGGTAGTGCATGAAGGCTCCAGTTTTGGGTGAATAGTTGGGAATGGATGGGCATAATTAAAACGGCGTACCTGGGTGTACGCCGTTTTGATATTTCATTCACTCTTTGGCTTCGATGGGAATACTCTTCAATTCCTTGATCAACATCGGCAGGTCTTCATTTATCGTTTGCCAAACCACTTCCGTGTTGACGCCAAAATAATGATGCACGAGTTTGTTTCTCATCCCTTTGATTTCGCGCCAGGGGATGCCGGGATATTCTGAACGAACTTTCGCTGGAATATTCGCCGCGGCTTCCCCGATGATTTCAACGGCGCGAATGACAGCATAGACTGTTTTCTCGTCTTTGGAGAAGGATTCGTAATCCATGCCTTCTGTAAACTGAATGGCGCGCTGGGCGTTTTCCAACATGTCACGGAAGAAATCGGCATATTCACGGTTCATACAGGGATGGCCTCGCGCAGAATATTTTTGCCAATCGCTGGTTTGAGCGAATCTTTCATCACCAGATCCACTTTAACGCCCAGAAGGTCGGAAAGGTAATTTTCCAAACGGACGAATTTGAACAAACTCGGCGGCTTGCTGAATGTAACCAAAATGTCAAGGTCGCTATCCTTGCGCTGCTCATGGCGCACGTAGGAACCGAACACCTCCAGCGTGGCGACGTTGTATTGCTCCGCCAGTATAGGGCGCTGTTGGCGGAGGATGTCCATGAATTTCTGCAAACGGGTTTGTCTTGGCATAAGTTTATTATACCTGTCTCCCGCTTGCATCATTTCGACTTGCCTGCAATTGCGCCAGGCACAAGTGTTGCTTAATGCAAGCCTTCATCCTTTCCTCGATCTCTGCCGGCATTTTTTTTTGTGGGCAAACCAGCCACGAACCTTTCGACAGGCTCAGGGCAAGTTTTTCACGAATGAGAGTCTTGCATTCGAGTATTCGCAGCCTCATTCGTGGATGGTTCCTCGCCTGTAACAACTCCTGCTCCGATTATAATTCCATAACAAGCCGAATGCTTTGAATGCGATTGTGCGATGTATAATTGCAAATCGTCAGGCTTGACCCTGTTACATCCCGCCAAAGGATTTGCAATGACCAAACTTTTCTTTGCCACGGATATTCACGGTTCGGATATTTGCTGGAGCAAGTTTTTGAATGCGGGCAAGTTTTATGGCGTGGATGTGCTCATCCTCGGCGGCGACATGACAGGCAAGGCGGTGGTGCCATTCATCCATCAGGGCGGGAAGAACTACAAAGTCACCCTCCTCGAGCAGGAGTTTCAAATTACGAACGAAGACGAACTTGCCGATTTGCAAAAGCGTGTCCGCAGCCGCGGCTACTATCCCTACCTGACCACTCCCGACGAAATTGCCGAACTCGAAAAAGACCCCGCCCGTGTGCATCAAATCTTTTTGCAGGAAGTGTTGAAGGTCGTCCAGCAGTGGATGGATTTGGCGGATAAGAAACTGGACGGCACCGGCATGAAGGTCTATTGCTGTCCCGGCAACGACGACATGGATGAGGTGGACGAAATCGTTCGCGCCAGCCGCAGCGTGATTCACGCCGAGGGACAGGTGATTCCCCTCGACGGCGTCCACGAAATGATCGCCTCCGGCTGGTCGAACCGCACGCCCTGGGATACGCACCGCGAAGAGGACGAGGACCAACTCAAGGTCCGGTATGAAGCGATGATTTCCCGCCTCAAGGACCCGCGCAATGCCATCTTCAACATCCACGTCCCGCCCTATAAATCGGGTCTGGACGAAGCGCCCGAACTGGACAAGGACCTGCGTCCCGTGCTGGCAGGGCAGGCGCTCAAACCCGTCGGCTCGACCGCCCTGCGTAAAGCCATCGAAGAGACCCAGCCCCTGCTTGGCTTGCACGGACACATCCACGAAGGGCGCGGCGCGACGCGCATCGGCAAGACGCTGTGCATCAACCCCGGCTCCATGTACGAACAGGGGACACTACTGGGCGCCATCGTCGTTTTGGGAAACCGCAAAATCGAAAATTACGTGCTGACATCAGGTTAACTTTTATGGGCGTCCCGTGTTACAGCATGTAGCACGTTGAAAACCAATCCCACCTCAAGGAGGAGCGTTCTCATGAGCAACCTGTTTGTCCGTAAGGCGACCGGCCTGGTGCGTTCGTGGTCGGTCTTCGACGCGTTCGTGTACGCGTTCTTTTCGATCAACCTCATCACGCTCGGCTTGTACAGTTTCAGCCAGATGTATTACTTCGAAGGCGGCATGATCAACGCCCTGATTGTCAGCGCGGTGTTCATCTTCTTCGAGGTCATCGTCTATGCCGGGCTGATTGCCGTCATGCCGCGTTCGGGCGGCGACTACGTTTGGCAGAGCCGCATTCTGGGCGGCGCGGTTGGCTTCATCCTGGCAGTCACCGGCTGGTGGTTCATCCTGTGGCTGTGGGTGCCGCTCTACGGCGACATGTTCCGCCACATCGTGTTGGTGCCCATCCTGGGCATCCTCGGCGCAAAGGACGCCGCGCTGTGGTTTGCCGGCACGGAACACGGCGCGTTCGTCGCCTCATTGATTACCCTTGCCGTGGTGAGCGTCTTCATTGCTTTGGGCATGAAGACCTACGCCAAAATCCAGAAGTATTCCTTCTACGGCGGCATTCTGGGCTTGTTCATTGTCATCGTCCTCCTGCTGACCGGTTCCAACGCTGCCTTCAAAGCCGGACTGGATGCAAACGCCGCGCAGTTGTTTGGCGCACAGCCGGGGGTGTACGATACAACCGTCGCATTGGGGACGGAAGCGGGTGCAATGACGCCGTTTGCCGGCGGCGGCTTGAGCCTGGCGGTCTTCCTCGTCCTCCCCTACATGGTCTTCTTCAACCTGTGGCCCAACTGGGGCGCCACCCTCTACGGTGAAGTGCGCGGCGCGACCGACTTCAAGCGCAACGTCGCCGGCATGGGCTGGGCGCTCGGCATCACCACGCTGCTGGCAGTGATCTTGCTCTATGCCATCAGCCGCACCATCGGCTGGGACTTCTACGTACAGGCGGGCGCCGCTTGGTGGAACTATGCTTGGGGATATACGGACGTGCCTCCCGCCCTGCCGGTGTGGCCCTATCCCGCCCTCTTCGCCGCTTTCCTGACCTCCAACCGCCTCCTGCAACTCATCGTCGTCGTCCTCATGAGCCTGTGGTGGTTCGGCTGGAGCGGCACGGTCTTCCTCTCCTCCACGCGCGTCATCTTCGCCGCCGCCTTCGACCGCCTGCTCCCCGAAAAGGTCGCCGAAGTGGACGAGCGCACCGGCACGCCCATCTACGCCCTGCTCTTGATGGTCATCCCCTCCGTGCTGGTTGCCTGGCTGTTCTCCTACAACATCGCCAACTTCCAGACCCTCACCCTTTGCTCCACCCTTGTCATTGCCGTGACCTACCTCGGCACGACCATCTCCGCCATCGTCCTGCCCTACGTCAAGCCGGACCTTTACAAAGCCTCCCCGATTGCCCAATACGACCTGCTGGGCATTCCGCTCATTACCGTGGCAGGCGTCATCTTCGGCGGCTTCCTCGTCTTCCTGCTCTATGAGTGGATTCTCGATCCCAACGGCTTGTACGGCATCGGCATTTCCAACACCAGTTCGGTGATTTATATGCTCTCCATGTACGTCCTTGCCGCCATCATCTACTTCGGCTTCAAGACTGCCCGCAAACGCCAGGGCATTGACATGGACAAGGTCCAGGCGGAAATCCCCGTTGAATAACCACATCGCTCCACAACCCTTCTCCCTCCCGGTGGGGGAGAAGGGTTATAATTTCATCTTGCGCAGTAGCGCGAGATTTATCTCGCATTTTCAGGCGACATAAATGTCGCGCTACGAAGAAACTGCGTAAGTGACTTATAATTTTTTATGCAAACTCTGGAAGAACTCTTCCGCGAGATGAAGCATCTTGTGGACGCCGCCGGCGCGTATCAACTGCATCTGCGCGCCTTTGGCGGGCTTGCCATCCTTGCCCACAGCCAGCCCAACCCCAAACTCTTCCAGCGCGAAGCCCCCGACCTCGACTTCCTCGCCCCCAAAACCGACCGGCAAAAACTGGAGCCTTTCTTCCGCGAAATGGGCTACTCGCCCGACAAACGCTTCAACCTGCTCAACGGCATGCGCCGCCAAATCTACTATTACGATCCCTCCCCCAGCCTGCACGTGGACATCCTCATCGGCGACTTCGAGATGTGCCACAAACTCCCGCTCGACGGACGCCTCGACCTCGACCCGCTCACCATCCCCCTCGCCGACCTGCTCCTCACCAAGGCGCAAGTCGTCCAACTCAACCGCAAAGACGCCCTCGACATCATTTCCCTGTTCCTCAACAACGAAGTCGGCGACGAAGCGCACGGACACATCGGATTGAGCCGCATCGCCTCGCTCTGTGCCCAGGATTGGGGTCTCTACAAAACCGTCACCCTCAACCTCGAGCGCGTCGAAGAACTGCTCGCCAGCGGCGACTTACCCCTCACACCCGCCGAACTCGGGTTGCTCGCCAGCCGCATCTCCCGCCTCAAAACCGCCCTCGAAGAAACCCCAAAGACTCTGGCATGGCAAATGCGCGCCAAAGTTGGCACGCGCGTCCGCTGGTATCTCGAAGTGGAAGAGGTGCATCAGTGAACCGCCGTCTGCGCATCCTGCTGGGACTCTTGATCCTCATCATCTCCCTCGCTTTGTTGATTTGGGGATTCATGCCCCTCGAACGCATCACCCGTACCCAGCCGATTTCCCCCACCGACTTGCAACTCCCGACCCCCTCCTCGCTTCTCATCCCGCCGGCGGCTGTTTCATGACCCCTATGCCTTTTTCTCCCCGCAGCCTTTTTCGTCTCCTTGCGGCGTGGATGGGCTTAACCCTCGCCATCCTCGCTTGTGGGTTTGGCGCCGGCGCGCCGCCTGATGAATTCCCTGCCGCCGAGCCGACGCAAGTTTCCAGCGTTCCGTCTCCAACCAGCGAGGTGCTCATCCCTGTCACCGGCGGCGGGGGAGAAGAACCCACGCCTCTGCCTGCCATCCCCGAACGCCGCCGGGTGACCCTGGAATTCCCGGCGAAAATCCGCGCCGGCGATTCGGACATCGTCCGCCTGACGCTGGAGATGGATGACCTCGGCAACATCACTCCCACCGCCCAATTCGAGGGGAACGTGGTGACCGGCGAGGTCATAGAAATTCCCAACTTGTACGAAACGCATCACGTCATTGCCGAAGCGAGATTCGATATTGCCGGTTTACAAGTCTCCCCGCCCGAACTCATCAGCCAGTCTCTTGCGCCGGGACAGTCGCTCAATTTCTATTGGAGTGTCCGCCCGCAGGAGCCGGGCATTTATCGCGGCACGGTGTGGTTGTATTTGAGGTTTGTGGAAAAAGTCAGCGGAGAGGAAAGCCGAAAAGCAGTATCCGCTCAACCCGTCGAAATCGAAGCGGTGAATGTCTTGGGGTTGCCTGCCAATTTTGTGCGAACCGCCGGCGGCATCGGGTCGGTGGTCGGGGCGGTCATCGGCTTTCCGTTCTTCGAAGACATCCTCAAGTTTCTCTTCGGACGTTGGCGCAAAAAATCAAAAATATGACGAAAATCACCTGAAAAATTGACAAGCGTTTGACAGGGGGCGATTGTTCTTTATGGTACAATTTCGCACATTGTTAGCCCTTTTGCTGGAGAAACTATGAATCCATGGATCTTCGTTGGCTTGTTTTTTGTCGTCGGATTGTTGATCCCGGTGGGCGCGATTGGGATCGCATGGCTGTTGGGACCCAAGAAGCCCAATCCCATCAAGCAATCTGTTTATGAGTGCGGTATCGAGACGGTGGGCGAGAGTTGGGTGCAGTTCAAGGCGCAATATTACATCTTTGCGCTGGTGTTCCTCGTCTTCGATGTGGAGACGGTTTTCCTTTTCCCCTGGGCGGTGAAACTGGGCGCGCTGGGTTTGTTTGCCGTCATCGAAGGTATCATCTTCATCCTGATTCTCGTTGCGGGGTTGGTCTATACCTGGCGCAAGGGAATGCTGGAATGGGCATAAATCGTATGCAAATCATGGAGAAGGCTGAATTGGTTCCCCCATTCAGCCTTTTCTTTGTGTAATAGGAGCGACGCATGAGTTTTTGGAACGATCCCCTCAAAGTTGCTGCGGACTGGTTGCTGGGCGTTTTCACCGCCTGGGGAATGCCCGAACTTGCCGCAAACATTCTGATTGGTTTCCTTGGCGTGCTGATCCTGATCTCCATTTTGATGGTGTTGGATATTGGTCTGGTCTGGGTCGAGCGCAAAGTGGTGGCGCGGTTTCAGGACCGCATCGGTCCGAACCGTTTGGGTCCATTCGGCTTGATCCAGCCGTTTGCCGACATCATCAAACTGATGATCAAGGAAGACATCACCCCAGCCGGCGCAGACAAGGTCGTCTACAACATTGCGCCGATGCTCTCGATGATGTCGGTGTTGATTTTGTGGGCGGTGGTACCGCTGGCTCCCACCATCCTCGGCGTGGATTTGAACATCGGCGTGCTGTACATCATCGCCGCCGGCGCCATCGGCACGCTGTCCATCATCATGGCGGGCTGGTCGTCGAACAACAAGTATGCCCTGATTGGCGCGTTCCGTCAGGTGGCGGTAATGATTTCCTTCGAGGTGCCCATGCTGGCGACCCTGCTCATTCCCACCATTTTGGCGGGTTCGATGGGAACCGCCGCCATCGTCGAAGGACAGGATATTTGGTATGTCCTGCTTGCGCCGCTGGGCGCATTGATTTTCCTCGTTGCGGCAATCGCCGAACTGGGACGCGCTCCCTTCGACCTGGCGGAAGGCGAGTCGGAACTGGTCTCCGGTTACAACATCGAATACTCCGGCATGAAGTTTGGCATGTTCTACGCGGGCGAACTCCTGCATGCCTTCACCTTCGGCGGCTTCTGGGCAATTCTGTTCTTTGGCGGTTACCGTTTCTTTGGGCTGGAAAAAGTCAGTCCTTTCCTCGCCATTGCCGTCCTTCTCTTCAAAGCCTTCATCGGATACTGGCTCATCATGTGGGTGCGTTACACCCTGCTCCGCATTCGCATTGACCACATGCTGGCGTTCAACTGGAAGTTCCTCACGCCGCTGGCGTTTACCCTCATCATGGTGACTGCTTTGATGAACGCGCTTCTTTCGGGGACCTCAACCTGGCTCTACGTCACCGGCATGTTCCTCTCGAACGTCCTGGTTGCGTGGGGAGCGCTCGAAATTGCACGCTCCTACAGCCGCAGAGAACGCGAGCGGATTGAGGGGAAGAGGATCGTAGAGGCTGGACATTAAAGAGGTAATTATGACTGGTGAACAAATTGTCTTTCTGGTGGTTGCGTTTGTCACGTTGTTTGCAGGTCTCATGGTGGTGACGACGCGTAACCTTGTCCATGCCGCGCTGTGGCTGGTGGCGGCGTTGTTCGGCGTGGCGGTGACCTACGTTATTCTGCACGCCAATTTCCTGGCAGTGGTTCAGGTGGTGGTCTATATCGGCGCGATTGCCATCCTGTTCATCTTTGCCGTCATGCTCACCCGCAGAGATATGCGCGACCAGGGTCCGCAGATGAACAAGAACTGGTGGTTCGGCGCGGTGCTGGCGGTGTTAACCTTCGGCGGGTTGTACTTCCTGCTTCAGGGTTGGGAAGGCATGACGAAAACAGCGACCAGTTACCCCGTCGGTTTTGACGCGATTTCCGAGTTGGGCAATGCGCTGGTCTCGCCGGCGGGATACGTGTTGCCGTTCGAGGTTGCATCTGTCCTGTTGGTGGCGGCGCTGGTGGGCGCGGTCTATGTCGCGTTCAATCCCCGCAACGGGAACTCTGGGAAATAGGAGGCGCAGACCATGGTTCCACTTTCCTGGTATCTCATTTTTGCCGCGGCGCTTTTTAGCATTGGCATGTTTGGTGTGTTGTCGCGGCGCAACGCTGTCGCCATCCTGCTCGGCATCGAGTTGATGCTGAACTCGGTGAACATCAACCTTGCCGCATTCTGGCGTTACGGTGACGTTCACTTGATGGCAGGGCAGGTATTTGCCATCATCGTTTTCGCGGTCGCCGCGGCGGAAGTGGCGGTGGGCTTGGCGCTGGTCATCTCGGTCTATCGCAGCCGCCGTACGGTCGTGGCGGATGAAATTGACATGATGAAGTGGTAGGGACATTTATGGAAACGACAACATTGATTTGGTTAATTCCCCTTCCTCCTCTGCTGGCGTTTTTCCTGATTGTGCTGTTCACGAACAGGAGCAAGGCGCTTAGCCACACGATTGCGGTTGGGGCGGCGGCGCTCTCGTTCATCGGGAGTATGATTGTATTTGTCCGCGCGCTGGGGGTGGAGCATTTGGGCGAACATCCCTTTGAATCTGCCATCAACTGGCTGCCGACGGGCGATACCTGGTTCCGCATCGGTGTGTTGATTGACCCGCTCGGCGCGGCAGTGCTGTTCTTCGTCGCCATCACCATTTTCATGATTTTCCTGTACAGCGTTGGCTACCACAACTATGGTCAACCGGCCGGCGACCATGACGTGAAGGGTCTGCCGCCTCACGGCGCGACTGTTACCGACGAGCACGGGCACAAACATGTCGTCCCCTCCGTCGAGCCGATGTACTCGCGCTTCTTTGCCTTCCTCGGCTTGTTCGCTTTTGGCATGTACACGCTGGTGGTTTCCGACAATCTACTCACGCTCTTTGTCGGCTGGGAAATCATGGGCTTGTGCTCTTACCTGCTCATCGGCTTCTGGTATGGCAAACCCTCCGCACGGGATGCGGCGGTCAAAGCCTTCATGACCACCCGCGTGGGCGATGTGTTCATGCTGTTGGGGATTGCCTTCCTCTATTCCGCCACCGGCACACTGACCTTCCGCGAAATCTTCACCGAAGAGACCCTGCACGCTCTCGCCTCGACCCCCGCCTGGTTCGGCATGACCGCTTCGGGGCTGATTGCCCTGCTGCTCTTCATCGGCACGGTCGGCAAATCGGCGCAGTGGCCCCTCCACGTCTGGCTTCCCGACGCGATGGAAGGTCCCACCCCGGTCAGCGCGATGATCCATGCCGCGACGATGGTCTCGGCAGGCGTGTATGCCGTCATCCGCATGTTCCCACTGCTGACGGCGGATTGGAACGGGCATGAACTCACCACCACGATGACCATCGTGGCGTTCATCGGCGCGTTCACTGCGCTCTTTGCCGCAACCATCGCGGTGGCGCAGAACGACATCAAGCGCGTCCTCGCCTACTCGACCATTTCACAACTCGGTTACATGATCGCCGCGCTCGGCATTGGCGCGTATGTCGCCGCGGCGTTCCACCTTATCACGCACGCCTTCTTCAAGGCTTTGCTCTTCCTCGGCTCCGGCTCCGTCATTCACGGCATGGAGCATGGCGTTTTGCACACGGGCAACCATCACGTGGACCCGCAGGACATGTACAACATGGGCGGGCTGCGCAAGAAGATGCCCATTACCTTCTGGACGTTCCTCATCGGCGGCTTCGCCCTCTCCGGCTTCCCGCTCGTCACGGCTGGTTTCTGGTCGAAGGATGAAATTCTCGCCGATGCCTTTGGTCACGGTCACCTTGCGGTCTTCGTCACGCTGGCAATCGCCGCCTTCCTGACCGCCTTCTACACCATGCGCCAAATCACCCTGACCTTCCTCGGCGAACCGCGCACGGAAGAAGCAAAACACGCCCAGGAGACTCCCTGGACGATGACGACGCCGCTCATCGTCCTCGCGTTCTTTGCCGTGACCTATGGCTGGGTCGGCATCTCCGAGCATTTCCCCATCCTCGGTGGACTCGTCCCGAACTGGTTCCACGATTTCGTTGGTCACACCCTGGCGGAAGTTCCCGAAGCGCCCGAATTCAGTTGGATTCCTCTGCTGACCTCACTGGTCGTTGCGCTTGGCGGTTTGGCGCTGGGATATTTGACCTATCGCAACGTCAAATCCGTCAGCGAGGACAAATTCCAAATCCCGCTTCTCAAGAACAAGTACTACTTCGACGAAGCGTATAACTTCCTCTTCATCCGACCCGCTTATTGGTTCGCCGAGAACGTCGTGTACAAGTTCCTCGACAAGGGCGTGATTGACGGCTTCCTGCATGCCTTCGGTCCCTTCACGCAGGGCACGGGTTCGGCGCTGCGCAACTACTTCGACCTGCCCGTCATCAACCGCGCCATCGGCGATGGTTCGGCGGAAATTACCTACTGGTTCGGCGGAAAACTGCGCGGCATCCAAACCGGACGCGTCCAGCAGTATCTCATGCTGGCGTTGGTGACGTTTATCGTCATCGGTGCGGCGCTGTATTTCTTTGTGTTTGCGGCGTAGGCTGCGCTCTCTGGCGCGGCGGCATTGGAGAATGCCTTCTACGCCTATCCTATAGGAGTAAATGATGGATTTCATCTCTACTCATCTTCTTTCGACCATCTTGTTCTTTCCCGCCCTCGCGGCGCTGGTGATGCTCTTCCTGCCGAAGGATGAGGCGAAACTTCACAAGTGGTTTGCGCTGGCGGCGAGCCTGGTTCCCTTTGTGCTGTCGCTGGTGTTGTGGTTCAACTTCGATCCGTCACAACCCGGTTACCAGTTCGAAGAGATGTACACCTGGTACGCGGCAATCGGCTCCTCCCTGCACCTCGGCGTGGACGGTCTCTCGCTTTCGATGGTTCTGCTGACCACGCTCCTCACCCCGATTGCCATCCTCGCCTCCTTCAGCATCAACGACCGCACCAAAGCGTACATGATGCTGTTCCTCTTCCTGGAAACGGGCATGCTCGGCGTGTTCATGGCGCTCGACCTGCTGATCTTCTTCGTCTTCTGGGAGGTGGGTCTGGTCCCGATGTACTTCCTCATCAACCAGTGGGGAAGCGCCAACCGCAACTACGCCTCGCTCAAGTTCATGATCTACACCATGGGCGGTTCGCTGGGGCTGCTGCTTGCGGTTCAGTTGTTGGGCGTTCTTTTCAAGACCTATGACCTGCAGACGATTACAGAACAGTGGTCTGCCTACACAGCCCCCATCGGCGGCATTCCAGCCAGCACATTCAAAACGGTTGCTTTCTGGGCGTTCGTGATTGCGTTCGCGGTCAAGGTTCCGCTCTGGCCCTTCCACACCTGGCTTCCCGATGCCCACACCGAAGCGCCGACCGCCGGCTCGATGATCCTGGCGGGCGTCCTGTTGAAACTGGGCGCTTACGGCTTCCTGCGTCTGGTCCTGCCGCTGTATCCTGCGGAAGCCAAGTACTTTGCCGGCGCGCTGGCGTTCCTTGCCGTTGCCGCGATTGTCTTCGGCGCGTTCGGTTCTTATGCCCAAACGGACTTCAAGCGGCTGGTGGCGTACTCGTCGGTCAATCACATGGGCTTCGTGGTGCTGGGGATTGCCGCCGCCGCGTATGCCGCCGGTACAGCCGATGCGCGCATCGCCCTGAACGGCGCGATCCTGCAAATGTTCAATCACGGCTTATCGGCGGCTGGCATGTTCTTTCTGGTCGGCGTCATCTACGAACGGACTCACACCCGCAACCTTGAGGAGTTCGGCGGCTTGTTCCCGCTGGTGCCGGTCTATGGCGGCATCCTGATTTTCACCAGCATGGCGTCGCTGGGCTTGCCCGGTCTCAACGGCTTCATTTCCGAATTCCTTGTAGTGCGGGGCTCCTTTGGCGTCGGCGTCAATTCCGTGCCTGTGATGGCGGTTTATACTGCCGTAGCGATGCTGGGATTGCTCTTCACAGGCGCATACATTTTGAAGGGAATCAAGAAAGTGTTGCATGGTCCCATGAACGAACATTGGGCGCATGGCGAACACAAATTGACCGAAATCAACACGCGCGAAATCATCGTCATGGTCCCGCTCATGGTGTTGATCTTGTGGATCGGTTTGTATCCCTCCTGGATACTGGACGTGATCAACAAAGCCGTGGTCATGCTTTTCTAAGAGGTGGATGATGAATTTTCCTGTTCTAAGTGCCATCACGTTCACACCGATGGTGGCGGCATTGATCATCCTCATGATGCCGTCTCATCGGAGGAATGAAACCCGTGCGGTCGCGCTTGCCTCGGCGACATTCGCCCTGCTGCTCTCGCTCTGGGTGTACTTTTCCTACGACCAGTCGCTGGGAGGGTATCAATTCGTCGAGAAATATAACTGGCTCCCTGCGCTGGGCATCAGCCTGCACTTTGGCGTGGACGGCATGAGCGCCCCGCTCGTCCTGCTGACGGGTGTGGTCATGTTTACGGGTGTGCTCATCTCCTGGGGTGATGAAGACCCGCACGTCAAAGCGGGCATTCAAGACCGCCCGCGCGAGTTCTTCGCCTTCCTGTTCCTGCTGGCGGGAGGCGTGTTCGGCGTGTTCGTCTCGCTCGACCTGTTCATGCTGTTCTTCTTCTACGAAATCGCGGTCTTCCCCATGTACCTGCTCATCGCCATTTGGGGCTGGGTGGTAACTCGCGAATACGCCGCCATGAAACTTACCCTTTACCTGTTCGTTGGTTCGGTGGTTTCGCTGGTTGGCGTGCTTGTCATGTACTGGACACAATACAAAAACACCGGCATCCTGTCCTTCGACATGCTCGTCATGGAAAACGCCGGCTTCTCGCAGGCGCTTCAAATCGCCTGGTTCCTGCCGGTGTTCCTCGGTTTCGCAGTACTCGGCGGCATTTGGCCCTTCCACAACTGGTCGCCGGATGGTCACGTCGCCGCGCCGACCGCTGTCTCCATGTTCCATGCGGGCGTGTTGATGAAACTGGGCGCGTTCGCTGCCCTGCGTGTGGGCATCATGCTCCTGCCCGAGGGCGCCAAATACTGGTCATGGCTCATCATGACCTTTGCCGGCATCGCGGTGGTCTATGGCGCCTACATCGCCTTCGTGCAGACCGACATGAAATACATGATTGGTTTCTCGTCCGTTTCCCACATGGGGTTGGTCATGCTCGGTCTCTCGACCCTCAACCGCGACGGATTGACCGGCGCAGGCGTACAAATGTTCTCGCACGGCGTGATGACAGCTCTCTTCTTTGCCGTCACCGGCATGATCTACGACCGAGCGCACACCCGCATGATCCCCGAACTGGGCGGCATGATGAAGATCATGCCCTTTGCCGGCGTCGGTTTCATCATCGGCGGTCTGGTCTCAATGGGTATGCCCGGCTTCTCGGGCTTCGTGGCTGAATTCCCCATCTTCATGGGTGTCTGGCAGAAGCAATGGCTGGTAGCGGTCATCGCCAGCATTTCCATCGTCATCACTGCGGCGTACATCATGACCAACATCCGCAAGGTCTTCTTCGCCGAACTGCCCGAAAAACTGCATGGACACGTCGGCGACATCACCGTGCTGGACAAAATCGCCATCGTCACGCTCTGCATCCTGATGATTGGTCTCGGCTTGTTCCCAGGTCTGATGGTTCCCATGGTGCAGACTGGCGTTGAAAACATCCTCCGCCTGTTGGGAGGCGCATAATGTTCACTTCGACAACTTTCCTGTCCATCCTCCCCGAGGTGCTCATCCTCGTACTTGCCGTCCTGATCTTTATCGTCGAACCGTTCTGGAAGGCGGAAGGACGGCGCAACGTGGGCTGGCTTACGGCGGGCGGTTTGCTTGCCGCCATAATTGTCAGCCTGCTCTTCGGTCAGCCGGGCGAACCGACCGCCACCTTCGGCGGCATGATCCGCTTCGACTGGCTCGGCTTCTTTTTCAAACTGCTCTTCATGTTTGCGGGAGCGGCGACCGCCCTGCTCTTCATGGACAACGAGAAGATCGGTCAGCGCGGAGAGGCGTATCTTCTGCTCCTCGCCTCGCTTCTTGGCATGGACCTGATGGCTGTTTCCGCCGACCTGGTCATGCTCTACCTTGCAATCGAAACCACCTCGATACCGCTCTACGTCCTCTCCGGCTTCATGCTGGCGGATAAGAAGTCCACCGAAGCGGGTTTCAAATACCTGCTCTTCGGTGCGCTCGCATCGGCATTCATGCTCTACGGCTTCAGCCTGGTCTTCGGCTTTGCCGGGACGACCAACCTGTATCAGTTGGTTGAGATGTTCAAGGCAGAGAGCCTTCCCCTGACTACCGCGTTTGGCGTGTTGGCATTGATCCTGGTGGGGCTGGGCTTCAAGGTCTCGATTGTGCCGTTCCACTTCTGGGCGCCGGATGTGTACGAAGGTGCGCCGACGCCGGTCTCCGGCTTCCTGTCCACGGCTTCGAAGGCGGCGGGGTTTGCCGTCTTGGTGCGCCTGTTCTTCGTCGCCTTCCCTGAGTTTGCCGCCTCGTGGACGCTGACCCTTGCCATCCTCTCCGCCATCACCATGACAGTGGGTAACCTGCTCACCCTTCAACAAACAAATATCAAACGTCTGCTGGCGTATTCCTCGGTCGCTCACGCCGGTTATGCCATGATTGGTGTGGTCGCCCTTTCACAATTGGGCGTGACGAGTGTGATCTTTTACCTTGCGGCGTACATTTTGACGAACCTGCTCGCCTTCGGCGTTGTCATGGCATTCAGCCGCGTGACCGGAGTGGACGAAATCAGAGATTTCTCCGGCCTGAGCCGCCGCAATCCCTGGCTGGCGTTGATGATGCTGGCTGCTTTCCTCTCGCTGGCGGGAATGCCGCCGTTTGGCGGATTCGTGGCGAAGGTGTTTGTCTTTACGGCGGGCGTGCAGGCGGGGTATGTCTGGCTGGTGTTTGTGGGTATTATCAACTCGATCATCGGCGTGTACTACTACCTGAACGTGATGAAGTTCGTGTACCTGTACCGAATGCCGAATGAGGACGAGGAAAACCACCCCGTGCCGCTGACCCGTCCGTATCTCATCACCCTGACCGTGCTCGCGTTGGGTGTGATTCTGATTGGTACCGTCTTTGCCCCGTGGTTCGGCTGGTCCGATGCGGCGGCGTTGACGCTTTTCTAGCAACGGAGGCAGGCGGAAGGTCCGAAAAGAGGCGAGCAAAGTCGTCTGGATTATTGTTTGACACACCTTCCGCCCCTCGTTTATAATCGTGCAACATGACACAATCTGAACAAAAAGGCAGAAGCATCCTGACGAACGTGTTGATCGTCATGATCGGACAGGTGGGGTGTCTGACCCTGGTCATCATCTTGGTTACGGTGCTTCTCGGCTTATGGCTTGATGGTGTATTTGGAACAAAGCCGGTGATCACGCTGGCTTTGTTGTTTGCGGGAATTCCCGTGTCGGTGCTTGTGATGCTCGGTGTAGCGCGCAAGACGCTGGCGCGGTTGAAAGAGAACGTCGAAAAAGAATCTCAGACTTCGTAAGGAGGCGGACTTTGGAACAAGTTAAACGCAGACCCTGGCGCAGATGGGTTCTGCTTGGGCTATTGATTGTGGGGTACATTTTGGGCGGCCGGTTCGTGCCCGTTCAGCCTGAGATCACCGTTGCGCCGGAAAAACTCATCGAGGAGCCGTTGTTCACCCTGCCGGTCATCGGCGACTTTTATTTGGTGAACACGATGCCGACGCTGATTCTGACGGTCATTTTGCTGTTGATCTTTGCGTATGCCGTCAACCGCTCGCTGAAGAAGAGCGCGCAGACCGACCTGGTGCCGCGCGGCATTGGCAACGCCACGGAAGCCATCTTGGAGGTCATCTACAATATGACCGAAGGTGCGGCGGGTAAGTGGGTGAGGACAGTCTTCCCTTGGTTTGCGACCATCATGATCTACGTGTTGTTTGCAAACCTGTTGAAGCTGCTGCCGGGCTTTGAATCCATCGGCGTGTTGCACCATGTTGCGCCCGGTCATGAAGGACATGCGAAGGAACTGCTGGCAGGCAAGTGGTACCTCTTTACCGCCGAGGAAGGCGAATACATTCTTGCGCCGTTCTTCCGCGGTATCTCGGTGGATTTGAACTTCACCTTCACGCTGGCATTGATTGCGGTGGTCGCCATTCAGGTGGTCGGCTTCCGCGCGCAGGGTTGGGGATACCTGACCAAGTTTTTCAACTTTGGCGGCGTTTTCAAGAAGCCCGTTTTCGGCGTGATTGACATGTTCATGGGCATTCTGGAGTTGATTTCGGAGTTTGCGAAGATCCTCTCGTTTGCCTTCCGTCTATTCGGGAACATGTTTGCGGGTATCGTGCTGGTTTCTGTATTCGGCGCGTTGCTCGGCAAGATCAGCATTGTGCCGGCGGCGATCTACATGTTCGAGTTGTTCGTCGGCATCATTCAAGCGTTTGTGTTCGGCATTTTGACGATGGTCTTCATGTCCATGGCTACGCAGGGTCATGGCGGTGAAGAACACGCAGGACATTAGAAATTTAAATAACACACAGGAATTAATCCAAGGAGGCACAAAAATGGAAGGTAGTATCATGGAAGCAGGGCGCTATGTTGGCGCCGGATTGGCAATGCTGGGCGCGGCTGGCGCAGGTATCGGTGTGGGATTGAGCGCGTTGGGCGCGTTGACGGGCATGGCTCGCAACCCCGATACGTATGGCAACCTCTTGAGCAGTATGATCCTCGGCATCGCCTTCTCCGAAGCCATCGCGATCTACTGTCTGGTGATTTCGTTCCTCATGCTCTTCAAGGTTGTGTAAGCGGATAGGAGCCGATAGATGGAAGCACTTGGTATCAACCTGGGTTTTCTCATCGTCCAGATCATCGCGTTCACCATCCTTTTCCTGACGTTGAACGCCTGGATCTACAAGCCGATGCTGGACATGATGGAAACCCGCAAACAGAAGATTGCCCAAGGCTTGGAAGATGCCCGCGTGGCGGCGGAAGCCCGCGCCAACGCCGAAAAGGAAGCGGCGAAAATCATCGCCGAGGCGCAGGCGGAAGCCAGCAAGGTCATTCGTGACGCCACCGAGCGTGCCGAATCGGCGGGCAAGGAAGTGAAAGCCGCCGCCGAAGCCGAAGCCGCCAAGGCGCGCGAAGCCGCTCTTGCCGAAGTGGAACTCGAACGCGCCCGCATTCTCGGCGAACTGCGCGGTCAGGTTGCCTCGCTTGCGGTTGCCGCCGCCAATAAACTGGTTGGTGAAGCGCTCGACGAGAAGAAACAGCGCGCCTTGCTCGATGAGTTCTTCTCCGGCGTCAAAGCCGGCAAGGTGGTTGTGGTCGAGGGTGAGTTCCAGGGCGAAGCCGCCGAAGTCACCAGCGCACTGCCGCTCACCGGCGAAGAGCAGGAAGCCGTGAAGAAAAGCTTCAAAGCGAAGGAAGTCACCTTCAAGGTCAACCCCTCCATTCTGGGCGGTCTGGTCGTCAAGATCGGCGACAAGGTGCTCGATGGCTCGGTGGCTGGCAAACTCGAAGGTCTGCGCCACAGTTTGAAATAGTTTTTGTGTTTCCCTCCGGAAGCCAAAACTTGTCGTTCAAAACCATTGACACATTTTGCATCAGTAGTAGAATTGCGCCCAATATGTTCAGCCTGTTTGCTCTGCCGCGTTCCCGTCGTCCGAAGCCCGCTTCTCTTGCCGAGAAGGTTGGGTTTGTGTTGTTTGGATGACGGAAGGATGACCGCAGACAGGTATTGAACCAGGCGTATCCGTTTACAAAAACAGCCCTCCTTTTCGGAGGGCTGTTTTTATTTTTCCTCGCCTCCCGCCATGGAGATGAGGACGAAAACATAAGGAGTAAGGATGAAACCAAAACCGAAACCGCAAGTAAAGAAAGTGGCGCTTGCCTATTCCGGCGGGCTGGACACCTCCGTCATCGTGCCGTGGCTCAGGGAAAACTACGGCTGTGAGGTGGTCTGCTTTTGCGCAGACATCGGTCAGGGTGACGAAGACCTGCGCGGACTCGAGCAAAAAGCCCTCGCCAGCGGAGCCAGCCAGTTCATCGTCCGTGATGTGAAGGAGGAATTTGCCTTAGACTATCTCTTTCCCCTGCTCAAAATGGGGGCGGTGTATGAACACAAGTATCTGCTTGGGACCTCCGCGGCGCGCCCGTTGATTGCCCGGCATCTCGTGGATGTGGCGCACCAGGTTGGCGCCGATGCGGTGGCTCACGGCGCGACGGGCAAGGGCAACGACCAGGTCCGCTTCGAATTGACCGTGATGGCGCTCGACCCGCGCCTTCAGATTATCGCCCCCTGGCGGGAATGGGACATTCGCTCGCGGGAGGACGCGATTGCCTATGCCGCCAAACACAACGTTCCGGTGACGGCAACCATCAAGTCCATTTACAGCCGCGACTCGAATCTCTGGCATCTTTCGCACGAGGGAGGACTGCTCGAAGATCCGTGGAACGAACCCGAGGAGACGATGTACCAAATCTCGGCTTCGCCCGAAAGCGCGCCCGACGAACCCGAATACGTGGAAATCGAGTTCGAGTCCGGCACCCCCGTCGCTGTCAATGGCGAGAGACTTTCGCCCGCCAAACTCATCGAAACCCTCAATGCGATTGGAGGCGCGCACGGCATCGGGCGTGTGGACCTGGTCGAGAACCGCCTGGTCGGCATGAAATCGCGCGGCGTGTACGAGACCCCCGGCGGGACCATCCTGCTCTTTGCACATCGCGAACTCGAGTCCCTCGTCCTCGACCGGGAGACCATGCACTTCAAGGAGATGGCGGCAGTGAAATATGCCGAACTGGTTTACTACGGCTTGTGGTTTACGCCTTTGCGGGAAGCCCTCGACGCCTTCGTCAACGCCACCCAGGGACCCGTCACAGGCACGGTGCGCCTCAAACTTTTCAAGGGCAGCATCATCTCTGCGGGACGCCAATCGCCGTTCAGCCTCTACCGCGAAGACTTTGCCACGTTCGGTCAGGAAGACGTTTACGACCAGAGTCACGCCGAGGGGTTCATCCGCCTGTTCGGTCTCAGTCTCAAAGTCCGCGCGTTGAACGGCTTGCCGGTTTCGGGTCTCGATATGCCCAAGCCGGATTATTCGAAGTTCAAGCGGGATTAGTCTTTGGAGTCTGATAGTCTCATGGTCTGATAGTCAGACCATCTGGCTACCCGACCACCTGACCAGGAGACCACCATGACTTTGTGGAGCGGACGATTTAGCGGCAAATTGGACGAAGCCGCCTGGCAATTGAATGCCTCCCTGCCCTTCGACCGGCGGCTGGCGGCGCAGGATGTGCGCGGTTCGATGGCTTGGGCTGGCGCGCTGTTCGAGGCGGGCGTGCTGACCGAAGCGGAACATGAGACCATTGTGAACGGCTTGCGTCAGATTGCCGCCGAGTTCGAGCAAAATGCCTTTGTCTTCCACGAATCGGATGAGGACATTCACACGGCAGTCGAACGGCGGCTGGGCGAACTCATCGGTGCGGCGGCAGGCAAACTGCACACGGGTCGTAGCCGCAACGACCAGGTTGCCACCGACTTTCGCCTGTGGATGCGGCAAGCCATTCCCGAACTGGATGCCGCCATCCGAAATTTGCAATCGGTTCTTGTGGAACGGGCGGAACAGGCTGGCGGGACCCTCATGCCCGGCTACACCCACCTGCAGCGCGCCCAGCCGATTCTGCTGGCGCACTGGTGGCTGAGTCACGTTTGGGTGCTTCACCGCGACCACGCACGGCTTGCGGATTTGACGAAGCGCGTTTCGATTCTGCCGTTGGGGTCCGGCGCGCTGGCGGGCGTCCCTTTTGCGGTGGATCGCGAGGCGCTGGCGGAGGCGCTCGGCTTTGCGGAGGTTTCGCAAAACAGCCTGGACGCGGTTTCGGACAGGGATTTTGCGGCAGAGTTTCTCTTTTGCGCCGCGATGCTCGGAATCCATTTGAGCAGGCTGGCTGAGCAGATTGTCCTTTTTACCAGCGCCGAGTTCGGGTTTATGGAACTTTCGGATGCGTTTGCGACCGGCTCGAGTCTCATGCCGCAGAAGAAGAATCCCGATGTGTTCGAACTGACGCGCGGCAAGGCGGGGACGTTGATTGGTCTGCTCACGGGGCTGCTGGCGGCGCTCAAGGGGCTGCCTTCCGCTTACGACAAGGACTTGCAGGAGGACAAAGCCCCCGTCTTTCAGGCGGCGGATACGCTGCTGGCAGTTCTGCCCGTCCTTGCCGGCGCATTGCGGACTCTCACGGTCAAGCCGCAGCGGATGCGCGCCGCCATTGACTCGACGATGATGGCAACCGACCTGGCGGACTATCTCGTTCGGAAGGGCGTGCCGTTTCGTGAGGCTCACGCGATGGCGGGAAAAGCGGTTCGAGCGGCGGAGGAGAAAGGGGTTCGGCTGGAGGCGATGCCGCTCGAAGCGTATCAGGCTCTCGGTCCGTTCGAGGCGGATGTGTATCAGGTCTTCGACCCGATTCAGTCCGTCCTCAAACGAAACGCAACGGGCGGCACGAGTCCCCAGTCTGTCCAAAACCAAATTGCGAAAGCAAGAAAAGTTATCAGTCATCAGTAATCAGTCATCAGTAATCAGTCATCAGTTTTCAAAAGGAGAAAAATCATGAAAACCGTCATTTGTCCCGAATGCGAAGCCCAGATTACTCTGGAAGCCGGCGCGGAAGTCGGCGAGATTGTCGTTTGCCCCGATTGCGGCGTGGACTTGGAAGTGACCGCGCTCGACCCGGCGGCGGTGCAGTTGGCGCCGATGGAGCAGGAGGATTGGGGAGAGTGAGGCGTAAGGCGTGATTCGTGATACGTAAGTTGCAGGATTGCGCTTCCGAGAGAATTGATTATGCAAAAACGATTGCGTATTGGCGTCCTCTATTCGCGCGTGCGCGTGGAGGAGAAATGGATTTTTGCCGCCCTCGAAAAGCGCGGCGTTGACTTCGACCGCCTCGATGACCGCGCCGTGCATTTCGATTTGGAGAAGCCCGAACCGTGGCGGCAGTACGATGCGGTGCTGGAGCGGAGCATCAGTTACACCAGCGGACTCTACGCGCTGCGAGTTCTCGACGCGTTTGGCGTGCGGACGGTGAACACGGTGGAAGTGGCGGAAGCCTGCGGCGATAAACTGACGACGAGCGCGCTGCTGAGGAAGGCGGGCGTGCCGCAGCCGCGTAACGTGGTGGCGTTCACGCCCGAATCGGCGTTGGATGCGCTGGAGGAACTCGGCTATCCTGCCGTGGTCAAGCCGGTGGTGGGGTCGTGGGGGCGGCTGCTGGCAAAGATCAACGACCGCGATGCGGCAGAGGCGGTCTTCGAGCATAAAGCCACGCTTGGCTCGGCGCAGCATCAGGTCTTCTACATTCAGGAATATATCGAAAAGCCCGGGCGCGACATCCGCGCGATTGTCATCGGTGACCGTGTGCTGACGGCGATGTACCGCAATTCGGAGCATTGGATTACAAACACGGCGCGCGGCGGGCGGGGGGAGTTGTGTCCCGTCACGCCGGAGATCGAAGCCTTGTGCTTGCAGGCGGCGCAGGCGGTGGGCGGCGGCGTGCTGGCGGTGGACCTCATCGAGCATCCCGCACGCGGTTTTCTCGTCAACGAAATCAATCACACGATGGAGTTCCATACCGCCCAGCCGTTGAGCGGAATTGACATTGCCGGAGAGATTGTGGAGTATGTGATGAGGGCAGCCAGTGGTCAGTAGTCAGTGAACAGTGATCAGTGGTCAGTGAACAGTGATCAGTGGTCAGTGAACAGTGATCAGTGGTCAGTGAACAGTGATCAGTGAACGGTGAATAGTGATCAGTGGACAGTCGTCGCTGAACAAAACCACGCCTGATAACTGATGACCGATGACTAAAAGAGGAGCGCTTATTTTTATGAAGACAACCGTTTCTATCATCGGCGGCTCCGGCTACGGCGGCGGGGAGGCGCTGCGGCTTTTGCTGGGGCATCCGCAAGTCGAAGTGAGGCAGGTGACCTCGCGTTCGCACGCGGGCGAGTACGTCTATCAGGTTCATCCCAATTTGCGCAAGCGAACTCATCTGCGCTTCAGCGACCCTTCGTTACTCGAGCCTGTGGATGTGCTTTTCCTCGCCCAGCCGCACGGACAGTCGCAGCGCAGCATCGAGCAGTACGCCCGCCTTGCGCCGAAAATCGTTGACCTGGCGGCGGACTTTCGTCTGCGCGACGCGGCGCTGTATGAGACGTGGTACGGGGAAAAACACGCCGCCCCGCAATGGCTGGATCGTTTCGTGTACGGTTTGCCCGAACTTCACCGTGCGGAGATTGCCGCCGCCTCTTACGTCAGCGGCGTGGGGTGCAACGCTACGGCGGCGAACCTGGCTTTGCTGCCGCTCGTCCGGGCGGGTTTGATTGACCGTGACGCGCCGGTCATCATCGAGGTCAAGGTGGGGTCGTCCGAGTCGGGCGCGGAGGGGAACGCCGGCTCGCATCACGCCGAACGCGCCAATGTCATCCGCACCTTTTCGGCGTTCGGTCATCGTCATACCGCCGAGGTGATTCAGGAAATGGGCGTGACCAACGTCTCGCTGACGATGACCGCTGTGGACTTGGTGCGGGGCGTGCTGGCGACGGCTCATGCGCTGGTCAAGCCGGGCGTGGCGAACAAAGACCTGTGGAAGGCGTATCGCGCCGCGGCGAATGAAAATCCGTTCATCCGCATCGTCAAAGAACAGCGCGGCATTTATCGCGTGCCGGAACCGAAGATTGTGGCTGGCTCGAACTATGCTGATATTGGCTTCGAGTTGGACGAGTCGGCCGGTCATGTCGTTTCGATGTGCGCGATTGACAATCTCATGAAAGGCGCGGCTGGCTCGGCGGTGCAGTGTATGAACCTGATGATGGGCTGGGACGAGACGCTGGGGCTGGAGTTTTCGGGACTGCATCCAATCTAGAGGATGAATGAGGAATGGAGCATTCAATGAGCGACCAATCACCAATTACCAATTACCAATCGCCAATCACTAATTACCAGCCGATCACCATAGTCAAACTCGGCGGAACGGAGGGCGTGGATTTTTCCGCTATTTGTCAGGATGCCGCCGAATTGCTGAACGCCGGGCAGCGGCTGGTCTTCGTGCATGGCGGCTCCGCCGAAGCGAACTGGCTGGGCGAGGCGCTGGGAGCGCCGCCGAAGTTCATTACTTCGCCTTCGGGTTACACTTCCCGCTACACCGACCGCAAGACGCTCGAAATCTTTGCCATGGCTGTGAACGGAAAGGTAAATACCTTGCTGGTCGAGCGGCTGCAAAGGTTGGGCGTCAATGCGCTGGGGCTGAGCGGCGTGGACGGGAGACTGATGCAAGCCTCGCGCAAGGATGCCATCCAAAGTGTGGAGAACGGCAAACGCAAAATCATCCGCGACGATTACACGGGCAAAATCGAAAACGTCAACGCGGGCTTGCTCTTGACCTTGTTGAAGAGCGGCTGCCTCCCGGTCATTGCGCCGCTGGCGGTGAGCGAAAAGGGCGAAGCGCTCAACGTGGATGCCGACCGCGCCGCGGCGATGATCGCTTCGGCGCTCAAGGCGGAGACGCTGGTGCTGCTCACGGCGGTCCCCGGCTTGATGCAAAATTTCCCAGATGAGTCCACGCTCCTGCGGCAGGTGAGGCGCGAGCGGCTTTCGAGCCTCATGGAGGCGGCGCAGGGACGGATGAAGAAAAAGGTGCTGGGCGCGGAGGAGGCGCTGAATGGCGGCGTGCGCCGCGTCGTCATCGCCGACGGCAGAATCCAAAAGCCAATTTCGAATGCTTTATCGGGCAATGGGACGGTCATCCAATGAACGCACAGGAAATCATCGCAATCGAAAACAAATTTGCGGCGGGGACGTATGCCAAACAGCCCATCGTCTTCGTGCGCGGGCAGGGCGCCTCGTTGTTCGACGCCGATGGCGTGGAGTATCTGGATTGCTCGTCGGGGCATGGCGTTGCCAATCTCGGTCATGCGCATCCGCGCGTTGCCGAAGCCATCGCCCGGCAGGCATCCACGCTGGTCACGCTTTTCGAAACGTTTCCGAACGACCAGCGGGCGGCATTGATGAAGAAAATCACCTCGCTGGTGGATGGCTTGGACCGCGTCTTCTTTTGCAACTCGGGAACGGAGGCGGTGGAGGCGGCGTTGAAGTTTGCCCGCCTCTCTAAAGGACGGGCTGAGGTGGTCGCCGCCATGCGCGCTTTCCACGGTCGTACCTTTGGCTCTCTCTCCGCAACGTTCAACAAGAAATACCGCCGCGGCTTCGAGCCGCTGGTGCCGGGCTTTCAGCATGTGCCCTTCAACAACATCGAGGCGCTCGAGAAGGCAGTGACGAATCAGACTGCCGCGGTGATTTTGGAGGTCGTGCAGGGCGAAGGCGGCGTGTACCCCGCAAGCGCGGAATACCTCCAGGCGGCGCATCGAATTTGCGAGGAGCGCGGCGCGCTGTTGATTGTGGATGAGGTACAAACCGGCTTCGGGCGGACGGGGAGGATGTTCGCCATCCAGCATTTCGGCGTGACACCCGACTTGTTGTGCTGCGCCAAATCGCTCGCGGGCGGACTGCCGATGGGTGCGGTATTGATGGGGGAACGGGTGAAAAACCTGACGCCGGGCGTTCACGCTTCGACCTTTGGAGGCAATCCGCTTGCGTGCGCGGCGGCGGTGGCGGCGTTGACTGCCATGGAAGAGGAAGATTTGTCCGCGCAAGCCGCCGCCAAAGGGGAATACCTGATGAAGAAACTGCGCGCCATCGCCTCGCCGTACATCCGCGAAGTGCGCGGCATGGGCTTGATGATCGGTATCGAGATGAAACAGAAAGCCGCGCCGTATCTGAAAGCGCTGCAAGAGAGACGCATTATCGCCTTGAACGCGGGGATGACGGTGATTCGCCTCCTGCCTCCGCTGGTGATTACCTACGAACAGTTGGACTGCCTCGCGGAGGCGTTGACGGAAGTCCTCTCGACGGCTTTCGAAGCGGATGAAGCCAATGAATGAGTTTGAAACCTTGACGGGCTTGCTCTGGCGTTACAGCCCATCCGGGCGGGAGCGCGAAGCGGTGAAATGGCTGACAGCGCGTATGGCGTCGCTGGGTTATGATGCCTTTATTGACGAGGCAGGCAATGCTGTCGGCGTGATGGGGCGGGGACCGAAACAGGTAGTGCTGCTGGGGCATATTGACACCGTCGAAGGGGAAATCAAGGTCGAGCAAGCCGGTAATTTGCTTTACGGGCGCGGCTCAGTGGATGCAAAGGGACCGCTGGCTTGCTTTGTGGACGCGGCGGCGCGGGTTGGCGCGGTGGACGGCTGGCAGTTTGTGGTCATTGGGGCGGTGGAGGAGGAGCGCAATTCGGATGGGGCGCGATTCGCCGCCGACCGTTATCAGCCCAACTTCGCAATCATCGGTGAGCCAAATCAATGGGACCGCATCGCGCTGGGGTACAAGGGCAGCGCGTGGGCAACGGTAACGCTGCGCCGCGAACAGACTCATACCGCCAGCGGCTCGCAGACTGCCGCCGAAGCGGCGGTGGACGCATGGCTGCAAATCAAATCCTTTGTAGATGCCTTCAACGCAGACAAACAAACGTTGTTCGGTAAACTATTGCCCACACTGCGCGGCATGGAATCGGGACAGGATGGGTTCGCGCAGTGGGCACGGCTGACGGTGGGCGTCCGCCTGCCGCTGGAGGTTTCGCCGGATGAATGGTATTCCAACTTGAAGGCGCTCCTGAACGCTTCGGATGATGACGGGGTTCAGGTCGAGCCGGCGGGCTTCCCCGTCCCTGCGTGGCGGGGGGAGAAAAACAACCGGCTGGTGCGCGCTTTTTTGAGCGGCATCCGCTCTCAGGGCGGAGAGCCGCGTTTTGTCTACAAGACGGGAACGGCGGATGTGAACATCGTCGCGCCCGTGTGGCAGTGCCCGGCGGTGGTCTATGGACCGGGGGATTCGGCGCTCGATCATACGCCGCACGAGCATATTGACCTGGAAGACTACCGCCGCGCGGTGAATGTTTTGGCGGCGGCGCTTTCGGCGTTGACCGATTGATTTCCGTTACACGATTGTCCCCCGAAGTTCCACTTCAGGATAAAATAGCCGCTGTTTGACACTGGAACTTTGGCAGGTTTGGACATGACAAAAACTCTTGCGCAACTTTTCATTGATTTTCCTTTTTCGTATCCCTCCGATGTTCCGGATGTTCCCATCTCCGGCATCGCCATAGACAGCCGCGCGGTTCAGCCGGGACAACTCTTTGTGGCGATGACCGGCGGCACAACGGACGGTCACAACTACATCCCAAAAGCGATTGAAAACGGCGCCGCCGCTGTGGTAGGGGAGAAGGATTTGAGCGGACTCCCCGTCCCATACATTCGCCTCGAGAACACGCGCCGCGCCCTGACCTGGCTGGCTGCCGCGTTTTACAACTGGCCCGCGCGGCGTCTGACGGTCATCGGCGTGACCGGCACCGACGGCAAGACCACCACGACCAACCTCATCTACCAAATCCTGCTTGCCGCCGGCATCAAGGCGGGGATGATTTCCACGGTCAACGCGGTGATTGGAAACGAAGTGCTGGACACCGGCTTCCACGTCACCACGCCCGACGCGCACGACGTGCAACGTTATCTGGCAAAGATGGTCGAGGCGGGTCTGACGCATGTCGTCCTTGAGACCACCTCGCACGGCTGGTCTCAGCATCGCGTGGACGCCTGCGAGTTCGATGTGGGCGTGGTCACTAACATCACGCACGAACACATGAACGAACATGGCAATTTCGAAAATTACCGCGCCGCCAAAGCCCGGCTGTTCTCCAGCCTGGAAGTCACTTTGCCCAAGCCGCAGGGAAATCCGCGGCTGGCGGTCATCAACCGTGATGATCCCAAGTCGTTCGACTTTCTGAACGAGTTTATCAAAGTCAATAAAGTGAATTACGGGTTGAGCGAAGGGGCGGACGTGAGAGCGGTGGATATTTCGTACAGCCCATCCGGCATTCGGTTTACGGCGCAGAGCAGGGATTTCCGCGTGGCGGTGGCGAGCAGGCTGGTCGGCGCGTACAATGTTTCGAATTGCCTGGCGGCGCTCACGGCGGCGGTGTATGGTT
Organism: Anaerolinea sp.; assembly: GCA_020723805.1. Classification (GTDB taxonomy): domain Bacteria; phylum Chloroflexota; class Anaerolineae; order Anaerolineales; family Villigracilaceae; genus Defluviilinea. Next base: position 76,865 of record DYID01000007.1, on the reverse strand, counting down.
TGGGAATTGCTCCTGAAATTGCCGCGCAGGGGATTGCGGCGTTGGAAGGGGTGCCGGGGCGCATGGAGCGCATTGACATGGGGCAGAATTTCACCGCCATCGTAGATTTTGCACACACGCCGAATGCCTTGAAGTCCGCTTTGGAGGCGGCTCGGGGGATGCTGGAAGAGACGAAAGATGAAGGAGGAAAGAGGGGGCGGGTGATTGCGGTCTTCGGCTCGGCGGGGCTGCGGGACAAGGAAAAGCGCCGCATGATGGCGGAGACCTCCGCCGAACTGGCGGACCTGACGGTGCTGACCGCCGAGGACCCGCGAACGGAGTCGTTGGAGGGAATTCTCGAGGAAATGGCAGCCGGCGCGAGGTCCAAGGGAGGACGCGAGGGTGAGACGTTTTGGCGCATCGCCGACCGGGGCGAAGCCATCCGCTTTGCGTTGAGGCTGGCGCGTCCCGGTGACATCGTTCTGGCGTGCGGAAAGGGGCATGAACAGTCCATGTGTTTCGGTCAGACCGAGTATCTCTGGGACGACCGCACGGCAATGCGCGCGGCGCTGGCGGAACTGTTGGGCGTGGAGGGACCGCCGATGCCGTACCTGCCCTCGAGCGATACCCCCGAAGAAGTGTGGCTGAAGGGATAAGCAGCATAGCGGCTTTGTGTGGAGAGGCAAAATGACGAATTGGGTGACGCCGGTTACGTTGACCGGCAAATACGTGCGGCTCGAACCGATGACGGAGGAACACATCCCTGCGCTGGCAGAGATTGGTGTGGGACAGCCGTTTTGGGATTTTATGCTGTATGGCAGGATGGACACCGAAGCCGATATGGCGAACTGGGTGCGCGACATCCTCTCCCGCGCGGCGCGAGGGACCGACCTGCCGTTCGTTGCCGTCCATCTCGCTTCGGGGCGGGTGGCAGGGGCGACGCGCTATTTGAATATCACGCCCGAACACCGCGGGCTGGAAATCGGCGGGACGTGGTATGGACCGGAGTTTCAACGCACGGCGGTCAATACGGAGTGCAAGTATCTGCTCTTGAAGCACGCCTTCGAGACGCTGGGCTGCATCCGCGTGCAGTTGAAGACCGATTTGCGCAACGAGCGTTCCCAGCGCGCCATCGAGCGGATCGGCGCAGTGAAAGAGGGCATCCTGCGGAATCACATGATTCTGCCTGATGGACGCATCCGCCATTCGGTGTTTTATTCGATTATTGATTCGGAATGGGAAGAAGTGAAGAAGAGGCTGGAGGGGATGTTGGGGTATTGAGAAAGCGTCTATTGCCGCAAAATCTTCTCCATCGCTTTTCCTTTGGCAAGTTCGTCAACCAATTTGTCCAGGTAGCGTATCTTTTGCATCAATGGGTCTTTGATTTCTTCCACACGCACGCCGCACACTACACCTTTGATCAATGAACTATTTGGATTGATCGCCGGGGCTTGAGAAAAAAAGGTTCTTAAATCAATTCGGCTTTTGATTTGCTGTTGCAACTCTGTCTGGTGGTAGCCGGTCAACCAGCAGATCACCTGGTCAACTTCTTCTTTTGTACGGTTTTTGCGTTCCGCTTTTTGAACGTATAGTTGATAAACATCTGCAAAGATATATCCAAAAACCCGATTGTTAGAGTTGTTGTTCATTTCTAATTTTCCTAATGCATAATTTTCTATACACTATCCAATGAAACTGTCGAAAAACGCAGCGAGTCGTAATGCAGTCGCTTGCTCAAACAGGGCGGAAGAACACTCTTTCGCTTTCAATACATCTCTCCCGCTTCCACGCGGAAGGGCAGGGTGTTTTGCAGAGGCGCAAAAATGCAGGTGGCGTAGGGTGTGAACGCGCAAGGCGGGTTGTAGGCAAAGTTGAAGTCGAGGGTCACCCTGCCGTTTTTGACCGGCTCCGTGTAACAGTAGCGGCTGGGCGGGTAGGTCTCGACGCCGCTCGTCTGGTCGCGGAACCGGATGAAGAGGGCGCCGTCGGCTTTTTCGGTGGCGTCCAGTTTGAAGGTCGAGGAGCCGAAGCGGAAGGTGATATATCCGTCGAGGCGGTCTTCCACCATGTCGCCGAACGTGTCGGGATGTTCCGTCACCAGCGGTTGCTTGTAACGTGTGTACCGCGCAGGGATGCGAAACTGCCGGTTGATGGGGAACCACTTCAGGGGCGGAAAGTTGAAGCGTTCCTTTTGCGCGTTATCCCAGATGCGGATGGCGAATCTGCCTGCATGTTCGTGGACGACCATCCGCAGTGTCTCGTCCCAGGTGATGAAACTGGGCTTCGCCTCTTTGCTGGACTTGAGGACTGCCTTGTCCACCAAACGGCCGTTGACCTTCACCCGCACGCCCTCTGCCGCCATAAAGCGGACGGTTGTCCCTTTGAGTTCCGCGACGCCGATGAAGGTGGGGGCGCGTTCGGGCAGGACGACCTCGCACATGGGGTTCGAGCCGATCAGGTTCCTGCCTTCGTTCAGCCAGAACAAACCCGCCAGCGCCAGCCAGCCGTTTTCACGGACGAGTTCGTCGTATTTCCTGGCGCGCCATTGCAAGACTTTTTCCTCGTATTCGCGTTCTTTTTTGGTGGACATGGGCGTCATTATACTCTGATGTACAAGCGACGCTTTCTATGCGGAAGGCTTTCTTGTCCACTAATCTACACCAATCTTCACGAATTTTGAACGGAATTAGTGCAGATTAGCAAGGATTGGCGGATTTAAGATTGGGTTGCGAAAGTCTTGCACGCATAGAAAAGCCCCACGATAATCCTTGTCAGAAGACCGTCGCGGGGCATTCTCATTCCAATTACCAATTACCACTCACTGCTTGCCTACTCCTCCAGCGTGCTGATGTCGCCTTCGGGCAGACCCTGTGCGCGCGCCTTGAGCACGCGGCGCATGATTTTGCCGGAGCGTGTCTTGGGGAGTTTGTCCACAAATTTGACCTCTTCCGGTCTCGCAATGGCGCCCAGGTGCGTGGCGACATGCTGACGCAGTTCCTCTGCCAGTTCGGGGGAGGGAGAAAAGCCGGCGCGCAGAAGTACGAACGTGTGGATGCCCTGTCCTTTGACCTCGTGCGGAAGCCCGATTGCCGCCGCCTCCGCTACGGCAGGATGGCTGACCAGCGCCGATTCGATTTCTGCCGTGCCGAGCCGATGCCCGCTGACTTTGATGACATCGTCCACGCGCCCGATGATCCAGAAGTAGCCGTCTTTGTCGCGCTTGGCAGAGTCGCCGGTGGTGTATTTGCCCGGGTTCTTGGACCAGTATTGGGTCACGTAGCGATCCGGGTCGCCGTAGATGGTGCGCAGCATGGCGGGCCAGGGATTCTTCAGGACGAGGTATCCCTCCGTGCCGTCGGGGACGGGGTTGCCGTTTTCGTCCACCACTTCCGCTTCCTGTCCAAAGAAGGGACGCGTGCCGGAGCCGGGTTTGAGCGGCACCACGGGCGTCGGCGTAATCATGAACATGCCGGTCTCGGTCTGCCACCAGGTATCCATGATGGGACAGCGTTCCTTACCGATGACGCGGTAGTACCATTTCCAGGCTTCGGGATTAATGGGTTCGCCCACAGAGCCAAGCAGGCGCAGGGAGGAGAGGTCGTGTTTGTTGGGCCAGGCTTCGCCGAAGCGCATCAACCCGCGGATGGCGGTGGGAGCGGTGTAGAGAATGGTGATGCCGTAACGCTCGACGCATTGCCACCAGCGGTTGGGGTAGGGGTAGGTGGGTCCGCCTTCGAACATAAAGGATGTAGCGCCGTTGAGCAGGGGACCATAGACGATGTAGGAGTGCCCGGTCACCCAGCCGGGGTCGGCGGCGCACCACCAGCGGTCATCGTCCTTGAGGTCGAAGACGTATTTGAGGGTGGTGTACGTGCCGACCATGTAGCCGCCGTGTGTGTGCAGGATGGCTTTCGGTTTGCCGGTGGAGCCGGAGGTGTAGAGGATGTAGAGCGGGTCTTCGGCATCCATCACTTCGGTGGGGCATTTGCCGTTGGCAATGGGCAGGGCGCACAAGTCGTGGTACCAGTGGTCGCGCCCGGCTTCCATGGGGATGTCTTCGTTCACGCGCTTGACGACGATGACGTTCTCCACGCTGGGGCAACGTTTGAGCGCCTCATCCACGGTCTTTTTGAGTTCCACCACCTTGCCGTTGTTGAAACTGCGGTCCTGTGTGATGACCAGTTTTGACTGGCTGTCCTCGATGCGCCCTTGTAGAGCATCCACCGAGAAGCCGCCGAACACTACCGAGTGAATGGCGCCGATTTTGGCGCACGCCAGCATGGCGAAGACAATCTCCGGGATGCGCCCCATGTAGATGGTGACGCGGTCGCCTTTTTGGATGCCCATTGCCTTGATGATGTTTGCCATGCGGCTGACTTCGCGGTTCATGGCGAAGTAGGAGAAGGTGCGATGCTCCTTGCCGTCTTCGCTTTCCCAAATCAGCGCCAGTTTGTTCTTGCGGTAGGTTTTGAGGTGACGGTCAATGGCATTGTGGACGATGTTGACCTTGGCGCCGACGAACCACTTGAAGAATGGCTTGTTCGAGTCGTCCAGCACCTTGTCCCATTTTTTGAACCATTCCAGTTCTTCGGCTTCCTTTGCCCAAAAGCCCTGCAGGTCTTTGCGGGCAAATTCCGCCAGCGCGTCCCAGTCTTGCACGGTTGCCTGCGCCACCACCTGCTCAGACGGGTAATAGACTTCCCCTTCCAGTTCCTTCTGTGTTTTTGCCATCATACTGCTCTCCTCCGAATGGAATTTGGTTTGGATTTCAAAAATTGGATGTGGTGAACTCCCATGCCATGCCGTGCGCGCACAGAATCAAACCGCTCAACAGAAGCGCCTCCAGCTGCAGGGGATGCAGCCCCACGAATCGTGCGATGTCGGAAAAGACCGCAAAGAACAGCACCAGAGCATACAGCGCCGGCACCACCCAACTGTTGCGGCTGAATGCGCCGCTGGGATTGGTTTGCCGCGTCACCCGAATCAACCTGCCGGAAAACGTCATGCCTGCCCCCGCCGCCACGATGAAAATCGCCCGCCACACGAAGGGACTGTCAACACCCGCTTGTGCGGCGAGCCCCATCAAGCCGGGAACCAAAAACGAAGCGTACACGCCGCCTGCCAGGCGTTTCTTCGCTTCGTCCTTGAACCACTCTGCCTTTCCCTTCACAACCGACCACCACAATCCCACCAGCGTAAAACAGGTGGCAGATGTGACTGCATAGAAGGTGCTGATGTCCATGCTCCTCTGAGTCTCCTTTGGCAGGGAGAATTATACTCCGGGCGTTGGAGTGCGTCGCACCACTCCTGAGTGGGTGTGTTCCAGAAGAAAACAAGCGCACCTTTATCGGCATCAACCATCTCGTGTGGTGCGACGCACTCAGTGCATCAATCTAAAAACAAATAGTGCCGAAGCGCCCTTTGAGTCTTCTCCGGAGGAACGTAATTCATCACAAACTCTTCATATGCTTCGGGCGATCCAAAGTTTGTTTGGACGAATTCCCTGTCCACCAAGGTGCCGTTTCTTTTTCCGACAAATTCCGCATAATTGGAATACGGCCACTGTTCTGGTGTGCCGACCAAGCCTGCTTCGAGCGGGTTTCGATGTATGTATCGGCACAGATGAAGCAAATATTCGTTTTTATCCACCTGAATGGCTTTATACGGTCCTTCGAATAGCGTGCCAGAGTGATTGTATTTGGTGTTGAAAGCCTTGGAGTAAATATTAAAAACCGCTTGCATGAATTTGCTGATTTCAATATCTTCATCCTGACGTAGAAAGAAATGATAGTGATTGTCCATCAGACAATAGGCAATAACGGTCATAGAGTGTTTTCTCAATTCTCTTTTGACATATTTCAATAGGAACAAGTAATCTGCATCATTGCAGAAGATTTTTCCCTTATGTGCGCCGCGGTTATAGATATGATAGTAATTGTTTCGCGAGAAGGCAATTTTTCTGCGAGCCATGATGGCATTATACCTGAGCGCGAGGTTGCGCCGTACCATGCTGATTGAGATTATCCCTTTGTAGGGATAACATTTCCTTAAAGGTGGAACACTTTAATCTGTGCGGTGCGACGCATTTTCTACTCGATCCAATCCAGAAACTTATACCATGCGCCTGCCAGCGGCAGGAACCACGGAAAGCCGTTATATAATCCCAGCGGTGCGCCGGGGAATTTGAATTGCGCGAAGGGATGTTCTCTGATGTTCCCTTTGAGCATCGCCTCCGCAACCGTCTTGCCCAGGTACGTCCCCATCGCCACGCCATGACCGGCATAGCCCAGCGAATAGTACACCCCCTCCTCTTCGCCTACGTGTGTCATCATATCGAATGCAAAATCGAGTGTGCCGCCCCAGGCGTATTCCACCTTTACTTCCCGCAATTGCGGAAATACCTGCACCATTTCACGGCGCAGAATCTCTGCACTGCGCTGAATGGTATTTGCGGTCTCCGGGAAAAACGCCGCACGTCCGCCGAAGATCAGGCGGTTCTCCCACAGCCTGAAATAATTCAAGTAATGCTTGTAATCGAAAATCATGCGGTTTCTGGGGCTGAGTTCGCGGGCAAGTTTGTCGGGCAGCCGTTCGGTGGCGATGATGAAAGAACCGATGGGGATGACCTTTCTCTGCAATTGCTTTGTGACATTCCCCGTATAACCCGCCGTTGCCGCCAAAACGGATTCTGCGCTCAATGCGCCTCGGGCGGTTTGGAGGAAGAACCGCCTCCCTCTCCGCTCGAGCCTGCTCACCCGCGCCTGGGCATGGAGCCTCGCCCCAGCCTGTTCCGCCGCGCGCGCCAGACCCGCCACGTACTGCGCCGGGTTCAACCCGCCGCTAACCTCATCCACCAGCCCGCCGTGATACACCGCCGATCCGATTTCATCCTTCAGATCGCGCGGCGCAACGAGCCGCACTTTGTGATTGAATTCCTTCGCCATGAACTCGACTTCGCCTTTGAGCGCTTCGTAATGCTGGGGTTTGTTTGCCGTCAGCAAATGACCCGTGCGGGTAAAGCCGCAGTCAATATTTTCCTCGCGGACGATTTCTTCCACCAGGCTGACCGAATCCAGCGAGCATTGGAACAACTGCCTTGCCAGGTCGCGCCCGTAACGCTTGAGGACGGTTTGCATGGGGAGTTTGAGCCCGGTCAATACCATGCCGCCGTTGCGCGAACTTGCCCCCCAGCCGATGTTCTCCGCCTCCAGCACTGCCACGCTGACACCCTGCTTTGCCAGTACCCGCGCCGCGCTCAGCCCGGTGTACCCTCCGCCGATGATGGCAACGTCCACGCTTTCGGGCAGAGGGGTGATGGTATTCTCATCCGCCGGCATTTTTGCCGTGATCAGCCAGTAGTTGAGTTGATTCATGGTACTCCGAAACGAAAAGACCTGACGGGTCTCTGTGTGGCGCACCTGTCAGGTCTGGTTATGAGAGAATGGTCTTCCAGTCCAGTTCATGTACCGTTTTGTGCAGGCGGTGGTCATCTTCGGCGATGTGATAGGTCAGGTTGGTGAAGAGGCGCTGGGCAACCTCCCGCACCGGTTCGAGCGGGACGACGGTATCCAGCGTCCCGTGGATGAGGATCGTCGGAACGGAAACAGGCTCGACGTCCAGAAAAGAACCGAACGGGTCGTGCAGGAGGGCAGGGGCAAGCAGGACAAGTTTCCGCACTTGAGCGGGATGCTTGCAGGTATAGACCGTCCCCATCAAGCCGCCAAAAGAGGAACCGATAATCGTCCAGTTATCTTTGGTGGCAAGGATGGGTTCGAGTTGGGTCATGCGCTCCTCGAACGAGCCTTTGAAGTCGGGGGTGAGCATACCGGGGAACCACTCGCGGAACAGGCGCGCCTTGCCGCTGTTGCTGTCACTTTCGAGACCGTGAATGTAGATGAGGCGGCTGGTGTCCATCTTCAGCGCTCGGCGTGTTTTTGCATTTGGAACATGACAACCTGCGCCACGGCACCGATGATGAAGATGGCGCCGCTGGCAAGGATGCGGGCGACGCCAAAGAAGGGCAGGACGCCGTAGATGAGATAGGTGCCAATCAGGCAGGAAACGAGGATCAGCGCCCACTCTTTGAGCAAGCCGATGAAAACCGCTCCGAGAACACTGCCCACCACGAAGGGCAAAAGGGAGAGGGTGGCGCTGCCCGGCGTAAAGTATTCGTTGAAGGCAAAGCCGCCCACCAAAAAGCCGGTGACGTAATAGCCTGTCTCTTTGTTGATGAGCGTCAGCGCCGCGCCGAGGAGCGCCATCGCTAGTAAGAACGCAGGCTCCGCCCAAGCAGGCAGACCGGGCGGCAGGAGGTGGGTGAGGCGGGCTCCAAGAAAAGCCGCCAGCGCCGCAGAGAAGAGAAAACTGAGCTCGCGCCCCAGGAACAAAATGACGATCCCGGCAGCGCCTCGTACAGTGAGTAGATTCACAGTTCGTTCCTTTCGTTCTGCCGGCGGGTGCGTAGAATTTCGCGCAGACTGAGTTGGAGTTCCTGCGGTAATTCTGGCAACATGCGCCGCAGAGAAACCGCCGGCAGAGGGCTTTTGGTTTTCGTCACAATTTGCTGGAGGAAGAAGACGGTCTCATCGGGAGAAGCCTGATAGAGCGCCGTGATGAGTTCCTGCAGGTCGAATTGTAACGCGGCAGGCGAAACTTTGAAAATCGGCTCCACGATGTCCAGCACGGGCGGGAGGTTGTCGAAATCAGGCGCTCTGACCAGCGGCACGAGCGCCTGAATGCCGTTGGACCACATGCGCTGACGGGCAGGATGCAGCCACTCCCGCACGAGGACGAGGAACAGGTCGGGTGTTTCACTGCGCAGGCGGGTGAGACTGGTGGTGAGCAACGCGGCGCGGACAGATGGGTCGCGAACGGCTTGAGTCCAGGCGGTGAGGCGGGCAAGCAGGCGTTCCTCCTGCGGCGGGATTCGCCCGAGCAAAAATGCGGCGAGCAGGCGCGTCTCCAGCCAGCCTTCATCCCACAGGGCATCGGCGAGTTCGAGCGCCTGAATGGGACGCTCTTCCGCCAGCGGACCCAGTTCCGTTTCGATTTGACGCAGGACGACAGGCGGCGTTCGATAGGTGGGGAGGACCGACGACGGCGCCACGCTCTGACTGCGCAAGGTGCGGTTGACGTAGTAATCGAGCACTTCGCGCAATTCGCGCAAAAACTCGGCGGGCTGGTCGAAGAGGTCTGCCAGACGCGCGGTTTGTTTTTTCAGGCGGGCGAGGTCTATGGCGGGCATGAGGGGGAGTGATCAGTGATCAAGTGATCAGTGAACAGTGATCAGTGACTATTCACCGATTACTGATCACTGATCACTGATAACTGATAACTGATAACTGGTTTAATACGCTCTTCCGAACAGCACTTTCTTTTCGGCTTCATTGCCGCAGACGATGCATTTGCCTTTGCTTTCGGGCTGTCCTTCGAGAGGGATGCAGCGGGCGGTGGCTTTGGTGTCTTCCTTGATTTTCGCTTCGCATTCCTTGCTGCCGCACCAGTAGGAGAATGCCCAGCCGTCGGCGACGACCTCCTTGAGTTCGTCGTAGGTCTTGGGGTCGCGGATGTTGGCGTCGCGGAATTCGGTGGCGCGTTTGAGGAGGGAAGCATGAATCTCGGACAGGAGCCCGCTCACGGTCGAGGCGAGACCCGTTTGCGAGACGAAGGATTTGCCCTCGCGTCCCACCACGTCCCGTCTTGCCAGCGCCACCGAGCCTTTTTCCACATCCTTGGGTCCGATCTCGATGCGCACCGGCACGCCGCGCATTTCCCAATCGTTGAATTTGAAGCCCGGCGTGAGTCCCTCGCGGTCGTCCATTTTGACGCGGATGCCCGCGGCTTTGAGCTCGGCGAAAACTTTATCCGCCGCTTCCATGACCTTGCTCTTTTCGGCGTCGCTCTTGTAGATGGGGACGATGACCGCCTGAATGGGCGCGACTTTGGGAGGCAGGATGAGCCCCTGGTCGTCGCCGTGCGTCATGATGATGGCGCCGATCATGCGCGTGGAGAGACCCCACGAGGTGGTGTAGGCGTATTCGAGCGTGTTTTCCTTGTTGAGGAATTGGATGTTGAACGCCTTGGCGAAGTTTTGCCCAAAGTAGTGCGACGTGCCGGACTGCAACGCTTTCTTGTCCTGCATCATCGCTTCGATGGTGGTGGACATGACCGCGCCGGCAAATTTTTCGGTCTCGGTCTTGATGCCCTTGATGACGGGGATGGCGCAGTCGTTGATGGCGAAGTCGGCGTACACATCCAACATGCGGAAGGTTTCCTCTTTGGCTTCCTCGGCGGTGGCGTGCGCGGTGTGACCTTCCTGCCAGTAGAACTCGGCGGTGCGCAAAAAGAGTTTCGTCCGCAGTTCCCAGCGCAGGACGGAGCCCCACTGGTTGATGAGGATGGGCAGGTCGCGCCACGATTTGACCCATTTGGAATACATGTAGCCGATGATGGTCTCGGAGGTGGGGCGCACGACCAAAGGCTCTTCCAGTTTTTCGCCGCCGCCGTGCGTCACCACCGCCAGTTCGGGCGCGAAGCCTTCCACGTGTTCCTTTTCCTTTTCAAAGAACGACATGGGGATGAGCGTGGGGAACGCCGCATTGACGTGACCCGTCTCCTTGAAGCGGCGGTCGAGCCCGGCTTGCATGTTTTCCCACAGCGTCCAGCCGTAGGGTTTGACGACCATACAGCCGCGCACGGGGGCATAATCCGCCAGGTCCGCTTTCAGGACGAGTTTGTTGTACCATTCTGCAAAGTCTTCTGCACGGGTGGGTAATTTATCTTCAGCCATTTTTCCTCTTCAAGTATTTTTGTAGCGCCGACTTAAGTCGGCATTACGAATGATCCAACATGTCAACGGCAGTTTTCACATCCTCCGCAAACTGTACCAGCTCGCGCTGTCGTGCAGGGATGTACTCGTCGAATTCCTTGAAGAACTGATCGAACGTGGACTGCCAACCCCGCCCGACCAGTATCAACGGGCTCCGGTGACGGGACTCCACGATCATGAGATTCCACGTCAGGGCGATTTCGGTCAACGTGCCGGGACCGCCCGGCAGGGCAATCGCCGCATCGCATTCCTCGACCAAAACCTGCAGCCTGTCCATCAGGCTTTTCTTTCGTCTTTCCTCTTTCACCCAACGATTTGGACCCACATTCCTCCACCTCTCGATGTCCTCGCACGTCACGCCGACGACATGCCCGCCCGCTTCATACGCGCCGCGCGAGACTGCCTCCATCGTGCCGATGTAACCGCCGGTCAGCACGGTATGTCCGCGCTGGGCGAGCAGGCGCCCGAGGAGCATCGCCTCCTCGTAGGCTTGGTCGCCTTCTTTGGGTTGTGAGCCGCCAAATACAGAGATGTTCATGATTTCAGTTACCAGTTACCAATTGCCAGAGTTACCAGTGAACAGTGATCAGTGATCGGTATCCCATTCGCGGGATTTGTTCACTTCGATTTTCTTCAACACCGCCTCCTCCAGGTCTATCCCTGAAACGGATGCCAGTTGCAGGAGGTAGAGTGTCACATCCGCCAGTTCGCTTCCCAATTCATCCTTGTCCTTGATTTCATCGGTGAACTGGAAATGCTCCAGAATCTCCGCCGCTTCGATTGCCAGCGACACCGCCAGGTTGCGCGGCGTCTGCGGACGTTTGCTGTTCGGTTCGTACCAGCCTTTCGAGCGCACGAAATGGTGCATTTCGGTTGTAAGGTCTTTGATGTCCACGTCTTTCTTCTTTCTCTCTTTCCTTTTTGGGCGTTCCTTATGCTTCGCGGCAGGAAACAAAAAACGGCTCGCCAGGGTCTGGGAGCCGCTCGCGGACGTGTCGAACTGGACCTAACCAGACCAGGCAGGTGTATGGTCGCTCGCAGGGGACGGCAGCGGGTTCAGCATGGACAAAGCAATCCTGTACATGATGCGCCGATTATACCTGAAAAACTTTTGTGATGAAATTTGGATTACGGGTAAAATGGACTTGTCCTCATGAACCTCAAATCGCGGCTCGAAGCCTCTCTTGCCCCCGGGCAACTCCGTCTCCTTCATCTCGCTGCGGATGCCGCCTCCCAAAGTGGACTCCCACTCTACATCATCGGCGGCTCCGTGCGGGACCTGATTCTTGGCTCTGCCATTCAGGACCTTGACCTCACCGTCGAGGGGGACGCCATCGCGCTGGCGCGCGCCCTCGCCAAACGTCACGGCGGCAGAGTGACCGCGCATACCAAATTCGGCACTGCCAAATGGTTCCTGCCCAAAGACCTGCAGACCGAATCCTCCGAAACCCTCGACCTCATCTCGGCGCGTTCCGAAACCTATAAACACCCCGCCGCCCTGCCCACCGTCAAAATGGGAAGCATGGACGACGACATCCGCCGCCGCGACTTCACCATCAACACCCTTGCCATCCGTCTCGACGGCGACCGTTTCGGCGAATTGCGCGACGACCTCGGCGGCATGGACGACCTGAAGCAGGGGATTGTCCGCGTCCTGCACGCAAAATCCTTCATGGACGATCCCACGCGCATGTACCGCGCCGTCCGTTATGCGGAACGATACGGCTTCAAAATTGCCGAAGAGACGCTGACGTTGATACCCCAAGCCCGCCCGCTGATTGAAAAACTCTCCGCTCAGCGCATCCGCCATGAACTGGACCTCATCCTCGAAGAATGGAACGCCGCCGCCATGCTTGCCCGCCTTGCGGAGTTGGACCTGCTTCAGCCCATCCACCCTGCCCTGACCTTCGACGAATCCATGCGGGAACGGCTGTCTCACCTGCACACCTATCGCGGACTTCAGCACCTCTCTCCCTGGAACATCACCAGGGGCGAGCAGATGCGTCCCTCCGACCTCGGCTGGCTGTTGTGGCTCATGTCCCTCTCTCAGGAACAGGTGTCGGCGTTGAACGACCGCCTCCACTTCACCGCAGACCTGCTCGCTTCGTTGTTTGCCGTCTCGAAAATGTATGCCGCTCAGTCGTCTTTTATCGGGCTGAAGCCGAGCCAATGCGTCGAACGACTGGAGTCCTATCCCCTCGCCGCTGTCGAAGCGGTGGGGTACGCGGCAAAAGACCCGCGCGTGAAGGAATGCTTCGATGAATACATCTCGAAGTGGCGTTACATCAAACCACACCTCAACGGAGATGATCTGAAAGCCCTCGGCGTGGAACCGGGACCGCGCTATGCCGTCATCCTGCGCCGTCTCCGCAATGCCTGGCTGGATGGGGAAGTGAAAACGGAAGCGGAAGAAAAAGCCTTGCTCAAGGCGCTGCTCGACCCGCCTCCAGCCTCCACCTAAACTTCCAGCCGGCGCACCAGCCCAACGTCATGAAGTTGAAGCGAACGGCGTAACCCCGCCTGCTATAATGGGTTGAGAAATCCAAATGCCCGAACGCAAGCCGCCGCTCAAGCCTTTCGACCGTCTGCCTTATCGCCTGCGGGAGCCGTTCCTCTCCGCGCCTGAACTGGCGTTGCTGCGCGTCCTGCAGAAAATGGCAGGGGGACATTACGTCGTCTGCCCGAAGGTGGCGCTCACCGATATTTTCTACATCGTCCGCCCGAACGAAAACGTGCATTTCTTCCACAAATTTTTTCGCAAGCATGTGGACTTTTTGCTCTGCGAGCCGGAGAAGTTCAAACCCGCCATCGGTGTCGAGTTGGTCAAACCGATTAGCCGCAATGAAACCCGCGAAGCCGATCAGTTCATGGAAGACCTCTTCCTGAGCGCCGGTCTGCCGCTGGTACATGTCCCTTCGAACGACACATACTCGGAGGACGACCTGGAAGAATTGATCAAACTTGCCGTCCTGAAAGTTCGGGAAACGGGACCGCTTCGCGCCTCGACCGAAACCGACTCTGTCCCAATGTGCCCCCTCTGCGGGAAAATGATGGTTCTGCGCATCCACCGCAACGGACCTGACGCCGGGAGAAAGTATTACGGGTGTATGGACAGTCCCAAATGCAGCGGGGTAGTGGAAATCGGTTAGCCACTCATGTTACGCGGTAACGCGAGATTTATCTCGCGTTTTCAGGCGACATAAACCCCATTCGGGGACAATGTGTTGCGCTGTGAAGAAACTGCATATGGTGAGTTAGTCAGTCTGTGGTTTCATGCGTAATGCCTTTTCAATTCAGAGGCATATCTGACGCCGACGTTTTTCCAATTGTCGTTCAGCCAATCCTTGAACAGCGTCTTGCCGCGCGGCGGTTCTTTGGAAACCAGCAGGTTAGCCATCAATCCTTCCACCTCCTCGGGGGTCAACACCACGTCCCTCACGAACAGACTGATGACTTGCGCCGCAAACAACGCCAGCCGCGGCGGGACCGAAATCAATGGTCGCCTCGCCCCGATGGTTTCGCCGACCAGCTGCACCAGTTCCTTGAACGTGTAACGATCGGGTCCGACTGCGTCAATCACGTAGTTCTCCCTGCTGTACACAGCCTCCACCGCCAGGTCCGCCAAATCCTCCACATGGACGGGCTGAATCCCATAGGACCCATCGCCAGGGATGAAAAACACGGGGAAGCGCCGCAGGAAAAAGGCAATGTTGTTGATAAGGACATCTTCGCCGCCGTAAAGCACGGTGGGGCGCAGGATGGCATACGACAGCCCCGACTCGATGACTGCTTTCTCGTTCGCCGCTTTGCCCCAGTAATACGGCAAAGGCGAATCCGCCGACGGATTGGCGATGCTGATATGCACAATCCGCTTCACACCCGCGGCTTTGGCAGCATGGACCAGTTTGCGGGTGTTCTCAACCGCGCGCGGCTGGGTGTTCTCCCCCTTGTCGAACCGCACCCAATAGGTGTTGACCAGCACGTCCACGCCGCGCAGAGATTGGGTCATACCCGCTTCGTCGAAATTCAGCGGGTAGGCTTTGACCTTCCCGCCGAAAGGATTGGGGCGGTTCGGATGACCCGTCAACGTGATGACCTGCTCGCCGCGTTCCACGAGCCGCCTGGCGATGTACTTGCCTGAATAACTAAACGCGCCTGTCACTGCGATTTTCATTTTGTCTCCAATCATTTCAACACATTCAAAATCTTCGTCACATTCGAGAGCCCCAAACTCTCCAGCCGAATGACCGCCTTTGCCAAACTGTCAATCGCGTCGAAAAACTCCTGCAGAGCCTTCACCCGCTCATAGACGAAATTCCACTCTTCGTTTTCCACCCAGTTTTCCTCCAGCCTCGTCAGCGTCTCTTTCACCGAACGCACGGCGTGGTCGAACTCCGAGTTTTGCCGTTCCTGCAAAATCGAGCGGATGGCGGCGTAGAAATCCGTTTCGGCGGCGTAATAATCCTTGCGGTCGCCGAGTTTCGTGGAGCGATGCACCAGTCCCATCCGCGCCAGCGTGCGCACCTCCGTACTGACCGCGCCTTTCGTCAGCCCCGTCCTTTCCACAATCTCGTCCAGAGACAGGGCAGTGGGGGAGAGATATAGCACGGCGAAGATGGCGCCCATCCCTTTGGGGAAGCCCCAAAAGCGGCTGATCTGGCTAAGCCCTTCGACGAAATCCCTTTTGATTTGAGAAAGTGTAGTTGCCATGGTTGTTCTTTTGTTATGTGTGTTTAGTAATTACTAAACGAAATATATGATAGAGGGCAGGATTTGTCAAGGCGATAATTCTGCGCGTAGGCAGTTTGGGAGTTAAGGATGCTCGCTGTGAATGGGATGCGAAAAAGACTGGAGCCTTGTCTCCCACTTCGGCATTGACCGCAGCCCCAACCGCCTCCTTCCTACGGGACGGCTGATCCTGCTTCGGATAGTTTGCCTACCGCTGGCAAAACCACCCTGAAAAGAAAAAGTCCCGCTGCCTTTTGCTGGGCTCGGGACTTTCTTCGTCCAATTCTGCATTCTACCCTTGACACTGCTGTTAATCGGTGGGCGGCATTGAGATTATGGGACAGGGAGAGGAATGGCAATATTCCATTCCCCACCCTCGGACAGTAGAAAGGACAGCAATGCCGATTGTTGATTCAAGTTGTAGAGCACTTCGGCTCGCGTGTTATAGGAATCATAAGGGGGCGTTTCATCTGGATTGGGAAAAATTGTTGTCCATAGGTTTTGGGGGAACAATTTGCGAACGTCGTTTGCATAAGCTTCCCCCTCTCCAGGGTGTTGACTTTCGACAATCTGATACCCTGCGTCGTTTCTGAGCAAATATATGACAACAGGTAAACTTATCCCCGATCCTGCTCTCAACACACTCTCTTGGTCAACGTAAAATTCTTGACACTGGACCCACAGATATAGATTTGCCCGCTCTTCATTTTCTTTTTCATAACCCATTAATTGGTAGGAACAGAATACCTTGCCTCCATAGGCGCTTACTCCAAACGTCGTTACCAGATACTCGCTTATTGTTTCTGGTGAAGTTGCAGCCGTTCCCAAAACAGGCAGAGGCGTTTGCAAACCGCTGTCAAACGTTGGGGTGCTCAAAGGAGGTGCGGGTTGTGTCTCTGACGCACATGCGATAAGAACAGTACACAATAAAAATAAGACATAGACATAACGCATCTTATTTATAATGGTCACTGTCCAAGACATCATGCCTCCTTGTCGAGGTGGCCGCCCAATGAATCTGTCGAAAAAGTTTTTTTTTCAAAGATGCACCGCCAGCCGGAGCGGTCTTTTGGACGATGTGATGATTATAACCCTGCCATTTCCCCGTGGGGGAGGGCTAATTCAGCGCCCCGAAGGCATGGATTTTGCCGATATTGCGGACATGCGCAACAACATATTCTCCCGCACGCTGGAGAGTTTACGGCGTGGTGTAAAACAAACGGAATAACTCTTCCCCTGTTTTTTCGCCTGCCGTTTCGAAGTATCCCTGAATCGGCACGCGGAAGGTGATGTTTTCGGCAGGGCTTTTCTCGAACCTGAATTCGACAAAGCCAGGCTGTGGACCTGCCAGGTCTTCGGGCGGGATACCGTCCACAATCAGCATGACTTCGTAGAGCCAGTTCCCAAAGGTTTCGTAGTCGTCGAGCGCTTCGACGGTCACGGTGACGTAGAAGTCGGTTTCGAGGACGGCAAAGGCGGCGACTTGTCCGTCTGCGGAAACGCAGTTTTCGCCAAAGGCTATGGCGCGGGAGGCGGAGTTGGGGATGATGGATTGAACCATCCCGTTGAATTGGGCGGTGAGGTCGGGCAGGTCTCGATATGCCCATTGGTAGGCGCATGGAGCAGACGTTGCGTCCTGTGCGGGCGGAGGGACGGTATCGGTGGGGAGTTGAGGAGGTAAAACTTGAGGCGTGGAAACAGCCCGGGAGCACGCGCCCAGGACGAGGGTCAGAAAGAGAAGCGTAAGTTTCGTCTTCACTTGAGGAGGTCTGCGGCGGCGGTTGCCATCAGCGCAACGCCGTGAATGAGCGCCCGTTCGTCGAAGTCGAATTTGGGGTGGTGATGGTTGTAGTTGAGGTTCTTTTCGGCGTTGGCTGAGCCGATGAAGAAGTAACAGCCGTCCACTTTTTCCTGCATCCAGCCCATGTCTTCGGCGCCCATGGTGAGGTAGGCGTAGTCGGCGATGGGGGTTTCGGGGAAGACCGCCTGCGCCGAGCGTTGGACGCTGGCGGCAACTGCTTCGTTGTTGATGACGGGGGCGGTGACTTGCTGGAGGGAAATTTCGGCGGCGCATCCCATGGACGAGGCGATGCCCGTGACGATTTCGCGGAAGCGTTCGAGGACGAGGCGGCGGACTTCGGGGTCGAAGGTGCGGATGGTGCCGTTGAGTTCGGCGGTCTGCGGGATGATGTTGAAGGCGGTGCCGGCGTGGATGGAGGTGACGCTGACGACGGCAGGCTTGAGGGGCGGCACGTTGCGCGCGACGATGGTTTGCAGTGCGGTGGCGATGTGCGCGGCGCAGACGACCGGGTCTATGGTGGTGTCGGGGGCGGCTCCATGACCACCTTTGCCTGTGAGTTGAACCTTGAAGAGTTCGGCGCCCGCCATGACGGGTCCTTTGGCGACGTGAATCCAGCCGAGGGGTTTGTCGTTCCACAGGTGCAGGGCAAGAGTCTTTTCGACCTTGGGCGATTCGAGCACGCCGTCGCGCATCATCATCAATGCGCCGCCGACCTCTTCGCCGTTCGTGCCTTCTTCGGAGGGTTGAAAGCAGAATTTGATGCTGCCCGCCAGTTCGCTTTTGTGTTCGTTGAGGATTTTGGCGACGGTCAAGCCGATGGCGGTGTGACCGTCGTGTCCGCAGGCGTGCATGACGCCGGCGTGGGTGGAAGCGTATTCCGCGCCGGTCTCTTCGGTGATGGGGAGGGCGTCCATGTCGAAGCGGAGCAGGATGGTGGGACCCGGTCTGCCGCCTTCGAGGTAGCCGACCACGCCCGTCTTGCCGACGCCTTTGGTGACTTCGATGCCGAGCGCTTCGAGTTCTCTGGCGACAATGCCGCTGGTGCGGATTTCCTGGAAGCCGAGTTCGGGGTGACGATGAAAGTCGCGGCGCAGGGCTTGGGTGTAGGGGAAGAGGTCTTGGGCTTGTTGGAGGAAATCTATCATCGGTTAATTCCTTTTTGAGGAGTATATGAAAATATAAATCGTCAAAGGTCAAAAGTCGAAAGTCAAACGTCGAAGGTCTGTGACTTTTGACGTTTGACTTTCGACTCAGTTGTATTTTACGACCCTGAATTTTTCTTCGTAGCGCGGATTTTCTTCGGTGCTGTCTTCGGTGCGGCGGGATTTGAAGCGTTCGATGAGTTTGGCGGGGTCTTGCACCTGCGTCTTGTGCTGAAGGATTGCCTGAATTTTGATTTCCCACGTGTCGGTGACATCCAGCGTCACGTTGGGCTGCAGGGTCAGTGAGCACCAGACTTCTTTCGGCATGTGGGGTTGAAAGCCTTCTTCGAGCAGTTCAGGGAAGTAGACCGGGTTGCCAGCGGCAGGGAAGACGGCGTCCAGTACGACCTGCCCGGCGGCGCGGTGGTCGGGGTGGTTAATGCCGTAGGCGGCGAACAGGTTTTGGGGGTCACAGGTGACGAGGATGTCGGGTTTGTGGCGGCGGATTTCGCGGACGACTTCACGGCGCAGGTTCAGGTCGGGGATGAGGTAGCCGTCGGGATGGTCGAGAATGTGAACCGCCTGTGCGCCGATGACTTTTGCCGCGGCGTACTGTTCCTCGTGGCGAATGGCGCACAGCCGGTCGGGTGTCATGGCGGGGTCGGTGGTGGGGTTGAAGCCCTTGTCGCCGCAGGTGAGCAGGAGGTAGGTGATGTGGTGTCCCTCACGCGCCCATTTGGCGAGGGTCGCTCCGCAGAAGAATTCGGGGTCATCGGGGTGGGCGAGAATGACGAGGATGTGTTGAGGGGTGTTCCAGGTTTCGAGTGCCACGTTTCAAGTTCCGCGTTGGAGGGGTCAGTTGTCCCGGTTGAGGGGGCTTTTCTTGCCGCAGGTGCATCCGCCTGTGTTGTGCCTGTCGCAGGGGGCTTCGGATTTGCGCCGCAGCGCCTCGAGTTCGTCCCAGGGCTGGATGTCGTCACGGGAGAAGGTCTCGCGCATGCGCTTGCCTTCCGCGTCTTCGATCTGGACGATGATCTGGTTGCTCATGGGGAGGACGTCAATCACTTTGCCCTCGCCCTTGGGTGTGACGACACGTTTGTTGCGCTTGGGCAGCTGCTTGCGGGCTTCAACATATTGCTCGTACTCGTAGATGAGACAGCAGCGCAGGCGTCCGCACATGCCGGTGATTTCCTCGGGCGTGAGCGAGATGCCTTGTTCCTTTGCCATTTTGATGGAGATGGGCGAGAATTCGGTCAGGAATTTGGAACAGCAGCGGGTTTCGATGCCGCAGGCGCCCATGCCGCCGAGCAGTTTCGCCACGTCGCGCGGACCAATCTGCCGCATTTCGATGTGGGTGTTGGGATAGAGGTCGCTCATGTCCTTTTTGAGCGATTTGAGGTCCACCTTTTCTTCGCTCTCGGTGCTGAACAGGAAGGCAAGGCGCGTGCCGTCGTAGTTGTATTCGGCGGCGACGATTTTGATGTCCTTGAGACCGAGTTCAGCGGCGCGGGCGCGGCAGTTGATCATGGCTTCGGTTTGTTTGGACTGCCACGACTGGAGCAGGAGCAGGTCGCGCGGGGTGGCGCGTCTCTCCACGGACCTCCAGCCGCCTTCCGGCGGGGGAGGCAGTTCCCTCAATTTTTGCACCACCTCGCCGAGGTGTTTGCCGCGGGAGGTATCCACGATGACATGTTCGCCGATTTCCACATCTGGGATGGCGGAGGAATCGAAATGGTAAATTTTTCCAACTTTGGTAAAGCGTACGCCGATAATTTGTTTGTCCATGACGGGGAATTATACCGTATGTGGTTTTTCATCTTCGCGTGCGGGATGCCGCCAATCATCATAATCAAGGGAACAGGCAGAAAACGACATCCCGGCGTGCTACAATGAAAAAAAATTCCACGATGAGAGGAGACCAGCATGAGCAGAGACGACAATATTCGCGAGATTCTCGAAGACGCCGTCCGCGAAATCGTTCAGGCGTATGACAACCCGCGCACCTGGCTTTCGTGGATGGTGTATCTGCTGTCCAAACTGGAGGAAAAAGCCACCCAGCAGGGACCTGTCAACCGCGCCTCCTACGTGGAGATGCTCGATGCCCTCATGGATGAAATCCGCAACCGTAAGCGGACGGGCGGCTGGAACTGATTTTATTTTTCGCTGTTGGGCTTGGGTGGATCAACGGGGAGTTGCAGGTAGAAGGTGCTGCCGGTAAAGTTGACTTCGTCATGACCGGCGCTTTCCGCCCAGGTTTTGCCGCCGTGCGCCCGCGCCACGCCTTTGACGATGGCGAGTCCCAGCCCCGGTCCGCCGCCCTTGTAACTGGTCTTGCCGGAGGAGTGCAGGTCCACACTGCCCACCTGGTAGAACTTTTCGAAGATGAGTTCGAGATGTTCGGCGTCTATGCCGATGCCTCGGTCCCTCACCGCCACTTCGACGCCGGGCGCTCCATCGTTCATTCGCACCGGGCGCGTGGTGACGAGGATCATGCTTCCGTCGGGCGAGTATTTGATGGCGTTGATGATCAACTGATAGAGCGCCTTCTGGATTAAGCCCGGGTCGCCGTTGATGATGGGCACTCCTTCGGCGTGCTGGGCATAAATGCGGATTTTCCGCTCCGAGGCAGCTTTCTCGAAATTGTGAATCAGGTCGTCTATGATGCGCTTCAGGGGGACAGGGACGACGGCAATTTTCAAGGTCTCAGTGCCGATGCGGCTCACATCCAGCATCAGGTTGACCACCTCGTGGATTCGTTCCGTCCCTTTGAGGATGCCCTGAACCACCTCTTCCATCGCGGCGTTTGTTTCATTCCCCGACATGGCGCGCAGGACGTTGGCGTAGCCGTTCAGAACCGTCAGCGGGGTGCGAAGTTCGTGCGCGGCAACCTGGATGAATTCCATTTTGTTGCGGTCCAATTGACGGAGAACCTTGTTGGATTTTTGCAGTTCCTCGATCATCGTCTGGTCGTTGGCGCGGATGCGGTCCAGGGTGATGCGGATGATGTCCATTGCCATGTGTGGACTGCGGCTGAGGATGGTTTCGAAATCCCGCTTTTCCATCTCCAGCACGGTGCATTCGGTGAGGGTGCGCACGGTGGCGGCGCGCGGCGCGTTTTGAATCAAAGCCATTTCGCCTACCATGTCACCCCGCCGCGCCACGCGCAGGAGACGGTCTTCCTCGCCTTCGATCATTTTCTTGGTGATTTCGGCGTTGCCGTCGGCGACAATGTAAAACACCTCTTCGTAGGCGCCTTCATGGCATAGCACATGACCGGGCGGGTAGGTGCGGATTTCGGTGAGAGCCGCCATGTCCTGCAGTTCGCGGTCGTCCAGCCCTTTGAATGCCAGCCGCAGGAGGGAAATTTTGTCGTAGGAAGAGGTGGCGTCCATGTTGAAAAGAGTATATCCACCTCTTCGCGCATCAAATACAACAACTCGATTGCAAATGGATTTGCAGTTTTGTATGTGAAAAAAAAGACCCGCTCGGCTGGCGGGTCTCTGACGCGAAACGTCCCGAAGGTTCTCGCAAATTGCGCCTATTTTCCAGCCAAACCTTCGGGACGGTGCGTATGCAAGCGTTCTACTCCACGATATTGATGGGCATTTCGTTCTTGGCGCTGAGCGCCGCCACACTGACCTGCGCCGCAATTTTCTGCGCGATTTCGGTCAGGGCTTTGGCGGCGGGGGAATCGGGGTGAGTGACCACGATGGGCTTGCCGCTGTCGCCGCCGATGCGCACGTTCTGGTCAATGGGCACTTTGCCGAGGAACGCCGCACGGGTTGCCAGCGCCAGTTGTTCGCCGCCGCCCGAACCGAAGATGTCCATGCGCGTGCCGTCGGGCAGGTCGAGGTAGGACATGTTTTCGATGATGCCCAGTATCGGCACTTCCAGCGTGCGGAACATGTTCAATCCGCGCCCGGCGTCTTCGAGCGAGACCAGTTGCGGCAGGGTGACAATGACCGCTCCGCTGAGGGGCAGCGCCTGCGCCAGCGAGAGCGCCGCGTCGCCGGTGCCGGGCGGCAGGTCAACGATCAGATAATCGAGTTCGCCCCATTCCACATCGCCCAAAAACTGACGAATTGCC
Source organism: Anaerolinea sp. (assembly GCA_020723805.1). GTDB lineage: Bacteria > Chloroflexota > Anaerolineae > Anaerolineales > Villigracilaceae > Defluviilinea. The sequence continues at coordinate 54,300 of DYID01000007.1, read as the reverse complement.
GAGTTGAGCATCGGTCCGCGCCAGATGAGCGGTTGACCGGGCTTGACCAGCAGCCCCATCGAGATCATCTTGATGCCGTATGCCTGCGCGGGGATGAGTTTTTGACCCTGCGGCGGAGGGAGTTTTTCCACGCCGAGCATGGTGGGGATGTTGGGACCGTAAATGTCCGCGTCCATCAAGCCGACGCGCGCGCCAGCCTTTGCCAGTGCCACTGCCAGGTTGACCGAAACAGTGGATTTGCCCACGCCGCCCTTGCCCGAACCGACAGCGATGGCGTTGCGGATGGGCATGTTGACCAGCCCGCGCATGCGCCCGTCATTGGGAACATCCGAGTCCATTTTGATGGCAACTTCCTTCACGCCGCCCAGCGCCATGACCGCCTGCCGCGCTTCCTTTTCAATCTGTCCGCGCAGGGGGCAGGCGGGTGTGGTGAGCATAACGGTAAACGAGACCTTGTCGCCCTGAATGTCCAGCTCGCGGATCATATTCAGCGTGACCAAGTCCTGATGCAGTTCGGGTTCCTGCACCTTGCTGAGCGCCGCCAATACTGCTTCTTTTGTAAGTTGATTTGTCATTCCAATCTACCTGTCCAAAAAATTCTTAAACGCAAAGGGCACAAAGTGCAGCCGTGCAACACATTTGTGCCCCTGTGTGTGCTTTGCGGCAGGTTATGCCGCCGGCTTGGCGGCAGTCTTCGCCGCCTTTGCCGCTTCCTTTGCCTTGCGGGCTTCCTCTTCCCGGGCATAATTCTCCGGGCGGATGCTCGCGTAATACGAAGCCGGCTTGAGCAATTTTTCGAGATTATACACGTTCCGCCCGTAGGAGGCGATTTCGAAATCATGGTCCATCTTGATGGCGTCGAACGGGCAGTATTCGGCGCAGAAGCCGCAGTTCATGCAGATGTCCATGTCAATGTAGAACTCGGTCGGTTCGGGGATGGGACGCCCGGTGTTCGGGTCGTTCGAGCGCACAATCCAGATGCACTGCGGCGGGCAGACTTTGGCGCAGATGCCGCAGGAGGTACAGCGCACTTCCTTCTTCCCGCCCTCTCCCTCGTCATAGACCAGGAACGGCACATAGCGGAATTCTTCCGGCAGAATCAGCCGTTCTTCCGGGTATTGCACGGTGAAAATGCCGCGCGCATGTTTGCTGGCGCGGTGCTTCACGCCCTCTTCGGTGAAATAGCGCTTCTTGCCGCTCAACAGCCAGGAAATATCTTCGAGGTAGGTGTTCCAGAACCGCTTCCAGGTGACGCCCAGACCTTTGAGTATGCCTTTTCCGTACATGTTTAAGTTCTCCTTTTAGCGATCCAATTCGCCCATCACAATGTCCAGCACGCCGAGCAGGGCTACAAAGTCTGCAATCTTGGCGCCAATACAAATTTTTTCCAGACACGTGATATTGACGAATGAGGCGGGACGCACATGATAACGCCACGGATTGGGTTTGCCGTTCGAGACGACGTAGAACGCCAACTCACCCTTCGGCGACTCGATGCGCCCATACGCCTCGCCTGCCGGGACCCGAACCTGGTACTGCGGTTTCTGGGAGTTGATCGGTCCATCGGGAATCTGCTTGACCGCCTGCTGAAGGATGCGCAGAGACTGGCGGATTTCGTCGAGGCGGATGAGGTAGTTGTCGTACAGGTCGCCGTTGTAGCGAACCGCCACATCGAAGTCGAAGCGGTCGTAGATGCTGTAGGGGTCGGCGCGGCGGATGTCATACGGCACGCCCGCGGCGCGCAGGACGGGACCCGTGACCGAATATTTGATGGCGTTTTCGGCGTCAATGACCGGCACGCCCTTGAGACGGGCAACCAGCACCTCGTTTTCGGTGAGGAGGCGGTCCATTTCGTCGGTTTTGGCGGGCAGGCGGTCGAAGACCAAGTCTTTGATTTTCTGCATCACATAGGGCGGGATGTCGCGCACCACGCCGCCGAAGCGCAGGTAGTTGCACATCATGCGCGCGCCGGAGACCGCTTCGAACACGTCGAGGATGAGTTCGCGTTCCTCGAAGGCATACAGGGCAGGGGTGTACATGGCGCCCAGGTCGTTGAGCAGCATACCGATGAAGACGAGGTGGTTCTGGATACGGCTGAGTTCCGCCATGATGACGCGGATGTACTCGGCGCGTTCCGCCACCGGGATGCCCATCAGTTTCTCGACGGTGATGGCATAGGCAAGGTTGTTGCTCATCGAGTTGAAGTAGTCGAGGCGGTCGGTGTAGGGCATGTTTTGCAGGAAGGTGTTGCGCTCGCCGATTTTGTCGTGGTTGCGGTGCAGGTAGCCGACGACCGGTTTCAGCCCGACGATGGTCTCACCTTCGAGGGTGATGGCGGCACGGAACACGCCATGCGTGGATGGGTGTTGCGGTCCCATGTTGACGACAATGTGGTCGGTCTCCAAGCCGTTTTCGTTCTTCACGGTATAGCGCTTGAGGGACTGGTACAGCATGTTGTCGTTATCGGGAATCCATTTTTCAGGGTCGAAGTTTTCGGGGAACTTCAGATTGTCCTTGTACGGATTCCTGTCCTCCGCCGAAACGTGCCTGCCTTCGGGCCAGCGGCTCTTGAAGGGCTTGGCATCCTCTTCATAGAAGGGTTCCTTCCAGTCCTTGCGCAGGGGGTGTCCCTCGAAGCCTTCCCACATGAGGATGCGGCGCAGGTCGGGATGACCGGTGAAGCGGATGCCCATCAGGTCCCAGGCTTCGCGCTCCTGCAGGTCGGCGCCGGGGTAGACGTTGATGAGGGACGGCACTTCGATGGGATCCACGCGCGGAACTTGCACGCGGAAGACGAGCCCGGGTCCGCCGGTGGTCTTGTAGGCGTGATAGACCACCTCCATTTTGCCTTCGGGGAGGTAGTCCACCGCGGTGACGGCGGTCAGCAGGTCGTAGCCGAATTCGTCGCGGATGGCGGTGGCGACTTCGACGAGTTTGTCCTTTTCGACGATGAAGCCGGAGTAGCCGGGACGGGTCTCAGCGGTGACGATGCCCGGAAAACGGGCGACCAGGTCAACGGTCTGGGTGGAGGCGGTGGCGGTCATGAAGCACCTTCCTTGACTGCAAGTGTGGCAGCAATCTGCTTGATTTCAGCGCTGCGGCGGGGGTCAATCAGGTCGGGTCCCAAAATGGGAACGGGGATTTCCACCGCATCGGGTCCCTTGCGGTACCAGCGCACTTTCTTGAGCGATTCTTTGTCAATCTTTTCCTGAAGTTTGATGAGACCTGCAATCAGCGCCTGCGGGGTGGGAGGACAGCCGGGGATGTACACGTCCACCGGGATGAATTTGTCAATGCCAGCCACGACGTTGTAACCCTCCTTGAAGGGACCACCGCCGGAGGCGCAGGCGCCCATGGCGACGACGTATTTGGGCTCGGGCATTTGATTGTAGAGGCGCACGATGGCTGGCACCATCTTTTTAGTAACGGTGCCGGAGACGAGCATCAGGTCTGCCTGGCGCGGGGTGGGGCGCATGACTTCCATGCCGAAGCGTGCCATGTCGTAGCGGGCGGCTTGGGCGGCGATCATTTCGATGGCGCAGCAGGCGAGACCGAACATGAGGGGCCACACCGACGAACGCCGCCCCCAGTTGTAGAGGCGGTCGAGTGTGGTGATGGCAACGACATTCTGCATGTCATCGGGAATGTCGTATTGCGGGAGGTTTAGTTTTTCATTGTCCATGAATGTTCTCCTCGAACCAGTCTTGGTAGATTGCGTAAAGGATGTCGTCGTTTGCGAGAGCGGGATCATCCTCGAATTCCGGCAGTTGCAGGGTCCACTCGTAGATTTGCCGCAGGCTAACCTCTTCGATGTTGATGTGCGGGTGCCGCCGGCGGAGTTCCAGCGCGATGGCGTAGGTGGATTCCCAGGTGAGGGTCATGAGATAAGTAAATGGTAATTGGTGCTTTCCGTCACGAGTTTCGATTATACCTGTGGATGCGGCGACGTCAACCGAATTGCGTAAAAATATTTTTGTAAAAATGGGAAAGTGAGTATAATCATGCCTGCGGGATGACAACCCCGCTTCATTCCCCGCCGACGCCTGCTACGGTTTCGAACCGCCTTTTTCACCCCGAAAGCGAATCTCATGCCCACTGCCCGCCAGAAAGTTCTCCATTACATCAGCAAAAGCCGCACGGCTTCGGCGCGGGAGATTGCACGCGGGTTGAAGATGTCTGCTGAGACGGTGCGGCATCACCTGCGGGTGCTGGCGGCGGAGGGACGGCTGGAAGTGGAGGCGGTGCAGAGGGGGGAGGGGCGCGGCAGACCGGAGAAGGTCTATTCGCTGCCGCGGGCGGCGCTGGGCGATAATTTGTCGGCGTTGAGCGAGGCTCTTTTGGCGGAGGCCCGTTCCTCGGTCCGGGTGGAGGCGTTGGCGAAGCGTCTGGCGGGGGAGATCAGTGTAGCCGGTCAGCCCGTTGCGAAGCGGTTGAATCTCCTCATCGAGAAGTTGAATCAAATGCATTATCACGCGCATTGGGAGGCGGGGGCGGAGGGTCCGCGCGTGCTGTTTGGGCATTGTCCGTATGCGGCGGTGGTGGGCGGGCATCCTGAGTTGTGCGAGATGGATGCGAGCCTGCTCTCTCTGCTGGCGGCGCGCCCGGTCGTGCGCGAGGCGCGACCCGACACGCCTAAACACGCCTGCCCGTTTGTGTTTCTCGTGCGCTGATCAGGGGTGAGTGTTAAGAGGGTGTCTAAAAGAACGGGCTAAAGATTTTTCTGCCACAGAGATCTCTGAGAAAAATCGGTTCTCCCGTTTCTGGCGGGATTATGCCTCGTGAGTAAGATTCTATGCCACGAATTTACACGGATTTTCACGAATTTTTTAGACAATCCGTGTGAATTCGTGAAATCCGTGGCTAAGGTTTTTGGGTTTTCCCGTTAAAAACGGTAGAGCCGAAAAATCTCAAAATCCCTGCGCCCTCTGTGGCTAAGCCCACGGCATTGGACACTCCCAGCCTTAACTGTCGAAACCCAATCCCAGTCTGTTCATGACTCGAAGCCAGAGATTTTCGCGCCCGCCATTGCGGTCCGCTTGATCCATGGACCAGCGGGTGAGGTGGATGCCAATAGAACGCAGTGGTTCTGGGGGGAAGGGCAGCGGTTGGGTGCGGACGAAGTCGAGGGCGGTGCGTTCGGTTTGCCTGCCGTCGAGCAGGTCGAGCATGACCTTCGCGCCAAAGCGCGTCGCGCCGACGCCCAAGCCGGTGAAGCCCAGCGAGTAGGCGGTTTTACCGCCGTGAGCGGTCCCCCAAAAGGGGGCGAAGCGCGAGCAAGTATCTATGGCACCGCCCCAAGCGTGACTGAAGCGGACGCCTTCGAGTTGGGGAAATGCCTGGAAGAAGTGTTCGGCAAGACGCTCGAACTCACGCTGTGAGGTTTCCAAGTGCGGACCGAAGCCGTTGTTCCAATAATAGACGGCGTCATAGCCGCCCCACAGGATGCGTCCGTCGGCAGTGGTGCGGGTGTAGTGGAACTGGCGGCTGGCGTCACTGACGCCCTCGCGTCCGCGCCAGCCGATGGATTCGCGCTGGGCAGGGGTGAGCGGCTCGGTCATCAAAACGTAGTCATAGACCGGCACAACGTAGTACGAGAGCCGTTTGAGCAGGGGAGGAAAGGCGTTGGTGGCAAGCGCCACACGCGCGGCGCGAACACATCCGTGTGGGGTGCGGGCGAGGACGAAGTTGCCGTCCTCCTCCAGTTTGGTGACGGGGGAGTTCTCGTAAAGCCGTATGCCGAGGTCGAGGCAAGCCCGGCGTAATCCCCATGCCAGGCGGGCAGGGTTGACCAACGCAACGTCGGGCCTTTTCAGACCGGCGATGAACAAGGGCGAGCGAATAAGGCTCTGAACCTGTTCGCGTTCCAACAGTTCAAAGTTCAAGCCGAATGAGGCGGCTTGCGTCTGTTCCTGGCGCATTTCGGCGATGTGGTGAGGGGGTCGGTTGCCACGTTGAGGTCGCCGGAGCGAAGGTAATCACATTCGATGTTGTAACGCGCCAGCGCGGCTTCGATTTCGTTCAGGTTTTGGATGCCCAGCGCGAGCAGGGTCGGCAGTTCGCGCCGCCAGCGGGCGAGTCCGTTTGCGAAGCCGTGCGTGAGCGAGGCGTCAAGGAAGCCGCCGTTGCGTCCACTGGCGGCGTGGGCGGCTTCGCCGGCTTCGAGAATGACGATTTCGCGGTTGGGGTTTTCCTCGCGGGCGAGCAGGGCGGTCCACAAGCCGGAGAATCCCGCGCCGATGACGAGCAGGTCGGTGGAGGTTTGGGTTGTAAGGGTGGGTTGGGGGGCGGGGTGAAGCGGGTCGTCGAGCCAGAAGGGAGCGTGAATTACATCGGAAAGGGCTTTGCGCGAGGCAGGTCGGACATGGTTGGAATAGGGCATGCTATCATAGTGTTTTATACCGCGCGGGTAGTTTGGACTTTGGACGCGCATGACGCCCAAAGTTGACGTATTGTACCCGTTCCCCCTGCGGGTTGTACAGCGGAACGCATTTCCGCTTCTGCATGGACCTGGAACCTGCCCCGCCGCAATTTGCCTTTTCCCCGCCGCTACTTTTTCGGAATCCCGGCGTAGAGAGAGTTGAGACTGCGAGAAAGGAGTTGCAAATGACAACCAATCAAAAGAGAGCCTTGCGGCGCTCCAGGAGCAATCGCGTGATTGCCGGCGTGTGCGGCGGGCTGGCTGAGTTTTTCGGCATCCGTTCGTTCTGGTTCCGCCTCGCCATGATCATTGCCTTTATTCCGGGCGGGGTGCCGGGCTTGTTGATTTACCTGATTTTGTGGATGGTCATCCCAAGCGAATAAACGGCATGTCAAAATAAATGAAAGCCGCACGGGTGGGATTTTCCGTGCGGCTTTTTGCTTTCCCAACGTTTTATTCTGGAATGAATTCCTTTTGCACCACTTCGATGTTTGCCGCCTTGAGAAAGTTCACGGCGTTTTCATCCACGCGGTAAGCGACGCTGTACACGATGCGCGTGATGCCGGCGTTGATAAGCGCCTTGGTGCAGTGGATGCAGGGCAGGTGAGTCACATAGCAGATTGCGCCTTTGGTGGAAACGCCATGCAGCGCCGCCTGGATAATGGCGTTCATTTCGGCGTGGATGGTGCGGACGCAATGCCCGTCCACCAGCAGATGCCCCGCCTCGTCACAATGCGCCTGCCCGGCGGGCGAGCCGTTGAAGCCTGTGGTGAGGATGCGTTTCTCCCGCACGAGCACACAGCCGACGAAGGCGCGGTCACAGGTGCTGCGTTCGGAGACGGCAGAGGCGATTTTCATGAAGTAGGAGTCCCAATCGGGGCGCATGAATATGGTCTCCTGGGTAAAGGGTCTTCAAAACGGATTTATGGACTAGGTGTCTGGGATGGAGAAACGATGGTGGCAGCCGGCTCGACCGTGATGCCCAGCAGGCGTGCCAGTTCAAGGGTGTAACGGTCGTGCTGGTCGCGCGCCAGGGCAATGCCCTGGTCCACAGTTGCCTGGTTGGCTCCGCCCATGAAGGCAATCAACGTGTTGATGACGGTGTTCATGTGAGAGACCTGATAGAGTTTGAGGGTGGCGAGGCAGGAGGGGGTGGGCTGGTCCTCGGCGGCGCGGCGAATCCGTTGGAGGTCAGCGATGGAGGCGGCGAGTTCTTCGCGGGGGCGGTTGGCGGCGAGGGTGGAAGCGTCGTCGAATTCGCGCATGTAGGCATGTATTTTCTGTACCTCCGCTTCGATGTTTTCAGGGGCGCAGGGATCGGGCGTGGATGTGGCAGGCGGCGGAGTGGCGGTGACGACAATGTATTCGATTTGGGGAGATGGAAGCGGGGTCGCCGCGGCAGGAGAGGTGACACAGGCGGAGAGCAGTGAGAGTGTCAGCAGGAACAGGACAGCGGTGAGAGCGCGGGATTTGAATGTCATGAGATTGTCCTTACAAGAAATTGAGGAACAGCCGGGGCTGTTCCTCAATTATACATAGCGGGAAGCAGTGTCTGTTACTTTGCGGCGCGGCGGAATTTCACCACTGCTTTTTTGTTGGCTTTCTTGGCGGAGACCTTTTTGTTTTTGGATTTTTTGTCCACGTTTGTATTTTTGCTCTTCTTTTCGATTTGAGGACTCTGGGATGACGTGGACGTTGTGAGGGGCGTCGTTCCCTGGCTGCCGGCAGGCGCGCTGGCAATGACGGTGGTAACGGTGGGAACGATCACGCAGGTGCTTGTGTCGGTGAAGACGTTGCCGGAGCCGTTGTTGGCAAAGGTCTGTGCGCCGTCGAGGTTGAGGGTGGCGTTGAGGACCTTGAGCCCGTAGAGGGCGTTATCTGCGTAGGTGCCGCCGTTGACCTGCACAATCTTCTGGCAGACGCCGTTGACTTCCGCCCCGTTGCCGCCGTTGTTGGTGGCTGTAACGTTGGTCAGCGTGACGTTGTCGGTGGCGTTGACGGTGAGCCCATTGCCGAAGCGGTTGTTGTCGAAGATGCTGTTTTCGACCAGGATGGTGCTGCCGTTCAGTTCCGCGCCGAACAGATTGTTGTTGCTGGCGTTGACGCCGGAAAGTTCGATGGTGCCCGGCGTGGTAACCTGCAAGCCAAAGCCGTGGTAGGTGATGCTCCCTTCGGGACACCAGTTGTACACGCAGGTGTAGCCGCGGTTGTCGGTGAAGGTGCTGTCGGTGATGAAGACATCGCCCTGGGCGTTGATGGTGGCTCCGATCAGGCGGTTCTCTTTCGCTTCGACGCGGAAGATGTCCACGTAGCCGCTGGCGTTGATGATCAAGCCGGTGTCGTCAATGAAGATGTTCGAGTCCGACACGTTGTTGTTGAATTGGCTGTTGTAGACGGTGACGTTCTTGCCGGTCAGGCTGGCGCCCCACAGGTTGTTGAAGTTGGCTTGCACCCCGTTCAGGGTGATGTTGTCCTGCGTATTGACGGTCAGACCGTAGCCGTAGAAGGTCAAGCCAAGGCAGGGGGAGAAGGTAACCGTCTGGTGACCGGAGAAGAAGGAGTTGAGGATGGTGACTGCCTTCACCGCCTGGATGTCTGCGCCGAAGGTTTGGTTGTTGCTGGCGTTGACGCCGATGAGTACCACCTTGTCGGTGCTGTTGATCATCAAGCCGTAGCCGGTCGGGTCGGTGATGACGCCCGAGCCGTTGTTGGCGAACACGCTGTTTTCGACCGCTGTGTTTCCGCCTGCCAGATAGGCACCATAGAGGTAGTTACCCTGCGCTTCGACATCTTTGAGAGCGATGGGACCGAGGGTGACCACCCGCAGACCGTAACCGCCGTCGCGTTGGAGGATTTCGCCAGTGAAGTAGTCGTGGTAGTAGGCGATTTGCCCGTTGAAGAAGGATGCCTGAATGGCAACCGCGCCGGTGGCTTGAATGTCCGCGCCGAATTTCTGGTTGTTGTTGGCGGTCACGCGGATGATGGCGACGTCGTTTTCGCTGACAACTTTCAGACCGTAGCCGGTCAGGGCGAGCGCGTCGCCGGAACCGTTGTTGCTGAAGTTGGCGGTATCAATGGCAACGTCGTTGGCTTCGAGCAGTGCGCCGTAGAGGTAGTTGTCGGTGGCTTCGACATTGATGAGGGAGATGTCGTCGGTGGTGAAGATGTGAAGCCCGTAACCGTAGTAACTCTTTTCGCCTTCTTGCGAGTAGGTGTAGGACTTGTTTCCGTTGAAGAAACTATCGTTTATGTTGACCTCGCCGGAAGACTGAATGTCTGCGCCGAAAATCTGGTTGTTGTTGGCGGTGACAGCGGCGAGGGTCACATCGTTGGTGGCAACGATCTTCAAGCCGGAACCCGTCGAATGTTCATGCCAGTCGGACTGGTTGTCGCTGAAGGAACTGTTGGAGACGTTTACCAGCGCGCCTTCGAGGTGAGCGCCGAACAGGTAGTTGTCGTCGGCGGTGACGCTACTCAGGCTGACGTTTCCGCTGGTGACGATCTTCAAGCCATAGCCTTCATAGACCCAGCCGTTCAGGTAGTAGTAGCCCTGGTTGCTGTTGAAGAAGCCGTTGGTGACGGTGACGTTTCCGACTGCCTGAATGTCGGCTCCGTAGATTTGGTTGTGGTTCGCTTCGACGGAGGCAAGCGTGACCGCACCGCCGCTGACCACTTCCAGACCTTTACCAACCGGGTCTTCGACATTGCCTGAGCCGTTGTTGTTGAACTTCGAGCGCTGGACGTTGACATCCTGTCCGGCGTGCAGGCTGGCGCCAGATTGGGAGTTGGTGACCTCGACATCGTTGAGGTTGATGTCGCCCGCTGAGTAGAGCGTCAGGGCGGTTTGGTCGGAGACGCCGGAGATGAAGATGTTGTTCAGGGTCAGCGAGCCAGCCCAGGGGTTGGAACTGGAACCGATGATGATGGGGACGTTGAAGTTGGTGGTGGTGAAGGTCGGGGCGCCGTTGGAGGGCTGGTAGGTGGTGTCCCATCCGCCCTGCAGGGTCAGATCGTAGTTGTTGAATTGGGTGAAGTTGTAGGCGTTGAAGTCAATAGTGGATTCTCCGCCCATGTAATTGCCCTGCTGGATGTAGATGGTGCCTGCCTGCTGATAGGCGGCGCTGCCTTCATTGGCTTTGAGGAAGGCGAGCAGTTCGTCGAAACTGCTGAAGGATTGAGTGCAGCCGTTCTCGCCGGGGGTAGGAACCTGACCCGCCGGACACCAGATGGGATCATAGCCTGCGGCGATGGTGGCGGCGGCTTCCTGCGAGACGAGCGGGAGCGCTTCGCCTTCGGTGTTGAGGACGGTCACTGTGGTATTGTCCGGCACCTGTTCGAGAATGACTTCGACGGTTTCAAGCGGTGCCGTCTCTTCTGTGACGGGAGGTTCTGCCGGCAGGGTTTCTTCGGTGGGCGCAGGCGTTTCCACTATTGGCGGGGTTTCCTCAGCCGGCGGAGAAGCATCATCCGTCACTGGTTCTTCCGGCTGGGTTTCCTCCGTTGGCGTGGTGGTTTCAGCCGCTGAGGGGTCGGTCCCGCTGCCGTCATCGGCATAGACGGTGGTCGTGCCGATGGTGCTGAACAGCAGGAATGCCAGAATGGAAAAAGAAAGGAAAAATGTGCGTAACGTTTTGGTCATATTGTCTCCTCTTCTTACACTTGCTAAATAAAGAAATAGAGATGCCTAATGCCAGATCAGGCATCTCTATTGTACGAATTTCAGAAAGGTAAGGTAAACATTTAAGATTAGAAAAGGTTACAAACGGTTATTTTTGTATCTCGACACTGGGGGCGGGCGGCGGGGAATAGACATAGTCGGAATCGTAGTAGATGTCGCCGCCGGTGTTACCGTTGATTTTGAAGGTTTCAGCAATGACCTGACCGTAAAGCTTGAAGCCAGAACTGCCGTTGTACGTTACCTCGGCGCCGGGCATCAGGACGGTGCCGCGCCAAATGCTGCCCGTACCGCCGTTCAGCATGAAGTCGTTGGGATTGTTCCAAGGCATGTACATCAGCAAGCCGCCAAAGGTGTCTCCCTGAGGCGGGGCGGTGATGTCCACAGCGGCGCCGGCTTGAATGTCAATTTGCCCTGTTTCAGAATAGATATAAATATCCGCGGAGTTGAGTACGCCCTGCGCCTGCACGCTGAAGGAACTATTCTTTTCGCCAAAGAAGCGCATACGGTTGGCGTTCAGAACGCCCTGGGCGGCAACGGAGAAATCTGAATTGTAGGCATAGATTTCGAGGTCTGTAAATTGATTGTTGTTGCCTTTGATTTCCAGGCTGTCCGACAGGACCAGTTTCACAGGACCTGTGGCGCTGATGTTTGCACCGGCAATGAGGCTCAACGATCCGCTGAAGCAATAAATGCCAGGCATAAAGACGGTATCACGTCTGAGGGTTTTGCTGGTGAACGCGCCGGGATACATGACATTGTTGGTGCTGTCGTGACTACCCGGCGTGGAGCAGGTGGGTCGAGGCAGAGTAGTGGGGACGTTGGCGAAGGTGTTTTCATCCACATATTGTTCGGTCGCACCGCAGTCAATTTTGCCGGTGCCGTCAATGGGGAAATCTTGATCGTCTGAACAGCCGACCACCTGGGCGTTGGCGTCCATGTAAAGATCGGCAGAACCGCCAAAACTCAGCGCGTCGCTGCCGCTGCAGTTGACGAAGATGCCTGTATCATGAAGTCCGAGCCCGGCGCTGCCCAGTACTTTGAAACAATCGTTGTAATTGCCTCTCTTGGTGGAATACAACCCTGCCCCGGCGGTGAATGGACCGGCTTCCAGCGTGCCATTGATGCGCGCAAGCGCTTCGACGACGTTCGTGACCTGATCCCGCCCGAGCACGCGCCCGAAGGTCATGGGAACGATAGATGTGATGCGAACGCGGACGAATTCTGCCGGGTTGACGCCGTTGGGCAACTTACACTCATTGGCGGTGCCTTTTACCGTGTCACAGAAGACAACTTCCACCGTGCTGTCTGCGTCGGTTTGATAACCATTGCTTCCAGCGCGCTGCGTCCCTTCCGTGATTGCCGCCGTTCTGTCGTTTCTCGAATCAATATATTTCCATGCCGCCGCGAGGGCAGAAGTGTCGGCGGCGTTTTGCGCGTTACGGCGGTCCGAAAAGACCCGCCCACCGTCCACTGCCAGAGCGGTAAAACCAATCAGCGCTACAATCCCAAAAACAATTAGGATGAGCGCCTGTCCTTTTTGCGAATTGAACCCTTTCATGTTTGAACTCCTTTTCTTTGCCTGAGAGCCTGAAAAAAATAGGGCAAAACCAAAAAATAAATAATAACCTGCGGCTCTACCTTCTCGTGGGTTCGGCGAGATTTCTTTTATTTTAAGCCCAATCCCGCAAATTTCAACCACCCAGTCCCCAACAGTATTGATATGTATCCTCCCCTAAAGGTACTAGATGGAGATGCGATGAATCGTACAGGTCACGCTCGATGCACATCCAGCGCTTCAAACGTGACCTGTACCTGTTACTCCACTGTGACGCTTTTGGCGAGATTCCGCGGCTGATCCACATCCAGCCCGCGCAGGGCGGCAATGTGATACGCCAGCAGTTGGAGCGGAATCACGGTGACGACCGGCGAGAGCATCCACGGCGTTTCGGGAACCCAGAGGACATGGTCAGCCATGCCTTTGACCAATTCGTCCCCGTCTGTTGCGACGGCAATCACTTTGCCTCCGCGTGCCTTTGCCTGTTGAATTTGCGAGATCATCTTTTCGTGCCAGGGGTCTTTTGGCGCGAGGCACAGGACGGGCATGTGTTCGTCAATCAGCGCGATGGGACCGTGTTTCATTTCGCCCGCCGGGTAGCCCTCGGCATGGATGTAGGAAATCTCCTTCAACTTCAACGCGCCTTCGTAGGCGATGGGCATGTTGATGCCGCGTCCGAGGTACAGGCAGTTGCGGATGTCTTTGAGGATGTGGGCGACGGCTTCGACTTCGCTTTCGCGTTCGAGGGTGCGTCCCACCAGGTCCGGGATGAGGCGCAGGTCGGCGACGAGCGCGCGGCGGGTTTTGTCGTCGAGCGTGCCGCGCAGGTCGGCGAGCAGGATCGCCAGCATGTACTGATCCACCAGCGGGGCGGTGAAGGCTTTGGTCGAGGCGACGCCGATTTCGGGTCCGGTTTGCATCGAGATGAATCCGTCGGCAATGCGCATGGCTTGCGAGCCAATCGCATTGACGATGCTCCACAAAATTGCGCCTTTGCGGCGTCCCTCTTCCATCGCGGCGAGAGTGTCTGCGGTTTCGCCCGATTGTGAAATCGCGAGGACCACCGTGCGGTCGTTCAGAATGGGGTCGCTGTAACGAAATTCCGAGCCGATCACCACTTCGACGGGGATGCGGGCAATCTTTTCGATGAGGTATTTGCCCACCATGCCGGCATAAGCGGCGGTGCCGCAGGCGGTGATGTAAATCCGTTCGATTTTCTTCGCCAGTTCCTCGGTTAGGTTGAGGTCGGGCAGGCGGATTTTTCCGTTGGCAAAGTCCACACGCCCAGCCAGGGTGTCGCTGAGGGCGCGCGATTGTTCGTGGATTTCCTTTTGCATGAAGTGGCGGTATTCGCCTTTCTCCGCCGCCACCGGGTCCCACGAAACGGTGTGAACCTGCGGCTTGATTTTTGCGCCGTCGAGCGTTTCCACGCTGACCGAATCGCGCGTCACCACTGCCATTTGCCGCGATTCCAAAAAGATGACATCGCGCGTGTGTTCCATGATGGCGGGAATGTCGCTGGCGACGAAGTTCTCGCCCTCTCCCAAACCAATCACCACGCCGCCGGCGTTGCCGATGCGCGCCGTCACGATCTTGTCCGGCTCATCGGCAGACATCAGCACTACCACGTTTGCGCCTTGAATGTCGTTGAATGTCTTTCGCGCGGCTTCCACCAGCCCCACGCCGGTGGCAAGATAATGCTCCACGAGATGCACGATGGTTTCGGTGTCGGTCTCCGATTGAAACTCCACGCCTTCGGCGGTCAGTTCGTCCTTGAGTTCGAGGAAGTTTTCGACGATGCCGTTTTGGACGACGACCACGCGTTTGGTCTGCCCGAGGTGCGGGTGGGCGTTGCGCGCAGACGGCGCTCCGTGCGTTGCCCAGCGCGTATGACCGATGCCCGGCGCGCCGGCGATGGGCGACTTTGACACCAGGTCAATCAACTGGGATAACTTTCCCGCGTCTCTCCTGACCTCGATTTGATCTCCGCTCAAAACAGCGACGCCTGCCGAGTCATAGCCGCGGTACTCGAGCCGTTTCAAGCCGTTGATAATAACCGGCACCGCGTCGCGCGGTCCGATATAGCCTACGATTCCACACATGGGATTCCTCCGAAAAGAAAGTTTCAGATACCAAGTATCAAGTATCAGGTGAAAAAATGTGACACCTGAAACCTGAAACTCGATACGATGTGTTGCCATTCCCTGTTTTTTTGTCCGCACGGTTTCCCGCGCGGCGTTGTGACAGGGTCCTTTGTTCGGAGGGAAAGAGAACGGGCGATGGCGCGCCCGAAGGGCTTCCGCTGATCTTTCGATTTTCCTGACCTCTCACTTCCTCACCCCATCCCTCCCGTTCTCTCTCCTGCAGGAGAGGGAACGGGGGGGGGCCGTCAGGGCGGGTGGGGTTGGGAGAGGTAGTTAACTCCACCTCGCGGTGGAGAACCCTTATCCTCGTCAACTTTAGTCTTATAGCCTTACAGTCTATGGTCTTATAGTCTCATTGTTTTGTGATATTTACTATAACTCACCTTACGCGAAACGTCCCGAAGGCTCTCGCAAATTATGCCTATTTTCCAGCCAAACCTTCGGGACGGTGCGTAACATCAGTTACTATAAGACTATTAGACTCCAGACTCACCGACTATCAGACTAAGGTCCATGCGCTGTCTTTCCCGTGAAAATGTGCCGTTTCACCTCCGCACGAAAAATATGCGACGGGATTATACCCGATGTGTCAAAGATGCGGCTTTCATGTTTTTCGAAACATTCCTGGCTGTTAAAGAAAGAGCCTCGCACGCATGTGGAGGCTCTTTTTGTGGTTTTGACTGACATTTCCGGCGCAGGGTTGAGCGGACGTTAGAGAACGTCCGCTGCGCCACAACTTGTTAGCTTACTGGCAGGATGCTTTGGTCTTGTCGTTGTTGATGACGGTATTCGTCACTGATGCGCGGATGGTAATCGTATTCGACCCGCCGGTAAACAGGGTGGCAAACGGCATGAAGACCTTGTGGTTGTAAGATACTTCCACATAAACGCCATCGCCAACCTTCACTGCGCTAATCTGCTTGGATGTGTTTGATGTCCCCTCCCTGCCTTGTACGATGACATTGACAGCATCGGGGCCGCTGGTAACCGAAAGATTAACAGGGGATGTCGAATGGGCGCGCACGCGGGCAACAATCTTTGATTCGATGGGACAAATCGAACCATAAACTGCACCCTCCTGTGCGGCGTCGCGCAATTGGATGTATTGGAAAAGCGCGAGACCGAATTCCATCGCTCCTGCCAGCAGGAAGAGAATCACCACCAGGCTGATGCTAAATTCGACCAGGGATTGACCGCGTTCAGGACGCTGTGTTTTCATTTGACACACTCGCTTTTATTCATGCCGGTTCTGGAACAGGACGACAGTTTCGCAGCCGGGTGTGGATAGATTGATGGTCACCTGTTCCGTATCATCCCAGCGGTCGAAGACTTGATGGAAGGTGAATGTCAGCGTGGACGAGCCGGGCGGGATGAAAATGGCGGAGGATGGTGTGATGGTGTAGGTAGGTCCGCTTTCATTGCCCGTCCAAAAGACACTGCCCAGGCTGGCGCTTTGCAGGCGCAGGGTCTTGTCGGCGCCGGTTTGGTGACCCTTGTCGTGGTTCCAAGTGACGCTCACATTGGCGATTTGCAGGAACTCGGTGAGCGGATTGTTGATGGTGACGACCATGGCGCCGCCGCTTTGCCGCAGCAGACCGAGCGTAACGGTGTTGCATCCTGTCACTGCCGAGGTGGTCACATTGAGGGTCAATGTGCCGGTGCTGGCGGCGTGACCGGCGTCGCCGCTGTAGGTGGCGGTGAGCGTTTTAGAGCCGGGTGTGCTGAAGGTCACAGTGCAGGTGCCGGAGCCGTTGACCAGCGTGATGGGCGTTGCACAGCCCGAACTCTGCCCGCTGATGGTCACTGTGCCTGTGGGGGTGACAGTGGAGCCGCCGGGCGCATTTCCAACGGTCACGTTCAAGGTGATGGTTTGCCCGACTAGGTAGGGCGGCGTATTGGTGGTGGTGAGAGTGGTAATGGTAGCCGGCAGTTGCACGGTGTGACTGACACTACCGCTGCTACCCAAGAAGTATGGCGAATCGGGCGTGTAGGTTGCCGTCAATGTGCGGGTGCCGACGGTGCTAAAGGTGGTGGTGCAGGTGCCGGTCCCGCCGGAGAGGGTGATGTTGCAGACTGGCGTCCCACCGGTGGTCACTGCCACCGTGCCGGTGGGTGTGGAAGTGCTGGTGACATTCACGGTAATAGTCACCTGTTGATTGACCTGGGAAGGCGAAGGCGACGTGGTGATGCTGGTGGTGGTTACGCCGGGCAGGAATACCCTATGAGTGTGGGTGATGTTACTTGGCTTGAAAAAACGGCTGTCGCTGTTATAAGCGGCGGTCAAGATTTTATCGCCGTCGCTGGTGAAGGTGTACGTGCAGGTGCCTGTCCCGTTGGAGAGTGTGATGGTGCAGAGCGAAGTGCCGCCCATGGTGACTTCCACCGTGCCGGTGGGCGTTCCGTAGGCGCTGGTCACGCTGACACTGAGAGTAGCCGACGTGTTGATGAGCGACGGGTTGGGGGAGGTGGTCAAAGTTATCGTCGTGGGCGCCCAGACGGTGTGGTCTTCGGTGTCATCGCTGGGATCGTGCTTGGCGTCGCCGGTGTAGGTGGCGGTGATGGTCTTATCGCCGATGGAGTTGAACCGCACAAAGCAGCTGCCGGAACTTATTTTGCCGGCACCGGCGACAAGTGTGATAGTACAATTCTGGTCTGCGCCGGTGATTTCTACGGTGCCGGTCGGGGCGGTCTTGTCGCCGGTGACATCAACCTTGACCTCCACCAACTCCCCCGGCACAGAGGCGTCAGGCTGATCGGAGGTAATCTTTGTAATGGTGATTTCCTTCGGTGGTTGAATATCAACTTTCAACAGCAGGGTACGTGAACTTGTAGCGGCAATGGGATTCCCGCGCGCCTTGGTTCGCGAAAGGATCGGCACAATGTTGGGAACGATGGTGTTGTAATCGGCTTGAACGCTTACTACGACCCGGTCCCCTTGGGAGGGTTTCACGCCGGTGTCCACTGAGCCGTTGCAGGTATCGTAGGATGCTGTGCCTGGACCGCGATCATAGGTGATGACAATATCTGCTGGGTTGATGACATTGAGAAAGTCGCTGGCTTTTGCTTGTTGTCGAATTCCGTCACAGTCTTGGTAATGCAGTACGCCGGCGTTATTGGTGCCGGAGGTCGAGCCATAGCGTGCGGCTTGGCGCGTGGCATTATTCACCGAGGAATAAATAAATAATAGCCGGCCGGTTTCGATCAAGCCATAGACCACCAACAGCAAAATTGGCAGGACAAAGGCAAACTCGACGACTGCCTGTCCTTTGCTCTTTTGGGGATTGAATTTCAAGAGGTTCATGGTCGTTCCTGTTCTCTAGTAGTCCTGTTTCTAGTTTAACGGCTCGGTTGTCCAGTCCAATAAGACATTCGTACTAAACTCGAGCGCCTGGGTTTACACTTTTGTAAATCAAAAGAAGTACAAAATGTAAAACGCTCCCAACACGAGCGAGGGACCGTAGGGGATGAAGGTCATCAGACTGTTTTCAGCGTAGCGCCGCTGGATGAGGTAGGCGATGACTGCCAGCAGACCGACCACGCCTCCCACCAATGCCCCGGCGGTGATGCCCAAAATGACGTTGGGCCAGCCGAGCATTAGCCCAAGCACGCCGCTCAGATACACGTCTCCGCCGCCGA
Organism: Anaerolinea sp.; assembly: GCA_020723805.1. GTDB lineage: Bacteria > Chloroflexota > Anaerolineae > Anaerolineales > Villigracilaceae > Defluviilinea. Next base: position 35,869 of record DYID01000007.1, on the reverse strand, counting down.
GGGCTTCCTCGTCATCTTCCGCCTGTCCTGCCGCGCGCATCTTGCGGGCACGGTAACGGGCGACCACCTCGCCCAGTTTGTAAAAAAGGAACATGATGACGAAACCAGCCACTCCGCCCAAAACGGACGTGAGTAAACCGCTGAGGATGCCATCCTGTTTGCTGAAAAGATAGGTGCCGACAATCAAACCAAGCACGGCGCCGGCGATGACGGTAGGGAACAGGATGAGGCGATGTTCAAGGTCAATGACGATGATGACGCCGAAGTAGGTGAGGACGATCAGGCTGAGGGGCAGACCCAGCCCGGGACGGGGAAACAGCCACAGGTACAGAAAAGAAGCGGCGGCGAGAATCAGCACAACCCACGTGCGCAGACTCCGCCGCGTCCCGCAGTTGCGGCAGGCGCGCAGGGTCAAATAATCTGTCCAGGAAAAGGGCGTCTGACAACGGGGACAGGCAGGCTGACTCAGGCGGCGGGTGATGGGCAACACATCGGAGAGGTAATTTACCAGCAGACCCGCCAGCCAGCCAAGAAGGACGGGAACGAGCCATTCGAACTGCATCGTTTGTATTATAGTCGAAAGCGGAGGGGGCGTCTTCCGTTACTTCTCATGTAAGTCAACTGTAATGTGCTTGCGGGAGTTTGTGAACTGCCTTACAATCTTTGGGAAAATCCCCAGGAGATGAACATGGAAAAATTTATCATCGAAGGCGGGACGCCGCTGAACGGCGAAGTGACGCCCGCAGGAAACAAGAATGCCGCCCTGCCCCTGGTCGCCGCATGTTTGCTGACCGAAGAACCTGTCATTTTGCGGAACGTGCCGCGCATCAAGGATGTCTCGGTGATGCGGCATCTGGTCGAAAGCCTCGGCGCACAGGTGGAGGAATTGGACGCCACTTCGTGGCGCATCACTGCCCGGGACCTGAGACCGGCGGACCTCGACCCAGACCTTTGCCGCCGCATCCGTGCTTCCATCCTCGTGGCGGGACCGATGTCGGCGCGGGTGGGCAATTTCAAACTGCCTCCGCCCGGCGGCGACGTGATCGGACGCCGCCGCCTCGATACGCACATCCTTGCCTTGCGCGCGCTCGGTGTGGATGTGCAGTATGATCGCGGCTTCACGTTCAAGTCCAATGGTCTGCGCGGCGCGGATTTTCTGATGGATGAAGCCAGTGTCACGGCGACGGAAAACGCCATCATGGCGGCGGTCACGGCAAAAGGGGAGACGGTCATCCGCAACGCCGCATCCGAGCCGCATGTTCAGGAATTGTGCCATTTCCTGAACACACTTGGCGCACAGATCGAGGAGATTGGCTCGAATACCCTCCGCATTCGCGGCGTACCAAAATTGCACGGCGGCGAGTTCACGATTGGACCTGATTACCTGGAGGTGATCAGTTTCGTCGGTGCGGCGGCGGTGACGCACGGCACGGTGCGCATCAAAAACGCCGGGGTGGAAAACCTGGGCATGATTGCCCATGTTTTCGAGCGGATGGGCGTGCGCTGGAATGTGGAAGGTGACGACATCATCGTGCCAGCCGACCAGGAACTCCGCATCGTGCCTGACCTCGATGGCGCAATCCCCGAAGTCAAGACCAACGTTTGGCCCGCCTTCCCAACCGACCTGATCAGCATTGCCATCACGGTTGCCACGCAAGCCAGCGGCTCGATCATGTTCCACGACTGGATGTTTTCCGGGCGCATGTACTTTACCGATAAACTGGTGGGCATGGGCGCGCGCATCATCCTGTGCGACCCGTACCGCTGTCTCGTGCAGGGACCGAATCAACTCTACGGCGAAAATTTGGAGAGCCCCGACATCCGCGCGGGTATGTCGCTGCTGTTGGCGGCGCTGGCGGCAAAGGGCACTTCGGTGGTGCGCAACATCGGTCAGATCGAGCGCGGCTATCAGGATGTGGACAAGAAATTGCAGGCGCTGGGCGCGAAACTGGAGCGGGTGAAGGAATAGCGTTTGCCGCAACTTTTTGCTTCCCTGTGCATCCAAAGGAAGGCGAGCCGTAATGAATGGTTGGTGAATGTTGTCTCAACTACGGCTCACGCGAAATTTCGGGCGGAAACGCCTTTACAACGAGGAATAGAGAATGTCTGATAACGGAAACGCAAAACACGTCAAAGTATTGATTTTGGGTTCGGGACCGACCGGCTATGCCGCCGCGCTTTATGCCGCGCGTGCGGAACTTCAGCCGGTGGTGCTGACCGGGACGCAGTTGGGCGGTCAGGCGGCGCTGACATATACCATCGAGAATTATCCGGGCTTTCCGGATGGGGTGGGCGGCGCCGAACTGGGTGAGTTGTTCCAGAAGCAGGCGGAACGCTTCGGCGCGGTGACCGAGTTCGATACGGCGAACGCGGTGGACCTCTCGAAGCGCCCCTTCCGCGTGACGACCGATAACGGCGAGTACCTTGCCGATGTGCTCATCATTGCCACCGGCGCCAGCCCGAACCACCTCAACATCCCCGGCGAAGCGGAATTGACCGGGCGCGGCGTGTCGTATTGCGCCACCTGCGACGGCTGGTTTTTCAAGGACAAGAAAGTCGTAGTGGTGGGCGGCGGTGACAGCGCCCTCGAAGAGGGGCTCTTTATCACGCGCTATGCCTCATCCGTGACCATCATTCACCGCCGCGACACCTTGCGCGCCGGCGCCATTCTCCAGAAGCACGCCATGAGCCACCCGAAGATCAAGTTCATCTGGGATACGGTGGTCACCGAGGCGATTGGCACGGATAAACTCGAAGGCGTGAAACTCCGAAACGTGAAGACCGGCGAGGAATCCACGCTGGAGACCGATGGTCTCTTCATCTTCATCGGTCACACGCCCAATACGCAAATGTTCAAGGGACAGTTGGAGATGACCGACCTGGGCTACATCAAGGTCAACGAAAAGATGGAGACGAACGTCCGCGGGGTGTTTGCGGCGGGCGAGGCGGCAGACCCGCATTTCCGTCAGGTGATCACCTCGGCGGGGATGGGAGCGGCGGCGGCAATTTCGGCGACAAGGCTCCTCGAAGCAGAATCGGAATAAGGTCAGGAATGAAGCGGACGGTGACGCCCAGAGGCGTCACCGTTTTCTTGTCTGTAGTCAGTCACGTCAAACCGATGACAAATTGTACTTTGTCCGCGATGGTTTTCGGATAAAATTTGTACACATCGTATCATCTGGAGGATCCATGAAGAAGATTTCCATTATTGGCGCCGGCATGACCGGCGCAACTACGGCGCACTGGCTGGCTGAGCGCGAACTGGCGGACCTGGTTCTGGTGGATGTGGTGGAGGGAATGCCGCAGGGCAAGGCGCTCGACATGCTGGAAGCGATGCCGATTATCGGTAAGGATGTGGAGATTGTAGGCGCGAACGACTACGCCGCCACCAAAGGCTCGGACATCATCATCATCACGGCGGGCTTGCCGCGCAAGCCGGGAATGAGCCGTGATGATTTGTTGTCTGCCAATGCCGAGATCGTGGGGAAAGCCGCAACAGAGACGTTGAAGTATTCGCCGGATGCGTTCTACATCGTGCTGACCAACCCGCTCGACACAATGGCATACCTGACGATGAAGAAAACCGGTCTGCCGCGCAACCGCGTAGTGGGGCAGGCGGGGATTTTGGATTCCGCCCGCATGCGCGCTTTTGTGGCGATGGAGACCGGCGTGAGTGTGGAAAACATTGACTGCTACGTGCTGGGCGGTCATGGCGACGAGATGGTGCCGCTGACGCGCCATTCGAACATCGCCGGTATCCCGCTTCGGGAATATCTGCCTGCCGACCGCCTGGAGGCAATCGTCAACCGCACGCGCAAGGGCGGCGGCGAGATCGTCAACCTGCTCAAGACCGGCTCCGCGTTCTATGCGCCTTCTGCCGCTTGCGCTCAAATGGCGGAAGCCATTCTCAAGAACAAAAAACTGATTGTGCCATGCGCCGCCTACATGGATGGCGAATATGGCTTGCGCGATATGTTCTTCGGCGTGCCGGTGATGCTCGGCGCGAACGGCATGGAAAAAATCATCGAGTACACGCTGGATGATGCGGAAAAAGCCATGCTCGAAAAATCCGCTGCGGCGGTGAAGGAAACGCACGAGGCGCTGAAGAAGTTGGTTTCGTTATAAAAATCCAGGATTTGAAGGTTGAAAGTCAAAGGTCAAATACGACTTTTGACTTTCAACTTTTGACCGCTATCTTTGTACTACTCCAAAGGAGAACATCCCATGATTTTGCATGAAAAGATTGCCGCACAACTTCCTGCCTGGCGTGAACGGATGAAGGCGCTTGCCAAAGAACATGCCGATGTGGTTGTGGATCAGGTGACGGTGGGTCAGGTCGTCGGCGGGATGCGCGATGTCAAGGCGCTGGTGACCGATATTTCGTATGTGGACCCTGCCGAGGGCATCCGCTTTCGCGGCATGTCCATTCCCGAAGTGCTGAAGGCTCTGCCCAAAGCGCGCGGCGGCAAAATGCCGCTGGTCGGCGGTTTGTATTACCTGCTCATGGTGGGCGAAGTGCCGACCCGTGAACAGGCGATGGAAGTCGAAGCCGAGTGGGCGCGCCGCGCCGAGATTCCCGACTACGTCTATAAGATGCTCAAGTCCATGCCGAAGGAAACGCATCCGATGACGCTCTTCTCGCAGGCGGTGCTTGCCCTGCAGAATAGTTCGGTGTTTGCGGCAAAGTATCACGAGATGAAAAAGGATGTCTATTGGGAAGCCGCATTGGAAGACAGCCTGAACCTGACCGCCAAACTGCCGCTCCTTGCCGCCTTCATCTACCGCATGAAGTACTTCGGCGAGACCAAAAAGTTGAAGTACAACCCGCGGCAGGATTACGGCATGAACTTTGCCCGCATGATGAAGGTGGAGGACAAAAAAGGCTATGCCGACCTCGCCCGCCTGTACTTCATCCTGCACTCTGACCACGAATCCGGCAACGCCTCGGCTCATGCCATGCATTTGGCTGGCTCCACACTTTCGGACGCCTACTACGCCTTTTCCGCCGCGCTGAACGCCCTAGCGGGTCCTCTGCATGGGCTGGCAAATCAGGAATGTCTTGGCTGGCTGTTGGATGTGCATAAGAAGTTCGGCGGCGTGCCTTCGCGCGAAGACCTCTACAAATATGCCTGGGATACCCTCAACAGCGGGCACGTCATCCCCGGTTACGGTCATGCCGTCTTGCGCGTGCCGGATCCGCGCTTCACCGCGCAGATGGAATTTGCGAAGAAAAACTTCCCCCAGGACGACCTCGTCCGCCTGGCTGATTTGGTCTTCGAGGTAGTTCCGCAGGTGTTGCGCGAGCAGGGTAAGGCGAAGAACCCCGCCCCCAACGTGGACGCCATCAGCGGCACGCTGCAATATCACTATGGTGTGCGCGAGTTCGACTTCTACACCGTCTTGTTCGGCGTTGGTCGCGCCCTTGGCGTCACCGCCAATTACGTTTGGGCGCGCGCTCTCGGCTGGCCCATCGAGCGTCCGAAGTCGCTGACTACGAAGATGCTCGAAGACATTGTGGCGAAGGCAAAACAACCGGCGAATTGACACGCTGTTGTGGATTAACTCCAAACACGAAAACTCCCGAAGTCGAAAAGACTTTGGGAGTTTTTCATTATGGCAAAAAGGGAGTAGCCGCTTTGCTTAAATTTGGATAAGAATGGTAAACTTTGCGGCAGAGTAGCGGCACTGCTCATCTTATTGTTTGCCAAAGGAGATTATTTTATGAAAAAGGTGTTCAAATGGCTTGGGATTGTTCTTGGCTCCCTGGTTGGGGTTATTCTGCTTGCTGCGATTGTGCTATTTCTGATAGGGAATGCCCGCCTTACGAAACATTATGATTTCGAACCTTCAAACCTTACGTTGCCCACCGATGCCGCCAGCATCGAATTTGGGAAGCATCGCGTGGAAACGCTCTGCCAGGGCTGTCACGGAGCGGACCTTGGGGGAATCATTGGCTGGTTCAACGATCCGGCTCTCGGCTCAATTGACACCGCCAATCTGACATCGGGTGAAGGCGGCATCGGCAGCGACTTTACAACAGAAGACTTTGTCCGTGCCATTCGCCACGGCGTCAGACCCACCGGCGAGCCGCTCTTCATGCCCGCCGTTGCATCCACCGCTTACCTCAGCGACGAAGATTTGGCGGCGATTATCGCGTATGTGAAAACCATCCCGCCGGTGGACCGCGTGACGCAAGGCAAGAACTTCACGCCGCTGGCAACGATCCTATATGCCGCGGGTGTGTTGCCAAAACTGCCCGTGGAGTACGTCAGCCATGATGTTCAAGTGACTGCCCCGCAGCGCGGTGCGACCGCGGCTTATGGTGAATATCTGGTGAATACGAACGATTGCCGCATCTGTCATGGACCGCAACTGAACGGCGCGAAATCCCCCGACCCGACCAAAACCTGGATTTCTCCCAATCTGACGCCCGGCGGCGAACTTAGTTTTTGGACGGAGGAGCAGTTTATTCAGACGCTTCGAACCGGCGTCACACCGAGCGGACACGAACTATCGGATGAAATGCCCTGGAAGGATTATCGCAATTTCTATGATGAGGAGTTGCAAGCCATCTGGTTGTACCTGCAATCCCTTCCGAACTTGCCGCAGTTCACAAATTAACTCACCTTACGCGGTAGCGCGAGATTTATCTCGTATTTTTGGGCGACATAAATGTCACCTTACGAGAAAACTGCGTAACATCAGAAATTAAATTGCATCTCTCGAAGCGGATAAGGCTTCGGGAGTTTTTTAATTCAGAACGTCCCGAAGGTTCTCTGAAAAGAGCCTTGTTACGCGCTAAAACCTTCGGGACGGTGCGTAACATCAGTTAATTACCTGGCAATGCGATGGTGAAGGTTGTGCCTTTGCCCAACTCGCTTTGCGCGTCAATGGTTCCGCCGTGTGCATGGACGAGTTGTTTGGTGATCGCCAGCCCCAGTCCGCTGTGAGTCCGCTCGGTGCGCGATTTGTCGCCGCGCCAGAAACGGTCGAAGATGAACGGAAGATCTTCTGACGCGATTCCCGCGCCTGTATCGCGAATGGTAATTTGTAATTGGTAATTGGAGTTGCCTTCGATTGATTCGGTTTGGATGGATACGGTTCCGCCGGAGGGAGTGTGACGCAGGGCGTTTGAAATCAGGTTGGAGAGGACCTGGTTCAGCCGGTCGTAGTCGGCGGTGAGTTCGAGGTTGGGGTCGGCGAGATGGGTTTGCAGGTCAATGCCGAGGGAGGCGGCTTGGGAGGTAAAACTCGAGGTGAGATCCGCCATCAAGTCGGCGAGCAGGAAGCGGGTAGGGTGAAGCGGGAGTTGTCCCGTTTCGGCGAGGGAGAGGGTCTGCAGGTCGTTGACAAGGCGGGTGAGCAGACGAGTCTCTTCCAATGTGGCGTTGATATGTTCCGGCGTGGGCTGATAGACGCCGTCGAGGACGCCTTCGAGGTTGCCCTGAATGATGTGAAGCGGATTGCGGAGTTCATGGGCGATGTCGGCGGTGAGGTTGCGGCGTTGCTGCTCGGCGCGTTCGAGTTCGCCCACCATTTTGTTGAAGCGCTTGATCAGATCGCTGAACATGTCGGATTTGTTTTCCGGCACGCGGGCGGAGAGGTTGCCTGCCTCGATTTTGTTGATTGTGTTGAAGAGTTCTTCGAGCGGTTTGCCAAAGCGGGTGTACAGATTGAAGATGGTGACAAGGAGGATGGTTATCAGAGCGATGGGCGCACCACAGATGAGAAGCCAAATGTTCTGGACGCCGGAGTATTGTGAAAAGAGGAGATAAAGGATTGCCGCTGCGCCTCCAACGAAAATAACAGCGGCGAGGACAAAAAAGAGGGTGAACGCCAGCGCGCGGCTGACACGGCGCGTTTTGGAGGGAGGATTGTTGGACATGGATGGTGGGGGGGAAGGTTGGTAATTACCAATTACTTCTCTATAAAACGATAACCGACGCCGTAAACCGTCTCGATCATGGATTCGCCCGAGGCGGCTTCGAGTTTCTTTCTCAAATTCTTGATGTGCGAGTCCACACTGCGGTCGAGGCTGGATGCCGCGCCGTGCAGGTCTTCGAGCAGTTGTTCACGGGTGAAGATTTGACCTGCGCGGCTGGCTAGCAGATGCAGGAGTTTGAATTCGTTCGGGGTGAGTTTGAGCGGTGCGCCGTGATACGTGACCGTGTATTTTTCCGCGTCAATCTCCAGCCTGCCTGCGCGGACGATGCCTGGGGCTCTCACTTCGCCGCGTGTGCGGCGCAGGAGCGCCCGCACACGCGCCACCAATGCGCGGACGGAAAACGGTTTGGTGATGTAATCGTCCGCGCCGATTTCGAGACCGGTCACCTGGTCAATCTCCTCCGAGAGTGCGGTAAGCATGATGATAGGCACATCGCTTTCACGCCTGAGGATGCGGCAGACTTCGCGCCCGTCCATCTGCGGGAGCATCAGGTCGAGGATGATGAGGTCGGGTTTTTCGCGGCGGGCAAGGGTCAGCGCAGATTGACCGTCGCCCGCCGTCAGCACGCGGAAGCCGTTCTTTTCCAAATAGTCACGCGCGAGGCGGGCAACCCTGGGTTCGTCATCAACGACGAGGATGAGGGAAGGCATGGGCGAAGTATAAAGTAGAACGCGGCGCGCGTGTTGGTTCCGCTAGGCTGGCTGTTTCCAGATCTCCCATTTGCCGTTTCCTGTAACGGGCAGACCCTCTCCCATCCATTCGAACAGCGAGCCGTCGTACACGGCGACGTTTTCCTGTCCGATCAGGAGGTGCGCTATCGCATTGATCGTCGCCGCGATGCCGCCGCCGCAGTAGGTGATGATGCGTTTGTAACCGGCTTTTTCCTGCAAGCGCAGGGCGAGTTTGTCATTCGGCAGGAAGTAATCCAAGCCTTGCATCAAGTCCATGGAAGAGAGACAGGTGGAGCCTGTGATGTGTGCGCCCTCGTAACTTTCGAGAGGCAATACATCCACCACAGAGATTTCGCTGTCCTTGAGCGCCTCCATGACTTCCTCTTTATCGGCGAACATACCCGCTCTGAACATTGGATGAAAAACCGCCGCTTCATACTGACGGGCAGCCTGCTCGACCGTCCCCCCGGCATTCTTCCACGCGGACAGCCCTCCGTTGAGGATGCGCACGTTCTTGTGACCCGCGTAACGGAGCACCCACCAGGCGCGGGCGGCGTAGGGGAGCATCCCGCAGGCATACACGACCACTTCCGTATCGTTCGAGATGCCGATCTCTCCAATCTGTGCGGCAAGTTTGTCATCAGGCAGCAGCATATACTCGTAGGCTTTATTGGGGTCGGAAAACTTTTCGTGGTCGAAGAACGCTGCGCCGGGGATGTGCCCCTGTTGATACATATCGTCCACGATGGAAGCATCGTAGATGCGGATGTTTTCACTGCCCAGTTTGGTCAACAGTTCGTCTGCCTCGATTATGACTTCGTTGCGATTCATGATACAGCCTCCGTTGGTTGGTTTATGCTCAAACTATATCAACCCTTTGTGGAGGAATTATGGATGACTCCGTCAGGGATTGGGGAGGCTGCCTGGGCGGAAGCAGGTTTCGGGTCCGCGTTGAGGCGGACGGTTTTATCCCCACAATGAAATCGAGCCGGGCAGTCTCCCGGCTCGACATTTTTCACCGTATTCCCTATCCGGGAATGGTGACGTGTGTTTTTTGAGTTTGCTGGTGTTTTTCCTGTTTCAGTTTCCTCTTCTCCTTGATGGTGTATTTGGCTTTCTTCTTCTTTTCTTTTTGCTCTTTATCTCTCTTGCCGGAGTGACTCATAAGGTGCTCCTTTCTGCAACTGATTCGAGATCCACTGAAACGACCGTCTTTAGCATACAACCAAAACGGTTCTCTTGCAAGTGGTTTTTCATACGCCTCCCGCGTCTATTGTCTTGAACTTTGTCGGTGAGAAAAAGTTACACAAAATGTTTTGTATATTGACATTCGTTTCTGCGCGGGTAAAATGAAATTTGCGCTTCATAAGCCGCTTATGTTGCTGCCCGAAACATTGTGGATAATGAGGGACCGGTTCTGGCATAGCCGCTCTCCCGCTCCGCTTTGCTTCGGTGACTATCGTGGCAGGCGGCGCGGAAGAGCATACAAACAGCAGTTCATTCGAGCGGCGACCGCAGCCAAACCATTTTGTTGGATATCGAGGAGAATATCTATGAACATCAAAGCAAATGTCCGTCAATGGTTTTTCACGGGGGTGAGCCTTTTGGCAATACTTGCTCAACTCGTTTCCCCCATTCCCGCACTCGCAGATCACACCCCAGACCCGGCAACTGTCACTGTTGTCGGGTCTTTGCAATCAGAATTGGGGTGCGCCGGGGATTGGGACCCCTCTTGTGCCGCCACGTTCCTGACCTACGACGCGGCAGATACCGTCTGGCAGGGGACATGGACCGTCCCTGCCGGGAGTTGGGAATACAAAGCCGCCCTCAACGGCAGTTGGGACGAGAACTACGGCGCGAATGCCATCCAAAATGGCGCCAACATCCCGCTCAACCTGGCGGCAGGCACATCGGTCAAGTTCTATTACTCCCATGCCACCCATTGGATCACCAGCAATCAGAACGCGGTCATTGCGGTCGCTCCGGGCAGTTTCCAATCGGAGTTGGGCTGCCCCGGCGATTGGGACCCCTCCTGTCTGCGCTCCTGGCTTCAGGACCCCGACGGCGACGGCAACTATTCCTTCCAGACCACGGCGATTCCCGCCGGCAACTATGAAGCCAAGGTAGCGCTCAACGAAAGTTGGGACGTGAACTACGGTCAGGGCGGCGTGCAGAACGGCGCAAACTACGCCTTCACCATCCCCTCGAACGGCGACCGTGTCATTTTCACCTACAACTCAACCACCCACGTGTTGGAGATTCAGGTTCAGGCGGCGGTCACGCCTGTGACGCTGGTGGGCAGTTTGCAGTCTGAGTTGGGATGCGCGGGAGACTGGGACCCGACTTGTTCCGCCACCAATCTTGTTTATGACGCCGAAGACGATGTCTATCAGCGCACCTTCACCGTTCCCGCAGGCGGATACGAGTACAAGGTCGCGTTGAACAACAGTTGGGCGGAAAACTATGGTCGCTTCGCCGCGCGTGACGGCGCGAACATCCCTCTGACTACCGACGGCTCATCCGTCAAATTTTATTTCGACCCGAAGAGCAAGTGGATTACCGACAACAAACGTTCGGTCATTGCGGTGGTGCCCGGCAACTTCCAGTCCGAATTAGGCTGCGCCGGCGACTGGGATCCCTCTTGTTTGCGCTCGTGGCTGCAAGACCCCGATGAAGATGGCATCTATACTTTCGAGACAACCGCCCTGCCCGCCGGGAGTTACGAAGGCAAGGTGGCAATCAACGAAAGTTGGGACGAAAACTACGGTCAGGGCGGCGCGCCGGGCGGAGCCAACATTCCGTTCTTCGTGCCGTTCAACGGCGCAAAAGTGACGTTCACTTACAACGCCTCGACCAAGATCCTCACCATCCAGGCAGGATTCGCGCCCGACAACGACATCGCCTGGGATGGCTTGCGCCATGACTCGCGCGACCTGCTCTATCGCACGCCGGGCGGCGCGGTTCCTGCCGGGACCGAGGTCCTGATCCGCTTCCGAACCTTCCACAACGACGTGACCGGCGTTTCCCTGCGCGTTTACGACCTCAATGCCGGCGCACAGCGCATCCTCCCGATGACCCCCGCCGCGACCGATGTTTCGTGCTACCAGCCGGGTCTCGAACAGTTCTCGTGCGATTTCTGGCAGGCATCCCTCAGGGAGACCTCGCCCAACAACCTTTGGTACCGCTTCATCGTCTATGACGGCACAGACACCAACTACTACGCCGACAACACCGCCGCGTTGGACGGCGGCTTGGGGAGCGTCACCGACAATCTCGTGGACAACAGTTACGCCCTGATGTTCTATGACCCCGCTTTCACCGCTCCCAGTTGGGCAAAGAGCGCCAGCATCTACCAGATCTTTCCCGACCGCTTCCGCGACGGGCGTGCCAATAACAACCCCAAGACCGGCGACATCCGTTACGACGACCCGGTCCTCAAACTCTCGTGGAACACACTGCCCGAGGGCTATTGCCGCGGCTATACGGATGCCGCGACCACCTGTCCCTGGCGGTTCGATGCGACGCCTCCCGATTGGAGTCCCACCATCGAGGGTCCGCGCGGACGCGACTACTTCGGCGGCGACCTGAAGGGCGTGGATCAATATCTCGATTACCTGCAATCGCTGGGCGTCAATACGTTGTACTTCAACCCCATCTTCGATGGCGGTTCCAATCACGGCTACGATACGCAGGACTACTACAAAATTGACCCATACTTCGGCACGCAAAAGGATTGGGAGAACCTCGTCAAACATGCCGAACAGCGCGGCATGAAGATCGTCCTCGACGGTGTGTTCAACCACATGTCGTCCGACAGCCCCATCTTCGACCGCTACCATCATTACGCCACGGTCGGAGCCTGCGAGTCACTTACTTCGCCGTACCGCAACTGGTTCTACTTCCATGACGTGACGCCGGGCACCGGCGCCTGCGTCGGCAGTGCAGGCTTGCCCAATTCCGCCAACTACGACTCCTGGTTCGGCTTCGACTCGATTCCCGTCATCAACAAGTCCCTGCCTGCCGTCCAGCAATACTTCCTGACGAACGACGACAGCGTGACCAATTACTGGCTGAAACGGGGCGCCGGCGGCTGGCGCATGGACGTGATGGGCGACCCCTCCTTCCCGAACGGCTACTGGGAAACCTTCCGCGCCGAAGTGAAGCAAACCAAGCCCGACGCCATCATCATCAGCGAAACCTGGCAAAAAGATTCGACCATCCTGCGTATGCTGCGCGGCGACCGCGCCGACACCACCATGAACTACCGTCTGCGCGATGCGGTGCTTGGCTTGCTCTCCACCACCAACTTCGACTCGAAGGGCTTCGGCGACAGCGGACGCATCCTCACGCCCTCCGAATTTGCCTCCCGCCTCGAATCCATCCGTGAGGACTATCCAGACGCCGCCTATTACTCGCTCATGAACCTGCTCGACAGCCACGACACCGAGCGCATCCTGTGGGCGCTGACCCCCGGCGACCAGAACCGCGCGGACAAGGAATTCAACGCCGCCAACCTCGCGGAAGGCAAACAGCGTCAGCGCATCGCCTCGCTCATCCAATTCACCGTGCCCGGCGCGCCGACGGTCTTCTATGGCGACGAGGTCGGTCTCACCGGCGATGACGACCCGGACGACCGCCGCACCTACCCTTGGCTCGACAAAGGCGGTTCGCCCGATACCGCAATGTTCGCTCACTACCAGACCCTCAATTCACTCCGCAGTGCGAACGATGTCCTTGTCAACGGCGACTTCAAAGTCCTGCTGGCAGACGATGCCTCCGGCGTGGTCGTTTACGGACGCAAGACGGAAAGGCAAGCTGCGCTGGTTATCATCAACCGCAGTGGACAGAGCCAGACGAGCGTCATCCCCGTTGCCGGCTACCTGCCAAACGGCGTCAGCCTGTACCGGGCGTATGCCGTGGGAACAGGTTCCAGCGCGTCCCTGACCGTGACCGACGGCGCAGTCCACGGCTCGATCGGACCCCTCAGCGCAGCCCTATTCCTCACTCACATCATTGACCTGAAGGCGGCTCCCGCCCCGGCAAACCTGCGCGTCACCAATGAAGGCGATGCCACCGTCAGCCTGGCATGGGACGCTGTCTCCGGCGCGGCGGGCTACAACCTCTATCGCAGTCCCGTCAGCGGCGGCGGCTGGGTCAAACTCAACAGCGCTCCCCTGACCGGTACATCCTACACCGACAGTGGTCTGCGGAACGCTCAACCTTACTTCTACGTGGTCACCTCGCTCGACGCCGCCGGCAACGAGAGCAAATACTCCAACGAAGTCCGCGCCCTGCCGCGCCTTGCCATCGGCTGGGCAAACCTGCAATGGCCCCCCACCATCACGCACACCATCAGCGCAATCAACCGCACCGAAACGGTGTACGGTCAGGTTTGGATTGACGGCTACACCAATCAGCCAGGTCCCACTCCCAACCTGCGCGCCCAACTCGGCTTCGGTCCCGCAAACAGCAACCCGAACGGCAACCCCGCCTGGACGTGGTACGACGCCTCCTTCAACGTGGACGCCGGCAACAACGACGAGTTCAAAGCCAGCATGTTGCCCGAAGCGGTCGGCAGTTACGACTACGCCTTCCGCTACTCGACCTCGGGCGGCTACGACTGGGTTTATGCTGATCTCGACGGGATTGGCAACGGATACGACTCCGCCCAGGCTGGCAAAATGACCGTGAACCCCAGCGGCGACCTCACCCCGCCTGCGCCTCCCACCGGACTGACGGTTGTCTCTGCCTCCCCGGCTGGCATCAACCTGACGTGGAATCCCGTCACCGGCGACCCAAGCCTCTACGGTTACGAAGTCCTGCGCTCCGCCGCCTCCGGCGGACCCTACACCCAGATCGCCCGCGTGACCGGAACCACCTACACCGACACCTCGGTCATGGAAGCCGCCACTTACTATTACGTTGTCCGCGCGCTGGACGAGTCCTTCAACCGCTCCGGCTACTCCAATGAAGTCTCTGCCACCGCCGAACTGCGGACGGTCACTGTTGTCTTTACTGTCACCGTCCCTGCCAGCACCGACGCAACCGGTTTCTCCGTGTACATCGCCGGCACGCTCAACCGCCTCGACGGCGGCTTGCCCGAATGGAATCCGGGCGGTGTGGTGTTAACCCGCCTCAACGCCACCACCTGGACCATCACCCTGACCGGCAAGGAATCTACCTCCATCGAATACAAGTACACGCTTGGTTCATGGGATTACGTGGAGAAGGGTGCAAGTTGTGACGAAATCGCCAACCGCCAACTGACCCTCGTTTATGGCGGCACGGGAACGATGAACGTGAACGATACCGTGCTCAACTGGCGCAACGTCAGTCCGTGCGGGAATTAGCAACAGTAAAGCGTAGGGGACGTTCTCTAACGTCCCCTCGCTCATCTCGAATTGACGGGCGTTAAGCCGGCAATAAAAAGCAGAGACCATGCCGTCTCTGCTTTTTTATTGACTGATGTTGCGCGCTTTATTCGTACGGCGGCATTTATATCGCGCGGAAAGACGAGATAAATCTTGTTCTACCGCCTCAGGTGAGTTATTGATCCGCTCGAGCCCATCCATTGCCAAGCAAATCCTTGAAGGTGCGTGCCACAAGAACCGCGGTTTGTTGGGGGTCTTCGGGTTCGGTCAGGTAGTGTTTCGTGAGTTTGTACTTCAGACCCAGCGCGCGGTTCAGCGTGTGGATTTCCGTGGGCAGCCAGCCGGGGTGATAGTTGACGATGACCTTTCCCCAGCCGAGCATTTCTTTCAGTTTGCTTATGACCTCGAAATACGTCGAAGGAGGAACAGCCGCCAGCCAGCGTGAGCCAATCACATACAGGTGTGGATGGGCGGATTGATTCTGCTCGTTCATGTCGAGCAGGTTATAATAGCCGCGGTCGAAGTCGAGCTGGAATCCGTTGGCATGGAACATTTCCTCCGAGCCTGCAAATTCCGCTTCGTCTTCTGCCGCCCCCTTGACCTGCACCCGCAGGTAATGACTTTGCGCATGCCTGTCCGAATACAGGCTGATGTCATCCTTGTGCAGACGGAGCAGGTCGGGCGGGGCATCCCTGTGCGGGAAGAGCAGTTCGAGGTCTTCCACGTTCTCGATGTGACCGTCGCTGGGGAAGCAGGCGGTGACGTATCCGAAAATCAGCGGCGGACGCCCGTCCCGAATCCGCTTGAGGGGCAGGGTGCAGAAATGATTTTTGGCGATCCAGTGGTCATGCGCGGGGATGAGCTGCGCCTCGAACAACCCCATTGCCTGCTCCACCTCCCCCAATGTGATACTGCCAAGCGGGCGATATTTGGACTTCTCCCCTTCCGGTTTTCGCTCTCCTAAACCAGACGGCGGCTGGCTCTCGCGCGGAGGTTCGCTGTCCTTTCCCAGCCAGTGATACTTCTGCTCAGGCTCGTCGGCATGAGCGCGGAGCAGGCGCGGCAGGGAAAACGGCGGGCGCAGGGCAGTCTCAAGGGTCATTTGAGATAAGAATACGCCCAAATCCCCGTCCCTGCAAGCGGATTTTGGTTACATGCCTTATACAAGTTGGCGCGAGATTTATCTCGTGCCTTCAGCCAATATACATCTCCGCTACCTCCCGCCAAACAGTTTCTCTCGTATCTCCTGTTTCGACAGCATCGCCTCCAGCACCCCTCCGCCGATGGCAAGCGCCTTGTCCGACACCAGATAACAATACGACGGGTCGTTCCGCGGGTCCACGTCGCCGATTTTCATCCCCTGCTTCACCGTCAAGCCGTCGTGAACAATCCCTCGCAACACCCCCGCCAGCGGACTGATCACTGATAACTGATCACTAATCACTGCCACCACTTCCCCCTCCTCCACATGCTCGCCGATTCTTTTCACGCCCAGCAGCACCCCATCACCGCTCGCACGCAGCACGCGGCGCGGGTCGCCTTCGGGTTCGCCGCTGTCGGGTTGAGTCGTTCCGTGCCAAATCACACGTCCCAGCGTGTGACTGCGGCGGGTTTCGATGACAGCGTGGCAATTGCTCCCTGCGGTGAACCCAGGTCCAAGTCCGATATGAAGCGGGACGGGAATGGGGAGGGGGGCAGGCGGTTGTTTCGTCAAACGGGCGTCCACTACCACAAGAAAGAGGAAAGAAGAAAGCAGGATATTTGCCTGAGGATCAATCAGCACCGGGATTTCATCCGCCTCCAGCGCCGCCGACAGTTGATCTGCTTCGACCAGCCTCGCCCTCACCCCTTCGACTTCCCACGTCCCTTCATAGACCGCCTCCGCAAACGAGACCGTGCGCCGCACTGCCAGCGGTTGAGGAAGTTCGGTAACGACGACGCCGATGCCAGACCGATGCAGGCGGAGCACAACACCCGTCGCCAGATCGCCGCCGCCGCGTACCAGCACAAGATTATCTTTGGGCATGGGTTTTCTGCGTGGGTTCGATTTGTTCGGGGAGCGCCTTCGCCCTGACCGTCTGTTCCTGCAGAAGGTGACCAAACGAATACAACAGGAGATAGACGAACAGGAAGAAGAACGCGTACAGAAAAGTAAACGCGGCAAGCCTGCGGCTGGGGTCAATGACCAGACCGAGGATATTCATGGCGGTTTCGGCGGGGTTCTGCAGGATGTCCCATGAGTTGAGGCGCACGAAGCGACCGATGTACATGCCGAAACTGCTCAACCCCGAAATGACGAAGACGAACGTCCAGCCGAGGAAACGCCCGAACGTGCGCATGACGATGTCCTGCATGAGGTAGAGCGAGACCACGCCCAGAAGCATGGCTGTCCACGAACACCAGACGACGATGATCACGTCATACCAGAGCGGCGCGCCACTGGAGGCGCGGGCGAGGTCCTGCAGGTCGGTGAGCATGTAGGGCGCGTTGGGGAAGAAAATCAGCCAGAAGAAGGCGACGAACGGGATGACCAGATACAGCCAGATGCGCCGCCACGACACGGCATGGGCGAGGTAGGCAAGGATGAAGGGAATCCACGCCAGGAAGAGATTCCAAATCAAGCCAAGATGTCTGCCCGATTCAGTGTACACCACGCGCGCCGCCACCAGAGCGATGCACACGGCGCAGGCAAGGTTGAGCAGGCTGAAGACCGCAATGTGATAGCGGTTGCGGATGAAGAAGTTACGGAGTCGATTGAACATGATTTTCTGCCACAGATTTCGCTGATGAAACTACTGGGAAAATAAGCCTTTTACCGCGAAGACGCCAAGAACGCGAAGGAAGTTCAATCCGTTGTCAAAAAGACATCAGAACCTGGATCTCTTTGTTGGGGCTTTTGGCGGTCTTCGCGCCTTTGCGGTGAGAAATATATTTCACATCTCGTTCAAAAAATAGACGAAGTCAACATCGCCGGGCGAGTGACCAAAGTCCGTGAGCAGTGCGGCGGCTTCGGCGCGGTGCTGCGTGCCGTGATTGACGAGGTGAACCATCGTGTGCCACAGGATTCTCTCATATGGCTCGCCCTGCGTGGACTTGTAGGAGAAACGGCTGTTCAGGCGTTCGTCCGTCAGACTATCCACAAACGCCATGAGCCGCTTTTCCTCCTCCGCCCAGCGCGTCCGCAGTGCGTCGAAGGTGGGGAAGTCTTCGGGTTTGAGTCTTGCTGCCGGTGAATGTCCCTCCCAGCGCAAACGCCAAATCCATTCGGCAAACAGCGTATGCGTAAGCGTCCCGCGCAAGCCTCCATGCGGAAAGGAAGCGGGCGCAAGAAACTGTTCGGTGGTCACGCTGGCGGCGGCGTTCAGGATTTTTGCGTTCGCCCATTGATTGTACTTGTAAAGCAGAGTGATGTCTTGTTTGTTCATAATGTTTGCCTTGCGAGCCTGTTCGGCGCAAGAGAGCGCCGTTTACGCATTCTTTTTGAGGAACTCCAACAAAATCGGGTTGAACTCGCCGGGCTTCTCGTAGTGCGGGATATGCCCGCAGTCCTCGATGACGTGAAATTCTGCCTGCGGCATGGCGGCGCGCAGGTCGTCACTATGGACGAAGGGAACCGTCGTATCGTTCCGCCCCCAAACCAGCAGGACGGGCTTGTCCATGTTTCCAACCGCTTGATATGCCTCGATGAACGACCCCAGCATGTTGTTGCGGATGGTCGAAAGGATGGCGCGTTTGAAGCCCTTGTATTGCATCTGGACTTTGTACTTATCGAGGAACATTCCCACCAGCTCGGGATCGAAGAAATCCTTTGCCGCACTCTTGAGCAAACTCTCGCTTCCCACCAGACCGAAAACTGCTTCCGCCAGCCCGGGCAGTTTCATCGCCTTGAGCATCGGCGAAAGGGAGATTGCCCTTGCTCCCGCCGGGTCAATCAACGTGAGGGACTTGACCCGTTCTGGGTGACGGGCGGTAAAGGTCGCAGCGATGGGTCCGCCCATCGAAAGCCCGATCAGGCTCACGGGTCGGTTGAAGCGCAGCGCATCCAGAAGGTCATGCAGTTGACGGACGAAGAGGTCCATGTTGTAGCGCAGGCGTGGGCGGTCCGAAAATCCGCGCCCGAAGAGGTCGTAGCGCAGGGTGCAGAATCTGTGTTGGGTGAGGAAGTCGAAGGTGGGGTCGAAGATGAAATAGGGGACGGAAAAGCCGTGAACGAGGACGACGGTTTGCCTGCCCTCGGGGTTCGACAATTCGTAGTGGGTGATGCCGTCGGTCAGCGTAACGAACGAACCGCCCGCAAGTTTGCGGGCTTCGTCGTTCAAGGGTTTGGTTTCGAAGAGGGGAAAAGGCATGATTTGGAGAGGCGGGGTTCTCCCGCCCAATAAAAGGGGCAGAGGAACCCTGCCCCTGCGATGAATTAAATTTTTCCCAGCGCGCGCAGCACGCGCTCCGGTGTGAACGGGAACTCGTTGATCCAAACACCTGTGGCGTCGTGGATGGCGGCGGCGATGGCGGGAGCGACGGGCAGGTAGGGCAGTTCGCCCACGCCGCGCGCGCCCCAGGGTCCGTTCGGGTCGCGCACTTCCACGAGGACGGTCTCGACCTTTTCGGGAATGTCCAGCACGGTGGGGATGAGGTAGGTGCTGAGTTGGTCGGTGAGGACGTAGCCGTCCTTCGTCTTGTACTCTTCCTGAATGGCGTACCCCTGCGCCTGCACGACCGCGCCTTCCACCTGTCCCTGCACGAGGGCGGGGTTGATTGCCTGCCCCACATCGTCGGCAGAGACGAAGCGCAGGACGCGCACGTGACCGGTTTCGGTGTCCACTTCCACTTCGGCGGCTTGGGCGACCCAGGCATAGGCGAAGTTGGGAGTCGAGTAGCCGGTTTCAGGCTCGAAGTTGGTGGTGCGCGGGGCGAGGTACTTGAATTCGCCCACCGCCGGGCGTTCCTCCGCCTTCCATTTCCTGAGCGCAACCTCCGCCGCGCCGCGGATGGCGTTGCCCGACATGAAGGTCATGCGCGAGGCAGAGACCGAGCCGGAATTGCCTGTCACCGCCGTGTCGGAGGCGACCAGCCGCACTTTTTCCAGCGGAAGACCCAGCGCCTCCGCCGCCATCTGCGTCATGACGGTGTGCGTTCCCTGCCCGACCTCGGCGCTGGCGTGATAGAGAATTGCCTCGTCCACTTCTGCCTTGCCGCGTAGTTCGATCTTTGCCCAGCAGTTCTCTTGATAACCGAACGAAAAACCGATGTTCTTGAACCCTGCTGCAAAGCCTCGTCCGCGTTTCAAATGCGAACCATTACCTTTCTCTTTCCTCTTTCCCTCTTTCCATCCAAATTTCTCCCTCGCCGCCTCGATGCACTGTATCACACTGACCGGGCTGGGCGAAGGCGTGCCGACCCCCATCGTATCGCCGTCCTTGAGCGCGTTCTTCAAGCGGAACTCCACCGGGTCCATGCCCAGTTTTTCGGCGAGTTTGTTCATCTGCATTTCTGCCATGAACAATGCCTGCGGTGCGCCAAATCCGCGGAACGCCGCGCCGGGGACGTTGTTGGTATAGACGCCGTACACGTCCGTTTTCACGTTGGGGATAAAGTACGGACCGGTCGAGGTAATGGTGGAGTTGCCCAGCACCTTGTTGGTGGTGTACATGTACGCGCCGCCATCGCCGATGATTTCGTTTTCGATGGCGATGACCTTGCCGTCTTTCGTTGCGCCCCATTTGGCGCGCAAAATGACCGCGTGCCGTTTGCCATGCCCGATGATGGACTCCTGCCGCGACCAGATGATGCGCACCGGTTTTCGCAGCTTCCACGCCGCCAGCGCCAGAATAATCTGCACCGACATATCCTCGCGTCCGCCAAACGCGCCGCCGATGGCGGGATAGATCACACGCACATGGTCTTCTGGCAAGCCCAACGCATGAGCGATTTGTTCCCGGTCTTCGTGCGTCCATTGCCCGCCGCAAACGACCGTGATGCGCCCCTCATCGTCAATGTATGCCAGCCCGGCTTCCGGCTGGAGATAGGCGTGTTCCTGCACGGGCGTGCGGTATTCGCTTTCGACGATGACATCTGCTTTGGCAAACGCCTCGTCCACGTTCCCTTTGCGGATTTTGTAATGGACGCAGATGTTCGAATCCCCAATCTCTTCGTGGACGCGCGGCGCGCCGGGCTTCATCGCCTCGAGCGGATCGGTGACCACGGGCAGGTCTTCGTACTCGACTTCGATCAACTTCACCGCCGCCGCGGCTTGCGCTTCGCTTTCCGCCACGACGACTGCCACCTGGTCCCCAACAAAGCGGACCACGTCTGCACCGGGCTTCGAAGAGCCGGGTCCGCACAGGACAGGCTGGTCCTGCCACTGCAAGCCATACTCGTTGACCGGCACATCCTTTGCCGTGAACACCGCGACCACGCCGGGCGCGGCTTCCGCCCTGCGGGTGTCAATGGACTTGATGCGTGCGTGGGGACGCCCGGCAAACAGAACCTTCATGTGCAGCATGCCCGGCATCGAAAGGTCGCCGGCGTAGGGCGTTTCTCCGGTTACTTTGCCGCGTGCATCCACGCGCGGAAGGGATTTGCCAATGCTGTTGTAAGTGGTCATGGTTTTTATTTGTCTATTGCTCAAACATCCGTTGTGTTTGTGAGTTAGAGAATGCTGGGTATGCTTTGCTCACCTTGTGGCGGCGCAAATAAACTGTGTGCCATCTGTTGATTCAGCGTTTGTATTTCCTGGTCTTGACACGCGGCGGCGGAATATCCATCGGTCCATATTGCGATGGAGCGAGCAGCGAGTACATCCACCCAAATATGACCGACATGATGCCGCCAACGATGATCATCGTGACGACGGCAATCGCCAGCGTGGCGGGCAGGTGCGGGATGCGTCCCAAAAATTGCAGCAGGACGCTCAAGCCTGCCAAATTCGACAGCCAGGTCGGGAAGACGATGGGTCCGTACCATTCGCGCGGGATGACCGGGTAACCAAATCCCTGCCCGGCGAGCCAATCGCCCACGCCGTAGGAAAAGACCGGCACAATGATCATCAGCAGACAGCCGATGCCGCGCATATACGGATTGACCGTGTTGCGTTTTGGCATCGAGGGTTTGACAACCCGCGAACTATACTTGCCCATGGCTCACCTTCCTTTGCGCCGCATGTTCGATTGCCTGCACAATCTTGTAATAGCCCGTGCAGCGGCACAGATTACCGGTAATCGCCTGCTCGATCTCCTCCCGCGTGGGGTTGGGCTTTTCCTCCAGCAATTTTGCCGCCGACATGATGAAACCCGGCGTGCAATACCCGCACTGCACCGCGCCATCCTCAATGAACGCCTCCTGCACCGGATGCAATCTCTCCTCTCCTTTAGAAGAGGGGGCGGGGGTGAGGTCCGCCAGACCCTCTACCGTGACAATCTCGGCTCCGTGCGCGCGCGGCGCAGGGACGAGACATGCCATCACTGCCTTGCCGTCGAGGAAGACGGTACATGCGCCGCACTCGCCTTCGGCGCAGCCTTCCTTGGTGCCGGTCAGACCGAGGTCTTCGCGCAGGAAGCGCAGCAGGGTCTTTTCATATCCACTGTTGACCGTGTATTTTTTGCCGTTGACCGTTGTCTCAATGGGATTGGCGGGAAATTCCACCCTTTGACTTTCGACCTTTGACGCCTCATTTCCCCACAACAACACCGCCTCTTGCGGGACCTGAGCCTGAGTCGCCCCATCGCGCAGTGACCTCAGCCCGCGCCGGGTGCAAACGCGCACCATTTCGCGGCGGTAGGCGGCGGAACCGCGAATGTCGTCAATCGGACGGGCGGCTTCCATCGTCAGGCGGGCGGCTTCCTCGATGACATCGTCGGTGAGCGGCTTGCCGCGGAGGAACGCTTCCGCTTCGGGGGCGTGGATGATGGTGGGGGCAACCGCTCCCAGCGTGATCGAGGCGGATTGAACAGTATCCGCCTCCAGATTAAGGATGACCGCCGCGTTGACGACCGAGATTGCCTGGGCGCGGCGCAGCGCCAGTTTGATGAACGTCCCGCGCTGTGTCTCTTTCATCGCCGGGAAGGAAATCTCGACGAGCATTTCATCGGGCTGCATCACCGTTTTGCGGACGCCGGTGTAGAAGTCTTTGAGGGGAACGGTGCGTTTGCCGCGGATGGAGGCGAGGGTGACGGATGCGTCGAGCGCCATGAGCGGGGTGATGGTGTCGTTGGCGGGCGAGGCGGTGATGAGGTTGCCTGCCACCGTGCCGCGGTTGCGAATCTGCGGCGCGCCCACTTCCCACGCCGCCCGCGCCAGAGGCGCCGCCCGCTCACGGATGAGTTTCGATGCGACGCAGTGGTTGTGCGTCACGAGCGCGCCGAGGTGGATGATGCCGTCTTCGTCCAGAGTGATCTGGTCGAGGCGGGGGATGCGCGAGATGTCTATGAGGGTGTGAATGCCTTTGCGGACGCCGCGTTCGAGTTCGAGGATGAGGTCGGTGCCGCCGGCGATGAGGCGGGCGCGCTCCCCCTGTTCGGCTAGCACAGCCAGCGCTTCGTCAATTGTGGTTGCGTTGATGTAGTTGTGCCACATAGAGAAATTTGCAAATGGGGGTGTTGCCCCGTTGGTTTATGAGGTGGAGCCCGTTATGGCTTCGGTACGTTTGTCGTAGGTTTCGTTGGCAAGACGCGCCAGGGTGATGAGGTTGCGGATGGCGGCGGGCAAGGCGGCTTCGTCGCCCATGCTGGCTTCCACGTTGTCGTTGGCGCGCGCCACCTGTTCGGCGAGGTCGAAGAACGCCGCATCGAATTGGTAGACGGCTTCGAGTTCCTTTTCGTTGATCTTGACCGCGTCGAACAAGCCCGAGTAGCCGCGCGGCGCAGTGCGGATGCGGTCAATGAAGGTGCGCAGTTGGATGGCGGCTTTTTCCATGTCATCCACGTAGGCGATCATGCCATTGCCGACCATCTCTTCCTGTAATTGGGAGGTGCGCTGCCATTGTTCCTCGAAGCGGCGTGCGACCGTATCCCGCAGGAGTTTGTCGGCGTCACGCCGGTGCTGCCGTTCCACGTACCCGCCAAAGCCGGGAATGTAGGACGCCAGTTTTTTGAACGGGTCCTGCATGTTGGTTACTTTTTCAAAGAAGTCACTCATGGGAATCTCCTGTCGAAGCGTAGCAAGGATGGCGCAATTGCGCTGCGATGATATACGGGCGCCGCTCGGTTTTGTCGCACAAACCCATTATAGCCGTACTTTCTGGTTATAATCAAGAAACAGGTTTTCAAATTGGAGCGGTTCGCTGAAGTTTGGGGGCGAAGCCCTCCGCCGAAACCATATCAAATGATTGGCGGCGTGAAAGTGCGCCGCTCAAGGAGTGCAGCCATGACGACAGATATTCAATCCCTGCTGGGCGACAAGGCGGAATACCTGCTTGGATTCAACTCGCCCAAGATTCCCAAGGAGCGCCTGCATTTGCCGGGACCCGATTTCGTGGACCGCATCTTTGCGCAGTCGGATCGCAACAACCGTGTGCTCGGCAATCTGCAGCGAATGTACAATCACGGTCGCCTCGGCGGGACGGGCTACCTCTCGATCCTGCCGGTGGATCAGGGCATCGAGCATTCGGGCGGCGCCAGTTTTGCCAAGAACCCCGATTACTTCGACCCGGAAAAAATCATCGAACTTGCCATCGAGGGCGGTTGCAATGCAGTCGCGTCCACGTTTGGCGTGCTGGGCGTCATGTCCCGCAAGTATGCCCACAAAATTCCGTTCATCGTCAAAATCAACCACAACGAACTGCTGACCTATCCGAACAATTTCGAGCAGATTTTGTTCGGAACGGTGGAGCAGGCATACGACATGGGCGCAGCGGCGGTCGGTGCGACCATCTACTTCGGTTCGGAAGATTCGCATCGTGAGCTCATCGAAATCGCCGAAGCCTTCGCCCTCGCGCATCAACTCGGCATGGCGACCATCCTGTGGTGCTATCTGCGCAACCCCGCCTTCAAAAAGGACAAGGATTACCACGTCTCGGCGGATTTGACCGGGCAGGCGAATCATCTCGGCGTCACGCTCGAAGCGGACATCATCAAGCAGAAACTGCCGGAGAACAACGGCGGCTATCTCGCTCTGAACACCGGCGACAGTTCCTACGGCAAGCACGACAAGCGCATCTACACCGAACTGACCAGCGACCATCCCATTGACCTGTGCCGCTATCAGGTGGCGAACAATTACATGGGGCGCATCGGGCTGATCAACAGCGGCGGCGCCTCCGGCGCGAACGATTTTGCCGAAGCCGCGGCGACGGCGGTCATCAACAAACGCGCCGGCGGCATGGGGCTTATCTCCGGGCGCAAAGCCTTCCAGCGACCGATGGCGGAGGGCGTGAAACTGCTCAACACCATCCAGGATGTGTATTTGGATAAGAGCATCACGGTGGCGTAACCGATCTTTGGGACACGGATTTCACGGACATCACGGCTTTTTCCGTTTTTCCTCGGACAATTCCAT
Source organism: Anaerolinea sp. (assembly GCA_020723805.1). Classification (GTDB taxonomy): domain Bacteria; phylum Chloroflexota; class Anaerolineae; order Anaerolineales; family Villigracilaceae; genus Defluviilinea. The sequence goes on along the minus strand of DYID01000007.1, from coordinate 10,391 downwards.
ACCGTCCGCGTGATCCGTGTCCAAATGAGGGTTTTGTGCCTCTCTCCGACCAAGGCGTAACGAAGGATAGATACACCGTCATTCCCCGCACCGCCATTTTTTTGCGGCGCGGGGATTCGTATTTACTGCTCAAAGGCGCACCGACCAAACGCCTGTGGGCGAACAAGTACAACGGTCTCGGCGGGCATGTGGAACGCGGGGAAGACGTACTCTCGGCGGCAAAGCGTGAGCTGCTCGAAGAAACGGGGCTTACAGCAGAGTTATGGCTGTGCGGCACGCTGATGGTGGACGCCGGCGAAACAGGGATCGCGTTGTATCTCTTCAGCGGGGAAGGGGAAGGCGAGCCGCAGCCCTCGCGGGAAGGGCTGGCGGAATGGATTCCCTTCGAGCGCATCAATGCACTGCCAACCGTGGAAGACCTGCCCGTGCTGTTGGGCAAAATCCATGCGATGAAGCGGGGCGACGCTCCTTTCAGCGCCCGCTCCTTTTACGATGACGAAGGAAAGTTGAGGGTGGTGTTTGGGGAATAATGATTTGGATGAAAAAAACGGTGAGGCTACCGCTTATATTCTTCCCATTTTGAGCGCGGACCATCGAACAAAAGCGGCACGGAATTTAAAATGTTTCTGCCAAGTATCCCCATCGGTTGATCAATCAGCAAAAACTTGCCAGTAAACTTTCTGCCCAGAAAGATCATTTCCAGATGTGTCGAACCCACAAATTGCGATTCCCCGCTGAACCCTTGTACTTCGTAGATGTCGTCCACATCTGGTTCCAGGTCAAGTCCCTTGATACATGGAATTGGAAGCAAAGTGACATCTGCGCCCGTGTCAATCAACATGGGTACCTCAGATACGGAAATGCCGGTTGCAGGATGTCTTAAAGTGACGTATGCCACCGGTGCAGGCGGATCAAAATTCTCAGCGTCGTACTTTGGCATGACACTATGCCTTGTCCACTTTCATTATAAAATCGCCAGCCTGTTTGCGATTGGCGAGACGCGGTGTGTGGACGCGGACGGTTTTCTTCTTCTCCACCTGCAAGTCAGGGACAATGACGTATACTTTCGCCTTCTCAGGCAGGCGGATACCGGTCTTTAGACGGATCCTGCCTTTTTCCACAATGCCTTCATAAGTGGTGAGCGTCATAGTTTACCTCGCAGGGCGATTATAGCATTATTGTCGGGCTTGGCGATGGAAAGAGATGAGCACAATTAATATCCGTGTTGATTTATTTTACCAAGGGTATGGATTTGATGACTGGGGGTCTTGCACCCGCTCAGGCGGGCGCCCAGCTTTATTTTGCGCGATTCAGGATGATGGTAAACGTGGTTCCATGCTGGGGATCGCTCACCACTTCGAGTGAGCCGTGATGCTGTTCGATGACCTGGCGCGTGATGGCGAGTCCCAGCCCGATGCCGCCGAAGAGATTCTCCTCGTGTCTGTCGAGATGATAGAAGCGGTCGAAGATTTTGCGCAAGTTTTCTTTGGGGATGCCGATGCCGTGATCGTGCACGTCAACGAGCAGGGTCTCGGGTTCGGCGATGATGCGAATATCCACATCGCCGCCTTTGGGGCTGAACTTGATGGCGTTATCCACCAGCGCCATGAGCGCCCGTTCGAGCGATTTGAAATCCCCCCAGGCGGGAGGCAGGTTCGGGGTCGGGGTGAAGCGCAGGAAGACGCCGCGCTCACGGGCTTTCTCTTCATAATGTTCGACCACCGCCCGCGCCACCTCATTCATATCCACTTTCTGAAAATCGGGCAGGACGAGGTCCAACTCCTGCAGGAAGAGGATGTCGTTGACGAGCGTGGCGATCTGCTGGATGTTGCGGGAAATCGTTTCGATCCCCGCCGATAACTGGTCGCCGCTCAAGACGCCGTTCTGAATCATTTGCAGATAGCCGAGCGCCACCATGAGCGGCGTGCGGAGTTCGTGGGCGACGTTGGTGAGAAACTCGCGGCGGGCAAGTTCCTGCTCGGCGAGTTTTTGATACGCCTGCGCGAGTTCGCCGGCGCGCATGCGCAGGTCTTCCACCGCCATTTGGTCGTTCGAGCGCAGGCGGTCGCTGATTTCGCTGACCATTGCCATGGCAATGCTGGTGGAGTTTTTGAGGACGCGGTCGAAGGAGGCTTTGTCGAGTTCGAGGGTGGTGAGGGCAGTGCGGGCAGTGACGGTGGCGGCGCGCGGCGCGTTGTGAATGAGCGCCATCTCGCCGAAGAAATCCCCCGCTCCCAGTGTTTTGAGCAGCCGCCTGTCGGCGTTGTTGATGACCTTGGTGACTTCCACTTCGCCTTCGAGGATCATGTAGAACGTATCTTCGACGGCGTTTTCCTGGCACAACACGGCGCCGGGTGCGTAGGAACGCACCTTGCTGTGGGCAATCAATTCTTCGATTTCATCCGCTTTGATGCCCGGAAATGCACGCGGGATGATGCGGGAAGGAGCGCGGTGAGTAGTCATGGCGTTCTCCGAAGGTTGCTTGTACCATTGTAGCATGACGATCCCCGTTGTTTTGGGGGTGTGAAAACTACATTGATTTTGCAAGGCGGACGGGCGTTGCCATGCCAAAATTCGTGAAGGCTGGCGGATAAAACCTACGCAATCTTGTAACCAAACCTGCGCAGGAGACTCTTGCGCCAGGCAATGCCGTTTTCGTCCTCCACACCCTTCGGCGGGAAGCCGTCCACCACGCCCAGGATGCCGCGTCCCTGCTCAGTTTGGGCAACCAGCACCTCGACCGGGTTGGCGGTGGCGCAGAAGATGCGCGCCACCTCCGGCACGTTTTTGACCGCGTTCAGCACATTGATGGGATAGAACCCCTCGCCCAAAAAGACGATGAACGAATGCCCCGCACCGATTGCCAGGGCGTTCTTCTTTGCCAGTTCGATCATCGCTTCGTCCGTCCCCGTCCACCGCACGAGACATTCCCCCGACGCCTCGCAAAACGCCAGCCCAAACTTGATGCCCGGCACCGAGGTGACCAGCGCCTCGTGAATGTCTTCCACGGTTTTGATGAAGTGCGACTGCCCGAGGATGAAGTTGATGACTTCGGGTTTTTCGATTTTTACGATTTGGATGTCCATGCTGCCTCCTTCTCGATTGCGCTAGAGAGCGCATACTACACGGTCTTTTCTTTCCGCTGGTAAAAGACCAGCAGGGTGCTGCCGTATTTCCGCTGGTCTATCTCCTCCAGGTTCTCGAGGGCGGGTGTGGAAGTCTGGTATTCCCTCGGCGCAATCTGCACGATGACCCAGCCGTCCTCCGCCAGCCAGTCGGGGTTTTCGTCCAGCAGTTCGAGCGCCTTCGCCCACATCTCCTTGTATTGCGGCGGGGCGATGTAGATGTACTCGAACCTTCGGTCGGGCTCTGCCGAGAGATAGGCGAACGCATCCGCGCGGCGCACCTCCGCCTGCGACTCGAACTTGCAGTGCTTGAGATTTTCCTTGATAACCTCGACAGGCGTGCGGTTCAAGTCGGTGAAGCGCACGAACGCCGCGCCGCGGCTCAACGCCTCGATGCCCACCGCGCCCGTGCCGCCGAACAAATCCCACCAGCTCGAATCAATCACATCCGAGCCGAGGATGTTGAACAACGCCTCCTTCACGCGGTCGGTGATGGGACGGGTCGTGTCGCCCTCCACCGACTTCAACTTGCGTCCCTTCGCTTTGCCAGCAATGACTCTTAAACTCATGCGACCTCACCCCTGACCCTTCTCCTGAAAGGAGAGGGGAACTTGCCGCGCCGCGGTGAGATTGCCATGCGGCGCAATGACCGGGACCACGCATCCCGTGCCGAGGAGGAAGCGTTTGCCGCCCGTCTGCTGAAGGGCATCTGCCGCTTCTTTCTGGACTTCAGCCTGATTCCCGTACACGAGCGTATCCTGCCTCATGCCTCCGCAGACGACGCCCGCGAATCCCTCCTGCGCCTCTGCCAGAGACGGAGGCGTTTCGCGGTCATGCCAGTTGACGATGGGGAAGTCGAAAGCAGGAAGCAGGGAGAAATACACATCGCTTCCGTGCAGGTGAAGCAGGTTGCACCACAATCCCCGCGCCGGTTCGAGCGCCTTGAGGTCGTTCGGCAAACCAAAGGTTCGATACTCCTCGAGCGAGAGCAGACTGGCTTGCGCGTGTTGAACGGCGTAGAACACGCCGTCTATGCCGGTCTCGAGAGAGGCTTCCACGAAGCGGCGGGTGGTCTCGGCGATGACGGCGAGTCCTTTCAGCACGGCTTCGGGGTAGAGCCGCAGATGCGCAAGCAAAGTCTCACTGCCAGCCAGGTTCTTCGCCTGCGCCAGCGGGCTGAAGACCGTTTGGAGCAGGGGAGTCTGCGGGTCGAGTTCGGCGCGGATCAGGCGCAGGCATTCCAATTGCGCGGCGAGATGCCGGGAGGTGGGGTCGAGCAGGGGGAGGCGTTCCCAGTCCCGAGGTCCGTGAATGACGCGTTTGGTGTATTGGCGCGTCCCTTCGGTGTGACCCCGCCATTCGTCCTCCACGCCCCAGTCCTTCAAGCAAAACGAAGAGGCAGGCGTCACTTTGACGAGGTCGAAGTCGTAGGTGCGTTGAAAGTGGAGCGTGGCTTGGGCAAGCGTGCCCGGCGTTTGGTCGTCCACGGGGAAATGCCGCCACAACGCCACAGGCGGGCGGTCAATGATTTCGCCTTGCAGGCTGGCTTGGATGCGTTCCTTGTGTGTGGTCATGGGATTTGCCGGATGGTGCAGAACTTTGCGCCGACGCGTGAGATTTCAATCACGATTGGCTCTTTGGGGTAAGTGGTCAGGTTATCGTTGGTGCGCGAGTTGGCAAGCACATAATCGCCGGAGCGGATTTCCACCGATGGGTCGTGCAGCGAAAAAATTTGCACGTTTTCGTCTGCAAACGGCTCCGCCAGATACGCCTCGCGTTTGACGAACAGCCTGACGGGCGAGTCCACTTTTTCGTTGAGCGCCTGCACGGCGTCTTTGTAGCAGGTGAGCCAGTAGTCGGTCTCGTAGGTGCGGAAGGCGCGGCTGGTGCCGCCGATGTAGAAATTGTAATACGTATATTCGTAGGGATGAAGTTTGAAGATGCCGTACAAACCGGGGACGAGCAGCACCACGCCGGTGAGAGCGTACAACCAAAGCGATGAAATGTTCAGCCGTGCCAGCAGGGCGGCGGCTTGCGTGACGATGACCTCATACGCCAACCCGATGAAGACGAACACCGGCGGCAGGATGAACAGGAAGTGGCGGATGCCGTCGTACATGGACGGGCGGCGGAGGAGGATGTATGCCAGCAGGGTGAGAAACCACACCAGCGTCAACGCCAGCGAAACCGCCCGGTCTTTTCGGATCTGGGGACTGGGCGCGTCGCCCCTGAATATTTTCCAAAACCCAAGCATCACCCCCAGCACGGAGAGCGGGATGGCGGGTTCGGTCAGGGTGAAGGTGAGCATGAAGGGGAAGTAGTGAAGCGGCAGGTTGTTGGCGCGGTAAATCTCGCCCTCGAACAGCAAGCCCAGTTCGGTAGGGTTATCGGACATGAAACGCAGGACGCCGAAAAAATTGCGGATGGGGTTTTCCCACAGGTAGGGCCAGGTCGCCAGCATGATCGCAACCGATGTAAAGCCGTAAAGGAAGAACGTGCGCCAGGCGGTTTTATCCCTGCGCAGGCTGGGTTTCGAGAGGAAGTAGAGGAAGACCAGCAGACCGGCGAACGGTCCCAGCACGCGGATGGAGGTGGCGATGCCGAGGAAGAACGCCGCCAGAAGCATCTTGCGGGCGGCGTTCTTCGCGCCCGATGCGGCGGCGTCCACCATTTCGAAGCCGAAACAGATGGCGCCAAGGAAGAACGTCAGAAAGGGCGGGTCTTTGGGGTTGATGAAGGCGTGTTCCCACAGCAGGGGCTGGAAGGTGAAGAAGACAGCGGTAAAGAAGGCGGCGGGTTTGTCCATCCAGCGGCGGGCGAAGCGGTAGAGCAGGTAAATGCCGAGTTGGAAGAAAAGGAAATTGACGAGGTGCCAGGCTTCGGCGGAGTCGGCGCCGAGCGCTTTCAGTCCATAGACGAAGTTGCGGGCAAGGAAGAGGTAGGCGGGTCCGCGGTTTTTGTGGTCGTCGGCGCTGGCGCCATAGGAGTTGTAGAGGTCGAAGTGACCGCTGAACCATTCCTTCGGCGAGTAGGCGTAGCCGAGTGCGTCGGCATAACTGTAGAAGAGCGGCTCGTCCCAGGCGGTGCCGTAATCGCGGTAGGTCAACAGACCGGCAAGGATGTTGACGGCGAGGAGCAGGAGGATGGGTTTTTCGGCGATGCGTTTGAAGGCGGAGGTCATAAGAGCGGGGTGCCGAAGGCGTCGAAGACCTTGATCTTTGCCTGCGCCGCCGGACTGGCGGGGTATTCCTCTTCGAGCAGTCCCCAAATCATCGAGTCGCTCCAGCCGTTCAGGAAGGGCGTTTTTTTCCGCAGGGTGCCTTCGTGCGTGAAGCCGAGTTTGCGCGGGATAGCGGCGGAGGCATGGTTGCGCGGGTCGCAGTGAATTTCGATGCGGTGGACGTGGATGATTTCGAAGGCAACCTTGATAAGCGCGGTGGCGGTTTCTGTGATCAAGCCGCGCCCGGTGTAGTCCTTGTGAATCCAGTAGCCGATTTCCAACTGCTGTTCACCGATGCGCGTGTGCAGACCCGTACCGCCGAGCAGGCGGGTCTCTTCGGGATTGAAGATGCCATAGATGTAATCTTCCTGCATGTCGAACCGGCCGCGAAAGCGCTGCACGCCCTGAAGCCGCACATTGAAGGGACGCGGTTCGTCGTGCGCCCAGGGCATCCAGGGTTTGAGGTGGTCGAGGCTTTCGAGGATGGAATTCGCCAGCAGTTGTGTATCGGAAGGTTGGTAGCAGCGAATGACGAGGCGTTCGGTTTCGATGCGGTAGGCGGGGTTGGGGATTTTCGGCTGGGTCATTTGCGTTGGGGTTTCTTTGATGTCTTTGCCGCGCGTTTCTTTTTGCCGAATTCTTCGAGCAGGGTTTGCATTTCGCGTTCTTCGCCCTGTTGCCCTTTGAAGTACTCGGTCATGTACGAGGAGCGGCGCAGGCGCAGCGCCATCGGCGCGACGGCTTTGAGGTCGGCAAGGGTCACTTCGTCGCGGTTGTCGGCGGCGGCGTAGGCGCGGGCGGCTTCGAACCAGGTGATTTCGGCGCGCAGGGAATCCACGCCCATTTTTTGTACCAGTTGAATGGCGGGATGAGCGACTTCATCCGGCAGGCGGACGGTTTTCACGCGCTCGCGCGCCGACTTGATCTCCGCCGCCGCCGCTTCCATCTCCGCCGAAAACTGGGCAATCATCTGACGCGGATTCGCCAGATAGGCATTGACGCGGCGGTACGCTTCCAGTCTTTGGCTGGCATCCTCCAGTCCGCGCACGATGACGCGCAGACCGAAACGGTCGAGGATTTGCGGACGCAGGCGTCCCTCTTCGGGGTTCATCGAGCCGATAAGGACGAAGCGCGAGCGGTAGGTCGCTGCCAGTGGACCGCGCCGCACGGTGTAGGAGCCTTGTGCGGCGGCGTCGAGGATGGAATCAACGATTTCATCGCTGAGCAGGTTGATTTCGTCAATGTAGAGGATGTTGCGATCTGCCTGGGCGAGGATGCCGCGGCGGACCCTCATGCGGTGATGAGCGGCGGCGTGCTCGTCTATCCCGCCGACCACGTCTTCGAGGCGGGCGTTGAGCGGCAGTTCCACCAGTCGCACCGGGTCGGGGGCGGTGAGAGGAATCCCTTCGCCGTATTTTTTGGCGCAATCAGGGCAGACGGCGTCTATGCCGCCAAGTTCGATGTCTTCCGGGAGACAGCCGTAGAAACAGGTGCTGCGTTCCACCTGCGGGAGCAGTTTGAGCAGACTGCGGACGGCGGTGGTCTTTGCCGTGCCGCGCGGACCGATGAGGAGAATCCCGCCGACATTGGGGTTGATGAGCCCCAGCAGCAGGGCGAGTTTCATCTCCGTCTGCCCGACGATGGCGAGGAAGGGGAAAGGTGTGGGTTCGGTGATGCGTCCGTCGTCGGGGGGCAGAGGCGGGAGCGATTTGCCGGCGACGTAGTCAATCAGTTCGCGCAGGCTGCGGATGGGATGCGCCACGCGTTCCTTCGGTTCGGGCGGCAGGTCGAGGGGAGGAAGTTCGGGGGTGGTCATTTTTTCTGCTGCAAGCGGCGTTCCTGACGTTGAAGGGCTTCGGTCATTTTGCGTTTTTCATCGTCCGTTTCGGCTTTGAGCGGAGGGACGGGGGCGGGCTTGCCTTCGTCGTCGAGGGCGACATAGACGAGCCAGGCGGTGTTGGTGTGCGTGCGCTCGCCGGTGATGGGGTTCTCTGCCAGCACCTGCACTTCGGCTTCCATGGAGGTGCGCCCAGTGTAGGTGACTTCAGCGTTGAGGATGATCAGGTCGCCGATGCGGATGGGTTCGCGGAAGGTCATCGAGTCAATGGCAACGGTGACGACCTTTTTCTGGGCATGGCGCATACAGGCGAGCGCGCCGGCTTCGTCCACCAGTTTCATGATCCAGCCGCCGTGGACGTTGCCCAGCAGGTTGGCATGTTCGGGGTGCATGAGTTGGGAGATGGTCACGCGCGAGGCGCGCATGGTTTTGGGGGCGAGTGTTTCGGTCATGTTTTGCTCGTCATGAGTTTACCATACGTCTTTTTCTTTGCCACAGAGCCCGCAGAATTCTCTTTTATCAACTGATGTTACACACCGTCCCGAAGGTTTGGCTGGAAAATAGGCACAATTTGCGAGAACCTTCGGGACGTTTCGCATAAAAAGGTCCCTGGTCGGTTAAAGCAAACGGACAAACCGTTTTCTGGTTTGTCCGTTGCTTGCAGGAAGGAGGAAGGTTACAGTCCGGCGGCGCTGCGAAGGGCATCCGCTTTGTCGGTGCGCTCCCAGGGGAATTCGATGTCGTCGCGCCCAAAGTGACCGTAGGCGGCAGTCTTGCGGTAGATGGGCTTGCGCAGTCCCAGGTCGCGGATGATGGCGCCGGGGCGCAGGTCGAAGTGGTCGTGAATGAGGGCGATGATATGGTCATCGGAGATTTTGGCGGTGCCGAAGGTCTCCACGTTGATGGAGAGCGGATGCGCCACGCCGATGGCGTAGGCAACCTGAACTTCGACGCGGTCGGCGATGCCGGCGGCGACGAGGTTCTTGGCAACGTAGCGCGCGGCGTAAGCGGCGGAGCGGTCCACTTTGGTGGGGTCTTTGCCGCTGAAGGCGCCGCCGCCGTGGCGTCCCATGCCGCCGTAGGTATCCACGATGATTTTGCGTCCGGTCACGCCGGCGTCGCCCATCGGTCCGCCGACGACGAAGCGCCCGGTCGGGTTGACGTAAATCTTGAGGTTCTTGTCCACCATGCCTTCGGGCAGAGTGGGCATGATGATTTGTTCGGTGACGATTTCGGTGATTTCGGCTTGCGAAACATCCGGCGCGTGCTGGGTGGAGATGAGGACGGTGTCCACGCGGACAGGTTTGCCGCGGGAGTATTCGATGGTCACCTGGCTCTTGGCGTCGGGGCGCAGCCAGGGGATGGCTCCGCTCTTGCGCAGTTCGCTTTGGCGGCGGGTGAGTTTGTGGGCAAGGTAAATGGGCAGCGGCATGAGGGTGGGGGTCTCGTTGCAGGCAAAACCGAACATCATGCCCTGGTCGCCGGCGCCGATGGACTCGACTTCCTCATCGGTCATTTCGCCGGCTTTGGCTTCGAGCGCCTTGTCCACGCCCATGGCGATGTCGCCGGATTGTTTGGCGATGGCGACCAGCACGCCGCAGGAATTGCCGTCGAAGCCTTTTTCGCTCGAGTCATAACCGATTTCGGTGATGACCTTGCGCGCCAGTTCATCGTAGTTGATGACGGCTTTGGTGGTGATTTCACCGAGCAGCGCAACGAAGCCGGTCTTGGTGGCGGTTTCGCAGGCGACACGGGAGCGCGGGTCCTGTTCGAGGCAGGCGTCCAGCACGGCGTCCGAAATTTGGTCGCAGATTTTATCGGGGTGCCCTTCGGAAACTGATTCGGAGGTGAACATCAGTTTAGGGGCGGTCATGAAAGTGTTGCTCATTGTGTGTGGGTCTCCTTGAGAAATAAAATTGCCCCTTCAGACGTGCAGAAAGGGCAATTGCGTGTTTGCAGTCAGCCCTCTCATCTCCCAGAACATCCGTCTGTCGGAATTGGCACCTTTTCAGCGTGGTCTAATGAGAACCATTGCTGAGAGGTTGTCGAGGCATCACAGGGCCGTTCCCTCCGCCTCTCTGGATAAGAGCGCCTTTTGGGGCTATTGAATTGCGATGGATATTACCACATGGAAAGTGATGAGTCAATTAAATTACAGTACTTACGCAGTTGAGAAAATAGAACATTGACAACACAAAAGGGACGTCTC
>DYID01000006.1:45263-143666 GCA_020723805.1 Anaerolinea sp. | reverse complement strand
GCATGGATTGTCCTCCCATGATTAACGAAACAGCGGCTGGGGAAGTTCCCAGCCGCTTATAAGATTTATCTGCTCTGCTGCAAACAAGGTTAAGGGCATGTGGTCTCTTCGATCTTCCCTCACCCCCGCCCCTCTCTCAACGTGGGAGAGGGGTTGGGGTGAGGGCGAAAACCAGCGCAAAGTAGGCATCAGGCAATCATTGTAACAAAGCAAGATTTACCAAAAACCCAGATCCTCGCTAATCTGCACGAATATGTTCAATATTCGCGAAGATTGGCGCAGACTAGCGGATAAGAACGCGCCAACGCTATATGCCGTCGAACAAATCACTTTTTCGTTTGAAATTCCCATTCACCGGCGGATAGGCTTGCATATAATCCTCCCGCTCGCCAAAGACCTTCACTATAAATCCCATCAGCCCGCGCCGCATTTGAATGCCGCCCTGTGAGGCGTGCTGTTCCCCCGCCCTGCGCTTGATCTCTGCCACGGAACGGATGTCCACACTGACATGGACGGGGAAATCCACCGCCAGTTCGGTCAGGTCAATATCGCCGTTGCGCCCCCACTTGCGCGGGTCCTTGCCAAAGAGCGGCATCAGGCGCGTCATCACCTTGAGGAACCAGCGCGGAAAAACGTGATAGTAGAGCGCGCGCGGTTTGAAAGGCGAACCAGCCTCGGGGTGGAACGAAGCGTCGTCCGCTTTCTCGAAGGCAAGCGTCGTCGCACGTTGAATGTGAATGTGGTCGGGATGCTTGTATCCGCCAATCGGGTCGAAGGTCAATACCACATCGGGTTTCAGTTCCCGAATGTAGCGCACTACGCGCCCCGCCACCTCCTCAATCGGATGATTGATTTGCGCGTCGGGATGTTTGTTCGCCTCCATGCCGGGCATTCCCGAATCCCGATAACCCAGAAAGAAGACATCCTTCAACCCCAAAATTTTTGCGGCGCGCAGCAGTTCGTCCGTGCGCAGTTCAGCGGTGTCCTTGTACCCCTTGAGATGTTCCTCATCCGCCGACCCCGCCTCGCCGCGCGTGGCACAGACGTAGTACACGTCATACCCCTTGCGGGCATACAGGGCAAGCGTTCCGCCCAGCCCAAACGACTCGTCATCGGGATGGGCAAGCACAGCCAGAATAGTTTTGGTCATATTTCCTCGTATAATGTCCGAAATCTCAAATTACAGAGACGACTTATGAACATCGGAATTTACATCTACGACAACGCAGAAGTGCTGGACTTTGCCGGTCCTTTTGAAGTATTCACCACTGCCAGCCGCGTTCACGCGAGACAGAACCCCGGCGCTTCGCTCTTCGACGTATGCCTGATTGCCGAACGAGAAGGCTTGATCCACGCCCGGGCAGGCTTTAACGTCCAGCCGCACTACACCATTCAAAATCACCCCCGCCTCGCTGTGTTGATCGTCCCCGGCGGAGTTCACACCGCCGAGTTGGAAAAACCCGCCGTCATCGAATGGATTCGGCAAACCGCAAACGACATTCAACTCACCGCGTCCGTCTGCACCGGCGCGTTCCTGCTGGCAAAGGCGGGGATTTTGCAAGGCAAATCCTGCACCACACACTGGGAAGACATCCCCGACCTGCGCGCCATGTTCCCCGCGCTCGACGTAAAAGAAGATGTTCCCTGGGTGGACAACGGCAGCGTCGTCACCTCGGCGGGCATTTCGGCAGGAATCGAAATGGCTTTGCACCTCGTCGCAAAACTGGCGGGCAAGGAACTTGCCATCCGCACCGCCCGCCAAATGCAATACGTTTGGAACAACGAAAGATTGTCATCGTGACGTTGCTACATAAGTAGAGCGCGTTCTCTTACGCGCTCGTTGGCGTTTGAGAACGCCAACTACGCGCAGAGATGTTTTATTTCTTCCCATTATTTCACAACAAGGAGACCGAATGAAATTCGAAACGCTCGCCATTCACGCCGGGCAGGAACCCGACCCCAACAACGGCGCAGTCATGACGCCCGTCTATCTCACCTCCACCTACAAGCAGGATGGCGTCGGCAAGCCGCGTCAGGGTTACGAATACTCGCGCACCAAGAATCCCACGCGCCTCGCGCTCGAAACCTGTCTCGCCGCGCTCGAAGGCGGAGAGTATGGCTTGGCTTTCGCTTCGGGTCTCGCCGCCACCGATACCGTGCTTCGGCTGCTGGACGCAGACTCGCACGTCCTGGCAGGCAATGACGTGTATGGCGGCACCTTCCGCCTCTTCGACAAAGTCCTGCGCCGCTTCCGCCTGGACTTTGACTTTGTGGACACCACCGACCCCGAATCCGTCGCCGACGCCCTGACTCCCCGCACGCGCCTTGTCTGGCTGGAGACGCCCACCAACCCCCTGCTCCGCATCACCGACATCCGCGCCGTGGCGGAGGTCGTTCACGCCCACCCCAACAAGCCCCTGCTCGTGGTGGACAACACCTTCGCCACCCCCTACCTCCAGCGCCCGCTCGAACTCGGCGCCGACATCGTCGTCCATTCCATGACCAAATACCTCGGCGGTCACTCCGACGTGGTCGGCGGCGCGGTCATCGTCAAAGATAAGGCGCTCGCCGAGCGGCTCTTCTTCCTGCAAAATGCCGTCGGCGCGGTGATCGGACCGATGGACTCCTTCCTCGTCCTGCGCGGAATCAAAACCCTCCCTCTGCGCATGGACCGGCACTACGAAAACGCCGCCGCAATCGCCGAATTTCTGGCATCGCACCCCAAAGTGGAACGACTCATTTATCCCTTCCACGAGAGTCATCCGCAGGTTCAGATTGCGAAGCGGCAAATGAAAAACGGCGGCGGGATGATTTCATTCCTCGTCAAAGGCGGGCGCGAAGCCGCCATCCGCCTGGTGGAAGCGGCAAAAATTTTTACACTGGCAGAATCGCTGGGCGGCGTCGAATCGCTCATCGAAGTCCCCGCCGCCATGACCCATCTCTCCGTCGCCGGCTCGCAGTTGGATGTGGACCCCGCTCTGGTCCGCCTCTCCGTCGGCATCGAACACAAGGACGACCTGCTCGAAGACTTGCGCCAAGCATTGGACCATGCGTAGTCGCGGGTAGTTACGGCTTCAGCCGCGCATATGTTTATTTCGCGTGGATTGCCACCAGCGTCACATCGTCGTCCTGCTTGGCGCCGCTTTGATAGGTTATCAACGTTTCAAGCAACTGGTCGCATCCTTTTTGGGCGGTGTTCTCCTTGAGATGCGCCAGCGTATGCTTGATGCGCTCCAAGCCAAACGGTTCTCCCTTGGGATTGCGGCAGTCCGTCATGCCGTCTGTGAACATCAACAGGCACGAGCCTTTTGGCAGAACCAGGCTGTTCTCGTCCAGCGTAATGTTTTCCCACAATCCAAGCGCCATACCCGGCTGATACGGCAGGCGATGGACTTCCCCCTTCGCGTCGAGCAGCAGAGGCGGCTCATGCCCGGCGCGCGCATAGCGGAACTCACCCGTCGCCGTATCGAGAACGCCAAACAACGCCGTGACGAACTGGGTGGATTTCTCGAAGCGCGTGATGTGCCCGTTCACCATTCGCAGCACCTCGCCCGGCGTGAGATTTTTATCCGCCTCCGCAATGATCAAGGCATGCACCCGCGCCATAAAAATCGCAGATGGAACGCCCTTATCTGCCACATCGCCGATCAAGACGCCGATTTTGCCCTCGCCCAATTCGAACACGTCGTAAAAATCGCCTCCCACCTGACGGGCAGGCAGTATCCTCCCCCCAAAATCGAACCGTTCGGTGGACGGGAGCACATCCGGCAGGATGGACATTTGAATACTCGCCGCCACCTGCAATTCCTTCTCCATGCGTTCCTTTTCGATCAACTGCTCCTGAGCGGCTTTCAGTTCATCGTATGCCTTTTGCAACTGGCGGTTCTTTTCCGTCAGGTCGCGGAAGGTGGAGACGTTCGTGTTATCCAGCCTCTGACTGAGCACCCGCACCATCGCATTTGCCAGATACGGATGCCGCTTGAGTAACTCCTTGAACTGCGTGCGGCTCATACTCAACAACACCACATCACCCCGCGCGCGGGCGCTTGCCGTGCGGTGACCGCCCGGCTGAATCAAACTCATCTCGCCAAGATACTCGCCCGGATGTAGGATGTTGAGAATCAATTCGTTGCTCGTGCCAGGCGCCATCAAAATCTCGAGGTCGCCGTTCATTACAATGTAAAGGTTCTCGCCCGGGTCGCCTTCATTGAACAAAATTTCCCCCGAACGCAGGTTGACGACTTCCAATTCACTCATCAACCGCTCCAATTCATCCGGCGGCAGGTCGGCAAAAAATGGGATTTGCGCCAGCAGGTTAACAGTCATCGCGGCTCCTAAAATTCAACCACTTCCTTGCCCGCCAGTTTCTCCTGAATGCGAGCCACCACCGTCTCCAAATGCTTTTGCTGATGGACAAAATCCAAGTCATCGGTGCGGATGGTCAGCACCGGACACAGGTCGAACGCGCCCAGCCATTCGTCATAAAAAGAATCGAGCAGGGATAAATACTCAGGGGTGATGCCCGTCTCGATGTTCCGTGCGCGGCGGCGGATGCGGTCCATCAGCACATTCACCGGCGCCTTGAGGTAAATCAACAGGTTGGGGCGCGGAAGTCCCTGCACCACGATCTCGAACAAGCGCCGATAGGCAAGATAATCCCTCTCCGCCAGGTCGCCCATGTGATGCAGGGCGCGCGCAAAAATATAAAAATCTTCGAAAATGCTGCGGTCGAGAATCGCCGAACGCGGGTCGCGCACCGCCTCCAGGTACTGCTCGGCGCGATGCCCCAAAAAGAAAATTTGCAGGTGGAACGCCCACGAGCGCATGTCACTGTAAAAATCCGCCAGGTAGGGGTTATCCGCCACTGACTCATACCCCGTCCACCAGCCCAACCGTGCGCCGATCCGCTCCGTCAGCGAAGTCTTCCCGACGCCAATGTTGCCTGCCACGACCACCATATACTTGGACATGCCTGCCTCGCAAAATGGGATGCGCCATAGTATAGCCGATTTGCTGGCTTTTATCGGAGATTCGGTATAATCTGCCATCAAGGAGACAGAGACCCCATGACCGCAAACTTCAAAATCAAAGACGCCTCCGGCTGGACGATGTTCATCTTCGGAGCGCTCGCGCTTCTTCTTGGACTTTTGGGCTTGATACGCCCCGAAATCCTTTTATCCATCCTCGGCTTCGAAGTGCTGGACCGCGCCTCCCGCGCCGCCGGCGATTACACCCTGGTCTTCATGACCGCTTCGGCGATGGCTTCCTTCAACATGGGTGTGTACTACATCCTCGCCTCATTCAACGACCTCAAACCGTTCTACAAATGGACCGTCCCTTTCCGCACCCTGACCTTCCTTGTCTTCACCACCGCCGCGCTAAGCGGGCTTGCTCCTCTGCGCTTTTTGGGCGTGGGCATTTGGGAACTCGTCGGGGCAATTGCCACCGGTATCGCCCTGCGGCACGACCTGAAGAAATAGGAGGACTGTCATGCGCTCCCATTGGATTGAATACAACGGCAAGCAAATCTTCTATCAGGATTTTTCGAAACTGTTCTTCAATTCGGCGGCAGTCAAAGCCGAATTGGAAGAAGTACAAAAAATCGTCAAGTCTCAGCCGCCCGATTCCGTGCTGGTGCTCTCGGATTTTCGCGACACCAACATTGGCAGTGACTTGCTCCCCGCACTGAACACCGCCTCCGCCGCCACCAAAGCCCACGTCCATAAAACCGCAGTGCTCGGCGTGACCGGCATCAAGCGCAAACTCGCCGACCTTCTCACTGCTTTGACCGGTCAGCCGCTGAAATACTTCGACGACGTGGAAGCGGCGAAAAAGTGGCTGGCGGAGGACTGATGGCTGACTTTTTACAGTTCCTCAACTCCGCAAATGTAGAGACGCTGACGCAACTGCCCGGCATCTCTTCCACGCTGGCGGAAAACCTGATTGCCGCGCGTCCCTTCCACTCGCTGGAGGATGTTCTGAAGGTGCGCGGCATGGGCAAAAACCTGCTTGCCCGCGCACAAGCCGCATTCGAAAAAATGAACAACGAAACCCCTCCGCAACTGCCTCCCTCTCCTGCTGAAACACAAGCAACTCCCGCTCCCGCGGAAGAAACACCGCCGCCGGGAAAAACACCGCCAGCCGGCGAACAAACCTCTTTTGGAACAAAACTCGGCAGGGCGTTTCTATGGTTTCTGCGGGCGGTGCTTAGACTGGTCCTCATGGTACTGGTCATTGGCGGTGGCGTTGCCGCCATTTACTACGGCGTGCCGTTCATCAACGACCGTCTCATCGCGCCGTTGGAGCAAAACACCTATCGCATCCGCGAACTGGAAAACAAGGCGACAAACTTGCAGACCCAACTGGACGAACTCAACCGTCAGATGGAAACTGCCAATCAGGAAATTGACTTACTCAAAGAACAGCAGGCAGAAAACAACGACCGCCTCGCCGCCCTCGAAAAAGCAATTGAAGGGTACACGGCAAACCTGGCAAAACTGGAGGAAATGCAAGCCGCGCTCGAAACGGCAATCCAGGAAACCAACGATAAAACCTTGCAGGAATTGAAACGGGAAGTCCTCCTGACCCGCGTCCTCGACACGCTCGCCCGCGCCAGGCTCTACCTCGCCCAAAGCAACTTCGGGCTGGCAAAAGCCGACGTTCAATCGGCGCGCGACCTTTTGGCAAACCTGCAAGCCGAAACGCAGGACACAGCGCAAGGACAAGCGCTCGAACGGCTGGACCTGGCGCTCAACAACCTGCCATCGTTCCCGGTGGTGGCATCGGGCGATTTGGAAATCGCCTGGCAGTTGCTGATGAGCGGTCAACCGCTGGAGAGTGCGGTAACCGCAACACCGCCGCCACCCACGCCTGCGCCGGAAATCGTTCCCAGCGCCACCCCCACACCATGAAGCAACGAACCCTGAGCGTTCCTCAGGGTTCATTTTTTTCGGATGTTATAATCGCCCAAACAACCTTTACGGGAGTCGCAAACATGGCATACAAAATCAAATTCGGCACAGACGGATGGCGCGGAATCATCGCCGAAGACTACACCTTCGACAACGTGCGGCGGGCGGCGCAGGGCTTTGCCTCCTACCTGCTGGAGCAGGGGTACGCCGGACGCTGGGTGGTCGTCGGCTATGATAAACGCTTCCACTCCGAAAACTTCGCCGCCGCCGCCGCCGAGGTGCTGGCTGGCAATGGCTTGAACGTCTACCTCACCGACGGCGCCACGCCCACCCCGGTCATTGCCTTTGCTGTGGTAAATAAAGGGGCGTGCGGAGCCGTCAACATCACCGCCTCGCACAACCCTCCCACCGACAACGGTTTCAAGGTCCGCGACCCACACGGCGGAGCGATAGACCCCGAGGGGTTGAAAAAGATCGAAGCGCTGATTCCGGATTCGGTCGAGGCGGTGAAGCGGGTTTCCCTTCCCGATGCTCTGAAGGACGGCAGGGTGGTCTATTTCGACGCATCCGAGGCATACATCGTTCATCTCCAAAAACTGGTGGACTTGCAAAAAATCAAAGACGCCGGTTTCAAGGTGGTGGTGGACCCGATGTGGGGCAACGGCGCAGGCTGGTTCACCAAACTGCTCGGCGGCGGCAAGACGCAGATTATCGAAATCCACAACCAGCGCAATCCCATCTTTCCCGAAATGAAACGCCCGGAGCCGATCCGCCCCAACATTGACGCGGGCTTGCGCGCCACCGTCGAACACAAAGCGGATGTCCTGCTCATCACCGACGGCGACGCCGACCGCTGCGGCATCGGCGATGAGAACGGCGAATTCATCAATCAATTGCGCGTGTACGCCCTGCTGGCGCTCTACCTGCTGGAGGTGCGCGGCGAACGCGGCGACATCGTCAAGACGCTTTCGACCACCACCATGCTGAACAAATTGGGCAAACTCTACAACGTGCCGGTGCATGAGACGGGCGTCGGTTTCAAGTATGTTGCCCCGAAAATGATCGAGACGAACGCGCTCATCGGCGGCGAGGAGAGCGGCGGTTACGCCTTCCGCGGCAACGTCCCCGAACGCGATGGCATCCTTGCCGGGCTGTATTTCCTCGATTTCATGGTACGCACGGGCAAGAAACCAACCGAACTCCTGAAGATGCTCTTCGACAAGGTTGGAGAACATTTCTACGACCGCATTGATACTCCCTTCAGCGGCGACCGCCAGACCCGCGAACAGATGATCCTCAATGCCAAACCCGCAACACTTGGCGGCTTGAAGGTCACCGAACTGGTGACGGTGGATGGCTTTCAGTTCAAACTAGAAGACGGCGGCTGGCTGCTCATCCGCTTCAGCGGCACGGAGCCCATTATGCGCGTCTATTGCGAGACGACGCACCAGGATAAGGTTCAGGCAATTCTCGAGGACGGCTTGAAGGTGGCAGGAATCCGCTGACATGTTTCGGCGCATGCTGGCGCTTCTTTTTGCGCTTCTCCTCACTGCCTGTCAACCTGCTGTTCTTCCCGTCGTCACCATCTTGGACGGCGAACAGGTTATCACTTTGCAAACAGAAGAGCGCACGCTCCAAGGGTTGCTCGCTCAGGCAGGAATTACGCTCGGTGTGCACGATGACGTGCTGGTCAACGGAAAACCTGCCGCATCGCTCGACCAGCGCCTCGAAGGGACGCCCCTCGTTCTGCAAATCCGCCGCGCCGTGACCGTGACGCTCGTCACGCCGCAGGGAGAGCGGCAGATTCAGACCTCTGCGTTCACCGTCGGCGAAGCGCTGAGGCAAGAAGGAATTCAACTGACAGCAAGCGACCGCATTGACCCACCTCCCGCCTCGCCAATAACCAATTCACCAATTGCTATTCACTATAACCCCGCCCGTCCCCTCACCATCACCGCCGACGGTAAGACCCTGCAAACCGCATCTTCCGCGCGGACGGTGGGCGAGGCGTTGGCTGAGGCGGGGATTCCACTCCTCGGGCTGGATTACAGCCTCCCGTCGGAACATGAGGCGCTGCCAGCCGACGGGCAGATCCGCGTGGTGCGGGTCAGCGAAGCCATCGTCCTGACCCAAAAATCCATCCCCTTCGAAAGTGAACTGGTTGCCTCGGCGGATGTCCCGCTCGACCAGACGCAGATCCTCTCACCCGGCGAAAACGGACTCAGCGTTCAGCGTGTGCGGGTGCGCTATGAAGACGGCGCAGAGGTCTCGCGAGTTGTTGAGGAGGAAACGCTCGCGCGCCCGCCCAAAAAACGCATCCTTGCCTACGGCACCAAGGTGGAAATCAAAACCGCTGTGGTGGACGGCGTGACCATCGAATACTGGCGCGCAGTGCAAATGTATGCCACATCCTACTCTCCCTGCCGGCTGGGCATTCCCACCTGTGGCTCCACCACCGCCAGCGGCAAAACATTGCAGAAGGGCGTGGTGGCGCTTCGCACCGACCTCTACCGCGCCATGCGCGGACAGCCGCTCTACATCCCCGGCTATGGCTTTGCCACCGTCGAAGATGCCTGCGGCGGATGCGTGGGCAAACCGTGGATTGACCTTGGCTACAGCGACGACGACTTTCAGGGTTGGCACGGCTGGGTTACGGTCTATTTCCTCACCCCCGTTCCGCCGGTCATCGTGTACAACTTGGACTGATCCTGCCAATGATTTCCATTCCCCGCCTGGATGCCTCCGCTCTGCTCAAACGGTACGGCTTGCGCGCCGATAAACGCCTCGGGCAAAATTTTCTGCAGGACCCGCACGCCCTGGAACGCATCGCCGCCGCCGCAGAAATTCAACCGACCGACACCGTGCTGGAGATCGGACCGGGACTGGGAAGTCTGACGCGCTATCTCGCCGCCTCTGCCCGTGAAGTGGTCGCGGTCGAACTGGACCCGGAACTGATTCCGCCGCTCAAGGCAGTTCTCCAGCCTTATCCCAACGTCCGCGTCGTGCATGGCGACATTCTCAAGATTGCTCCGTCGGAACTCGTTCGAGAGGCGGGGTATCTGGTGGTCGCCAACATTCCGTACTACATTACATCCGCCATCGTCCGTCACTTGCTCGAACATGAGCCCAAGCCGCGCCGTCTGGTGTTGACCGTGCAAAAGGAGGTGGCGGAGCGCATCTGCGCCCAGCCCGGCGGCATGAGTTTGCTGGCGTTGAGTGTGCAGGTCTATGGAGAGCCGCGCATTGCCGGGCGGATTCCGGCGGAGGCGTTCTTTCCGGCTCCCAAAGTGGATTCGGCGGTGCTGTGCGTGGAGATATACCCTGTGCCGCAAGTTCCTCAGGAGGCGCTCGATACCTTTTTCAAGTTCATCAAGGCGGGCTTCAGCCAAAAACGGAAAACGCTCCGCAACGCGCTTTCAGCGGGTTTGCACATTCGCCCGACAGAGGCAGAAGAACTGCTCCGCGAGGTGGGCATAGATCCCATGCGGCGGGCGGAGACTTTGAGCATCGAGGAGTGGAAAAGGCTGGTCGAAAATAGATTATCTACGGATTGAGCACACAGCGAAAACCAATGTCACTTTCCTGTGTGTCTGCGCCTGCCCAATCGCGGTGGGAAGACTGCAACTCGATATAGGAACTTCCCCACGATCCGCCGCGCAATACCCGATAATAACCAAAAGAAGCGCCCGGCGGGTTTTCTACAGGTGATATTTTGTAATAATCTGCGTCATAACGATCATTGATCCACTCCTTGACGTTCCCAGCCATTTCATATACGCCAAATGGACTACCTCCCAGCGGCAAACTACCACTTGCCACGGTTCCACTTCCACATCCAAAGAATTGAGAGCGGAGGCAAGTCGGCGCATCATTTCCCCACGGGAAGCGGTACCCTTCGCTTCCTCCAGCGGCATATTCCCATTGTGCCTCGGTCGGCAGACTCCGCCCTGCCCATTTGCAATATGCCATCGCACCATACCACGAGACGCCCACAATCGGATAATTCTCACGGCCCGCAACAGATTCCCATCTGCCGTTTTTATTCGTTACCCAAACCAAAGGTTCCCTGACATCAAGCCATGGGACTCCGCCTTCGATTTGATTACCATTTGCATTCAGGAATTGCGCGTACATCGCGGCTGTAACCTCGGTTTGGTCCATCCAGAAGGCATGCAAGGAAACATGGTGAATCGGGCGCGCATCCGCTTCTCCCAGCGTATATCCCATCTCGAATTCGCCGGCGGGAATATAAACAAGATTCATGCCATCAACAGCAGAGACCATTTTCTCCCCAACCTGGTAGATCTCCGACGCTTGAGATGCGGTTGGAGCAGTAGTGTCAGCGGAGACCACCGGGTCGGAGCGTGTGATCTCCCGCCGGATCACATCCAATATCTGGAGGGCGGTCAGATTGCGTATCTGCATTCCATACGCGAGATACTCGGGTTTGGAAAAATCGGTAAAGGATGCTGTTGGGGCAAAGGTTAAATGATCAGCACTTCGCATGCCGTGTTGCGGAAGAGGCTGGACAGCCCGCCAAAAATTCCAAAGCGGCAATTGATACTCCAAAGCCAGTTTTGCAGTCACAAAGTTAATGTAATGGTCGCCTTCATCATTGTCCGCCTTGGTGCTGAGGATTGGCACCACCCCCTGGTCAATACTATGCTCAATAATACGGCGCAGGCGTCCTTCGAAGGTGGTTTTGTCGAGCCTCACATCGTATGCTTCGTTTGTGCCTAGTGAAATGATTGCAAAACTCGGACGATGGTGACGGTACTCGCAATCCAGTGGAGTTTCGTTTCTTGCACATTGTTTCCAGTCTGACCATAAAGAAGCCAGTACCCCTGCCGTGCTTAGCCCTTTTTTGGCGGCAAGACTCTCTCGCCCAAACGAACCTTTGAAATATTCGATGGCAGGCTGTAATTCCTCATATTCGCCAAGGTTGTAAACTCCGCGGTCAAAATCCGCTAAAAAATAGGGAAGAGTACTGTGACAGTCACCGATCTTCGAAAACGCATTCGGATTGTTGCCCATGAGCAATCCTCGTGCATAGATCTCGCGAACACGGTCACTGATGCCATCCGGCACAACAGGCATATCCATCCAAAAGTTCGGGGGCAAGGTTGAGATATCTATGGTTGCGACAGGCAAAGGCGTGGATGAAGGAATCGTTAAACCCACCTGACTTTCCCGAGTTGCAGTTGCCATCACTGCCGATGCAGTTGGATGCGACGAAATCGGCAATGCAGTGCTTGTTTTACCATTGTGCGATTCATCGAAACTGCTGTAACAAGCGTGAATAAAACCTAAAATGACTATCCAGATAAATACCAGACGGAGTTGGATTTTCATATGCGCTCCAAATGGTCAAATAGGATATTCCACCAGAATTTCACATTGTCCTGCTGTGGAAGTAAATTTTGTTACAGCGGATACTATGCGGTTTTCTTGTAGCGCAGCATATCGTCCCCGCAATAGGTTCATGGCACGCAAAAACATGAGATGCTCTTTGGCAGGCTCAGGGCAAAAAACCCGCATCACCGCGTAAGGTAAGTAAAAAAGCGGAGACCTTGTTGAAACAGGTTCTCCGCTTTGTCACTAGGTTGGTAATTGGTAATACGATTGTCATTTTCACAAATTCTTGCTCAACAGGTCTTTCTTTAAGTGCTCCACAGTCGAATAACGCCCGAAAACAGGCGGCACATCCACAACTCGAATTGCCAGTCTGTTGGGTAGTTTGGAGGCTTTCTCGCGGTCTTTGATTGGGTAAAAGTAATCGAGCGATTGCTCCAGCCGCGAGCGAATTTTTTCGCGGAAGGTGGTCATGGTATCGGGCTGCATGATGACGATGAAATCGGTCGGGCTGAGATGCCCGAGGAAGTCATCGCTGGTACCGGTCTCTTTGATGGTGTTGTGAATCATCAGGCTGATCGCCCGCAACACATCGTCTGACGCTACAAAACCGTATGCTTCACGGAAAGCGTCGAGGTGTGCGATGGAGATATGAAGAAGCGCCCAGCCGCTCTTGTGAATCGCGTCAGACAGGCGCTCATCCACCAGAGGACCTTCGGGCAAGCCGCTAACCGGGTTGGTCAGCGAACCCTGGCTGACCCGCTTGAGGGCGTTGCGGACCCGCAGGCGCAATTCCTGCACATCGAACGGTTTGGTGATGTAATCGTCCGCCCCAACTTCAAAGCCTTGCAGGCGGTCCACGCGTTCGCGTTTTTCCGTGAGAAAGATGATGGGGATTTCGCGGGTACGCCGGTCAGAGCGCAGGCGGCGCGCTACTTCGAAGCCGTCAATATCGGGCAGGCGGATATCGAGGATGATGATGTCGGGCGAAACGGTCTGCCCGGCGCGCACGCCATCTTCCCCCCAGTTGACCGTAAATACTTCATACCCCTGAACGCGGAAATATGCGTTCAGCATTTCCGCGACATCGGGATCGTCTTCGACGATTAGGATTTTGTGTTTGGCTTCAGCCACGGTATCCCCTCTACGCTATGGGCTCTTTCTGAATGACAAATTCACAAACCGCATCGCCCATGGCAACGCATTTGGATTCGTTCACGCGGAATTCACTGCCGCCGGAAACCCATTTGAGCGATTCCTGGAGCAGACCTGTGGCAATGTAGCAGACCGGCTTGTCCGCATTGGTCCGCCCCCAGCAGACGGGACACTTGTGAATGGTCCAGATGAACTCCGTTTCCCGTTCTTCCACGGTGCTGTACTGGTCACTGAGTTGGGAGAAGATTTTTGCGAAAGCCGGCAGACCGATGCGCAGTTTGGACTGGAGCGGGAGAACGACGAATGCCAAGTCGGCGGCGCCAGCCAAAGCGCCGAAGTTCTTCAACGCATCGGAGAAGGTGGCGCGCCCGGCGCGCAGAGCCAATCCACGTCCACCGCGCGGACCGTACATTTCCTCCAATGCGACGCCAATGGCGGAAAGTTCGGCAAAGTCGAAGCCTTTTTCGAGGTTGTCGGGAGGGTAGTTTTCGATGTAGTGATTCAATCCGGCAAGATTGAGGATGGCGTTGAGACCGTTTTTGCCCATCACTTCTTCGAGGGATTTGATGATAATCAAGCCGAATTTGTTGGGGTAATATAACCCGGTGCTTTGAACAGGGCTCATTCTCGACTCCAGTTAAATCAATTTTGCCAGATCTTCTGCGGCGCGACGCATATCCAGGAAGATCAAACCCAGTTTGGCTTGCTCACGCGCCAGGGCGGTGAGAACCGCCTCCTCCCCCACCGACATCAGTACAACGTATCCTTTTTCACCTTTGATATACACCTGCTCCAGCGAGCCTCTTCCCAATTCGGTGGCGATGCGTTCGCCCAAGGAAAGCATTGCCGCCGACATTGCCGAGACGCGGTCTTCCTCCACCCCTTGAGGGAGCGCAGAGGCGATGCTCAAGCCATCCACACTGACCACGGCGGAGGCTTCGATATCCGGCGAAGATGCTTGCAACTCGCGGAGGCGATCTACCATTTGTTGCGTTCGTGACTTGGACAAGACAACCCTCCTGCACAAAAGACTCTCCAGCCCATTGCGGCTGAATGTATCGGGGATTGCGGATAATATAGCGTAGTGGTGGGAATGTGTCAAGCCAGCCTGTTGGAAAATCCCTTTGGCTCTAACAGAAGTGCAAATCACGCGGGGGATATCTGTCAGGATAAAAATCTCGCAAACATATTGACACAACCTTAGCCGCATGGTAAACTCTCGCCCGCTGTCATACTGGTCCCGTGGTGTAGCGGCCTAACATGCGGCCCTGTCAAGGCCGAGATCGCGGGTTCGAATCCCGTCGGGACCGCACAAAATCTCTCCTCAGGGAGGGATTTTTTGTCTCCTCGCAGGTGGGTGGAAATATGATGCAAAATTGTCTCTTGCTCTCACCCCTTCACTTCATTGTCATCCCCTGTGATAATAGTGCTGCCGCTCTTCATCAACTTTGCTGGTCCTACAATTGGAGCATTACTTATTTGCCCGCGGTGCGCTGGAACCACGTGCAATGAGTTTCCCCTTGAGAATGACTGTGCGCGGCGAGCGGCTTGGCTCTTCGATGCGCTGAAAGAGCAATTCAGTTGCCGTTCGCCCGATCTCTTCGGTGGGTTGAGCGATAAGCGTAATGGGCGGATCTACCAGCGCCCCCCATGTGGTTTCATCGAACCCTACAAGCGCCACATCATCCGGTACCTTCAACCTACGATCTCGAATTGCCTGAAAGGCGCCAGCGGTGAGCAGGCTGTTGCTGGTAAAGATGGCGTCCGGGCGATTGGGCTGATCAAACAACATTAACGTCGTTTCATATCCTTGTTGGATACGCGGCGGAATGAACTGCTCAGTCAGGGGTTTTAACTGAAAATCTTCCAGTGCCTTGCGGAAGCCTTTGTTTCTGTCCCTGCCGGTGGTGCTGGCGTTGCCAAACAGACCCGCAAGTTTTGTATAGCCGTTTTGAATCAGATGGGCGGTTAACTCGTATCCAGCCGCCACATTGTCCAGTAAGACCATGTCGGCTTGGGCGGCATTCACTGCACGGTCAATAATGACGAATGGGATATCTGATTTGAATGTAGAAAGCCGCGCGCTAAACTGTTGCGTGGGGGAAAAAATGATGCCGGCAACGCTTTCATCATGCAAAATATTCAAATAAAGTTCTTCCCTCGCGGGATCCTCATCTGTATTACACAACAACACCGAATACCCTTGTTCATAGGCGGCATCCTCCACTGCGCGGCTGATGGCGGTAAAGAACGGATTGCGAATATCGGAAACCACCAGCCCAATTCTGGCGCTTTTTTGCGAGCGCAAACTGCGGGCAACCAAGTTGGGACGATAGTTGAGTTCCTTAACTGCGTTCAATACCCGCCTGCGTGTCTCTTCCTTAACACGGTCACTGCCGGCGAGAACACGGGAAACGGTTGCCGTGGAGACCCCGGCAATTTGGGCAACATCTTTAATGCTGGGCATGACAATATTATATCATCACACCAAAAAATGATGAAAACGTTTTCCATAGCCGGGTGTTATAGAACTCAAGAAACGAGGAAAATATCGGATTTAACCGAAAAATGCACCAAAAAACGTAATCATCCTTGACAAAAAAATGTAATCGTTTACACTAGCCGCCGTTAATAACCGGCACCTAAGTACTAATACCTCTATCACCTCCATTGCCGCCACCCTTTTGTGAGGCTCCATGTCTCAGACAACCGCCCGGCAACAAAACCAAATCAACCATTTGCCACTCGGTATGCAGATCGGCGGGCAACAGGCGAACCTCGCAACGAACCGGGTCATGTGCATCTCCTCAATCCATAACCATATTTTGACTACACCCATTCCATGCCGTTTAGCGTCATGGAATTTTTTGTCGTTTCTGCCTCAGCGGCGGGAAATGTCCGAACACAGGATCAGGCTTACGGTTCGTACGAAGCGGAAGATTGATCCACACCCCCAAGCCTCCGGTTACCCGACAGCACTCTGCCCCGCTGTCCTGTGACCCGGGAGATGCTCCTCTGAGCCTCCCGGCAAATTCACGCCTGAGATATCAGGCAAAACACACATCCTGAAAGGAGATGCAAGAATGAGAGAGAAGTTACAACGATTCGGCGGGTTTTTGGCTGGCATGGTCATACCCAACATTGGTGCGTTCATTGCCTGGGGTTTGATCACGGCATTCTTTATCCCGACCGGCTGGACTCCCAACGAGACGCTCGCCAAACTCGTTGGTCCAATGATTGTGTACCTGCTTCCGCTGCTGATCGGTTACACCGGCGGCAAATTGGTGCATGGCGACGTGCGCGGTGGCGTGGTCGGCGCTGTGGCAACCATGGGTGTGATCGTGGGCGCCGATATTCCCATGATGCTGGGCGCAATGATCATGGGACCGCTTGGCGGATGGCTGATTAAACTTGTTGACAACGCCCTCGAGGAGAAAATCCCGGTCGGCTTCGAGATGCTGATCAACAACTTCTCCGCAGGCATTCTTGGCATGCTGCTTGCCCTGCTGGGCAATCTGGCAATTGGACCGGTCGTTTCGGCATTCAGCAATGCCGCCGGCGCCGGCGTGGACTGGCTGGTCAACGCACGACTTTTGCCCTTTGCGGCAATCCTCATCGAACCTGCTAAGGTATTGTTCCTGAACAACGCCATCAATCACGGCGTGCTGGGACCTTTGGGCGTCGCAGCAGCAGCTGAATCCGGGCGCGCCATTCACTTCCTGCTGGAGACCAACCCGGGTCCCGGTTTGGGATTGCTGATTGCCTTCTATGTTGCCGGCAAAGGCATGCTCAAGGAATCCACGCCCGGCTCGATGGTCATTCACTTCCTCGGCGGCATCCATGAGATTTACTTCCCCTATGTACTGGCGCATCCCATCATGATCCTTGCCATGATCGCCGGCGGCTTCTCTGCCGACCTGTGGTTCACGCTCAGCGGCGCCGGGCTGGCTGCCACGCCTTCCCCCGGTTCCATTTTTGCCTATCTGGCTGTGACCCCTCCGGGACAGCACTTCCCCGTGTTGACCGGCGTAGTAATCGGCGCTGTGGTCTCTGCGCTGGTGGGCATCTTTATCCTGCGTGTGCGCCCGGTGCCCGAAGATAAGGCGGAATAATCTCACCCGCTCAAATTGAAAACGACAGATGCGGCTACACTATAATCAATCACATTGCTCCCTGTCGCATCTGTCGTTTTCCACAACTGAGGCGCAAGCGGCGTTCTCTAACGTCGCCCTTCGCTAACACGCAAAATATACAATGCTTCTTTGAAAGATTGTAACAAAACAAAAGGAGAAAACTCATGCCCAACACCATCTCCGCCGCCAACGTGAAGACCATCATCTTTGCCTGCGAAGCAGGGATGGGGTCCAGCCTGATGAGCGTGAATGCGCTCAAGAAAAAACTCAAAGCCGCACAAGTGACCGACGTGACCGTCATCCACAAGCCCGCTCGCGAAATTCCCGCCGACGCGCAGGTCGTGGTGGTTCACAAAGGGCTGGCAAAGACCGCCGCCAGCAAGGCGCCTAACGCAGTCGTCCTGGCATTCAATCACTTCATCAACGACCCCGTGTTCGACAATCTCGTGAAAGCCCTGGCGGACAAGGCAGATATCGTCGGCACGGACCTGTAAGCCATGTCCATTCTTTCCATCGAACGAATTCAACTTAACGCCGCCGCCGCGGACCGCACGGACGCCATCCGCAAGGCGGGCAATTTGCTGGTGAAATCGGGTTGCGTTCTGCCGGAATACATCGATGGCATGTTGAAGCGTGAAGAAAGCATGTCCACGTATTTAGGGAGCGGCGTCGCCATTCCGCATGGCGTGTACGAAAACAAGGATCATGTTTTGCAAACAGGCATTTCCGTTTTGCAGTTGCCGCAGGGCGTGGAATGGGACGAAGGCGGCGAGCCCGTTTATCTCGTCATCGGAATCGCCGCGCAGGGAGATGAACATGTCGGTGTGCTGGCAAGTCTGGCAGAGGCGGTGGAGGATGAAGCCATCCTGAACGACCTCATTCACACTTCCGATCCCGAAGTCGTCCTGAAGCACTTGGGCAGAGAGCCCGATGAGTAAAATACGCTAAGTGCGTTCTCTAATGCATTCAGCAAAACAATGACGGTTCGAGGGCGCCTGGTCAACATGGAGTTTGGAAAATGAAGCAGCTGGAAATTACCATTACCAATGAAACGGGATTACATGCGCGCCCTGCCAAGACTCTGGTAAATCTGGTCAAGCAGTTCAAGTCGAATGTCACCATCTGGCACGGGGAGAAAAAAGCGAATGCCAAAAGTTTAATCTCGGTGCTGACACTGGGGGCATCGAAAGGCAGTTTGTTGAAAATCGAAGCAAACGGCGAAGACGAAGAAACCGCGCTGGCTGAGATCGAAGCGGCGATTTTAGCCGGACTGGGAGAAGGCGAAGCGGTGAAAGAGACGCAGGAAAAACCTGTTGCGCCTCCCACATCGAAAAGTGAAACCAAGCCCATCGAGGAAATCAAACCAACGAAGACCAACGCTCTGCGGGGCGTTGGCGCATCACCTGGCATTGCCATCGGTCCCGTGTATCAGTTTCAGCATCAGGAAATTCCCATTGACGAGATTTCCGACACGCTGGTGGTGGGCTGGGAACGTTTGCAGGACGCGCTGGCTCGGGCACGCGAACAATTGAACAAACTCAATAAACAAATGATCGAGCAGGGCATGAAAGCCGAAGCCGCCATCTTCGACGCGCATCTCGGTCTGCTCGACGACCCTGAACTGAACGAAGCCGTCTATGAACGCTTCCAAAAGGGGCAGGATGCGCTGAAAGCCTGGAAGGAAACCATCGAAGACAGCGCCATGGTGGTGGCGGCATTGAATGACCC
The DNA here is from genome assembly GCA_020723805.1 of Anaerolinea sp. Classification (GTDB taxonomy): domain Bacteria; phylum Chloroflexota; class Anaerolineae; order Anaerolineales; family Villigracilaceae; genus Defluviilinea. The sequence goes on along the minus strand of DYID01000006.1, from coordinate 124,387 downwards.
GCTGCTTTCCGCCCGCGCCGATGACCTGCGCGATGTGGGCAGGCGCGTGCTGCGCTTGATGGTCGGCGCGGAGGACAAAGCCGATTTACTCCCCGATAAACCCGTCGTGGTCGTCGCCCGCGAACTCTCCCCATCCGACACGGTTTCGTTCAACAAGGATTTGGTACTTGGTTTTTGTATTGTCAACGGCGGACCAACCTCGCACACGGCGATTCTAGCGCGGGCATTGGGGCTGCCCGCTGTGGTCGGCGTGGACGAGTCCGTTTTGAAGTTGGAAAACGATTCGTACATCATTCTCCATGGAAGCGACGGCACAGTGACATTCAACCCACTGCCCGAAGAACTTCAACTCGCAGAACAGGAACGCAATGCCTGGCTGGAGAAACGCCGCGTCGCGCTGGAACATGCAACGACGCCCGCAGTCACTGTGGACGGGCGGCACGTGGAGGTGGTTGCCAATGCGGGATCGCTCGAGGATGCAGAAAAAGCCTTGAAGATGGGCGCGGCAGGCATCGGGTTGTTGCGAACCGAGTTTCTTTTCCTGGAGCGGACCACGGCGCCCACCGAAGCGGAGCAATTCGAAGTCTATCGCTCCATCGCGGAGGTGATGGGCAAACGCCCCGTCATCGTCCGCACCCTGGATGTCGGCGGCGACAAACCTCTGCCCTACATCGAAATGCAAAGGGAGGACAATCCGTTTTTGGGCGAACGCGGTATTCGTTTGTGCTTGAACCGTCCTGAATTGTTCCGCCAACAGTTACGCGCCATTCTGCGGGCGGGCTTGTATGGCAATCTGCAAATCATGTTCCCGATGGTGGGCGACATCGAAGAATATCGGCGGGCACGGCTGATGTTGGATGAACTACAGATCGAGTTGAAGATTCCGCGCGTGGCGGCAGGCATCATGATCGAGGTCCCGTCTGCCGCGCTGATGGCGGATGTGCTGGCGAAGGAAGTGGATTTCTTCTCCATCGGGACGAATGACCTGACGCAATATACGCTCGCCATGGATAGAGGTCACTCGTTACTCTCCGCCAAACAGGACGGCTTGCATCCCGCCGTGCTGAGGTTGATTGCAAAGACCATCGAAGGCGCGCACAAACACGGCAAATGGGCGGGCATTTGCGGCGAACTCGGCTCCGACCCGTATGCCGTGCCGATTTTGATTGGCTTGGGCATAGACGAGTTGAGCATCAGCGTGCCATCCATTCCGCTCGTCAAAGCGCAGATACGCGGCTTGAAAGCATCCGACCTGCAGGCGCTCGCGCAACAGGCATTAGAATGCGCCACCGCGCGCGACGTACGCGAGTTGGTGAAAAAAGAATTGAAGATGTAAACTTCAAAGGAAAAAAATCATGGGAGAAAAATTTCAAAAATACCGTGCGGCAAATCATTCTCTGCCGCAACAAAGTTATGCGTGGAATCTCTACGGGGCGGGCATGGAAAACATGGGCAAAAACGGCAAGCCCGAACCGTTCACCATTCCCGAACCGAACGACGATCAACTGCTCGTCCGCATTGACAGCGTCAGCATTTGCTTTTCAGATGTGAAGATTCTCAAACAGGGTAGCAGTCATCCCAAACTCTACAACCGCAACCTTGCCGTTGAACCCACGCGCCTCGGACACGAGGTCTCGCTTACCATTATCAAGGTCGGCAAAAATTTGGCAGATAAATATCGCCCCGGTCAACGTCTCGCCGTGCAACCCGACATTTATCAGAACGGCATGAGCACTGCCTATGGATACACCATCCCCGGCGGACTGGTGCAGTATCACTGCATCGGAAAGGAAGTACTGGAAACCGACGCCGGCGCCTGTCTCCTGCCTGTGGATGACGACATGGGCTACGCCGAATCCGCATTGCTGGAGCCGTGGGGATGCGTGGTCGCCGCCTACACCCAGCGCCGCAGGCTGGACCCGAAACCTGGCGGCACAATGTGGATCATCGGTCAACCCGACGACTCCACCGAATACACTTTCTCCAAAGGGTTGGGCGCACCCGCTGTCATCGTGCTGACCGATGCGCCTGCCTCGGTCAAGAAACTGGTCTCTGCCACGAATGCAAAAGTCATCGAGCGGAATGGTCTTTCGATCAACGACTACGAAACGCTCAGCAAGGAACTGACCGATAAAGGCTTCGACGATATTGTCATGCTCAATCCGTCTTCAGCGGATGCTGTGAGTCGGGTGGCGCGTTTCATCGCACGGCGCGGCACAATGAACATCGTCGGCACAAAGCCGCTGGACGGACTGGTCTCTGTTGACCTCGGTCGCCTGCACTATGATTATATTGCCTTTGTAGGCAACAACAGCGGCGACATCGCCGCCTCGTATGGCGAGGCGCGCAACCGTTGCGAACTGCGCGCCGGCGGCACAGCCGTCTTCATCGGCGCGGGCGGACCGATGGGACAGATGCACGTCCAGCGCGCCCTTGAACTGCCCCACGGACCGAAGACTGTCATCGCCACCGAAATCAGCGACGAACGCCTGCAAACGCTGGTCAACATGTTCACGCCGCTCGCCGAAAAACAGGGACGCACGCTGCTCATCTTCAACCCCAACGCCTCGAAAAAATCCTTCCATGATTTCGTCATGGAAGCCACACACGGCGAAGGCGCTGATGATGTGGTCGTCTGCGTGCCGGTCGCCGCGCTGATGGAAGAGGGCGACACCGTGATGAAGCCCGATGGCATGTTGGTCTTGTTTGCTGGTGTCCCCAACGGCACGCTGGGTAAAGTCAACCTGAGCAACGTTTATCTCTCGAACGCACAATACACGGGTACATCGGGGCTGACGATTCAGGATCAGGCATCGGTGATGGAGCGGCGTATCGCAGGGACGTTATCGCCTGGCCGGGTTGTTGCCGCCATCGGTGGAATCGAAACGGCAGCGGAAGCCATCCAATCCGTGATGGACAGCCGTTATCCGGGCAAGGTCGTCATCTTCCCGCAAATTCACAACCTGCCGCTCACCAGCCTGAAGGAATTGAAAGAGCGCCTCCCCGAAGTTGCCGAAAAACTCGGTCCTAATTGGACGTGGACCAACGCAGCCGAAGAAGTGCTCATCGAAAAACTCTGGCAGGAACCTGCCTGAACCGCCGCAGACATCGGAGCCGCCATGATCTACACCCTCACCCTCAACCCCGCCATTGACCGCGAATTGACAGTCACCGAAATACAATTTGACTCGGTGCTTACGGCGGTCAGGTCACAGGTGGATTTCGGCGGCAAAGGCTTCAACGTTTCGCGCCTGCTCAAATCCATGGGCATGCCCAGCACTGCACTCGGATTCGTCGGCGGGCGGGCGGGCGAACGTCTGCGTCTGGGCTTGCAGGAACTCGGCATCACAACTGATTTTGTTTCCATCCCAGGCGAGACGCGCACCAACGTCAGCATCGTCACCGAAAAACATGACCACTATATCAAGGTCAATGAAAAGGGACCGTCGGTTGACGAGCCCAAACAGCGTGAACTGCTGGACAAAATCGCCTCGCTCGCTGGACCTGGAGACTGGTGGGTGCTGGCAGGAAGCCTTCCCCCCGCCGTACCCGATTCGTTCTATGCGCAGATCATCGAGATCCTCAACGCCCGTCAAGCCATCACCATCCTGGATACCAGCGGTGAAAGCCTGCACCTCGGATGTGAAGCCAAGCCCTTCCTCGTCAAGCCCAACGCCGAAGAGACACGAAAACTGACAGGCTTGCCAGTGAATACAACCGCGCAAATCGTGGTCGCTGCAAAAGCACTGCGGCGAATGGGGGCTCAGAACGTGGTCATCTCGATGGGCAAGAAAGGCGCGCTCCTGCAAACAGCGGACGAGAGTTGGCTGGTGCACAGTCCAAAAGTAAAAGAGAAAAATCCCATCGGCGCCGGGGACTCGATGGTTGGCGGGCTGGTGTGGGCGTTATCGCAAGGATATTCCCTCAAGGAATCCCTGGGCTGGGGCGCCGCCAGCGGTGCCGCCACCGCTTCCATGAGCGGCACCGAGGTCGGCTCCCGCACTTTGATCGAGGAATTGTTCCAGCAGGTGAAGTACGAAAAGTTGTAATCTGTGGTGGTCGAGTAGCGGCGCTTTATGCGCCACGTACCAAGACCACAATGTTCAATAAGAAGACGGAGTCCGTCATGCCATTCGAAGTACACCAGGAAAAAACGTATTCACAAGACCCTGCGTCAGTCTATCACGCCGCGCAAAAAGCCGTGGAAACACTCAAAGGACAAATCCTGAAATCCAAGCCTGAGGCGTTCCAGCTCGAAGTCAAGTTCGACAAGACCCTGTTAGGCAAAGTGCTGGGCGACCGGACGCAAATGACCTGCGTTGTTCAATCAGACGGCGAAGGAAGCAAATTGGTCATGGACATCTATCCGCTCGACGCTGTCGGGCGCAAGTTGATGTTCGGCGCGCGCAAAGGCGTGCCGGAAGAAGTGCTTCGTCTGTTTACCGAGAATTTGGAAAGGAATTTGCCGCAAACACCCTAATATTACAGCGCAAAGTCGCGAAGGGGCAGGTTGAGCAGCCTGGAATAGGAAGGCATGGTATCTTTCTCCAACCACGGCCAAGTGGGAAGGAGACGAAGAAAACCATGCCTGCCACGATTGTAACTGAAACCCGTTGGGTTGAGCCTGTTGAAACCTGCCCTGCGCCCGAATGCAATTCGAGCCAGGAAGACGTTGAACGATTTTTGGAAGCACTGACAGAGTACATGGAACGGTTTGAACCTGCTTTTCGACGAGTAGAGCAATCGCGCGAAGCACAACCTATGTGCGCGGCTTGCTGGGGAATGCCAAAAGACCTGGTGAGGAACATTCCCAAACAAGGCTGGGTTCTACCAGAAACGCAATTTTGTCGCTTATCGCTCTCGTCGCAAAGCAAAATTGGCTCAATCAGCTGCTCTCTCTCCGAACCTTGCGCTGTAATATTAAGCTGTGTTCGGGGAATTGATCCTAGGCAAGCAGACCGATCAAGTCCAACAGACGGATGGTAGCAAGACAATCGCGGACAAAATCAGGCAAACGCTCTGGGTGAGGCCGCGCCGCATGCAAATCGGGACGTTTTCTTCGCAAAACTCTCACTTTTTGCGAAAAACGGGCTAAAATAGAATAGCTGATCTAAGATTTTTTCCTTCTTGGGTTTGACTTAGAGGTGACATTCCAATTCTAGCCGCGGAGAAAACGAATGGATTAGCAGCGTAACCAGTCAATGACTGGTTACGCACTTGTTACGCTAAACTGTAACAAGTCATTTCTCTTGTCCAAACCTCCCAGTTCTCATTAATCTGCCTACTTCGCACAAAAGTCACAAGACCGGGATAAGTTACGCGAACATAAAAACATTTTTGTGTAAAACCCAAAGTACATATTTTGCCAAAAGCCATTGAAATGGCAACAGATTTGGATGTTCAAGTATGTAACGGTGCAAAAGGATATTTGATGTGAAATTTAACTCTATCGAGTTCTTAATTTTCTTTCCATTCGTGGCGTTCGTATGTTTTAACATCCCGCACCGCTGGCGTTGGCTCTTTCTATTGGGGGCAAGTTATTTTTTCTATGCAAGATGGAATGTCAACTATATTGTTGTACCTATAGCCATAACCATCATTGGATATGTAAGCGGTTACATGATTTGGAAAGAGGCTCAGCCATCAAAGCGGCGTACACTTTTTTTCTCAGCCTGTTTTTCATTTTGGGATTGTGGATCCTTTTTAGAACTCCCAAATTTACAAGCAGTGTGCTACTAGCCATTTTTGAACAGGTAAGCGATAAGAATTTACCGACGGATTTCAACTTGTTAGTACCGTTAGGTATATCCTACTTCACATTCCAAACTCTAAGTTACATCACTGATATATATCGTGGCATCATCAAAACAGAAAGACATGTCGGCATTTACGCTCTCTTTATTGCCTTTTTTCCGCATGTAACGGCGGGACCCATTGCGCGGGCAAATGATTTACTTCCACAATTCCACGCTGCGCCAGTACCCGATTACGAACAAGTCATCAGTGGATTTCAACGTGTGACATGGGGTTTTTTTAAGAAGTTGGTCATTGCCGATCGGCTATCAGCAGCAGTCAACGCAGTGTACAATGCCCCCACAGCATATACCGGATTTCCCTTAATCCTTGCTACCTACGCATTTGCGTATCAAATCTATTGCGATTTTTCGGGCTACGCAGATATTGCCATCGGTGTAGCGCGTGTCTTGGGAATCAAATTGCAGGAAAACTTCAACCAACCGTACCTTGCTCCATCCATTATCGAATTTTGGAGACGGTGGCACATTAGTTTATATAATTGGTTGAGGGATTATATTTTTTATCCACTCAATCGCGCCTTGAAGCGAAAATTTACAGCACCTAATAACATCGTTATACTTGTTTTTCCTCCCATGTTCACTATGCTTGCCAGCGGTTTCTGGCACGGTGCGACATGGAATTTCATCGTTTGGGGAGCGCTGCACGGTATTTTTATGGTGGGTTCCATTCTGTGGAATCTCAAAAACATACATCTAAACTTGCTATCCTTTATGCCGTCATGGAGCGTTAAGGTAGTGAATATCCTTGTTACATTTCACTTGGTTTGTTTTGCATGGATCTTCTTTCGCGCCAACTCGATGACGGACGCACTTTACATTATCCAAAATTTATTCACGAAACCGGGTACAAGCGCATCCCTATCTGCTCTTATGCCTCTTGGCTGGTACGATTGGCTTATCGCCATTTTGGCAATTTTCCTGATGGAAACAATTTACTGGGTGCAAAGAAAAAAAGGCAGTCTACATGACGCAATCCGCCATCAGCCAGTTTGGGTGCGCTGGTTGTTTTATTATGCATTAGTCATGGCCATCGTCATGTTTGGAAAATTTGGCAGGAGCGAATTCATCTATGCGCGCTTTTAACACGAAATTTTTCTTTGTCAAATTGCCTCTATTTACAGCTGGATTGATCCTAATTTCAAACTGCTTGGGTGCTATGGCAGATAGAATTGCCCCCCTGGAAGCTTGGCGCGTTGAGTACCAACAGCAATGGCAAGAACTGGATAAACGTCGCGAACAGATTGAGGCAATCACCCTTGGAAATTCTCATGGTAACGCTATAGACTATTCGGTGTCAGAAATTGACGGACAATCTCTGACATTAGCCATTGCCGATTTGTTCGAAATTGAAAAACATGCCATGCTCATAACAAATGAATTACCCAATTTGAAAACCGTCTTTATTGCGATCTCTTATTACTCGTTCACCCGCGACAATGCCACCTTTGAACCATTTCGAACACGCAGAATAAAATTTTACTCGTTAGCACCCACCTGGTCTCCCATTGCAGGGGATATACACAATTTCGTACTAGGCAAGGCAGAAGCCTATACACATATCATGAGTGTAGCGCGTTCGGACAACTGGCAGGGGGTTTGGAAAGGGGTTACTGACGGCAGCACACCATTAAATTTTCTCCCGCCAGACAGCGTGGTTACAAGCTCTGCATGGGGGATATGTATTCATTACACAGCAGACCAACTGGAGAAAGAAGCTTGGGATATTGCTAATTTCAACGTATCCAGTTCCATCGAGATGGCAGCAAGGCACAAGGGACTGGAACAAGATGCTTTCAATGCGCTGGCTAGAATAATAGATCACTTACAAGCAAAGGGAATTCGGGTTATTTTATTTACCCCCACTTATTATAAAAAATATACCGAATATTTTATGCAACACGGAAGTTACATCATTGACAACATGCAAAACAAGATCAAAAAAATCCAACGAATATATCGGGTAGAATATTACAACTTTTCAAACGAGCCGGAGATTCGAGAACAGCCCGAACTATTCTACAACAGCAGTCATCTTAGCAATTGTGGGAAAAGAATATTTAGTCAGAAGTTGTTTGCGGCGCTGAGCAACCAGAAATAAAACAATCACAGATTTACTAGATTGAGAAACTACACTTCGGTTTCCCACTGGAGAACATATCCAAAATCATAAAATCGGATTTCAATAAAAACGTGATATATCACTAATTCATATGAATGAAATTCTTCTCTATGTCGGCATTTTTGCAGCAGTAATGATCGGCGCGCTAATCCTTGCCGCCACGGTTAAAATGCGGGAAGTAAAGGGCGCTCAAAGTTGGAGTACAACAATTGGCAGGGTCACTCGTTCCGATGTCCGTGCCCAGAAGCGGCGGGATATGGACAACCGCGAGCGAACACAGAGCATTCCGGCGGTGGAATATGAGTACACCGTCAATGGGAAACGCTTCACTGGTGCCCGCATCAGTTTGGCAGAGACTATCCCCGAAAGCGAAATCGAATCAATCCTGAACCGCTATCCGCTTGGTAAAGAGGTAACCGTTTACTACAATCCAGCCAATCCCAGGCAGGCGGTGCTGGAGCGTGACCTGCCGGTGGACTTTGGCAAGGGACTGACGGGAGCGGTTGCAGTTGTAGGCGGCGGAGCCGTATTGGTTTTGCTGACGCTCGCCAAAGTCCCTGAATTTTTGTCTCCTCTCTTGCCCAATCCAGAAAACGCCCTGTTTGTGACGCTTAGCGGAGGGCTGGGACTTTTCCTCCTGGTGTTTGGCTTTGTACAGGAACGTCAGGCGCTCGCGGCACAGACTTGGCAATCAACACAGGGTACAGTGGTCGCTTCAGAAGTACGCTCGTTCACGCAATGGAAAGACGGGATCAAACGCCAGTTGTATACTCCCGGCATTACCTACCGCTTTACCGTGAACACGCACGAATATATCAGCGATAGATACAGCCTTGGGGTCGAGACAGGCTGGAGCACCCCCCAATTCGCTGAGGAAAAGGTTGCGGAATATCCGCCAAGGAGTCCGGTTACGGTTTATTACAACCCCAAGGCGCCCGCCGAATCCGTGCTGGACCGGCGATTTTCCGGCGGCTGGATGGTTTGGGCGTTGGCATTCGGTCTGTTGGTTTTGGCGCTGGTCAGCGCAGGGGTATTCTAACCAAAAGGAAATCCGCTCATGGGCAAGTTCTTCGCCGGCGACTATCCTGGTCCCGCCTTTCAGTTTTTAGGACCAGCGCATCTTGGCGCGCTGTTGGCGCTGATTCTGTTGAACGTATACCTCCTCCGCTTCAGACATGCAGACGAACGCACCCGTTCCCGCGTCCGCTGGACGCTGGCGCTCATCCTGTGGGGCAACGAGATTGCCTGGCACGTTTGGAACTATGCCGTAGGCAAATGGACGATTCAAACCATGCTCCCCCTGCATCTATGCAGTGTGCTGGTGTGGGCCGGCGCAATGATGCTGGTCACAAAAAACTATCGCATTTATGAGTTCATGTATCTGATGGGCATCGGCGGTGCGATACAGGCGCTTGCCACCCCCGACCTAGGCATTTACGGCTTTCCACACTTTCGCTTTTTCCAGACCTTCATCTCACACGGATTGATCGTCACCTCCGCCATCTACATGACCGTTGTAGAAGGATTTCGTCCCACTTGGGGTTCGATAGGTCGTGTGGCGATTTGGATGAACATCTACGTGGTCATCGTGTACTTCATCAACAACGCCGTTGGCAGCAACTATCTGATGATCAACCACAAACCCGCGACCCCCAGCCTGCTCGATTTGCTTCCAGACTGGCCCCTTTACATCCTGTACATGGAGGCGATTGGGCTGGCTACTGTGTTGTTGCTATATGCCCCATTTGCAGTCCAAGATTGGAAGGCGAGATCAAAACAAGTGGAAGCATAGTGTTCCAACATGACCGATTACGATTTAAGGTAGAATATAGGCGAATCGCTCCGGGGCGATGGCGGAATCGGCAGACGCAACAGACTTAAAATCTGTCGGTGGCAACACCGTGAGGGTTCGACCCCCTCTCGCCCCACAAAATGCCCGCGCTTCGTTTTTTTTGGAAAAGCGCGGGCGTTTTTATTGTCTCACGGTCTCACGGCATCACAAAAACACAACAGACATTGTCTGCCGCAAATCAAAGACCATTGCAAGAAAAATTCGAACTTCAAAGTGACGCCGCTTACTTCCGTGCGGCGCGGCGGGAATTGTCTTCCACATCCAGCAGGATGAGCAATACCTTCGAGATGCCTTGAAGCCCAAAGAAGTAGAGCAAGCCGGGCAGAGGCTCTGTAAGATACGGCTTGAAGATGCTGAATGCGCTTAGGAAGGTCATGCCCTTTTCAAAGAACAGTCCGCTTGAAAACTGGGTGATGAACAGCAGCAGCGAGAACAGCCACGACAAAAGATAGACGGTCAGGACGACCCAGGCGGTCCCTTCCGCCCAGCGGGAAAGGCGCAAAACTCCGTCACGGTCGAAATATGCGCCGAGAAATTTGCCTTGCGTTTCGTTTGATTCGCTCATAACTTCCTCCATGTTCATTATAGGGCATTTACCTTTGTTATAATACGTTTCCAAGACGCTGCCGGCTGGGAAAAGTTCCGGGAGGGAGCGGCAGGCAGAGGTCAGGAAAGAAGCGATTATTCCAAAAAGGTGCAGCGAATGAGTCCAGAAGAAACCAAAAGCAGAATCCCATCTTTCATCCGTGAGGCAGTCGCGGAAGATTTACGCACGGGACGGTTTACTTACGTCCGCACGCGTCTGCCACCCGAGCCCAACGGCTATTTACATATCGGGCATGTCAAAGCGTTTTTGATTGATTATTTCACGGCGCAGGAATTCGGCGGTGAACTCTATCTGCGCTTCGATGATACAAATCCGTCCAAGGAAGAAACCGAGTTCGTGGATGCCATCAAGGAGGACGCCGCCTGGCTGGGCATTAAGTGGGTAAAGGAGACTTACGCCTCCGATTACTTCGACCGCCTCTATGAGTGGGCAAAACGGCTCGTCAAAATGGGGCTGGCGTATGTGGACGACCAATCACAGGAGGAGATGAGCGCGGCGCGCGGCACACTGCCGAAAGGGACAAAGTGGAGCGAGACGGAGCCGAACATCCGCCCGGGCGTTGATTCGCCGTGGCGCAACCGCTCGGTGGAGGAAAATCTCGATTTGCTGGAGCGCATGAAGAACGGCGAGTTTCCCGAGGGAAGCCGCGTCTTGCGCGCCAAAATTGACATGAACCATCCCAACCTGCTCATGCGCGACCCGGTCATGTACCGCATCATGCACATCCCCCATCACCGCACGGGTGACAAGTGGCACATCTACCCCACCTACGACTGGTCACACGGGCAGAACGACTCGATGGAGGGCATCACCCATTCCCTGTGCTCCAACGAATACATCATCCACCGCCCGCTGTACGAGTGGTTCCTGGAAAAACTTGGGGAATTTCCCAGCCGTCAGATCGAATTTACACGCTTGAATCTGACTTACGCCATGATGAGCAAACGCAAATTGCGCAAACTGGTGGAAACCGGCGTGGTGCGCGGCTGGGATGATCCGCGTCTGACTACCTTGCGCGGTCTGCGGCGGCGCGGCGTGACGCCGGAAGCCATCATCAACTTCATCACGGGCTTGGGCGAGACGAAAAACGACTCGTGGGTGGAGATGGCGCAGTTCGAAGCCGTCATCCGCGATGACTTGAACAAGCGCGCCCTGCGCCGCATGGCAGTCCTGCATCCGCTCAAACTGGTCATTGACAATTTCCCCGAAGGCGTCATCGAGGAAATGGATGCCATCAACAACCCCGAAGACCCCTCGGCAGGGACGCGCAAAGTGCCGTTCTCGAAAGTGCTGTACATCGAGCAGGATGACTTCCGCGAAGTGCCGCCGCCCAAGTATTACCGGCTGTACCCCGGCAACGAAGTCCGCCTGCGCTATGCCTACATCGTCAAATGCACGCATGTCGTCAAAGACGAAGCGGGGAACGTGACCGAAGTCCATTGTACCTACGATCCCGCCACCCGCGGCGGCGACGCGCCGGACGGGCGCAAGGTCAAATCCACCATTCACTGGGTTTCGGCGCAGCATGCCATCCCAGCGGAAGTCCGTCTCTATGACCAACTCTTCACCGTCGAAAAACCCGATGACGCCGAACTGGAAGACATCATCAACCCTAACTCGCTGGAGGTCATCGAGAATGCCTTTGTGGAGCCGGCGCTGGGCGAAGCCAAACTGGGCGAAAGCCTGCAATTCGAGCGCACCGGCTATTTCTGTCTCGATCCCGATTCGCGCCCCGGCAAGCCGGTCTTCAACCGCACCGTGACCCTGAAGGATAGTTGGGCAAAACTCGAAAAGAAAAGCAAGTAGGACATGACCACCGAAGCCAAAAAGCGATTCCAGGAACTGCTCCTCGCCTTCTCCCAAGCCGGAGATGCAGAAAAACGCCGCCGCATCGAGTCGGACCTTTGGGAGGAGTTCGGCGCCGAAATGGCTGTCTTTGTGCTCGATATGTCCGGCTTCTCCATGCTCACGCGTAAATACGGAATCGTCCATTATCTTTCGATGGTCAAGCGCATGCAAGTGACCACCGAGCCCATCGTCAAATCGTATGGCGGGAGCATGATCAAATACGAGGCGGATAACTGCTTTGCCGTTTTCCCCGATCCGCTGGCGGCGGTCAAAGCCTCCTTGGTCATGCAGCACGCCTTCGAAACCTCGAACATCCTGACCTCCGACGACATGGACATTTACATCTCGTGCGGAATAGATTACGGCAGAATTCTGGTCATCCCAGGCGAAGACTGCTTCGGCGACGCGGTGAACCGCGCTTCAAAATTGGGAGAAGACGTGGCGGCGGCGCGTGAAATCCTCATCACCAAAGAAGCCATGGAACGCATTCCCCCTGAAGCAGGCATCCGCGCGCGCGAAATCACCGTTTCCATTTCCGGGCACAACATCACGGCTTACTCGATCTCCCCCAATCAAACACCTCAAAGCCGATAACGCGAGTTAAGGGATTGTTCGTAATTTTTCGTAGGGCGATATTCATGTCGCCCGAAACCACGAGATAAATCTCTCGCATTGACCGGCGGACGCCCTTCAGCGTCCGCCGTATGCTTGGGTATCTGGCTTTGCACCTTGTTGGCTACACGAAAAGTTTGACGGTCAGAATTTTTGTCTATACCTCAAAACTAGAACACGCGTGCTGTTTTCTTAAAAAAACATGTCGAAAAGGTTAGAGTTCTTTTCACCCCGCCGCAATGGCTATATAATGTGGCGAACTCCCCAAGCCATGTGAGAGGTGAATCGTATGTCCAAGCCAGCCTTCCGCGTTTACTTCAACGACAATAAGCAGTGGGTCAACATCTACGTGGCAAAGAACCCCACCCATTTCAAGCGCAAGAACCAGTGCCATGCCTACTACATCGCGGCAGATGTCCGCAAGCAGCGACGGGGGCTGTTTGGGCACATCTACCTCAGCGAACTGAACCACTCCCCCATGGCGCAGGAACTTGTCGCCCACGAAGTTCAGCATCTCATCTTTGACTGGGTGCTCACACGCAAAGGCATGACCATTTCCGAGCGCAACGAAGAGCGCATCGCCACCATGACCGGCGAAATCGCCCGCCGCATCTGGCGCAAATATGAGCGCTGGGCAAATCCCCGCCGAAGACCCGCCCCCCGCAAGCAACGGCGCACTCCCCGCAAAACCCGCAAGACCCTCTAAACAGAACCGCCCGCTTTCGAGCGGGCGGATTGTTTACATGCGTTCCAGCATCTCGATGGCGCGCCTCAAACGCCTGAGGACTTTTTCGCGCCCGATGATTTCCAGCGACTCGAATAGCGGCGGGCTGACCTTTTGCCCCGTCGCCGCCACGCGCAGGATGCCAAATACCTGATTAACGCTCAAGCCGCTCTCCTCCACATACGCCCGCAGAGGCGGCTCGCATCGTTCGTGACTGAGGTCTGGCTGCGCTTCCAAAATTTGATACACCCTCCGCGCCACCTCCGCCGACTGCTTCGCATCCAGCCCTTTGGCAATCAACTCCTCCGGGTTCGGCTCGACATCCTCCTTGAAGAAGAATGCCGCAAACGCGAGACAGTCATCCAGCGTGACCAGCCGCTCGCGGATAAGCGGAGTGACCTTGAGCAGCGTTTCATCCTGGACCTCCAAGCCTGCGGCGGCAAAATAAGGCTTGATCCTGGCGGACAGGTCCTCGGTCGTCAGGAGGCGGATGTGAGTCCCGTTGAAGTGATCCAGTTTCTGGAAGTTGATCGCGGCGGGCGAGGGCGTCAGGCTGTCAATGCTGAAACGTTCGATCATCTGGTCGAGGGTCATCACGTCGTCTTCAGGCACGCCCCAGCCCATCAATGCAATCCAGTTCAAGACGCCTTCGGGGATGTAGCCCAGGTCTTTCATGTCATCCACAAAGATGGAGTAGCCGTCTTTGATTGCCTGCGCCGATTCGCGTTTGCTCATCTTGCCTTTGCCGCTTGGCTTGAGAAACACAGAAAGATGAACCCAAACCGGCTCCTCCCACCCAAAAGCGCGGACGATGTTCACATGCAAAGGGAAAGTTGGAAGCCACTCCGAGCCGCGCAGGACGTGGGTGATTTTCATTTCATGATCGTCCACCATGGCGGCGAGATGGTAGGTAGGCAAGCCGTCCGACTTCAGCAGAACATAATCATCGAGGTATTGGTTTTCGGTGACGATGTCGCCGCGCAGGTGGTCGTGGGCAATTGTCACGCCCTCCTGCGGCATCTTGAAACGGATGACGTGCTTTTCGCCGGCGCGGACGCGGCGGGCGGCTTCATCGGGGTCTATCCCGCGGCACAGACCGTCGTACTTCACGCGCTCCACCTTGCGAGCCTGCTGTTCCTGGCGGCTTTTTTCCAGCCTTTCGGGGGTGCAGAAGCACGGATAGGCGTGACCTTTTTCCACCAGCAGGTTGGCGTAATACTGATAGATTTCGCGCCGCTCGGTCTGACGGTAGGGTCCATAGGGACCGCCGTGAACGGGGGATTCATCTGGCGTGAGCCCCAGCCAGTCGAGACTGCGGATGATTTCCTCCTCCGCGCCGGGGACGAAGCGTTTTTGGTCGGTGTCTTCGAGACGCAGAATGAATTGCCCGCCTGTTTTGCGGGCAAGCAGGTAATCGAAGAGAGCAGTGCGGGCGCCTCCCAGATGGAAGCGCCCCGTCGGCGAGGGAGCCATGCGGGTGCGTGCAGGTTTCAAGAGTAAAGTTCCTCCAACGTTAGAAATCGAGTTCCTTATAACGCATCGCCACGCTTTCCACAAGACCGATGCCCAGCATGAGCGATGTGAGCCCGCTGCCGCCGTAACTGATGAACGGCAGCGGCAAGCCGGAGACCGGCACAATATTCAGGTTAACGCCAACGTTGACCATGCCTTGGAAGAAAATCAGGGTCGCCACACCATAGGCGATGGTCATGCCGGCCACATCGCGCGCTTTCTGAGCGGCGCGCAAGCATCGCCAGATGATGAGAACAATGACAAGAATGACCAGCAATGCACCCACCAATCCGAATTCCTCTGCAATGGCAGAAAAGATGAAGTCGGTGTGGCGCACTTTCAAGAAGCGCAGTTGGGTCTGCGTGCCATGACCGTAGCCTTTGCCAAAAAGTCCGCCGGAGCCGATGGCGATTTTCGCCTGGTCAATGTTGTAGGTTTCGCCGAAGGTTGCATTCGGGTCGGGGATAACAAAATTGACGATACGTTGCTGCTGGTAATCCTGAAGAAAGGGAATATCCACGCCTGCCACCGAAAGGAGAACAACAGCGGCAACCAGCAGAATGCCAATCCCCCCTAACAGGATAATATGCTTGATTTCCATCCCATTGAACCAGAGCAGGGACGCCAGGATGACCATCAGCACCACCACATTGCTCAGGTTGGGCTGGAGCAGAATCCAGATGGCAAGTCCCATCACCCATAAGAATGCACCTGCTATCCAGCGCAGGTCGCGGGGTTGATGCTGGGTCTTCTCGAAGTAACGGGCGAGCAGGAGAATTGCCGCAATCTTGGCAAACTCCGTCGGCTGAACGAACAGCACCCCCACCTGAAACCAGCGCGCCGCGCCGAAGACCGCCTGCGCGCTCAGGAACAGGAAGAACAACAGCAGACTCATCACAATAAAGATGGGACGGTAGATTGCCATCCAAAAGCGATAGTCAATGGCGGCAACGACGAAAATCAGGACGAGCCCTGCGAGCGCAAAGTAAATCTGACGGTTGATGAGCGGCAGGAGTTCTTCATTCCCCGCAATTGCCGAACGAATCATGGTTGTACCGAAGGCAGTGGCAAGCACCACTGCGCCCAACAGCCAGAAGTCGAAATAACGCCACGAGATGTTACGAAGCATAAAACGGCTTATCTGGCTTTGGGTTTCCTCGAGGAGGAAGCGCGGCGGCGGGCGGCGCTTTTGATGGGAATGTCGGCGACCAGGCGCTGGGTGCGTCCGTCATGCTCCATGCCAAACTGCATGGCGGTTACGTCAATTTCGACGTGGCGACTGACGGTGGCGATCAAATCGTCTCGAAGCGATTCAAGCTCGGCAGGAGTCAGATCCGTGCGGTCATGGATGAGGACAAGTTGAAGGCGTTCCTTGGCGCTGTCGGCGCTGTTCTTTTTGCCGAAGAGTTTGTCCAAAAACGACATCACTACCTCCTCCCCGCCAGTTTTTGAATGCGCTCCCAGAGGCTGCTGCCGCTTTCCAGATCGAGGAAGGGGACTTCCTCACCCTTCAGGCGGCGGGCGATGTTACGAAACGCCTCGCCTGCTTTGCTTTTCGGGTCGAGCGCCACCGGCGCGCCGCGATTGGAACCAATCAGCACGCCTTCATCTTCGGGGACGATGCCAATCAATTCGATGGCAAGCAGGTCGAGAACGTCATCTGCCGAGAGCATTTCCTGCCGCCGCACAAGGCTCGGATTAAGACGATTGATGATGAGCGCGCCGGGACCTTTATCCTCCGCCTCCAAAATGCCGATGACGCGGTCCGCATCGCGCACGGCGCTGACCTCGGGATTGGTCACCACCAGAACGCGGTCCGCCGGGGCGATGGCGTTTTTGAAGCCGCGCTCGATGCCCGCCGGAGAGTCAATCAATATAAAGTCGCACTCGGCGCGCAGGTCTTTGGTGAGGCGGGTCATGTCGCTGGCAGAGACCGCATTTTTGTCGCGCGTCTGCGCCGCAGGGATGAGATGAAGGTTGGGCAAACGCTTGTCCTTGATCATCGCCTGCTTTAGGCGGCAGCGCCCCTCGATGACATCCACAATGTCGTAAACGATGCGATTCTCCAGTCCCAGAATGACATCGAGGTTGCGCAGACCGATGTCGCCGTCTATGCAAACCACGCGCGACCCGTTGGAAGCGAGGGCAACTGCCAGATTTGCAACGGCGGTGGTCTTCCCCACGCCGCCTTTGCCGGAGGTGACTGTGATAACTTGTGCGGTCATTGTGTTCGTCCTAAAATCAGAGTGGGCGTCAACTAGGCGGGTGACCAGTTTTCAGCCTGCAGGTTGCCAAATTGGTTAATGCGGGCAATTTGCGGTTTCGACTGCGTTTGCGGACTCATGGCGGCGGAGGCTTCGTCGGCGATACGCAACTGCATGGGAGAAAATTCGAGCGCGCAGACGACCGCCTGACGGTTGCCCTTTGCGCCGGCGTGTACCATGCCGCGTAAACGTCCCCAAACAATGACATTGCCCTCCGCCACGATTTCGGCGCCCGGATTGACATCTCCCAGAATGACGACATGACCGGGAAACTCGATTCGCATTCCGGACCTCAGGGTACGGTCCAGAAAAAGAGCCGTTTCCTCGCCCAAATCTTCCACAGCAAACTGACGGGTCTCTTCGGGTCTGGGTTTTGAAATGCGGGTGGCAAGCCCGAGCAATTGGGCGGTTTGCTGGGTGGTTGGCGACTCGCTGATCACCGCCCACAGGAAGATGCCGCGTTCGGAGAGATGGTCGCGCAGCGCCACAAGGTCATCCACTTTCAGTACCTGACTGGCGACATCCAAAGCGAGCCGGGCGCCCTGAAAAAAGGAAGGCTGCGCGTCCACGCGGGAGAGAAGCGCAGAAAGCTGCTCGTCCCAGGGCGCATCGCTCAATGAGACGAGCAGTCCATCGCGCAGACCTTTGATTTGAATCAGGGAATTCGTCTCATTCATAGCGGCAGATGTTGGCAGGATTATAGCATGAAGCCTGCGGTCATCACTGACCGGCGCCCTGGGCGATGTCAATAGACTTCAGCTCGAAGTACGCCTGCAGAACACGCGCCACAATTGGCGCAGCGACCGTGCCGCCTTCGCCGCCGTTGTAGGCAAAAGCGACTACGGCGATTTCCGGGTCATCGTAGGGTGCGTAGGCGAGCGTCCAGGCATGGGTGGGCCAGGCGCCGAATTGACATTTGTTCGCCGCGCGCGCCACGTCGTCGCAGTATTCGGCGGTGCCGGTCTTGCCTGCCACAGCCACATCGAGGGGATAATCAATATTGAACACGCGATACAGCGTGCCGAGCGGGTTTTCCGTCACTGCCATGCGCGTGCCGGTGCGTACCGCCTCGACGGTTTCGGGAGCGACGGTTTTCATTTCACCGGTCGGGTCACAGTAGCCGGCTTCGCAGCTCCATTCGCGGATGATGGGCGTTTGGGTAATGTCCCATTTCATGTTGGGGACAAACGGCGAGATTTGGTAACTGCCTTCCGGCGGCGCAGGATACATTTCGGCGGGGTTGACCGGGTTCACCCACATCTCCCGCGTCGCGCCCGTGCGGTCCACCACCTGACGCACTTCATACACCGAAAACGTCTTCGGGTCGAACCATACGGGGATGACGCGCCCCTCGCTATCCTGCACTTCGCGGACAATGGTGGGCTGCATGAGTTTGCCGCGATTGGCAATCGTCGCGCCAGACATGAGAACCTGCAGAGGCGTCGCCAACACATATCCCTGCCCCACGCTGGCAATGTAGGTGTCGCCGGTGGACCAGTTCTCGCCGGTGTTGATGCGCTTCCACTGCGGCGAGGGAACAAGCCCGTTTTCTTCGCCCGGCAACTCGATGCCCGAACGTTCGCCATACCCCAATGCGCGGGCATATTCACCCAGGCGGAAAATGCCCAACCCTTCGGGAATCTCATCTTCAAACCCGCCGCCCAACTTGTAGAAACAAACGTTGCTGGAATAGGCGATACAGCGGTAAAAATCCAGCGCGCCAAACCCGGCTTCATTGATGACGCCGTTGCGCTCGTAAATCCAGTCCACGAACGGGCGCACATTGACGCCCTCGATGCAAGGGTCATTTGGCGAGAAACGCTCGCACAACGTCAATTTGCCGGGTGTCTGCACAATCTGTCCCGGTTTGATGACGCCCTCGTTGAAAGCGCCGGTGGCGGTGGTCAATTTGTAAACCGAACCGGGCGCCAGTTCGGCGGAGATGGCGTTGTTCACCAGCGGGCGGCGCGGGTCCTGACTCAATTGGTCGTAGTAATAGCCGGGAATAAAACGCGCCAGGCGGTTATTCTCGTAGGTAGGATAAGTAACCATGGCGAGGATTTCGCCGGTCTTCGGATTCATGGCAATCACCACCCCGCTCGAAATACGGATGTAGCCAAAGTAGCGATTGTTCCAATAATCAATTTCATCCAGCAAAGCCGCCTCGGCGGCTTTTTGCAAGCGGGTGTCAATGGTCAGCACCACGTTGTTGCCGGGCGTGGGCGGAATAGGCGGTTCGAGGTTGCGTAAAATCGCGCCAGCCACGTCCCTCTGTACCACCCGCAAACCGTTCTTCCCAATCAGGATGTCATCCAGCGAGGCTTCCACGCCGGCATACCCAATCTTGTCGCGGTTGACCACAAAGCCGCGTTCCTCATAAACATCCTGCAGCGCCGCCGGGATGGGACCGAGGAACCCCACCACATTCGCCGTCAGCGAGCCGGTTGGGTAATCGCGCACCGGTTCGATTTCGATGTCCACACCAGGCCAATTGACAGACCGCTCGCCGATGACGCGGGCAAGTTCCTCACCGATGTTGCAGGCAATTTTTACGGGAGTATAAGGCGCCAGCGAAGCGCCCAACGCCACCATGTCCGCAATGCTCGGTCCCGGCACACAGGCGGAGAATAACTTGGCAAAGTTCAAGGTCTCTTCGGTAACCGGTCCCCCCGCCGGCACACCGGTGAGAGCAGAAAGTTCACGGTAGATGCGCTGAACATCGGCGTCATCATCGGGCAGGTCGGCGGGGGTGATGACCACATTATAGGAAGCAATATTGCGAGCCAGCACATACCCGTTGCGGTCATAAATGATGCCGCGCAGGGCGGGATCGCTGATGGTCAGGGTGAAGTTCTCCACCGCCTGAGCCTGCCAACTTTCCGCCGTAATAATTTGCAAACTAATCAGCCGGAAGATGATGATACCGATAAAAGCGAACATCAGGCTGTAAACCGTCCACACGCGCCAGCGCGGGACCTGATAACGGTTCGTCGTACCCGAACTCATTCTACCTCCAGAGATGGATAAGCCCAGTGCGCCAGGTCACGCATCACGGCGTACACTGGGATTGCCAGTAATAAATTCAAAAGCACGCCCGGCAAAATCAACAAGCCAAACGCATCCTGAAGCGGTATCGCCACCCCGAACACGCGCAAAACAGCCAGAGACAACACGCTCACCAACACCGTCCCCAAAAACGTCACACTGAACATGGCAAGCAAAGGCGCCTGCCACACGCGCATCCGTAAGACTTTTGCCATTGCCACGACCAGCACGTATCCAAGCGCATACACCGCCCATGGAATGCCGGAGACAAACCCCACAAGAATACCGGTAGCAACCGCCCAGTGCCAGGCAGAGTCGACGTTATCCTGCAGCGCCCACGCCGCCAGCATGACCATTGGCAGGTCGCCAAAGCCCGAAAGCAGGGTCAGGCGGCTGACCACCGCCGACTGTAGAATCACAGCCAAAACAATCACGGGAAACGCAATCAGATTCCGCATATCAGGATTAGGGAATCAGCGGAGAAATATCCACCGGCTTGAAATTGACAATGACCAGCACAATTTGCAGGCGGTTGAAATCCACCACCGGCTGGACGGTTGCCTGCTGAAAGAGGTCGAAGTCGCGCGTGCGGACGTTGACCACCTGCCCCACAATCAAATCGGGCGGATACCCGCCTCCCAAACCCGAGGTCAGGACGAGATCGCCGATTTCTATCGTGGCATCCTGCGGAATCATTTGCAGGACTACATCCCCCGTCACCGAGCCGACCAGCGCGCCTTCCTCCTCGGCGTTCTGGAGGCGCACATTGACCATCGAAGCAGGGTCCGTAATCAGTTGGACACGAGCCGCGTCGGCAATGACGGCATCCACGCGCCCAACCAGACCTTGATTCGTCACCACCGGCATCCCGCGCAGGATTCCGTCATTCGAGCCGCGGTTGATGATGATATAGTGCAGAAAGGGGCTGGGGTCGCGCCCGATGACTGCGGCGGCTTTGTAGGTGTTCTCAGGGCGCGCACGGGAAAAGTCTACCAGCGCGGCGAGGATTTGAGTCTCTCCCACCTGCTGCTGCAATTGAATCACCTGCGCCTGCAGCTCAGCGACTTCTGCCTGCAGTTCCGCATTTTGCTGGCGCAGAGAGGTGATGTCGCGGGGCGCGGTGAAAAAATCCTGCAGAGCAACAAAACGCGAGGAAAACCAGAACTGCAGGTTGACCAGCGAGTCGGTGAACAAATTCGATGCACTGCTGAAGTATCCCCCCAGCGCAAGCGCCATCACACCCCCCACGACCAGAAAGATGATCGTTGTCTGAATCGTGCGTGAAAGTTGATTCCTCATTCTCTAATGTTAGCGTACCAGCCAGCGTGAACCGCCGCCTCGAGCGGCGATCACATCAAGAAGAAGCGCCGTGGCGCGTACTGCCGCGCTCCAGACCAACCAGATAGCGGCTCAGACCGTCGAAATCTTCAAAGACCATCGCTGCGCCGCGGGCAACACAGGTCAGCGGATCTTCCGCCACCCACACGCGCAGTTTCAACTCATCCGTCAAACGTTCTGCCAGCCCTTGGAGCAAGCCGCCGCCGCCCGCCAGGCAGATGCCCACATCCATCAAATCCGCCACAATCTCCGGCGGGACCTCATCCAGCGCATCGCGGATCGTGTCCACGATGACCTGCACCGATCCCGACAGCGCCTCACGAATTTCGATGGAGGAAACCTCGATGCTTTCCGGCAGCCCGGTCACGAGATTGCGCCCGCGCACTTCCATCGTCTTTTCAGGGTGCAGCGGATAGGCGCTGCCGATCTGCCACTTGACTTGTTCGGCGATCCCCTCGCCCACCAGCAGGTTGTACTTGTTCCGCAGGTACTGAACAATATCCTGATCCATTTCATCGCCTGCCACACGGAGGGAACGAGACGCCACCACGCCGCTCATCGAAAGCACCGCCACTTCGGTCGTGCCGCCGCCGATGTCCACTACCATACTTCCGCGCACATCTCGGATAGGCAGACCGGCGCCCAGCGCCGCCGCAATCGGCTCCTCGATCATATACGCCGCCCGCGCCCCCGCCGCCATGACCGCGTCATAGACCGCGCGTTTCTCGACCTCGGTCACGCCGGTGGGAATCCCCACCACCACGCGCGGACGCGGCAGCGGCACCACGCTCTGCTCATGCACCCGCCCGATGAAATACTCCAGCATGATTTGGGTGACATCGAACTCCGAAATCACCCCGTCGCGCAGCGGGCGCACCACGGCAACATTGGCAGGGGTCCGCCCCATCATCTCTTTCGCTTCCAAACCAATGGCAAGAGGCTGCCGAAGTCTCTTGTCAATCGTCACCCAGGAAGGTTCGTTGATGACGATGCCCTTGCCGCGCACATTGACCAGTGTATTCGCGGTCCCCAAGTCTATCGCAATGTCCAGTGAAAACAAGCCCAAAAGCCAATTAATCGGGTTGAACGCCAAAGCAGGCTCCTCGATGAAAAGTCAAAGCAGAATTTGCAGATTATTATACCTAACAATTCGTATCCCCGGATTAGGGAAAGGGTTTAAATGGATGTGGGAATGAGACCATTTTTCATCTCAATTTAAGGAGGAAGCATGTCAAAAATCGCCGTTGTAACCGACAGCACTGCCTACATCCCTGCCGACCTGGTGCAAAAGCACAACATCACGGTGGCGCCGCAAGTGCTGATTTGGGACGACAAAACCTACCGTGACGGGGTGGATATTCAATCGGAGGAGTTCTTCAACCGCTTGAAAAACTCCAAAACCATGGCGACCACCTCCCAAGTCTCAGTGCCGGATATGCAAACCATCTTTCAGGGGCTGGTGGACAAAGGATACGATGTCTTCGGCATCTTCATCTCATCCAAACTCTCCGGCACCATTCAATCCGCCACGCAGGCGCGCGAACTGATGGGCGCGGCGGGCGAAAAAGTCACCATCTTCGACAGCGCCTCCACCGCCATGGCAATGGGCTTCCAGGTACTTGCAGTCGCGCGCGCCGCCGAAAGCGGAGCAAGCCTCAAAGACTGCCTGGCATTGGCAGAAAAAGCCCGCGAAAACACAGGCGTTTTCTTCGCCGTAGACACGCTCGAATTTCTCCATCGCGGCGGGCGCATTGGCGGAGCCCAGCGTTTCCTCGGCACTTTGCTCAACATGAAACCCATCCTGGCGCTGCAGGACGGCAAAGTCGAAGGCTTGGAACGCATCCGCACCAAGACCAAGGCGCATGAACGCGTCCTCGAACTGGTCGTCGAACAAACCAAAGGCAAGTCACCCGTCCGCCTCGCCACCCTCCACGCCAACGCCGCCGACGACGCCAGAGCCCTGCTCGCCAAAGCCGAAAAGGAACTCAACCCGGTCGAAAGCATCTTCGCCGAAGTCAGCCCGGTGGTGGCAAACCACGCCGGTCCCGGCACTGTGGGGCTTGCCTTCATGGCAGGCATGTGAACCTCAACCCCTCTCTGCGGAGAGGGGTTTTTATTACGGTTATAATCGGGGCATGAAACATCCTCACCCGCTGGTCATCGGCATTGCAGGCGGATCGGGCTCCGGCAAGACCACCGTCGCTCAGGAAATCCTTCAGCGCGTCGGACCCGACCGCATCGCCTTCATCCAACACGACTCCTACTACAAAGACCTGAGCGGACTCCCCCCTGCCCAACGCGCGGAAGTCAACTTCGACCATCCCAACTCCCTCGAAACCGAACTTCTCATTCAGCACATCGCTTCACTCCGCGACGGGAAGCCTGTCGAGGTCCCGATTTACGATTTCTCCACCCACAGCCGTACCAGCCGAACCTACACCGTCCAGCCGCGCGCCGTCATCTTGGTGGAGGGCATCCTCATCTTCACCGAACCCGCCCTGCGCGAAATGTTCGACGTGAAAATCTTCGTGGATACGGACTCCGACATCCGCTTCATCCGCCGCCTCGAACGCGACTTGAAAGAACGCGGGCGCACCACCGAATCGGTCATCAAACAATATCAGTCAACTGTCCGCCCCATGCACCTGGAATTCGTCGAACCTTCCAAGCGCTACGCCGACGTCATCATCCCCGAAGGCGGGCACAACACCGCCGCGCTGGATATGGTCGTGGCGCGCATCGAAGCGCTGTTGAAATAATCTGTCCATCCACTTTCTACTTTTCACCTTCCACACAAAGTAAAAAGTGGAAAGTGAGCAGAAATCAAATTACCCCTTGAGGAGATTTCCAATGCCCAAACAATGGAACACCCCGCCCGCCATGCAAATTGACCCGAAGAAAAAATACAAGGCGCTCATGGAGACCGACAAAGGCACCATGGTCATCGAACTCTTTGCCGATAAAACGCCCAAGACCGTGAACAACTTCGTCTTCCTCTCGCGCGAAGGCTTTTACGACGGCGTCATCTTCCACCGCGTCATTGCCAACTTCATGGCGCAGGGCGGCGACCCGACCGGCACCGGCATGGGCGGACCCGGCTACCGCTTCGAGGACGAATTTCACCCCAGCCTGCGCCACGACAAGCAAGGCGTCCTCTCCATGGCAAATGCCGGACCCGGCACCAACGGCTCCCAGTTCTTCATCACCCACGTCCCCACCCCCTGGCTGGATGGCAAGCACAGCGTCTTTGGTCAGGTCGTGGAAGGACTGGATGTGCTTATGTCCATCCCGCCGCGCGACCCCAACAACCGCAATGCCCCCGCAGTAAAGATTACCCGTGTCACCATCGAAGAAAGCGAATAAGAAGATCTCTACAACGTCCGCCGCCGGGCAGAAGAAACGTCCTGCCGGGCGCTCTGCGCGCGTCTCCGCGAAGCCCGCCAAAGCCGCAGCGGAGAAAACAACCGGGGCACAAAAAGCAGGCAGCGGGGCGAAAAGAAGCGTCCGTAAAGCGGCGGCGCAGGCGGCTCCAGCCGTCGTCCCGGCGGAAATGGCGGCGGCGCTGCCCGTTTCCGTTCCGCCTGAAAAAGCGAAGACCTCCCTCCCCACCAATTTACTGCGCCTGCTTGCCCTGCTGGCGGTCATCGGGATTACCGCCTACATCTACAGCATCCGCAGCCGTGTGGAGGAGTTCGAGCGATTTGGCTATGCCGGCATTTTCATCATCGCTTTGATGGCAAACGCGACCGTGCTCCTGCCCGCGCCGGGCGTTGCCATCATTTACGCGATGGGCGCGGTGTTCAACCCGCTTTGGGTGGGGCTGGCGGCAGGGACGGGCGGCGCGCTCGGCGAACTCTCCGGCTATCTGGCAGGCTTCAGCGGGCAAGCCATCGTCGAAAGGACGCACATCTACGAACGCCTGCACCCCTGGGTGGAAAAATACGGCGGCTGGGCGGTGTTCGTCTTGTCTGCTATTCCCAACCCGTTCTTCGACGTGGCGGGGATTGCGGCTGGTATGGTCAAACTGCCGGTGCAGACCTTTCTGGTCTTCACATGGGCGGGGCAAATCATCAAAATGCTCTTCTTTGCAATGGCAGGGTATTATTCCCTGGAATGGCTGACCAATTTCATGCGATAAGGAGAAGACAGCATGTCGGAATATCAAAAGATTGACACCTACCTCGAAGCCAACCTCGACAAAAGCCTTGCCGAACTCGGCAGGCTGGTGGCGCAGCCCAGCATCAGCGCGCAGGGCGTCGGCTTGAAGGAATGCGCCGCCCTCGTCGCGGACATGCTCCGCGCGCGCGGTTTCACTGCTGAAATCGCCGAAACCGAAGGCGCGCCCGTTGTCCTTGCCGAACGCAAGGGGAAAAGCGATAAAACGCTGCTCTTCTACAACCACTACGACGTTCAGCCGCCCGAACCGCTCGAACTGTGGGAAACGCCGCCCTTCGAACCGTCCATTCGCAACGGCAAAATGTACGGACGCGGCGTGAGCGACGACAAGGGGCATATCGTCTCGCGCCTGCACGCCATTGACTCCATCCTTGAGACCGAAGGCGAACTGCCCTGCAACGTCAAATTCATCATCGAGGGCGAGGAGGAAACCTCCAGCGTGCATCTGCACGATTTCATCCGCGCCAACAAAGACAAACTCAAAGCCGATGCCTGCATTTGGGAATTCGGCGGCGTGGATCACCGCGACGTGCCCATGCAATACCTCGGACTGCGCGGCATCTGCTACGTGGAACTCTCTGTCGAAGCGCTCGGCATTGACGTGCATTCGGGACTCGGCGGTTCCATCTTCCCGAATGCGGCGTGGCGTCTCGTTTGGGCGTTATCCACGCTGAAGGGACCCGATGAACGCATCCGCATTCCCGGCTTCTACGATGATGTCGTCCCGCCCAGCGAGCGCGACCGCGAACTGATGGACGCCCTGCCTGACGTGGCGGAGGAATACAAGACCCGCTACGGCGTCAAGCAATTCATCAAGGGATTGACGGGCGGCACCGACCTCAAGATGGAGGAAGTCTTCACGCCCACCTGCACCATCTGCGGTCTGACCAGCGGTTACCAGGGACCCGGCTCGAAGACCGTCCAGCCTGCCTTCGCCTCCGCCAAAGTGGACTTCCGCCTCGTCCCCAATCAGAAGCCTGAGGACATCCTCAAAAAACTGCGCGCCCATCTCGACGCGCACGGCTTCGAGGATGTGCAGATCAAATTCCTGGGCGGAGAACCAGCCGCTCGGACAGATCCAGACCACCCCTTCGTCCGAACCGTGGTGCAGGCGGCGGAGGAGGTATACGAACAGCCGATGCAGCTTGTCCCGATGGTGGGAGGCTCGGGTCCGAACTATCCGTTCGTGCATGACCTCGGTCTGCCGGTGGCGACCGCCGGCTTGGGTTACCCCGACACCCGCGCCCACGCCCCGAACGAAAACATCCGCATTGACCTGTACCTCAAGCATGCCCGTCACATGGCGCGCGTCATCAAGGAGTTTGCAAAGTGACCTAAGTCACTCCAATTTCGTGACTCTCGCGCCAACGACCCATCGTATAATTTTTTTAGCGAACTCCACCCTTTAATCACTTAGGAGGTTACCATGTTCGTCGGTGAAAGAATGTCCCGCCCTGTCATTTCCGTCACGCCAGAAACGCCCATTAACGACGCTTTGGCGATGTTCAAAAAGGAACATATCCGCCGTGCGCCGGTCATGAAAGACGGCAAACTGGTTGGCATTGTTTCGGAAAAGGACTTGCTGAATGCTGCTCCCTCCTCTGCAACCACGCTCAGCGTGTGGGAGATGAACTATCTCATCAGCAAGGTCAAGGTCAAGAACGTCATGACCAAAAAGGTAATCACGGTCAGCCGCGATACGCCCATCGAGGAAGCCGCCCGCATCATGGCGGACAAAAAGATCGGCGGCTTGCCGGTGGTGGACGGCGACCGTGTGGTCGGCATGATTACCGAGACCGATTTGTTCAAGGTCTTCCTGGAACTCATGGGCGCCCGCGACAAAGGCGTCCGCGTGACGGCAACCATCGAGGACAAGCCCGGCGAACTTGCCAAGGTCACCAAAGCCATCGCCAACGCAGGCGGCAACTTTGTTTCGTTTGGCTTTTTTGCAGGTGAAGATGCCAGCACCAAAATTCTGACCTTCAAAGTGGATGGCATCAAACCCAATGATGTCAAAACTGCCCTGAAGGATGTCGTTAAAAAGTTCTGGGATATCCGGCAGAGTTAGACAGCACACTCAAAAACAGGAACCGCCTCAACGGCGGTTCTTTTGATTTAATGCCTTGCCTGCTTTCAGTTCTTCGATCTCGGTTTTCGTCAGATACCGCCATTGACGCGGCTTGAGATTACCCAGGCGCAAGGTTCCGATGCGGGTGCGCACAATGCGCACCACGGGAAGCCCGAGTTGTTTGCAGGTCTCGCGGATTTGCCGCTTGCGTCCCTCCTGCATGATGACCCTCACCCATGCGCCTTTGCCTTGTGTCGTTTCCAAGCGGACATCCACCGGCGCTGTCTTGTATCCGTCTTCGAGAACAACGCCTCTCCCCCACGCCGCCAATTGTTCCTGGTCCGGACGCTTCGCCAACAGGACGCGGTACTCTTTTTCATGCCCGTAACGCGGATGTGTGAGGCGGTTCGTCAGATCGCCATCATTGGTCATCAGCACCAGACCTTCGCTTTCGTAATCCAGTCTGCCCACCGGGTGGACATGTTCCGGCACGTCCACCAAGTCGCGCACGGTGCGGCGTCCGTCGCCTGGTTCTGCATCCACTGTCGAAAGGACGTTGCGCGGCTTGTGCAGGGCAATATAAACCAGTTGCTCCGCCGCTTCGATGGGTTTGCCATCCACCGTAATTGAATCAATCGCCGGGTCGGCTTTTTGCCCGAGTTGGGCAATCTTCCCGTTGACGCGCACCCGCCCGGCGGTAATAAAATCCTCACAGGCGCGGCGCGATCCATATCCCGCCTGTGCGAGTATTTTTTGCAAACGCTCAGCCGTCATTCTGTAATTTCCTTCTCGAAGCCAAAATGGAACACTATTTTACGTCATATTGCCAAAGTGGAGGTCAAAAGAATGGGCTAAAGATTTTTCTGCCACAGAGATCACAGAGATCTCTGAGAAAAATCGGTTCTACCGTTTTTAACGGGAAAGCCCAAAACCCTTAGCCACGGATTTCACGAATTCACACGGATTGTCTAAAAATTCGTGAAAATCCGTGTAAATTCGTGGCATAAAATCTTACTCACGAGGCATAATCCCGCCAGAAACGGGAGAGCCAAAAAATCTCAAAATCACTGTGTTCTCTGTGGCTAAGCCCACGACATTGGACACTTCCCTCCCCCCGCCAGTTTCTGATATTCATCCACAATTTGAGCCGCAATCTTCTCCCAGGCATAATTCCGCGCATATTCTGCCGCCTGGGCGCTCATCCGCGCATGTAACTCCTTGTCGTTCAACAGCCACGAAATCTTCTCGCACAACGTATCGGGTTCTTCGGCGGGAATGGTAAATCCCGTCTCGCCATCGCGCACCAGATACGCCAGCCCGCCCACTTCCGAAGCGATCACCGGCGTGCCGCATGCCATTGCTTCCAGCGCCACCATACCGAACGACTCGTAATGGGAGGGCATCACCAGCACCTCCGCCGCCGAGTAGTAATAGGGCAATTTGTCCTGATCGCGCTTCCCCAAAAATACGACTGTCTGCCCCACGGCAAGTTCGTCGCACAACGCCTGAAGGCGTTTCATTTCCGCCGTCATCGTCTCAGGGCTGGCAGAGGGGTCACCCCCAATGATTGCTAGATGCACAGGACGGCTTTTGTCTTTCAACGTCAGACAGCACATGGCTTGGATGAGCGTATCCACACCCTTGAGCGGTTCGATGCGCCCCACAAACAGGACCATGCGGTCTTCGGGCTTGATCCCCACATACATCTTTGCCTCATCGGACGGGATGGGATAGAAGTGACTCAAATCCACGCCAGGCGGGATGACGACCATCCTGGACACATCCGCTTTGTAGAGGAAGCGCAACTGAGTCAACTCTGCCAGCGTAGCGACGACGACACGGTTCGCACGACGGAGGACCTGCCTCTCCCCATCGAGCCGATACGCACCCTCGCGTTCCTCTTCGCTCCGCGCGATGCGGTTCTTCATCTCACCCAGGGTGTGGAACATGTGAATGATGGGCGTACCGCCCCAGAGGTCCGAGAGAGAAGCGGCGGCGATGCCGCTCATCCAGTAGTGACTGTGGATGATGTCGTAGCGAATCCCTTTTTCTTTTGCGAAAGCATCCACCCCTTCCACAAATTGGGGGATGAAATCCGCCAGTTCCTTTTTGGGAAGCGGCGTTTCGGGTCCCGCAGGGACGTGGACGACGCGGTTGCCATAGCCGAGGTCATGCAAGACGTGAGGGACATGTTCGTCCTGCGAGCGCGTGAACACGTCCACGTGAATGCCCATTCTGCCAAGTTGACATGTCAGATCACGGACGTAGACGTTCATGCCGCCCGTGTCTTTGCCGCCAAGGGTGGCGAGGGGGCAGGTGTGGTAAGAGAGCATGGCGATGTTCATGGTTGGTAATTGGTAAGTGGTAATATTAAGACGCCGCGAGGAGGAGAAAACTTGCGGCTTTAAGTGTAATCCTGTATAATCCCCGCCGCTGTAGCGCAAATTTCAATTTGCGATGTAATGCGCGCAAAATAAATTTTGCGTTACATGCCACCGTAGCACAGCTGGCAGTGCAGACGATTCGTAATCGTCAGGTCATGGGTTCAAATCCCATCGGTGGCTCAAGTTACGAGACATCCGAAGTCGTGCAGACTTCGGATGTCTTTTTTTATTCGATCCCATCGAAGATGTGGTCGAGCGCGTCTTCGCTCACGTCGAAGACGTGGTTGGTTTCGGGCAGCGGCTCTTTCGTCATCCATGCGGGGAGACGGTCGTCTTTGGCGGTGAACCCTGCGCGGCGGTTGAACTCGCGCTCCATTTTGATGGTCTGTTTGCCGAGTTCCTGGAGGATGTTGTCGGGCAGGTCGTCCCAGCCGTAGCGCGCCGCGAGCAGACGTTTCACCACACCATCGGGAGTCGCGGCGTAGCCGAAGCCCGCGAAGATACACGCGCCGAGGGTGTCGTAACCCGCCATGTTGAACTGCGCGTTGCGCGAGACCTCGATTTGCACGTTCGGGTCAAGGTGGTTGATTTGGGCGCGGATGGTGAGTCCGCAGGTATGGTCGGCGCCCTGCGGCGTGGTGGCATAGGTCACGCCCGTGCCTTTGATGGAGCGCGGTTCATAGGCGGACATCGCCTGTCCCTTCACAGCGGGGACGCGCTCGATGTTGTACTTCTTCCCTGTGGCAACCGCGCCGTCGCCGAGGATGCGCCCCAGTTCCGTGCCGTTACGAATCTCATTGATCAGCCTCAGTGCATCTCCTTCGCTCCCCCACTTCATCAAGCCCGCCTCCGCCGCGACGCCGAGCGCCGCGCCGACTTCAATCGAGTCGAGTCCCAGGTCGTTGACCTGCCAATTCAGCCGCCCGATGCTGTCGAGCGAGTTGATGTCGAGGTTCGAGCCCATCAAGCCGATGGTTTCATATTCGAGCGGCGAAACGATGACCTTGCCATCCTCTCCGCCGAACACGTTCGAGCATTTGATGGTGCATCCCGCCATGCAGGCGTGCGAGGGATCGGATGGTTTGCCGCGCGTGAGCGTAAACTCGCGCAGCGCCTCCCCGCCGATCTTTTCCACGTCGTCGAATGTGCCGCGCGAAAAGTTGCGGACAGGGATCGCGGCAAACCGCTGGGTCAATTGCGTCATCGCGGCGGTGCCGTAATCGTGATACGTTTTCGTCTGCGGATGATCCATCAGCGCTTTGGTGTAATCCTTCTGCGCGGACTTGAACGCTTCGGGACTCACGATGGGCGGCTTCTGCCCACCGGCATTATCGAACACGATGGCTTTGATCCGCTTCGAGCCCATCACCGCGCCGAGTCCGCCGCGCGCCGCGATGCGCGAGGGGATTTTGTCCTTGTCGAGATTCTGGATGCCCGCCGACTTCATCCGCATCTCGCCGCCGGGACCGATAAGCGCGATGGCGACTTTATCGCCGTAACGCGCGAGCAATTTTTCGGCGGAAGCGTACACGCCCAAGCCTGTCAAGTCATCCGCTTTTTCCCATTTTGCGCCGTTGAGTGAGAGATGCAGTACCCACAACGAATCGTCTGCAGGCTGGTCTTCGATGATGAGGGCGTGGATGCCCATCGTCGCCATGTGCAAGCCAGTCCGCCCGCCTGCGTTGGCTTCCTTGACTCCGCCCGTGAGCGGAGACTTGCCGCCGATGGAGATGCGGTCGGTGGACGAGAGCATGTGACCGACGAGCAGACCGGGCGCGAAGATGAGTTTGTTCCCCGCGCCGAGGGGGGCGGTCGTCGCGTCCACTTCGTCGAGCAGGATGCGGGCGATGAGTCCGCGCCCGCCAAGCCGCTGCCAGGAGGCGGGGACGGGTTCGCGCTTGAGTTCACGCGTGCGTGCGTTGATGCGCCAGATTTGGGATGTGTGTTCTGTCATGTTTCTCTCCAAACGAGTCAAAAGTCGAAGGTCGAAGGTCGAAGGTCACAAGGTAGACTTTCGACTCTTGACCTTCGACCTACTCTATCCAAACAAACTCGCCACCGCCTCGCGGAACACCTTCGTGTGGTAATCCACGTCCGCTTCGGTGGTGTCGGCGGAGATGAGCGCCATGTTGTGGAAGGGGGTCATGAGGATGCCGCGGTTGAGGGCGAAGAGGTGCATGTAGCGGTCGAGTTCGGGGTCCACGGCGGCGTGCGCTTCCCCACCGTTGCGCGGAGGCGTGGGACGGAACCAGTATTCGGAGCGGTTGCCGAGACGTTTGACAATCCACGGCAGGTTGAATTCCTTGATGACGCCCTCCACGCCTGCGGTGAATTTTTCCTGCAAGGCGATGGCTTTTTTGTAAAAGTCCTCGGTCAGGACGTTTTGCAAGGTGGCTTTCATCGCGGCGACCGAGAGGGCGTTGCCCGCCAGAGTCCCGCCGATGCCGCCCACGTCGGCGTCGTTGATGGCGAGTTTGGCGGCGAAGGCGCGGCTCACTTCTTCGGTGAAGCCATAGACCGCGGCGGGGACGCCTCCAGCGAGGGGCTTGCCGATGGTCAGGAAATCAGGCTGAAGTCCGAATGAGGCGGTGTATCCGCCGGGACCCGCGCAGATGGTATGAGTCTCGTCAATGATGAGATAGGTCCCGTACTTGCGAGTCAATTCCCGCAGCGCGTCGTGGTAGCCGGGTTCGGGGTGGATGATGCCGATGTTGGTCATGGCGGGTTCAGCGAGGACCGCGGCGACATCGCGGGCGGAGAGGGCGGTTTCGAGCGCGGCAACGTCGTTGAACTCGATGACCTTGCTGGTGAGGCGCGGGTCAATTTGCGGACCCATGTTGTTGGGGCGCGGAATGGGCGTGCCTTCTTCGTCGAGCGAGATGAAGGTCTCGTCCACCGAGCCGTGATAGCAGTAGTTGAAGACGAGGATTTTGGGACGACCCGTGATGAGGCGCGCCATGCGCAGGGCGAAGCGGTTGGCGTCGGTGGCGGTGAGGGCGAACTGCCAATAGGGCAGACCGAAACGGCGCTGGAGTTCTTCGCCGACCCAGATGACATCCTCATAGGGGAGCATGAGCGTGATGCCTTTTTGAATCTGCTCATTGATGGCTTCAATGGTCGCGTCGGGGCTGTGACCTGTCATCGCGCCCGTGTCGCCGAGGCAGAAGTCAATGTAGGAGTTGCCGTCCACGTCGGTGAAGCGCGCGCCTTTCGCCTCTTTGACGAAGACGGGAAACGAACCTGCCCAGCGGATCATCCACAGCATCGGCACGCCGCCATGCAGCGACTTGCGCGCCCGCTGGTAGAGTTCGTAGGATTTGGGATGGGTTTTGTGGAAGAGTTGTTCTTCTTGCTGGAGGAGTTGGGTGAGTTTGTTTCTATCGAGAGTGTTTGACATGATGATGATGATTTGTCGAAAGTCAAAGGTCGAACGTCGGACTTTTGACTTTTGACCTTTGATTATTTTATGGTTTCCTTCAACGCTTCGCTAAAAATATTCAGCCCATCATTGATCTGCCCGCTCGTCACATTCAGCGGCGGGATCCAGCGGACGGTGTTGTCGTAGGTGCCGCAGGAAAGCAGGAGCAAGCCTTTCTCTTCCGCTTTGTGGATGATTTCCTTGACGAGCGGCTTGGCTTTTACCTGGCTTCCATCCACCACAAACTCGGTGCCGACCATCAGCCCCAGTCCGCGCACGTCGCCAATTTGCGGATATTCCTCCTGCAATTTGCGGAGTCCCGTCATCAGTTGGATGCCGCGCTCGGCGGCGTTTTCGAGCATCTTCTCTTCCCGCATCGCGCGGATGGTGGCGACTCCCGCGGCGCAGGCGACGGCGTTCCCGCCATACGTCCCGCCGATGGAGCCTGTGTCGAGTTTCTTCATGATTTCGGTGCGGGTGAACACGCCTGAGAGCGGCATGCCCGAAGCGATTCCTTTCGCAACCGTCATGATGTCTGGCACGATGCCGAAATGCTCGAAGGCGAACCATTTGCCCGTGCGACCAAAGCCCGATTGGACTTCGTCGAGGACCAGCAAGATACCGTGCTTGTCGCAAATCTCGCGCAGACCCTTCATGAACGAGGCGGGCGGGACGATGTAGCCGCCTTCCCCCAAAACGGTTTCAAGGATGATGGCGGCGGTTTCCTTCGGCGCGGTCTGCGAGGCGAGCAGATGCTCCAACTGCTCCAGCGCGTATTGGCTGGCTTCCTCTTCCGTCATTTTGAGTTGGAAGGCATAGGGGAACGGCGCGACGTACACGCCCGCCATGAGCGGCGCAAAGCCCGCGCGGTAAATCGTCTTGGACGTGGTCAGCGCCATGGTGGCATGAGTCCGCCCGTGGAACGAGCCGCTGAAGACGATGACGTTCGGGCGTCCCGTCGCCACCTTCGCAATCTTGACCGCGTTTTCCAGCGCCTCCGCGCCTGAGTTGGCGAAGAAGAAACTGTCAATCGAAGGCGGGACGATCTTGCGCAGTTCTTCGATGAGTTGCAGCATCGGCTTGTGGATGACGAGATTCGCCTGCGCGTGGATAAAGTTCCCCGCCTGCTCGCGAATCGCTTCGACGACTTTCGGGTGACAGTGACCCGTGTTCGTCACGCCGATGCCGCAGGTGAAGTCGAGCAGTTTGCGTCCGTCGTCGGTGTAGATGTAGGAGCCTTCGGCGCGGTCGGCGACGAAGTTGAAGATGCGGCTCCACGCGGGAGTCATGTGGGGGAAGTTTTCGGTGTAGAGGGAGTTGGTCATGGGGTTCTTTCTTGGGAAGTAATTGGTAATTGGTAATTGGTAATTCAAGACTCATGAATTTTGATTGTGTTGTCGGATCATGTCTGTCGAGAGCGCAATAAGAATGTCGAGATTGGGAATGAAACCGATGTCGGAACTAATTCTGCCAAACAATCCTTTCTTCTTTGGAACGACTTCCAGAATGCCGTTGACCACTCTCAGCCCCGCCACATCCGCCCAGGCATATTTTTTATTTTTCGATCGAATGCCTTCGGTTCTGCTGATTGAAATTGGTCCAAACGAGAGTGTCTTGCCAGCGTTCAATTCCTGTGACAGGCGGTTTACCATAATTGGAAAAACATTCTGGCGAATTTGGTTCACCAATTCGTCCACGCCTGAAAGCGTCCCGTCCAATTTCAAGCGCGCCGAAGGGCTTTCGAAAATATATTTTCGCATCGTGCCAGCAGGAATGAAATGATACACCGTCATGCGGGTGACTTTCGCAGTGATGGAAGTAATGTCATTCCATTGGAAGCTCGTCACGTCGCGTCCGTTGAAATGGGCAAAGCCATTTTGGTAAAGAACAGCCACCTCATTCCAACGTGAAAAGAGAGTCCACGCCCAGTATCCACCCGCCCCGATCAAGATCAAGGCAAATCCAACGATAAACGGTGTGTTCGTCGCTGCCACGTCGGGATAAACATTCTTGTAGTTCAAGCCGTAATAAAGAACGTAACCGCCCGCCAGCAAAAAAAGCAGGCTCCCGAAAGCATTGGAAAGTTTCGATGCCATCCCCTGTTTGTATACCGCCTGTATTTCGCCCATTCCAATCAACGAGCGAAAGGGGGAGTCTATCGAGGGTCGATTCATTTGAATTCATCCAATGCGATTGACAAATTGGGGACGAGACACGTCATCTCATCCCCAATTACCATTTACCAATTACTAGAGATACTCCGCCGCCCACTCGACGCCGTGTTTCTTGAGCGTCTCGGCGGTCGGCACGCCGTCGGCGGTCCAGCCTGCCATCTTGTAGTAGGCGTCTATGGCGGAATCAATCTCTTCGTGAGTCAGCGCGAAGCCAGCAGTGGGACCCGTCCCCTGCAATTGTTTGAAGAACTTCTTCGGCAGTTTGTCGTCCTTGCGCCCGAATCCCTCGCGGGCGTTGAACACGCGGAAGAGGTTCAGGCGGCGGCGTCCGACTTCCATCAATTCGTCGAGGGTTACATCCCAGCCTGTGACCGCGCGCAGCATGGCGGCGGTCTGTTCGCCGTCGTAGAGCGTCCACGTGGGACCCCAGACAAACTGACAGAGTTCGAGCGAGTCGAGCATGGAGTAGAAGACCTCGGTCTCGTAAGCGAAGCGGACTTTTTCCTCCGTGAGGCTGTAGGCGGGCTGAGGCGAACCAAGTCCGATTTGCTTGAGGCGGTTTAGGTTGAAGTCTCCAACGCCTTCTTCGTAGTAGGGGTCGTGTTCGCTGGATTGGTGATCCGCGCCGAACGGATTGACCGCATAGATGAGACCGAGCGAACGCTTCGCCTGAGGCATGTGCGCGGGCGCTTCTGCACCCTTGACCGTGATGAGGCACTCGTCCGCGCCGTTGCCCCACTTCTTCGCCGCGCGTTCCGACCCCATGCCGAGCGTTTTGCCGAGCTCGCCCTCGCCTTTGACGATTTTGTTCAACGCCGCCAGCATTGCGTCGGCGTCACCGAATTTCAATTCGATGCCGTCGGTCTGCTCTTTAGTGATGATGCCCTTTTCGTAGCACTCCATCGCAAAGGCAATCGTCGCGCCGCAGGCGATGGTATCCACGCCGTACTCGTTGCAGATTTGATTCGCCAGCGAGACCGCCGCTAAATCGCTCACGCCGCAATACGAGCCGAACGTGCCGAGCGTTTCGTATTCGGGACCGCCATAGCGCGGGTCCACCTTGTACGCCCCTTCCTTGACCTCAACCACGCGCTTGCACTTGACCACGCAGGCGTAGCAAGTATCACGTTCCTTGAGGATGGTCTCTGCCATCTTCTCGCCGCTGATGGCTTCACACCCCTCGAACTGACCTTCGTTGTAGTTACGGGTCGGCAGACAGCCGATTGTATTGTTGAACAACACCACAACCGCCGTGCCGAACTTTGCCAGCCCGTCCATGTCGCCGTTTTCGGGGATGGCTTTGGGACCGATGCGGTTCAATTCGGTCAGCGCCTTGGGGTCGGCGACCTCCACCTTCTTCGTCCCGCGCACGACAACCGCCTTGAGATTCTTGGAAGCCATCACCAAGCCCATGCCCGTGCGTCCGTTGTGGCGATTGGACATGCTCACCAGCGACGAGAACAGCACGCCCTTTTCGGCGGCGGGACCATGCTGAAGGATTTCGGCTTTCGGATCCACTTCCTTGTGAAGGATATCGTCCACCTCCCCCGTGATCTTTCCCATCAAATGCGAGGCGTCGCGCAGTTCGGCTTTGCCATCCACAATCGCCAGATACACAGGCTTGGGCGACTTGCCTTTAATCACAATACCGTCGAAGCCTGCGAACTTCAACTCGGCAGGGAAAAACCCGCCGCTTTGCGAGTCGCCGATGCCGCCGCTGATGGGCGATTTGGCGTTGGCGTTCAGGCGGCTCTGACCCGAGATCGGCGCGCCCGTCGTCACGCCTGTAAACAGCGTCAGCACATTTTCAGGTCCCAGCGGGTCGGCGCCTTTGGGCATGTCGCGCAGGATGTAATGCATACCCATCGCGCTCCCGCCCAAATACTTGCGATAGAACGACTCGGGCGGCTCCTCCACCGTCAATTCACCCTTCGTCAAATCCACATGCAGAATTTTGCCATTGTAACCGTATGGCATGGCGACCTCCTCCAAGTATCGAGTTTTTTCAATTATACAGGCGGGATGAGGGAATCACAACCTGACCTTGCCGAAACAGACAAAAGGGGACGCAGACCTCGAAAGATTCTGCGTCCCTACACTTCGCTTCTTTCCGACCCGATGCCTGATCCCGTCCGAAATACCTTTTCCTCCCCGTGCAAGACGAGACCATCACCCCAGTAATGTTATGCGGACGCTAGAGAACGTCCGCTACGCCAAAGTGTAATGTTCAAACAGCGGCTTCCTTTGTCATCTCTCTGACGCCATATGGGAAGCCATACTTTTCCATCCGCTCCATGAACGGCTCGGACGGAAAGGCTTCGGGACCCAGCACACCGCTCCCTTTCCACACACCCTGCTCCAGCAGTTCCATCGCAATGACTGCGCTGAACGCCGTCTGCGAGACAACCGCCTGACATCCCCAGCGCTTCATGGATTCCTCGTTGTCTGTGACCTGATACAAATACACCTCTTTCATCTTTCCGTCTTTCTTTCCCCTCACCCACAATCCCGCACAGGTCTTGCCCTTCATCTTGTCGCCGAGGTGGGCGGGGTCGGGCAGGCAGGCAGCGACCACGTCGCGCGGCGCAACCATCACGCCCTTGACGTTGATTTTCTCCTTATTGTCCAAGCCCAGCATCTTGAGCGTTTTCAGCACGTTGATGAACTTCTCGCCCAAGCCGTATTTGAAGGTGACGCGTTTGGTGTTGATCCAGCGCGGCATGAGCAGCACTTCCTCATGCTCCACGTTGACCACTTCGATCTTGCCAATCCCTTCGGGGAATTCGAACACTTCAGGCTCAGAGAACGGCTCGGTGGTGTACCAGCCCTTGTCCTTTTCCCAAATTACAGGCGGGTTGAGGCACTCTTCGATGGTCGTCCAAATCGAAAAGTTGGGAGCGAATTCGTAGCCCTCAATTTCCAGGTTGGCGCCATCGCGCACGCCCATCTCCTCGATTTCGTCAAAAAGGTGATCCTGCGCGTAACGGGCAAACACGTCCACCATGCCGGGTTCCACGCCGATGCCCACCAGCGCCAGCAGTCCCTTCTTTTCCCAATCAGCCGATTTGGCGAATTGATAATCGCCCAGTTTAACGCCCGGTTTGCGGAAGGGATCGGTCGGGTGCGGCTTGGAGAGGGTCATCGCCATGTCCATGTAGGTCGCGCCGACGTTGTAAGCGGCGTCGAAGATTTTTTCGTTGAAGATGGGATCCACAGCGTTCATGATGAGGTCCACGCCATACTTGCGCGCCAACGCCTCGACCATCTCCTGCTGTCCCGCGTCAACAAACTCGACGGGGAAGCGGCTCACATCGCCGCCCAGTTTTTTCTGCACCTCTTCAGCGCGTGCCTTGTTGTAATCACACAAAACCATCTGCTCCAGCCAGGGCTGCGGCTTGGCAAGCACCGCAATTGCCTCCCCTACTCCCCCCACTCCTACGAGTAATACTTTCATGATCCTTTCTTCTCCGTTTGTTTTATAACCCGCGTTGTGCGAGTTAGTTTGGGTTAGTCAACTAGTCTCATAGTCTTATAGTCTTATAGTCTTATAGTCTTATCGCCTTATCGAACACTTTCTTATAGCGATCACTCCATCAGACTATGAGACTCGAGACTCTAAAAGTAAATCTCCTTCACAATCTTCAGATGCATGAACGATTCCGTCTCGCGGACGCCATCCACTTTGGCAAGTTTTTCGGTGAGGAAGTTGAGCAGGTCTTCGTGGTCGCGGCAAAAGACCTCGATCATCAAGTCATACCTGCCGCTGACAACAACGACATAAACGACTTCATCAAAGTCGCTTAATTGATTCGCCACCTCGAGCATTTTGCTTCCGTCAGTGCGCACGCCGATCATTGCCATGGTGCGCTTGCCCATCATCAAAGGATTGGTGACGGCGACCACCTTGAGGTAACCGAGTTCGACCAGGCGGTTGTAGCGCAGGCGAATCATGCCCGGCGAGACGTTGAGCTGTTCGGCAATTTGAGAGAACGCCGTCCGCCCGTCCTTGCGCATGGCTTCGATGACGGCGCGGTCAATGTCGTCTAACGGCTGGGTTGTTTGAATAGCAGTTTTTTCTTCCATAGCCATATTTTATCACTATTTTTCAAAAATTTCAATATTTTTATTCTTTTTCGTCAATATAAAAACCACCGCATTGATTTTCCTTCGCAGGTGACTGAAACAAAAAGCCGCCGACTGCGGCGCAATCGGCGGCTTGATAGGTCAGAAGCGGCGATTATTCCCCGCCCTTGACTTCCGTCCAAATTCGGTCGTAGAGCGGCGTGGCGTCACCGACATCCTCAATGCGGTGACCCGCGTCAATCGCCTCTTGCGGGACGTTGGTAATGGGCGAACCCATGTAGGCATTATAGAGGTCAGGCTGGTTTTCTTTGGCATATTCCAGCGCGGCGAGACTGGGATTGATGTAGGGGAAATCGCGCAGCATCATCCAGAACATGTTGCCCTGCATGGTGTAGTTAATCCAGGCGTAAGCGGCATCCAGATGCGGAGCGCCGACAGGAATCGCCCAGTTGTCCTGCCAGAGGATTGCCCCTTCAGTCGGATAGACGTAGGTGAAGGCAGGGTTTTCCTGAGCGGCAAGAAAGGCTTCGCCCGTCCAGGTGATGCCGAGGTCCACGTCGCCGGCGATGAGGGCAGTCTTGGGGCTGTCGCTGTCGAAGAGTTTGACGTTCGGCACCAGTTCCGCCAGTTTAACCTTGGCTTCCTCCAACTGGGCGGGGTCGGTGGTGTTGACATCGTAGCCGAGAGTCAGCAGGGTCATGCCGATGATGACGCGCGAGTCATCGAGGAAGACCATGCGCCCGGCGTATTCCGGATTCCACAAGTCGGCAAAGGACTTGGGAGGATTCTCCACCTTGTCGGCATTGTAGATGATGGCGTCCGTGCCAGCCTGATAGGGGATGGTGTATTCGTTGCCCGGGTCGAAGGGCAGGTCCATATAGTTCGGGTCGAAACTGGACATGGGGAGTTTGCCATGATCCAGTTTCTGGAGCATGCCCTGACGGATCATTAAACCAACGATGTAATCGGTCGGCTGGACGAGGTCGTAGTTGGTGCCGCCTGCTGAAAGCTTGGCGTACATTTCCTCATTGCTGGAATACTCATCGTGATTGATTTTGACACCATAAACCAATTCGAAACATTCCTTCCATTCGGCTGGAATGTATTCAGTCCACACAAAGAGGTTCAACTCCTGAGAAGAAACCTCCATTTTCTGCTCCGGCTCGGGGCAGACAAAGCCAGACGATGTGACCTTCTGGGTAGTTTCATCGCCGCCTCCACCTCCGCAGGCTGCCAGCGCGAGACTCATCATGGTCAGAAGCACCGTCAGTTTGAACAACAGGTTTTTGCTCATCTCTTCCTCCTTAGAAGATTTGTTTGGTTTTTGAAACACACGGACTTCGCCGTGGTTTTCACAACAAGTTTCAGGCTTCGCGGTTTTGCAGTCGTTGCAGGAGAATGACCGCCGTCAACACGATGGCAATCCAGATGGTGGACAGGGCGTTGACCTGCGGAGTGATGATGCGCCGCAAGAGACCATACACATAAATCGGCAGGGTGGTCGCGCCGGGACCGGTGGTAAAGAAGGTGATGACGAAGTCATCCAGCGAAAGGGTAAAAGCCAGCAGTGCGCCCGAAAGCACACCGGGCAAAATCATCGGGAAGGTGACGCGCCAAAACGTGACCAGTTCATTTGCGCCCAAATCCATGGCGGCTTCCTCGTAGGATTTATCGAACCCCTGCAAACGCGCCTGCACCACCAAAGTCACAAAGGGGACGCTGAAGGCGATGTGGGAAACGATGACCGTCCCCAGTCCGAGGGAGAGGCGGGAATCGCCTGCCAAGCCAAGAGCGCTGTTCAAAACGCCGAATAGCTGGCTGAAGAGGGTCAGTATTCCAATTCCCATGACGATTTCAGGGATGACGATGGGGATATAGAGGAAAATTTGCGAGAAGGGTTTCATCCGAAAGTTATAGCGCTGGAGCGCGAGCGCCGCCATCGTGCCGATGACCGTGGAGGTCAGGGTGGAGATGAAGGCAATGGTCAGCGTGTTGCGCGCCGCCGCGCCGACCTCGCGGTTGCGTGAGAGTTCGCAAAACCAGTGAAAGGGTCCGCACGGGCTTTGGGTGACGAGACTGCCGCTGGTTTGGAGAGGTCCAAACGAAGGAATGAAACCCTCGAACAGAATATTCGTGCGCGAGGCATTGAAGG
Organism: Anaerolinea sp.; assembly: GCA_020723805.1. Taxonomy (GTDB): domain Bacteria; phylum Chloroflexota; class Anaerolineae; order Anaerolineales; family Villigracilaceae; genus Defluviilinea. The sequence continues at coordinate 82,195 of DYID01000006.1, read as the reverse complement.
CATACAACACCAGCACGACAATGGGCGTGTACAGGAAGAGGTACACCAGAACGGTGGCAACACGGATGAAAGGATGCCGGCGGTAGGGGTTCATGCCGCGATAATCTCCTCTCCGAATCCGAATTTACGGGTGTAGAAGTAGGTCACGATGAGGGTCATGATCATCAGGATCAACGAGGCGGCAGAACCGAAGGTTGGGTCGCGCGCCGAAAGGAATTGATTCTGGATGAGGTTGCCCACCAAAATCACCTGTTTGCCGCCCAGCAAGTCCGAAACGATGAACGTCCCCATGACCGGGATGAAGACCAGGATGGTGCCTGCCACCACGCCGGGCATGGAGAGCGGCAGCGTCACACGCAGGAAGGTGCGGAACGGGTTTGCTCCCAAATCGGCGGCGGCTTCATACAGCGGCAGTTCGATTTTTTCCAGCGAAGTGAAAATGGGCAAAATCATGAACGGCAGAAACTCGTACACCATGCCGACCAGCACCGCGCCGGGCGTGTAGAGCATTTGAAGCGGCTGAAAAGGAATGCCGAACTGTGCCGCAATCCAGCCCAGCACGCCATTGATGACGCCCTGCTCGCGCAGGAGCATCATCCAGGCATAGACGCGGATGACGAAGTTGGTCCACAGCGGTACGAGCACCAGCATGAGGAAGGTATTGCGGCGGCGGGGGTGCGAGCGGGCAATGAAGTACGCCAGCGGGTAGGCGAGCAAAATGACAATCACCGTCGTCCAGAATGCCAGCGTGAGCGAGCGCCACAAAATGCCGGCATAGAGCGGATCGAAGCAGGCGGCTTGCCCGCCCGGACAATCGGTGCTGTAGCCCAATAACCGAAGGTAGTTGTGAAAGGAGAAGCCGTAAATTACGCCGCCATCCGGGCTGCGCCTGCCAAAACTCACAACCAGCGTGAGGAAAAGCGGAATCACCAACAGAACAAACAGCCACAAGGTAGTCGGAAGCGCCAGCAGTGTGCCCTGCCAGGCTTTGTTTTCACGAAGCCGTTGAAGCATGTCACGCCTCCTTTTTCAAGACCAGCGTGTTTTCCGGCATCAGGTACACACCGACCTGCTGATCTTTGTGATAGAAGGAGAACGGGTCGAGGCGGGAAATGCGGTTCTGTTCCATGACCTTCAACCGCACCCCGTTGCAGTCGAGATACACATGCGTATCGGAACCGATGTAGATGGAGTTGATGATTTTTGCGCGGAAAATTCCTTCCTTCCCGTCGTCGTACTCCACGATGCGGATCTTCTCCGGGCGGATGGAAATGACGACTTCTTCGCCGTTGACCAAATCCTTCGACATCGGCACACCGCTCAACTCGGCGTTCAGGGCAGGGACAAAGACGCTCGCTTCATCCGCCGAAATGGACTTGATCTTTCCATCCAGAAAATTCGACTCGCCGATAAAGTCTGCCACGAACTTGTTGGCGGGGCGCTCGTAGATTTCGACCGGCGTGCCCATTTGCATGACCTTGCCCTTGCTCATCACCGCAATGCGGTCCGACATGGTGAGGGCTTCTTCCTGGTCGTGGGTGACATAGATAAAAGTGATGCCAACTTCCTTCTGGAGCGCCTTGAGTTCCAACTGCATTTCCTTGCGCAGTTTCAAGTCCAGCGCGCCAAGCGGTTCGTCGAGGAGCAGCACATCCGGCAGTTTGACCAGCGCCCGCGCCACCGCCACGCGCTGCTGCTGCCCGCCGGAGAGCTGACGGGGTTTACGCCGCTCCATGCCGGTCAGTTGAACCATCTCCAGGGCGCGTTTGACGCGCTTTTCGATTTCGCTCTTGTCCGCTCCTTCCATCTCCAACCCAAACGCCACGTTTTGATAGACCGTCATGTGCTGGAAGAGCGCATAGTTTTGAAACACGGTATTGACCTTGCGCTGGAAGGGCGGCGTATGCCCCATTGGCTTGCCCTCGATATACACCTCCCCCGCGGTGGGCCACTCGAAGCCGGCGATCATGCGCAGGGAGGTGGTCTTGCCGCAGCCCGACGAACCCAGCATCGAGAAGAACTCGCCGTTCTTGATCTGCATGGTGACATGATCCACGGCGTTCAAAAGATTCCCCTCTGGTGTGACAAATTGTTTTACGACATCCCGTAGTTCGACTGCAAACTCACTTCGCATCTATCTTCTCCTCAGGATAGGATTTGATACTGTCTTTTGTAGAACATGTTGTAGGACAAGTCTATAGACTTATCCTACATTTTACCCTCATCCCCTCGGATGAGGGGCGAGGGTCACAATGTCTTTGCCACTGCGCCGACCGCATCGCGCAGGCGGTTCAAACCTTCGTCAATTTCTGCCTGCGTGATGATGAGCGGCGGCTCGATGCGGATGGTTTGCGAACTGGTGAGCGTGCCAGCCACCAGCACGCCGCGCTTGAACAACTCCGCCGCCACCTTGTAACCGAGCGCCGGCGAACGGAAGTGCTGACCGATGAGCAAGCCTTTGCCGGTCACCTTCTCGTAGATTTGCGGAAACTCCTCCGCCAGGTCGCTCACTTTTTCGATGAGGTAACTGCCCTTCGCCGCCGCGCCCTCCCAAAGTCGGTCGCGAAGCGTGACGCGGATGGCGGCAATGGCGGCAGAGCAGGCTAACGCGCCGCCGCCGGTCGTCGTGGTGTGCATGAACGGATTCGGGTACATCATCGGCTGGAAGATTTCCTCGGTGGTGGTCACCGCACTGATGGGCATCACCCCGCCGCCGAGCGATTTGGCGGTGGCGATGATGTCGGGGACGACATCCCAGTGATTCACGCCCCACAGTTTCCCCGTCCGCCCCAGACCCGTCTGCACTTCATCCGCAATCAACAAAACCCCGTGCTTCTTCGTCGCGGTGCGGATGCGGGACCAGAAGTCATCCGGCGGGACAATCGCGCCCGCCTCGCCCTGAATCGGTTCGAAGATGACCGCCGCCACGCCGATGCCGACCTTCTCGCAGATGTCAAGCTGCCGTTCCACCGCCTCCGCATCGCCGAATGGCACGTGATAAACCTGCCCGCCATAGAGCGCGCCCATGCGTTCGCGGTAATCGGCTTTGCCCATCATCGAGAGCGAGCCCATTGTCTTGCCGTGAAAGCCCTTGACCGCCACAATAAACGCCGATTTGCCCGTGTAGAGTTTGGCAATTTTGATGGCGGCTTCGATGGCTTCGGTGCCGCTGGCGGCGAACCACGAGTACTTCAAATCGCCCGGCGTGATTTCCGCCATAAGTTTGGCAAGCACGCCGCGCAGCGGGTCAATCAATTCCTGCGAGGGCATGGGACTGCGCTTTGCCTGCGCGATGACCGCCTCGACTACTTCGGGATGAACCCAGCCGAGGTCCATCATGCCGTAGCCGCCCAGCCAGTCAATGTATTTGCGCCCCAGCACGTCGGTGAAGACCGAGCCATTGCCCGACCATTCCACCGACGCCCAGTCGCCCGCCTCCGTCACCGACTTGCGGTATTCCAGCCAGCCGCGGTTGAAGTGTTCGGCGAAGTTGTGTTTGGATTCGTTGATGATCCATTTGGCTTGCGCCTCGTCGGGGAAGCGCTCCTGTTTGATGATGTCGAGCCAAGTGTTTGCGTAAGAGAGTGCGTTGTCGTAGGTCATAATTCCTCAAGAGATGGTGATTGGTGAGTAGTAAATGGTAATTGGTAATTGGCAAGTGGTAATTACCATTTACCAATTACCAAATTAAAACTTCCTCGTCCACTCGCGGGGCCAGCGCTCCACCACCACTTTCTTCTGCGTGAAGAACTCCACCGCGTCCATGCTTTGACCGTGCATGTCGCCGAAGAAACTGTCCTTCCAGCCGCTGAAGGGGAAGAACGCCATCGGCGCGGCAACCCCGATGTTGATGCCGATGTTGCCCGCCTCGACCTCGTACTTGAACTTGCGCGCCGCCGCCCCGCTCGATGTGAACAGGCTCGCCTGATTGCCGTACATGTGACTGTTCGCCAGCGCAATCGCCTCTTCGATGGTGTTGACGTGCATCAGCCCCAGCACGGGACCGAAGACCTCCGTCTTCCAGAGTTCGCTTCCGGGCTGAACATCGGCGATGACCGTCGGGCGGACGAAGGAGCCTTTTTCGTAGCCTTTGACCACCGTCCCGCGCCCGTCCACGCAGACCTTTGCGCCTCCCTCGGACCCGATGCCGATCAACTGCTCGATGCGCGTTTTACTCGCCTGATTGATGACCGGTCCCATCTGCACGCCCGCGTCCATGCCGTAGCCGACCACGCGCGAGGAGGCGGCGTCGCAGATCAACTCGGTGAAGGTGTTGCGCGCCTCGGCAACCGTCACAGCGAGGGAAACTGCCAGGCAGCGCTGCCCCGCGCACCCGAAGGCGGAATCGGCGACGATCTTCGTCGCCATCTCCATATCGGCATCGGGCAAAATGATGACGGGATTCTTCGCCCCGCCCTGCGCCTGTACGCGCTTGCCGTGCGCCGCGGCAGTGGCGTAGATGTACTTCGCCACATTGGTCGAACCGACGAAGGTAATCGCGCGGATGGTCGGATGCTCAAGAATGCCGTCCACCGCCTCCTTCGCGCCGTTGACTAGGTTGATCACGCCCTTCGGGAAACCGACCTGCTCGATGAGTTTGAAGATGTACTGCATGGTCATCGGCACTTTTTCCGAAGGCTTGACGATGTAGGTGTTGCCCGCCGCGAGGGCGTAGGGCAGGTACCAGAAGGGAATCATGCCGGGGAAGTTGAAGGGCGCAATCGTGGCGCACACGCCCACCGGCTGGCGGATCATCGTCTCGTCAATGCCTGAGGCGATGTCTTCCACAAACTCGCCCTTGCCCAAGTGCGGCATCCCGCAGGCGACTTCCACGTTTTCCACGGCGCGCACCATCTCGGCGCGGGATTCTTCGAAGGTCTTGCCGCACTCGTCAGTGATGAGTTTGGCGATTTCGTCCATGTGTTCGCGCAGGAGGTTGCGGAGTTTGAACAGGTACTGCACGCGGTCGTTGACTGGGACCCGCCGCCAGCCAGGGAAGGCTTCCGCCGCCGCGCGCGCCGCCGCGTCCACATCGGCTTTCGTGCCGAGCGGCGTGCGGGCGATGACCTGCCCCGTGGCGGGGTTGATTACGTCGAAGTATTCGGGGGCGTTTGGTTTGATCCATGCGCCGTTGATGTAGTTGAGGATGTCCATGAGTTACTCCAAAAAGTGATTGGTAATTGGTAATTGGTGCGTTCAGGGAGCGGCGCGGGGCGCGAGGACGATAATCGCCATGCCCAGGATGGCGACGGACGCACCGAGGACATCCCACAGGCTGGGGCGAATGCCCTGTACGAACCACAGCCAGGCAAGCGCGGTCGCCACGTACACCCCGCCGTACGCCGCGTAGACTCGTCCTGCCGCGATGGGATGCAGCGTCAGCAGGTAAACAAACAGCGCGAGCGATAAGGCGGCTGGAGCCAGCACCCATATCGGCGCGCGTCCCTTGAGCCAAAGCAAGGGAAGGTAACAGCCGAGGATTTCGGCAATGGCGGTAACAGCAAAGAGCAGGGTTGTGGTGAGGAGATTCATAAGGTAATTGGTAATTGGTGATTTTCGAGGGGGAAGGACGGGAAGGGGGTCACCCGCCCTCCACAATCTTGATTTCCTCTTCCGTCAACCCATACAACTCATAGACCAGCGCGTCTATGGCGGAATCGGTCGCCTGGATTTGGCGCTCCAGCCGTTCTTTTTCCTGCGGGGTCTTGGCGGCGGGCAGTTTTTTGTGCAATTCGAGCATTTGCTCCACCAGCGAGACGATGCGGTCGTGCGCCGCTTTGTCGGCGGGGTTGGCGAAGTCTATCGGGCGGATGGGGAGTTGTTTCATCCGAAAGGTTTTAACTTGTGCAAACGTGCGTCCTTCTTCTTGCGACCATTGACGATAAATATAGGTCAACAACTTTGAGTTCAGCAAGCCCAATAAGTAATGATAGGTAATCTTCTTTTCCCATTCACCACGAATAACTACCACATGAACAGTTTTGTCTGTTAAATAACCGTTTGAATCCAAAGTTGCTATTATGTGGTCAGCCGTTTGCCGATAGATAATTTTGGTTCTCTCAAGGAATTCTGGACTAAACCGCAGTGTATCTACTTCGGGATCGAGTAACCTCTTGTAATTGTGCCTCAACCAGTGATTGCCGAACTTGAGATTATATCTATCTAAATCTCTGCCCTTTATATATGGTCGGTCTTTATCGTCTTGCCTTTCGCCATCATACATTGTTCGGTCAGCAATTGAGCCACCCCTCGTTTTTCCTCGCCCTTGTGTCCAATAATTCAATCCAACATCTTTTACCCACGCAATTTCATCCAGTTTAGTTTTGTTATGCGCTATTTTTGAAATAACGGGATTAATATTTGACCATGTCAGTGAATAAATTAAATCACTTGTTAATTTAACAAAAGGCAAGTCACTCAAGGAAAACTCGTTTTGTTCGACTTTGCAAAAATCAACTTCGTCGTTTTCTGGCTTTCTTGACTTTTGAAAGAACAAGAGCGAGGTAAATACATTTGGCTGATCAAAAATTTGAACCGTACCAAAGTCAATAATTTTCTGAAGATTTACATTATTCAACAAATATTTCTTAAACTCCTCAAAATAATTTCCTAATAAAAAGGTGTTCGGAATAATAAACCCAAACATTCCGTTATCCTTTAACAACGAAACGCTTTTTTGAGAAAAGGCAACATAGGTATCGTTATTTCTAAGAAAGGCTGGATACGCTCTTTCTAAATACGGTTTAGTCCTCTCGTCAAACACTATTCCATACGGCGGATTGCCAATCACGGCGTCGAACCCGCCCCCACCCTGCCCTCCCCCAAAATCCGCTGGATTTTTGGGGAGGCGTCCTGAAGGGACGGAGGGGGTAAACACCTGCGGGAACTCGCGTTCCCAGTCAAAAGGATTCACGCGGCGGATTTCTTCCGCGTCGGGCATCAACTGCCCCTCGAAATAATCCCAGCCGATGAGCGAATTGCCGCACTTGATGTTGTTTCCCAGGTCGGGCAAAACGCGCTCCATACCCAGGTCCAACTGTCCGCTCACGCCTTCCAGCGCCTTGAGCAGCAGCGAAAGTTTGGTCACTTCCACGGCTTGGGGGTCAATGTCCACGCCGAAGATGTTGTTGAGCAGAATTTCCTTTTTCTTGGCGATGGTGAGGCGGTAAGACCCCCTCCCAGCCTCCCCCAAATTCTGCGAATTTGGGGGAGGTGTCCTGCCGAAGGCAGGGACGGAGGGGGTAAGGGCTTTCTGCTTCACCCATTTTTCGGGGTCGTTGTTCACATACCAATTCAAATGCCAGTCGAGCAAAAATTGATACGCGCCAAGCAGGAACGTCCCCGAGCCGCAGGCGGGGTCCACAATCTTCAACTTCGCCACGTCCGCAGGCGTGAGTCCCCCTCTCCCTTTGGGAGAGGGGTTAGGGGTGAGGTCGCCTTCCAGCAACTTCCCCACCGTATTCTTGACGATGTAATCCACGATGTAGGTCGGCGTGTAATAAACGCCTCCCGCCTTGCGGACCTCGGGCTTCTCCTCCACTTTGGCTTGATGCCCCGCCGTCAGGCGAATCACCTTGCCCAGGAAACGCTCATAGACCTGACCCAAAATATCGGCGGGGATGTACAGGAACGCATACGGACTTTGGGGATAATACAGGTTGGAGATGATGTCCCGCAAAACCTTGTCGTCAATCTTCAAGTGGAGCGTCAGATCGTCGGGGCGGCTGGACTCGCCCTTCTCGCTCTTGAAGTGAAACAAGCCAGAGTTATATTTCGTGTCCGCCCGCTGGAATAACTCGCAGAATTGGGCATAGACTCCCTCACCCCCTTCCCCTCTCCCTGCGGGAGAGGGGTGAGGGGTGAGGGCAATATCCCGCAGTTGATTTTCAGGCTCGATGCCGCGCTCTTCGCAGATTCGCAAAAAGACGATGCGGTCAATCGTCATCTGCACGGCATAATTCAAGCCGTCAAGGTCAATCTGCGGATTTCGCAAAGCGATGTTCTTCGCCAGCAGTTCGCGCCAGCGTTCGATTTCCTGCAAAAAGGCGTCGTCCACGTCCGCCGTGCCTTTTTTGCCCTTTGTCCCCTCGGCGAACTTGGCGAGCGAGCCTTTGCGAATCGCCTCGGGCGAAAAGAGTGACGCAATCTCATCCCAGCGCTCCGCATACTCTTTGTAATGGATGAGCAGGATTCGCCCGACCGACGCCTTGTCGTTGATGCTGGGCTTGGCGCGGCAATCATAAACGGCGAAATGCTCGAAGTCGGTCAGGATGTTGATGGGAATCTTTGCGCTCCAGCCGTATCTGCGGATTTGGAACGCCGCTTCCTGACTCGCTTCAATCTTGACCGAGGGCTTTTTCGCCTCCACCAGGAAGTCGAACCTGTCCCCGCGCCCCACGCGGAAGGCGTAATCGGCTTTCTTCTGCTGACCCGCCACCTCCACCGAAAACTCGTGGACGACCTCCTTGCTCAACTCGTCGTAGCCTTTTTCGTTGGCGACGTCCCAGCCCAGCGCGGCGAAGAACTTGTCCAAAAACTCGCGGCGCAGTTCGGTCTCGTTCTTGCTGGAACGGTACGCCTCCAAATTCTGCTCGAACGTCTCGACCAGTTTGTAAATCATGTCAGGCGCGGCGTTTTTCATTGGAGAATCCATCAACCAATTACCATTTACCAATTACACAACCTGCGTATCCATCAACTCCGCCAAACCTTCATCCAATAAGTTCAGCCCCTCATCCAATTGCTCCTCCGTAATCACCAGCGGCGGGACGACGAACAGGATGTTCTTGAAATTGAACACGTACACGCCGTTGGCAATCAGGAAATTCTTGAGCGGGGTCAAATCCATCGGCTCTTTGGTCTGACGGTTCTTCACCAGTTCGAGCGCGGAAAACAGACCGATGTAGCGCACGTCGCCCACCGAGGGATGTTTCACCTTCAACTCTTCGAGGCGTTTGCCGAGATGTTTTCCCACCTTCTTCGCGTTCTCGAAGATTTTCTCCTCTTCATAGACTTCAATCGTCGCCAGCGCCGCGGCGCACGCCAACGCGTGACCGTTGTACGTCAGCCCCGCGTACAGCACTTTGTCATCGAAGAACTTCGCAATCTTCTCGCGCACGATCACCGCGCCGAGCGGCACATACCCCGACGTGATGCCCTTCGCCGTCGTGATGATGTCGGGAACGACGCCCCAATTGTCCACCGCGAACCACTCCCCCGTCCGCCCCCAGCCGCTCATCACCTCGTCCGAGATGAGCAGGATGCCGTACTTGTCGCAGATTTCGCGCATACGAGACCAGTAGTCGTCGGGCGGGATGATGAGTCCGTTCGTGCCGGTCACGCCCTCGAGGATGATGGCGGCGATCTGGTCTGGACCTTCGTGCTGGATCACCTCTTCGACGTGGCTGATGCACTCGCGGTGACAGGTCTCCCGCGTCCAGCCGAAGGGACAGCGGTAGCAATACGGGTCGAGGAAGTGGACGACGCCCGAAATGGCAGGCTCGGCGGGCAGGCGGCGGTAATCGCCCGTCAACGCAATCGCGCCGTGCGTCGCGCCGTGATAGGAGCGGTAACGCGCCAAAATTTTATGCCGCCCCGTGTAGAAGCGGGCAATCTTGATGGCATTCTCGTTTGCCTCCGCGCCGCCGAGGGCGAAGAAGGTCTTCTTCAAATCGCCGGGCGTGATTTCCGCCAGTTTCTTGCCGAGCAAGCCGCGCGGTTCGGTCGCCGCGCTCGGGCTGACAAAGGTCAACTTCCCCGCCTGCTCCTGAATCGCCTTGACGATTTTCGGATGCTGGTGCCCCGCGTTCTGGTTCACCAACTGCGAGGCAAAATCGAGATAGCGTTTGCCATCCGCATCCCAGAAATACACCCCCTCAGCGCGAACCACCGGGATGGGATTCACCTGTCCCTGATTGGACCAGGAGAAGAAGGTGTATTCTTTGTTTAGATCAACAATTTCTTTTGCAGTGAGAGGCATGGGAACTCCTGTTGAGAGTCTCATAGTCTTGAGTCTCATAGTCTTGAGTCTGATAGTCTCATAGTAACGAGCCCGACTATCAGACTATTCGACTATCAGACTATCAGACTATTTGACTGATTTGACAATCTCCGCATACACATTCAGCGTCTCGTCAATATCCGCGTCGGAATGGGAGTAGCACAGGAACCACGGCTCGCGGGCATCGTGGTCAGGCATCACGCCGCGCTCGATGGCTTTCTCGACGAGACGGAGATACAGGTCATGATCGCTCTTCGCCCAATCGCGCTGACAGGTCACCGCTTCCACGCCAAGCGAGAACGAGAACATGGCGGGATAGCCGGTCATGGCAACGGGAATACCGTTTTCCTCGAAGATGTCCTTCAAGCCGTTCATCAGGCGCTGTCCGCGCTGGGCGATGGTTTTCAAAATGGGTTTGGATTTCAAAAGACTCAGCGTGGCATACGCGCCGGCGACGCCGGGCTTGTTGTTCGTGTACGTTCCGCCTTGCGCCACGCCCTGCCCGATGATGGACATGATCTCGCGCTTCCCGCCGAACGCCGCAATCGGGTAGCCGTTGCCCAGGGCTTTGGCATACGTCGCCAGGTCCGGTTGGATGCGGTAATACTCCTGCGCCCCGCCGTTCGCAATGCGGAAGCCCGTCTTCACTTCATCGAGAATGAAAACACAGCCGTATTCTTCCGTCTTTTTGCGGATCAATTCCAAAAATCCATCCTGCGGGTTGATGGCGGCACAGTTGCCCTGACACGGTTCGGTGATGACCGCTGCAATCTGCTCGCCATAGGAGCGCATCACGCGCTCGAAGCCCTCGAAGTCATTGAACGGCAGCGTGATGATGAATTCCCGCATCGTCTTCGGGATGCCCGACGAGGCGGGTACGGGAATGGGACTCCGCCGATTCCCATACGCCTCCACCGGTGCGTAGGTGGACCAAAGCGTGTGGTCATGAAAACCGTGATAGTTGCCCTCGAATTTTAGAATGATGTCGCGCCCCGTGTACGCCCGCGCCACGCGGATGGCGTGCATGGTCGCTTCGGTGCCAGAACATGCCAGCCGAACCATTTCGACGGCGGGAGCCATCTCCGTAATCATTTCCGCGACCGCCACCTCCAGTTCCCCCGTCATGGCGAAGAGAATCCCCTTTTGGATTTCCTCGATCACCTTCTGGTCAACTTCGTCATAGGCATGACCGAGGATGATCGGACCGAATGCCATGCGGTAGTCAATGTATCGTTTTCCGTCCACATCCCACAGATACGCGCCTTTTGCTTTTTCCACATAGGGCGTAATGCCCTCTCCCCAGAATCGGAAATTGGAATTGACGCCGAGCGGCATCACTTGCATGGCGCGTTGTTGCAAGGCATGGGTCTTCGAACCGAACATGAGTACTTCTCCTTATTTGATCTTTGCTGTTTCTTCTTTTTCGGACAACGCCGTGACGACGCTCTCCGGCACCCGCCACTGATACACATCTTTGATAATCAGGGGAACAATCGAAGTTGTCGTCTTCCGCACGCCGGGGACCTTACGCACCACTTCTGTGATGAATTGGTAAATCTCCGCCGTATCTTTTGCCACAACCTGAATACTGACATCCGATTCCCCGATTCCGCAGGCGACGTAACTGACGTTGTCGAATTCCGCCATTTTCTTCGCCACTTCCATAATTCGATCCGACTCGACCTCGAGCCAGATGTCGGCAATGGTGGTCAAGCCAAACGCCTGAGGCTTGGCGACGGCACTGATCTGAATAATCCCCGACTCAATCATGCGGTCAATGCGGTAGCGAATGGCGCGCTCGGAGATGTCGCCGATGCGGCGCGCAATCTCCGAGGCAGGCATACGCCCGTCTTCGAGCAGAATGTTGACGATTTTGACGTCTATTTTGTCGAAATTATACATATTGTCGCCTACTTTCCTTCCGATAGCGATGTGTCGAGCGGTATGTTACGCCATTTTCTACGATGCGTCAAGAACATCATCCTGAGGTGTGGATTTCACAAAGTCATGTGGAGCATGTCGCTCCAGCAAAACCAACCGCAAAGAATGTCAGAGACGCAAGGCTCCAGCGGTTCCCCTTGCAATCTTTGCTGGCTTGGTTGGCGCGAGATACTTTGAGAATGCCACGAAAAACAAACCTATTCCCTCTGTCTTTATCACCCAGAAAACCTATGATACGTGCGTCCGCGTTAGTGGATTGGGTCTCAGAAAAACGTTGATAGCGCTGATTGTGCAAAAAACCGACACTACTACAAAAGCCAATTAACCACGAAGGGCACATCTGAACGGTTATGCTGACAAAAGAGAAAAACGCTTCTTGCCGGTGAAACTGCAAGCGACAGACAGAATACGGGGTTGAGAAAATTCATTCGCGCCTTGCTTGACAATCCCCAAGTCACCAAGTAAAATTCCGCACGCTTAACAACAGAATATCGCCGAGATAGCTCAGTTGGTAGAGCACGCGACTGAAAATCGCGGTGTCCACAGTTCGATTCTGTGTCTCGGCACTCTCGGCTGAAAGTTAGTCGAAAGCGCGGGCGTGGTTCAGTGGTAGAACGTCTCCTTGCCAAGGAGAAGGTCGTGGGTTCGAATCCCATCGCCCGCTCAGATCTTTAACACGGCGTCGTGGCCAAGTGGTAAGGCAAGGGTCTGCAAAACCCTCATTCAGGGGTTCGAATCCCCTCGACGCCTCTTGTAAATCATTTTCGCACTGTAACTGACGCCGCAAGGCGTCTTTTGTTTTTGTGAAAGGATTGCAAGGCTGTTGCCGGGAGTTTGTTTTATAATGACTGATGTTTTGAGAAACCAAAGGGCGGTTATGTCGTCATGACAAGGAATTGACTTGTGATAAAGATACTTTATGTCGAGGATGAAATCGCGCACGTCGAACTGGCGCAGCGCACGCTGGAGGATAATCTCAAAGTGGAGTTTGTCCTGCTTCACTGCGACTCTATCACAGCGGCGTTGAATATCCTCGAGCAGGAAACGGATATTGACCTGGTTCTCTCCGACCTGCGTCTGCCGGATGGTTCGGGGCTTGACTTGTTGAAGAGGATCAAGGAAATGCCGATGCCCCCGGCAGTGGTTTTGGTGACCGGGCAGGGAGATGAGCAAGCGGCGGTCGCAGCACTCAAAGCAGGAGCAGCAGATTATCTCGTCAAACAGAGCGATTATTTGCACCGCCTGCCGGTGGTCATTACGAATGCCGTGGCGCAAAACAATTTGGCGCGCGAACAGGCGGCAAAACGCGAAGTCGAAGTGAAGTATCAGGCGCTGGTGGAGCAGATGCCGGCAGTCGTATTTTTGGACAAGGCGGATGAATTCGAAAAGACGCTTTACATCAGTCCCCGCATCGAGGAGCTCACCGGCTATACCCCTGCTGAATGGATGTCGGATGACCTCTTTTGGGAAAATCACATTTACCCCGATGACCGTGAACGGATATTGGCGGCAGACAGAAGGTCGCACAATACGGGAGAACCTTTCTCCGAAGAATACCGCTTTAACTGCAAAGACGAACGCGTAATCTGGCTCAAGGAAGAAACCAAACTGATACGCGATGGAGATGGCAATCCTCTGTACTGGCAGGGCATCCTAATAGACGTTACACAGGATAAAGAAAACGAGCGTGCCTTGCAGCGGCAATTGCAGGAATTGAGGGTCTTGAACGCCATTACCCTGGCTGGCACGGAAATCACTTCTGAGGATGAGATCATCGAAAGAGTCGTGCAGGTCGTGTCAAGTGTGTATGATGAGGTATGCGGGGTATTGATGCTCAACGAGCAGGGTGACACGCTGGTCCCCCATCCTTCGTACGTTGGGGCAAATGTCGAAAAGTGGAAGAATGGCTCGCCCATTACCCAGGGAGTGACCGGCAAAGCAGTAAGGCTGGATGCAGCCATCCGTTTGGGTGACGTGTCGAAAGAACCATCTTTCGTGGAAATTGTCAGCGGCATACACTCCGAATTATGCGTCCCCATCCGCGTCAACAAGAAGATTATCGGCGTATTCAACGTCGAAAGCAAAAAAACCAATGCCTTTGACGAGGAAGATGAACAGTTCTTGGAGACCGTGGCGGGAACGCTGGGAACGGCACTTGAAAACGCGCGCTTGTATGAGACCGAACGCAGGCGCCGCGAAGAAGCGGAATCGCTACGCGAGGCGACTGCCTCGTTAAGTGCCTATATCGAGCTGGAGACTCTGCTTGAGCAAATTTTGACTTCCGCTCAAAAGATCGTCCCGTACGACAGCGCCTCCATCTTCATGGAAACCGGCGACGGTAGCATGGAAATTGCCGCTGTAAAGGGGTTCCCAACGGACGCCAAACTGATCGGGAAAAAAGTGCCGAATACAGCCAAATGGGCTGAACTCTTCACTACCCGCCGCCCCATGGTCATGGCAGACGCGCAAGCCGATTCGCGTTTCGAAAAATGGGATGTTTCGGAGAAAATTCGCGGATGGCTGAGCGTTCCCATGATCTCGCAGGATGAGGTAGTTGGCTTCATCAACCTCGACAGTCACCGTCCCAATGCCTTCAGCGAACGCGATGCGACGCTCATTCAGACCTTTGCCAATTCCGCCGCGGTGGCAATCCAAAATGCAATCCTGTTCAAGGCAGAGCGCGAACAGCGCCAGCGCGAAGAATCCATGCTGGAATTGATGCGCGTCACCACTTCCACGCTGGAATTGGACAAAATCATGCAAACCATCCTTCAGCACATGCTGAGTCTAATCCCAAGCGATTCGGGAACGATTCAACTGCTGGAGGGAGACAAACTACGCATTGCCGCCACACATGGATTTCCTGCCGGCATATTTACCCCCGGACAAGTGCTTCCACTGCAAGATTCGATTCTCAAACAGCGCGCCATCCAAACCGTTCAACCGGTTTGGGTCAACAATACGCGGCAGGACCCCGATTACAGGTTTGTCAAAGGGGCGGAATATGTCAATTCGTTCATGATCATTCCCCTGACATACAAAGGAGATGTCATTGGCTTAGCCACGCTGGACAGCCGGCAAACCAACCGCTACACCGCCAAAGATGCCGAGTTTGCCTTTGCCATTGCCAACCAGGCTGCCATTGCAATTGGGAATGCCCGGCTGTACCAGGAAGCCCTGCGGGCATCGGAACGCCGCGCCATCCTGCACCGCATCAGTCAGGACATTGTCCGCTTCACCCAAGACACCGAACAAATCTACGCCGCCATCCATGAAGCGGCGGCAAGGTTGATGCCGTGTGATGTATTCCTCATTACGCTAATCAACGATGACAGAACCGAGATCACGGCAGTCTATGCGGTGGAGGCAGGAAAGCGATACGCGCCCGAAAGCGTGCCAGCCCACAAAGGCTTCAGCGCCGATATCATCAATAACGGGAAAAGCATCATCCTGAAGGACACACCAGACATCGAACAGACACGGGCGGTCAGGTTTGGGTCCCCCAGGCGCGTCCGCTCGGTGGCAGCCGTACCCATGCGCATCGGCAAAAAAGTCATCGGTATGATTTCGGCGCAAGCCTACGAACCGAACTCCTACGGCGACGAAGAACAGGTCCTGCTGGAAATGCTCGCCACTCACGCGGCAATCGCCATCGAAAACGCGCGACTCTTCCAGGAAGAAAGCCGCCGCACGCAAATCATCGAAACCATGGTGGAGATTGCCAACGAAATCGCCACCACCCAGGAAATCACCCCCGTTCTCGAAAAGATCACACAGCGCTCTCTCGAGCTTTTACACGCCAACCGCGTTGCCATTTACCTGCTTCAGGACGACAACCGCACCCTCAAAGCCATCGCGGCGCAGGGACAGCACAAAAGCGAGCTGTTCGCCCAAACCCTCCAGGTCGGACAGGGAATCACAGGCAGTGTGGTTGCCAGTGGAAAAGCCGAAATTATTGAAATTGTTGCCAGAGATGCGCGGAGAATTCACCTCCCTGGCACTCCCAAAGAGGAAGCAGAATACGAAACCATGATGTCGGCTCCGTTGATTCTGCGCGGCAAGTGCATCGGCGCGGTGAATGCCTGGAGGCTGCGCATCAACGGCGTGTTCAGCCAAGTCGAATTAAGTTTCCTGACCAGCATTGCCAATCAGGTTTCGGTCGCCATCGAATCGTCGAATCTGTTCAAGGAAATCGTGCGGCGGGCTCAGGAAGCCGCCGCCATCGCCGAAGTGGGGCGCGATATTTCCGCCACTCTGCAACTGGACGTGGTGCTTAGCAAGATTGCCACCTACGCCAAAGACCTGCTCAACAGCGAAAGCAGCGCCGTGTACCTGCTCGATTCATCCAGGCAGATTTTGAAGGCAATCGCCGCACAGGGCGCCGAAGCCGAACACATTTTGAAATTCCCGTTGGAAATCGGACGAGGCATCTTAGGCAGCATTGCCCTCAACAAAAGCGGAGAGATCGTCAACGACACGGCACGCGACCCGCGCGCCATCGTCATCGCAGGCACAGACTCAAATCCACACGAAAACATCATGGGCGTGCCGGTCATGGAAAAAGACCAATTGACCGGGCTGGTGGTGGTCTGGCGCAGCGGCGCAGATAACGAATACAAACTGTCCGACTTGAACTTCCTCGAAAGCCTTGCCCAGCAAGCCGCCACCGCCATCAAAAATGCCCGCCTCTACGATGAGGCACAGCGCCGTCTCCAGGAGGTGGAAACCATCAACCGCCTTTCCTCCTCCCTGCGCGCCACACAATCGCAGACCGAAATGTGCAACATCCTGCTCGACGAAACGCTCAACCTGCTCCAAACGCACAGCGGCTCGGTGTGGATTCACGACCCCACCACCAACCTCATCGTCCAGCGCGCCGCCAGAGGCGTGTCCACACGAACAAAATACAAACGCATCCGACCCGACCAGGGAATCGTGGGACACGTCCTCACCACCGGCAAGACCCACATCTCACCCGAGCTCAAAAATGATCCCCTGCTCTTCGAAGGCAACCGCGAAGTAATCCTTGAAGGCTATCGAGGCGGCGGGATTCCCATCAAATCGAGCGATGGCATTCTGGGCGTACTGATGGTGCAAATCGAATCCAGCCGCAACATAGAAGATTACATCCACCTGCTCGAGACCCTCGCCGAAATCGCCGGCAACGCCATCCACCGCGCCGACCTGTTCGAACAAAGCCAGGAACAGGTTCGCAAACTGACCACCCTGCGCGACATTGACGCCGCCATCGCCTCCTCCACCGACCTGCGCGTGACCCTCAACATTTTGATGGATCACACCCTCAGGCATCTCAAAGTGGACGCGGTTGACATCCTGCTCTACCACCCCGAATTACAAAGCATGACGTATCTGTGCAGCGCCGGCTTCCGCTCCGCCTCCCCCACCCGCCCCCTGACGCGCCTCGGCGAAGGGCTGGCAGGGCAGGTTGTGATGAAGGGACGCATCGAACACATTCCAGACCTGCAAGCAGCCGGCGAAATCGCGCGCGACCCGCTGCTCATCCGCGAAGGCTTTGTCTCTTACCTTGGCGTCCCGCTGATCGTCAAGGGGCAAATCAAAGGGCTTTTCGAAATCTTCAACCGTTCGCCCCTCACCCCCACTGAAGAGTGGATGCAATTCATGCAGACTCTCACCGGGCAAGCCGCCATCGCCATTGACAATTCCCAACTTTTCGAGAATTTGCAGCGCTCCAATCAGGAAATCCGCCAGGCATACGACACCACCCTCGAAGGCTGGGCGCGCGCCCTCGAATTGCGCGACCGCGAGACCGAAGGTCACACCCGCCGCGTCACCCGCATGACCATGGACCTGGCGCGCTACATGAACGTCAGCGAAGACGCCTTGATCAACATCTATCGCGGCGTGCTCCTGCACGACATCGGCAAAATGGGCGTACCGGATCAAATCCTGCGAAAAACGGGTCCGTTAAACGATTCGGAATGGGCGGAAATGCGTAAGCACCCGCAATACGCCTACGACCTGCTCTCCCCCATCCCCTACCTCCACCCCGCCCTCGACATTCCCTACTGCCATCACGAACACTGGGATGGAAGCGGTTACCCGCGCGGATTGAAAGGCGAGCAAATCCCTCTGGCGGCGCGCATCTTCTCCGTTGTGGATATTTGGGATGCCCTGCTATCCGACCGCCCATACCGAAAAGCCTGGTCCCGCGAAAAAGTCATCGCTTACATCAAAAGCATCTCCGGCACCATCCTGGACCCGCAGGTGGTCGAGGCATTCCTGAAGATGCTCAGCGAACAGGAAGCCAAAGAAAAGGAGTGACGCCGCGCGCCACTCCTTTTTATATCACTTCACGCGGATAAACTTCCGCTTGCCCACTTGCAGCACACCCGCATGCGGGAACGGCGCATCGCCGCGTTCCAGCACTTCCCCATCCAGGCGCACCCCCTTCTGATCAATCAAACGCCGCGCCTCACTGCGGCTGGATGCCATCTCCGCCGCCAGAATGACATCCAGAACCGTCTGCCCCTCCTGCAGTTTGTATTCGGGCATTTCGTCCGGCGTCTCCTTCTTCTGGAACATGCGGATGAAGGTCTCCTGCGCCGCCTGCGCATCCGCCTCGCCATAGAAAATGGACGTAATCTCGAACGCCATCTTCATCTTCGCGTCGCGCGGATGCAATCTGCCGGATGCCACTTCCTTCTCGATGGCTTCGATTTCATGCGGAGTCCAGCGCGTGGCAAGGCGCATGTACGTGCCCATCGCAAAATCGGGGATGGACATCAACTTGCCGTACATGTCCTCTGCGCCGCTGTTGATTGGCACGATGTTGCCGGTGGATTTCGACATGCGCTGAACCCCGTCGGTGCCCGGCAGAATGCCGGTGATGATGCCCACCAGCGGTTTCTGCCCCAGCGCCTCCTGCAATTTCCGCCCGGCGACGATGATGTTGAACAACTGGTCGGTGCCGCCCACCTGCACATCGGTCTGCAATGCGACGGCATCGTATCCCTGCATCAGCGCGTAGAACGTTTCGTGCAGGTAGATGGCTTCGCCTTTTTCGAGCCGCTTGGCAAAATTCTCCCGCGCCAAAAACTGCTGAACCGTGAAATTCTGCCCCAGACGAATCAAATCCACCAGCGACAACTTGCTCAGCCATTCGCCGTTATAGCGGATTTTGGTCTTCTCGCGGTCCAGCACGCGGAAAGCCTGTTCGGCGTAGGTGCGGGCATTTTCGGCGACCTGCTCCTCGGTCAGGATGGGACGCGCCTTGTTCTTGTCCGAAGGGTCGCCCACCAGCGCGGTATAACTCCCGATGAGGAACGTCACCTCGTGTCCCAAATCCTGAAACTGGCGCAATTTACGCATCGTAATCGTATGCCCCAGATGCAGGTCGGTGGAGGTGGGATCGTAGCCGCAATACACGCGCAGAGGTCTGCCCTCCTTTTCGGCTTCGATCAGGCGCTCGCGCAGTTCGTTCGTCATCGCCTGCTTCAATTCCTCGTCGCCGTATTCGGTGCCTTGCATCAAAAGTTCGACTTGTTCTTCGATATTCATGGAAGCCTCTTCGTAGAGAATGTTGCAAACAAAAACGCGCCCTCGATGGTGGGCGCGTTCAACTACACCATCGCAGGGGATTAAGGATGGCGCGAATAGTACACGTTTGCGATACAAACAGCAGACATGCGCCTATTATACAACATCACTGACCGAGGTTGAAGGAAAACGCCCACGGACCGCGCACCGTATAAAACTCATCGCTGAAGACAATTTGCTCCGCCTCTTCCTGCGACATGGAGTCTGGTTTGCCAACAATTTGCAGAGTCTGCACCCCAGCCGACTCCACGCACGCCAGCGTGATAGGAATGCCCCGTTCGGACAGTTTCTGCTGAATTTTGAACAGGTAAATCGTGCAGTACTCCTCGGCGCGGGGCGGCGCGGCGATGGCGTCAATGACGAGCGTGGCGGCGGTGAGGTCGGCATCGGGCGGCACGTTGAAGAAGGTCAGATCGTCGCAGCGCAGACCGGATTGTCCCTCCGCCGCTTCCTGCATGGTCAGCATGGTCGAGCCAAAGTCAGGGATGGAGCCGCCCGCATATTGCAGGCTGGCGCTCCAAATAGCCCAGTTGGATGTATCGAGCAGGGTATAGCAGACCTCGGCATGAACTTCCTTGCCGTCGCGCCAGGCGCGGTTCACGCGGACTTCGACCCCGCTGGCAGATTGAACCGCCGAAGCGGGCGCCGCTTCCAGCGTGGGATAAGAGGGGTCAATATAAGCAGTGGGGGGCGGCGGCTCTGTCGGCGCACCAGAGGGTAGTGTGCAGGCAGAAAGAAACAACAACACAACAAGGACGATTTTTTTCATGCAGGCTCCTGGAGAGTTTCAGTTGAAAAGGTCGCGCACGGCGTCTGCCAGTGCGGGAAAACGGAAGGTATAGCCGAGTTCGAGCAGGCGTTTGGGCTGGGCGTAACTGCCTTCGGTAAGCAGAACGCTCATTTCGCCCAGCGGAATCTTCAACAAAAAGGCTGGCAGATGCAGCCAATACGGACGCTTCAATTCCCTGGCAATGGTGCGCATGAACTCGGCGTTGGAAGTGGGCGTGGGCGCAATCAGGTTGAAGGGACCGCGCGCGTTTTCATTTTGGAGGAGGAATTTGACCGCTCCCACGTAATCGTCAATGTGTATCCATGGGACGGCTTGTTTGCCGTCGCCGAACCTGCCGCCGGCGAACAGCCGCACTGGCAGCGCCATGAGCGGAAACATGCCGCCGCGCCGCGCCAGCACTACCGCCGTGCGAATCACGACCCGCCGAACGCCCAATTCATCCACGGGCTGGGTGGCTTTCTCCCATGCCACCGTCAATTGCGCGAGAAAATCATCTGCGGGAGGGGTGGATTCATCGGCGAGGGAATCGCTCCGCAAACCGTAGTGATTGATGCCGGAAGCCTGGATGAAGACGCTTGGGCGGCGGGCAGAGGCTTGGATGGCGGCGGCAAGCGCCCGTCCGGGCAGGACGCGGGAATCGAGAAAACGTCCTTTTTGGCGGCGGGTCCAGGGCCAGTGATCCAGCCCGTAGCCGGTCAGGTTGATCACGGCGTCCATTTCAGAGAGGCGGTCAGACCAGCCGCCGGCGGTCGTTTTGCCATCCCAGTGGATTTGGCTGGGAGTTTGAGGGACGCGGCGGGTCAGAACAAATATACGGTGACCATCCTGTGCAAGGGATTGGACAAGGGCGGAACCAAGAAAGCCGCTGCCGCCGGCGATCAGAATGTTCATGGGGGTTCTCCTGAATGACAGGTTCGTGGCATTACCCAAAGTGGATTTTACGAATTATGGCATCTGGCATATAATCATGCCTGTTGCGGAGGCAGAATGCACGAACCCGTGCTGGTGCTAAACGCCAATTTCGAACCGATCAACGTCTGTACCACGCGCCGTGCGGTGGGATTGCTCCTGGCGGGCAAAGCCGACATGGTGATGAACGGACGCGGTCACATCAAAACCGTATCGCAGTTAATCCCGCGCCCCTCGATCATCCGGCTGGAGATGCAGGTCCACCGTCCGAGACCCCGCGTCAAGTTGACGCGCCGCGAGGTATTTCGACGCGACAATTATACCTGCCAGTATTGCGGCAAACGCGATGGCGGCATGACGGTGGATCATGTCATTCCGCGGCACATGGGCGGCAAGCATGAGTGGACCAACGTGGTAACCGCCTGCCCGCATTGTAATCACCGCAAGGGCGGGCGCAAGGTGGAAGAGGTGCACATGCAGTTGCTTCATCCACCCAAGGAGCCGCCCGCCAGCGCCATGTATATCTTCGGCAGACACCTGAACGAATACCGGGAATGGGAGCCGTATATCAAAGGCTGGTAAATTTCCACCCTAACCCCTCTCCAATGGGAGAGGGGTTTTGATTATTCTATTTTGCTGTAGTAACGACTTTAGTCGTTGATTTGTTCAGAAACATCAGCCCAAAAGCGATGAGGGATGCGAATATCACCCCCTCAATGGGGGCGCACGGTGGAAAACAAAACGCGCCCTCGCGGACGCGCTTCTGGCGGGAAGGGAGGGATTCGAACCCTCGGTGGACCGGAGCCCACAACGGTTTTCGAGACCGTCCCATTCAACCACTCTGGCACCTTCCCAAAAGCGGGACGAAATGAATTTCGTCCGACAGCGGCGAGATTATAACTTAAATCTGACGCTATGTAGTTTATTCGTACCGCGACATTTATGTCGCCCGAAAAGACGAGATAAATCTCGCCCCACGGCATGAGGCGAGTTAAATTTCGACGCTGGAATGCAATTCGGGGTAATACACCTCGCGCATGGATTGTTCCCTAAGTTTTTCCATCAAGGTTAGGGCGGGCTTTTCTTCGCCGTGTACCAGGAAGACTTTTTTGGCAGCCTTTTTGACCCGCAGTGCGTATTCCACGAGCAGGTTTTGCCCGGCATGACCCGACAAGCCGCCAATCGTGGCAATCTCCGCGCGGACGGTGTACGGCTCGCCAAAGATTTTGACATGCTTTTCACGGTCGGCGAGGCGGCGACCCAGCGTATAAGGCGCCTGCCAGGAGACGATGCAGATGGTGTTCTTCGGATTCTCGATGTTGTTACGCAGGTGATGCAGGATACGTCCCGTCTCTGCCATGCCCGAAGCGGAGATGATGATCATCGGGTCTTTGCGCTCATTCAGCGCCTTCGACTCTTCCACCGAACGGATGTAGGTCAGCATCTTGAAATCCAGCGCCGGGTGATGCGCCTCCTGCACAAACTGACGCGTCTCGGCATCGAAACATTCGGGATGGCGGCGAAACACATCCGAAGCATTGACCGCCAGCGGGCTGTCCACAAAGACAGGCACGCGCGGTACGCCGTTCTCGAACATCATCATATTCAGGTTGTACACAAGTTCCTGGGTGCGCCCCACGGCAAACGCCGGGATGATGACTTTGCCGCCGCGCGCGATGGTGCGCGAAACCACCTCGCGAAACTCCTCGAACGCCTGCGACGGGTCGTGGTGGGTCTTGTCGCCGTAGGTGGACTCCATGAGCAGATAATCCACATCGTCCGGCGGAAGAACCGGGTCGCGCAGCAGCGGAAGTTTGTACCGCCCAATATCGCCGGAAAACCAGAAGTGAAACTTCCTTCCCTTTTCCTCGATGACCAGCGAAACCGCCGCCGAGCCCAAAATATGACCGGCTTCAATCAGCCGCGCCGTCACACCGGGGATGACCTCGAAAGGCTGGTCGTAATCCACGCCGCGCAGCAAGCCCGCCGCCTGCACCGCATCGGCTTCGGTGTAGAGCGGCTCAATGGGTTCTTCGCCGCGCGCCGCACGTTTTTTGTTGACGAATTCCGCATCCGCCTCCTGAATTCGCCCGGAGTCTGCCATCATGATCCCCGCCAAGTCCACCGTTGCCTTCGTGGCGTAGATGGGACCCGCGTAACCGCTCTTCACCAGATTGGGCAGGTTGCCGCAATGATCAATGTGAGCGTGAGAAAGAATGACCGCGTCCACTGTGCGCGGGTCATAGGAGAAGTTCAAGTTTCGGGCGTAGGTATCGCCTCTTCGACCCTGATACAGCCCGCAGTCCAGAAGGAGGCGGTGTCCGTTCACTTCCAGCAGGTGCTGGCTGCCGGTCACCGTTTGCGCCGCGCCGTGAAAAGTAATCCGCATGTCATCTCCCAATCAATTGAAAAATCTGCTCGCCGTACTGTTCGAAGCGAAAAGGCGACTCGCACATCATCGTCCGCAATTCTTCAAGGTTCTTCGGCGGCTGTTCGGCAAGCATGTGCAGCAAGCCTTTGGGCAGGACGATATCGGACTCGACCTTCATCCCCTCAGCGACTTTTTTCCGCCAGGTCTTCAACTTCTCCAGGCGGCGGATGACCGCTTCTTTCGGACGTTCAGCCTGCTCTGCCCTCACCAGCGGATTCTTCATCCCGCGCCGGGTTGCCGCCAAAATTTGCTCGCCCCATAGATGAATCTGCTTTTGGCTCAAACCAATTGCCGCCAGGTCCACATCCTTTTCGGGCAGGTTCTTGGCGATGTCCAGCAGAACGCTGTCGGAAATCACCTTGAACGGCGGGCGGTTCATGGACTCGGCAATGGCGTCGCGGCACAGGCATAGTTCGCGGAGGATTGTCAACTCGCGCGGGGTGATGTCTTTGCGGTTGCCGAAGCGCTTCCAGGAAGAACCGTTCGTTTTCTCTTTCGGTTCGCTCACATGGCAGGCGAGGGAAAAGTCATCGAGGGCGTAGCCCCACCTGCCCTTTTCGTGCAATTCCTCCTCCAGCAAGTCGCGCAAGGGCAGGAGATAGTGCGTATCCATGCGGGCGTAATCCAATTGCGCGGGGGTGAGAGGGCGGGCAGCCCAATCCGCTTTTTGGTGGCGTTTGTCCACCCTGACTTGAAATTTTTCCTTCAAGATGGCATCCAACCCAACGAAAGGATACCCCAAAATGCGGGCGGCTTGCATGGTATCGAACAGGTTCTTGAACGCGAAGCCATAATCACGCTTCAGGCAAATCAGGTCGTACTCGGCGGCATGAAAGACTTTCTCAATGCGCGGACTGGCAAAGAGCGGCGCAAGCGGCTGGAGGTCGTCGAAGGCAAGCGGATCGAGGACGTAATCTCTTTCGGGCGTCGAGAATTGGATGAGGCAAACTTGTTCGCGGTAAGCATGCAGGCTGTTGGATTCCGTGTCCACGGCGATGCGCTTTTGAGCAGAGAGGTCGTCAACCATGCGTTTGAGGCTGGCTGATTCATCCACCCACACAGGCGGCGGAAGCGGTTCAACGGTCATAGGCGGTCATTATATCGCACTGCCTGCAAATCTCTCACCGGCTGGATGCGCTTCTCCATGATCAGCGCATCTTCCTCGTCGGAATAATACCGCCCCCATACGTCAACAGTCTGATAGCCCTCCTGCTCATAAAGGGCAATAGCGCCATAGTTGGAAACCCGCACCGACAACTTCATAAGCGGTTGACGGACACGTTCTTCGCAGGCGCGCAGGAGCATACGCCCAATCCCGCGCCGCTGAAAGCGTGGATCCACGGCAAGGGTGGAGAGCCAGGCAACAGATTGAGAGGGACGCGGGTCGCAGGCGGCGAAGCCGATCATTTCGCCATCCTCCACCGCTTTGAGACGGATCACATCGGGCCAGGTCAGCACTGCCACCAAATCCAGCAGGGGCCAGGCATCTTTTTCAAAACAGATATGTTCGAGCCGCTGCAGGGCTTTCAGGTCGAGCAAGTTTGCGGGTTGAATTTCCATACGGGGAGAATTCTATCAACAAAAAAGCAGAAAGTGGAAAGCCCATTTTCCACTTTCTACTTTCTACTTTCCACTTTCTACTTGTCTACTTGTGTACTTGTCTACTTGTGTACTTGTCTACTTCTTCACATCCTTGCCGAGGAAGTTATCGAGCAGGCTGGTGAATTCCATCGGGAAGATGTACTTGGTGGAGGGGCTCATGCCCAGCGCCTTGAGGGTCTCGAAGTATTGCAGGGTCATGGTCTTCTGGTCCACCAATTTTGCCGCCCCGAAGATCTTCTCCAACGCCACCGAGTACCCTTCGGCGCGCAGAACCTGCGCCTGCTTCTCGCCTTCGGCTTGCAGGATGGCGGCTTGCTTTTGACCTTCGGCTTTGAGGATGGCGGCTTGCTTCTCGCCTTCCGCCACGTTGATGGCTGCCTCGCGCGTACCGGTGGACTCGGTAACCACCGCACGGCGAACGCGTTCCGCAGACATCTGACGGTTCATCGCCTCTTGCACTTCGCGCGGCGGGATGATTTCACGGATTTCGACGTTGGTCACTTTGACGCCCCAGCGTTCGGTCACTTCGTCGAGGCGGGTGCGGAGCATGGTGTTGATGTGTTCACGCTCCGAAAGCACATCGTCGAGCGGGATGCCGCCGATGACCGCACGCAGCGTGGTGGTCGCCATGCCTTGCGCCGCCACTTCGAAGTTGCCAACCTGCAAAACCGACTCCGCCGGGTCCAGCACTTTGTAGTACCACAGGAAGTCAATCGAAATCGGCGCATTATCTTTGGTGATGGAGGTCTGATGCGGAATCTCGCGTACCTGTTCGCGCAGGTCCACTTTGACCGCACGGTCAATCACCGGGATGAGCAGGATGATGCCAGGTCCCTTCGTCCCAATACAACGACCCAGCCTGAAGACGACCAGGCGCTGGTATTCTGGCACGATGCGGATGGCATTGGCTAAAAAGACAAAACCCACCAGCAGCAAACCGCCTATTAGGCATAATAAAATATAACCTTCCATCTTTTTCTCCTTTTGTTGATATTGGTTTTGCTTCAATCCATCTTTTCAACGACCAGGACAAAGCCTTCCCGCCGCAGGACGCGCACGGCGCTCCCTGCTTTGATGGGCTTTTCGCTGCGCGCCGACCACAATTCACTGCCGACCTGCACACTGCCTTCATCGTGAATTCTCGTCTTCGCTTCGCCAATCTGACCGATCAGGGCATCCAGGTCATGCGCCGGTCTGGTGCGCGCGGCTTGCAGCGACTTGCCTACCGCAATCCACAGAAAACCAGCCACCAGCACCGATGCGATAAACGCCACGAACAGGTTGACCGCCGGTCCGCCCGTCTGACTGGGAAACAAAAAAATCGAGCCGACGACCAGCACGATAATCGAAATTCCCAGATACACTTCGCCCTTGGGTTTTCGCAGGGAATACACAAACGGAATGACGCTCAACAAAATCAGCGCCAGCGCCCACCAATTGAAGGACAGGTTATAGATGCCGTATCCTGCCAGCGTCAGACTGACCAATGCTCCCGCTTCGAGCAGTCCCGTCCCCGGCGTGGCGAGCGCCAGCATTGCCATCAACACACCCGCCAGCAGGAACAGATAGGCAACATTGGGATTCAGCAGAAATTCCATATCTCCTCCGTTTCATTATACAACACCTGGCACATTTTCTTATTGCTTCACGTTCTACGTATCATACGAGATTCCGCAAAAAAGGTTTTTCCTTCCAGGCTTTATAATACAGCCGCAAATCAACGCTCTCTTCAAGGAGTCAATGTGAACTTCAACAAAATCTGTGTGTTGGGGCTGGGATACATCGGTCTCCCCACTGCCGCCACCTTTGCCACGCACGGCATCAAAGTCCTCGGCGTGGATGTGAACCCGCGGGTCGTCGAGACATTGAAACGGGGCGAACTCCATATCCACGAGCCGGGTCTGCGCGAGGTCGTCGAACGGGCGCTCGCCTCGGGCAATCTCACCGTCTCTTCGCACCCCGAAGAAGCCGACGCCTTCCTCATCGCCGTCCCCACCCCCTTTCACGAGGACAAATTCTCCGAATACGAAGGCAGGCGCTACAAACTGGCAGACATGAGCGCCGTCATTGCAGCGACAGAAGCGATCCTGCCCTACCTCCGCAAAGGGAATTTGGTCGTCCTCGAATCGACCTCCCCGCCTCGCACCACCCTCGACCTGGTCCGCCCCATTTTAGAGCGCTCCACGCTAAAAGCCGGCTCCGACTTCTTCCTGTGCTATTCGCCGGAGCGCGTCCTGCCGGGACAAATTCTGCGCGAACTCGTCGAAAACGCCCGCGTCATCGGCGGCGTGACTCCCGAATCGGCGCGCGCCGGGCGTGACCTGTACGCCGCCTTCGTCAAAGGGCAAATCGTCGAAACCGACGCCACCACCGCCGAGATGGTCAAACTGATGGAAAACACCTACCGCGATGTCAACATCGCCATCGCCAACGAGTTTGCCCGCCTCGCCGAAAAATTCGGCGTGGATGTGTGGGATGCCATCCGCCTCGCCAACCTGCACCCGCGCGTGAACATCCTCAATCCCGGTCCCGGAGTCGGCGGTCACTGCATCAGCGTGGACCCCTGGTTCTTCGTCGAAACCGCACCGGAACTCACGCCG
Source organism: Anaerolinea sp. (assembly GCA_020723805.1). Lineage (GTDB taxonomy): Bacteria > Chloroflexota > Anaerolineae > Anaerolineales > Villigracilaceae > Defluviilinea. The sequence continues at coordinate 54,344 of DYID01000006.1, read as the reverse complement.
CTCATCTACCACGCCCGCAAAGTCAATGACGAACAACCGCACTTCGTCGTCCGCCGCGTCAGTGAAGCGCTGGGCGGGCTGAACGGCAAACGCATTGCCGCCCTCGGTCTCGCCTACAAAGCCGACGTGGACGACCTGCGCGAAAGCCCCGCCGTTGAGGTGGTACATCTGCTCCAGCAGGAAGGCGCACAGGTCAAAGCCTGGGAGCCGTTCAAGCCGCACGCCGGGCTCAAAGGCGTTGACATGTCCCCGACTCTGGAAGACGCTCTGAAAGACGCGGACGCCATCCTGCTCCTTGTCCGTCACACCGAATTCACCCGCCTTGACCCTGCTGACGTGGCGGCAAAGACTCCCGCCCGCATCGTCATAGACACGGTCAACGGCTGGAATCAAGAAGCGTGGCTGAAGGCAGGCTTCCAATTCCACCGTCTCGGCGACACCAAATCGCAAATCGGCAATCGTAAATCGTAAATCGAATGAAAATTCTCTCCGTCTTTGGCACCCGCCCGGAAGCCGTCAAGATGGCGCCCATCGTACATCTGCTCGCACAGACGCCAGGCATCGAGTCGCGCGTGTGCGTTACGGCGCAGCACCGCCAAATGCTCGACCAAGTATTGGAACTATTCCAGATTCAACCCGATTACGACCTCGACCTGATGCGCGAGGGACAGTCGCTGGCACAGTTGACAGCGGGCATCTTCCTGCATCTCGACCCGGTGCTGGAGGAAGTCCAGCCCGATTGGGTGCTGGCAGTCGGCGATACGACCACCGTCGTCACCACTTGCCAATTGGCGTTCTATCGCCGCATCAAGTTTGGTCACGTGGAGGCAGGGCTGCGCACCCACAACAAATGGCATCCCTTCCCCGAAGAAATCAACCGCCGCCTCGCCACCACCATGGCAGACCTGCACTTTGCGCCCACCGACTGGTCCCGCAGGAACCTGCTCCACGAGGGCGTGGACGAAAAAGACATCGTCGTCACCGGCAACCCGGTCATTGACGCGCTGAAATACGTCGCAGAACAGCCCGCGCCGCGCTTCGTCACCGAACTGCTGGAAAAATTAGGAATTGAGTCTAATAGTCAGGAGTCTAATAGTCTCGAGTCTGATAGCCCTATGAAACTAGAGACTATAAGACCAGAGACTATAAAACTAAAGGCTAAAAAACTCATCCTCGTCACCGCCCACCGCCGCGAAAACTTCGGTCAGCCCATCGAGAACATCTGCCACGCCCTGCGGCAACTGGCGGAACGCGGCGACGTGGAAATCGTCTATCCCGTCCACTTGAACCCGAACGTGCAGGAACCGGTCAACCGTCTCCTCCAGGGCGTGAAAGGGATTACCCTCCTGCCGCCGCTGGATTACCTGCCGCTGGTGCATCTGATGAAACGCGCCACGCTTATCCTCACCGACTCCGGCGGATTGCAGGAGGAAGCGCCCACCTTCGGCATCCCGGTCCTCGTCCTGCGCGAGACCACCGAACGCCCGGAGGGAGTCGCAGCGGGGACGCTCAGGCTGGTTGGAACAGAAACCAGCCGCATCGTCCAGGAAGCGGCGCGATTGCTGGACGATGAGTCCGAGTACGCAAAAATGGCAAAAGCATCCAATCCCTATGGCGACGGTCACGCGGCAGAACGAATCGTGGAGGCGCTCCTTCAGCGGGCAGAAAACCCTGCGTAGGCGGCGTTCTCCAGGATTGCCAATGTGAGTATAATGAATTCGATGAAAGCGATTCGGCGTTTCATTGCATCCGCTCTGGCGCTTTTGCTGCTGCTTGCGCCTTGGGCAACGGCGCAGGCGCAATCGGCGGATGTGCGCTACTTCCCCGAAACGGGACATTACGTCAAGGGGGTATTTCTACAATACTACAACGCCGCCAAAGACCCTGTCCTCGTCTATGGCTACCCCATCACCGAGCAAATCACTGCCCGCGATGGAAAGACCGTGCAATACTTTCAGCGCGCCCGCTTCGAGCTGACCGCGTCGAACCGCATCCAACTCACCCCGCTTGGCACGCTCACCTATCAGCCCCGCACTCCCCTGCCCATCGAAAACAGTAACGCCTGTGAAACGTATCCCACTGGCTACAGTGTCTGCTTTACTTTTCTCGATTTTTACAAAGCCAACGGCGGACCTGCCCAATTCGGCAATCCCATCTCCCCCTTCGAATCGGCAGACGGGCTGATTGTGCAATACTTCGAGGGCGCGCGCTTCGAGTGGCGCGCCGACCGCGGCGCGGGAAAATGGGTGGTCATCTCCGACCTGGGGCGCCTCTATTTCGACCTCCAAAAAGAAGACCCTGCCCATCTCCGCCCCGTGCCTCCGCCGGAGGCTGCCATCAAGCCGGTGATCTCCATCAAGGCGCGCGCCTTTGTGCTGAAAGCAGTCACCCTCAAAAACGGCTCACAAACCGTTTACGTCATCGTCCAAGATCAAACCTCCGACGCGCTGGAAAACGCCTCGGTCAAAGCCGTGGTGCATTTCACCGACGGCTCGGCTCAGGAATACACCTTCACCACCAATGCGCGGGGCATCGGGCAGGTCACATTCGATTTCAGCAATCAAAAAGCAGGGGAACTTGTCACTATCGAAATCAGCGTGAATTATCAGGGGCTGACGACAACCACCACAACCTCATTCCGAATCTGGTTCTAACTCACCTTACGCAAAACGTCCCGAAGGTTCTCGCAAGTTGCGCCTGTTTTCCAGCCAAACCTTCGGGACGATGCGTAACATCAGTTATCTCGTCTTTTTCAGGCGACATGAATGTCGCCCTACGTAAAGACCTCCCGCCAATCGAACACTGGACCATCTTTGCACGCCATTTTCCAGCCGGACTTCAACGTCACGGCGCAGACCCCGCACTCTGCGACTCCCCCGCACGGTAGCGGAGTCCGCACGAGGACTTGCGCCTCTTTCCCCGCCGAAACCTGACTCGACCCGCCCAGCCTTTCCCTCAGCCCCGGCAGATTCTCCCGCAAGACATCGAAAGCGGCGTAATCCGCCCAAGCAAGTACATCTTCCAACAAAGAAAACGGCTGGACCTCCACCTCGTCCGGCAAACCGCCCATATCCGAGTCGCCGAGCAGGACGACCGCCGCCCCCTGCTTGAGCGCCGGCGCAACCAACGCCCGCAGGCGGGAAGCGTCCTCATCGAATGGAATGAGCGCCACCTTCCGCGCCGAGGGCGGCAGGAGAAAACCGCGTCCCAGCGGACCGCGCAGGGCGAGTTCCACGCCGGGCGTCCACGCCTTTGGAATGGGCGCACACGCGATAAAACCCGAGGGCGTGGATTCCGTAGAGAAAAGAGGAACAGGCAAAGAGTCGAAGGAAGAAGCGCATGAGGCGAGCAGATACTGCCCGGCGGCAGGAATCAGATGCGGCGGGCAGGAAATCCGCGCCCGCACCTCCCCATCTTCCAAAATCAACTCAACAACCTGTCCATGACCGGCGTGCATGGCGCTATGCTATCATGGCGGTATAATAATTTCAACTACCAACTGGAGGAACCATGAACATTGCGGAGTTTATCAAGGCATTAGCTGGCTTTTCGTGGATGGCGGTCATCGGCTTGGGCATCCTGGCAATTGCCCGCGCGGGCCGCAAACAAAACACCAGAGGCATCACATCGCTTGTAATCGGGCTGCTTGTGTTGGCAGTGGTGCTGACGGTCGTGGGCGCGGGCTTGGTCTTTATCGAGCCGACACAGGCAGGCGTTGTAATCACCATCCTGGGTCAGGGCGGTATGCGTCCCGATCCTCTGCTGCCGGGTTTGCATTGGATTGTACCGTTTGTCGAAAGAGTGGAACTCTACCCCACCACCACCCAGACCTTTACCATGGCGCGAACAGCAAGCGAGGGCGAAACGCAAGGGTTGATTACCGTCGAGGCGCGCACATCGGATGGACAGCGCATCTTTGTTGACTCGTCGGTTATCTACCGTATCGAACCCTCTGCTGTGATTCAAATTCATAAGACCTGGCAGCGCCGCTATCAGGATGATTTGATTCTTCCGCAGGCGCGCGGCATCATCCGCGATGCGGTGTCACAATACCGGGTGGATGAAGTGTTGAGCACCAAGCGGTTCGACATGACCACCCAGATCACCGAACAACTGCGGCTGGTGATGGCGGAAAACGGCTTGACGCTGGTGGATTTCGTCCTGCGCGACATCACGTTCACCGAGGAATATGCCCAGTCCATCGAGCAGAAACAGATTGCCGAACAACAGGCATTGCAGGCAAAGTTTGTCGTCGAGCAGAAGAAGCAGGAAGCCGAACAAGCCCGCCAGGTGGCACAAGGTCAGGCGGATGCGGCGGTGATTGCGGCAAAGGGCGCAGCGGAAGCGCAGATCATCCAAGCAGAGGCGCAGGCGAAAGCCAACGAACTAATCGGCAAGTCGCTTCAGGAAAACCCGCAGATTTTGCAATACCAATACATCCTGAAACTGGCGCCGGGGGTGCAGACCATCTTCATTCCCAGCGGCAACCAGTTCATTCTGCCCCTGCCCAATACGACGGTCAACCCGATTGTTGAAACGCCATAGAATCTCCCAAAACATGGAAAGTAGAAAGCAGCAAGCACCTTGCCACTTTCTACTTGCCACTTTCTACTTTCCACTTTCCACTTTTTATTTCTTATGCCCATTCCTCACTCTGGACGCGAAATCCGCCTGACGACCCTCTCCGCCTGCGCGGGTTGAGCGTCTAAACTAGGCGCAGATGCGCTGACGCAGGTTCTGCGTCCCCTCAAAGACATTTTCGATGCCGCCTCCTTCCCGGACCTGCTGGTGGGTCTGCGCGAACCGGATGACGCGGCGGTTTGGCGTTTGGACGACGAGCGCGCCATCGTCGTCACCACCGATTTCTTCACCCCGGTGGTAGATGACGCCTACGATTACGGTTCCATCGCCGCCGCCAACAGCCTGTCGGACGTGTATGCGATGGGCGGGCGTCCCTTCCTGGCGTTGAACGTGGCGGCGCTTCCCGACCACCTGCCCCCCGAAATCTCCAGCGAAATCATTCGCGGCGGGGCAGAAAAGGCGCGCGAGGCGGACGTGGTGATTGCCGGCGGGCATACCGTCAAGGACAAGGAGCCAAAGTATGGTCTGGTCGTTATCGGGTTTGTTCACCCGCAAAAGATGATGAGCAAAGGCGGCTTGCAGGTTGGCGATGCGCTGGTGCTCACCAAGCCGCTGGGGATGGGCGTCACCACCACCGCCCTCAAACGCGAGCAGGCGGAAGAGGCGGACGTGCGCGAGGCGGTGGAATGGATGAAGCGCCTGAACGACAAGGCGGCGCAACTCGCCAACGAATTCAACCTGCGGGCTGCGACGGACATTACCGGGTACAGTTTGCTCGGTCACGCCATGGAGATGGCGGAGGCTTCGAGCGTGGCGCTGCATTTCGAGTTTGGGAAGATACCGTTCATTTCCTGCGCCCGCAAGTACGCCGAGATGGGATGCTTCCCCGGCGGCGCGTTCGACAACAAAGCATACTTCGAGCCGCGGGTGCACTTCGACCCAACGCTCGATGAAGAAAATCAGATGCTGTTATTCGATGCCCAAACCAGCGGAGGGCTTCTCTTGGGAGTGCCGCAGGAGAAATTGGAAGCGTTCCTCGCCCGGGCGCGGGAAATCGGTCAAGCCGCCTGGGTGGTGGGACGAGTCGAAACCGGCTCAGGTATTCAAGTAGGAGGTTGACATGTTCACACCGCAAATTGGCATCGTGGAACTTCTCGTTGCGTTCGTTACCGTCGTGCTTTGGCTGGCGGTCCCAGTGGGAGTTCTCTATCTGCTCTATGCCATCAACAAGAAACTTGCCAGCATCGAAGAGCATCTGAAGCGAAACGGAAAACAGTAAACATCTGCAAAGACCATTAGCCACGGATTACACGGATTGGCACAGATTTTTGAAGCAAACGTGCGAAAATCCGTCTCGAGGGAGGAAGAGTGCCAAATGTTTTCACCACAAAGCACATAGAGATCACGAGAAAACTTGAAAATTCGCCGTGAACTCCGTGTTCTTCGTGGTGAGTGATGCTGTCCCCCAACTTTCGACACCCCGACAGGATAGGGGCGTTCCATCCATAGTACAATAAGGAAAACAAAGGTATTCCAATCGTAGGATCATGTCTGAAATCCCCATAGAAATTAATTTCACCTCCGGGCTGACCGCCTTTGTCGTGCTGCTCATTTTGCATGGCATCCTGGCAATGGCAGAGACAGCCCTGGTCTCCTCACGCAAGGCGCGTCTGCAAAACGAAAGCAACAAGGGAAGCAAAGGCGCCGGCATCGCCCTGAAATTGACAGAAAACCCGAATCAATTCCTTTCCGCTGTCCAAATCGGGATCACGTCCATTGACCTGCTCGCAGGCGCAATCACGGGCGCAACCCTTGCCGCCTGGCTCAACATTCAACTCAACAGAATCCCCGTATTGCAGCCCTACAGCGGCATCCTCAGTTTGCTGGTGGGCGTCTTGCCCATTACTTACCTTTCACTCGTGCTGGGCGAACTGGTCCCCAAGCGGCTGGCGCTGCGCGACCCGGAAGGAACCGCTTCTTCCATCGCCCCGCTGATGTTGTTCCTTTCGAAGATATTTTCACCGCTTGTGCGCTTCCTCAGTTTTTCCACCGAGACGATTCTCAGGCTGTTGGGCGTGAAAGCAAGTGAGGAGCCTCCCGTCACAGAAGAAGAAATTCAATTGCTGATAGACCAGGGAACGCAGGCAGGCGTATTCGAGGAAGCCGAACACGACATGGTGGAGGGTGTGTTCAGCCTCGGCGACCAGCGCGTGTACTCGATTATGACGCCGCGTACTGACATCGTCTGGCTGGATATCGAGGACAGCATCGAGGAAATCCGCGAAAAGATTGCGGCGAACGATTTCTCGCGCTTCCCCGTGCGGCAGGGGACGCTGGATGTCATTCTGGGTATTGTCAAGGCAAGGGATTTGCTCGTGCCGAGCCTGAAAGGCGAACCGATCAACCTGAAGGATATGCTGCGCCCCGCCTTCTACATTCCCGAAACTATGCTGGCTTCGCGCGCGCTCGAAATCCTCAAGGAAAAAGGCACCGACATGCTCCTGGTCGTGGACGAATTCGGCGGCGTGCAGGGCTTGCTCACCATCAACGACATCCTCGAGGAAATCGTCGGCGAGATGGAACAGGACGAGCCGCAAGCCACCCAGCGGCAGGACGGCTCATGGCTGCTGGACGGGATGCTGGAAGTGGACGAATTCAAGGAAATCTTCGGCTTCACCTCCCTGCCGCACGAGGACGAATACGAGACGCTCAGCGGCTTTGTCATGATGTCACTGGGGCGCGTTCCGCAGGTGACGGACCACTTCGAATGGAACGGCTATCGCTTCGAAATCATGGACATGGACGGGCGGCGCGTGGACAAGGTGCTCGTCACCACCCTGCCGCAAAAGACGCCCTCCTCGGAGCCGCGCGGGAACTAACACCCACTTGATTTACCGCAGAGATTCTTTATTTCTTCGTATCCTTCGTGGGTAACAGTCTGTTATCCTGGATTCACGTTAAAATACCCATCATGCCCCGCAACTTCATTCGCGCCATCCTCTTCGACTTCGGCGGGACGCTCATGTACGGGCGTCAGGACTGGGCGCCCATCATCGCAAAAGCAGATGAGGCGCTCACCGATTACCTCCGCTCCCAGGGAATGGAAATCAACCTCAACACCTTCCCCACCGAATTCCGCAAACGGCTGGACGAGTATTTCAAGCAGCGCGAACAGGACCTGCTCGAAACCACCTACACCTTCGTCCTGCGCGAACTGCTCCGCGAAAAAGGTTATGACGACGTGCCGCCCGTCATCCTGCGCCGCGCGTTGGATACGCTCTTTGCCGTCACACAGACCAACTGGGCGCTGGAGGAAGACGCCATCCCCGCCCTTCAGCAATTACGTTCCCTGGGATACCACCTGGGCATCATTTCCAACGCTGGCGACGACGAGGACGTTCAGCAGCTTGCCCGCCGTTTCGGAATCACGGAATACTTCGACTTCATCCTGACCTCCGCCGCGTGCAGTTACCGCAAACCGCATCCGCGCATCTTCGAACTGGCGCTCTCGCACTGGTACTGCCCGCCCAACGAAGCCGTGATGATCGGCGACAACCTGGATGCCGACATCCGCGGCGCACAGCAAGCCGGCATCTACGGAATCTGGATCAGCCGCCGCGCCAGCCCGGAGATGGAGAAGCAGGAACAGGTCCAACCTGATGCGAGCCTCTCCACCCTCCTCGAATTGCCCGCCGTCCTCGACCGTCTTCAAGTCCAATAAATCATCCATGCCAAACAAAAACATCCCCGCCTACCTCGCGCTGGGCATCGGCGTCCTGGCGCTGAGTTTCTCTGCCATGTTCGTCCGCTGGGCAAATGCGCCCGGACCCGTCACCGCCTTCTACCGCATGTTCTTTTCCATCTTCATGCTCGCGCCATTCCTGTTAGCGCGCAAAAGCGAAAACCGCACGCTGAGCACCTCTGCCGTGATCTTCCCGTTGCTGGCGGGAGTCTTCACCGCGCTCGACCTCGCCTTGTGGACAACCGCCCTCTCCTACACCACCGCCGCCAATGCCACGCTATTGGGCAACACCGCGCCGCTCTGGGTGGCGCTCGGCACCTGGCTCATCCTCAAACAAAAACTCTCCGCCACTTTCTGGCGCGGGCTGGCGGTCACGCTGACAGGTGCAATTTTGATTGTCGGGACCGACTTCCTCCTGCATCCGCGCTTCGGCGTTGGCGATCTGATGGCGGCTTTCACCGGCTTCTTCTACGGTGGTTACTTCCTCTTCACCGAAAAAAGCCGCCTGCACTTCAACCCCATCGCACACATCTGGGTGGTGGGCGTTGGCGCAAGCCTTACGCTGTTCGCCGCCAACCTGCTCATGGGCAATCCGCTCAGCGGCTACGACACCCGCACCTGGATCATCTTCCTCACCACTGCGCTGGTCTCGCAACTCATCGGCTACATGGCACTTGCCTATGCCCTCGGTCATCTGCCCGCTTCCATCGTCGCGCCGACCATGGTGCTCCAGCCGGTCGTCACCGCCCTGCTCGCCA
>DYID01000006.1:0-45163 GCA_020723805.1 Anaerolinea sp. | reverse complement strand
TCCATCGTCGCGCCGACCATGGTGCTCCAGCCGGTCGTCACCGCCCTGCTCGCCATCCCTTTGCTCGGCGAAGTTCCCAACTTCTGGCAGGGGATTGGCGGAACGGTGGCGCTGATTGGGATTTACCTCGTCAACCAGAGCCACTACCAGGCAGAGCGGACGTAACGCTTCATCCCCCGCCCCTGCTTGATTCTCCCCAACCGGCATTTTCCACCCCCTGACCGCATCCTCCTCCCGCTCCCGTCCCCTGCTATAATCCTCCCCATGACCGACCTCTTCGACCACGCCATGCAGGAACGCATGAAAAACGAAGCGCCGCTTGCCGCGCGTATGCGTCCGCGCACGCTGGAGGAATTCGTCGGGCAGGAACACATCATCGGACCTGGCAAACTCCTGCGCCGCGCCATCGAAGCAGACCGGCTCTTCTCCTCCATCATCCTGTGGGGACCGCCCGGCACCGGCAAGACCACGCTTGCACAGGTCATCGCCAACACTACCAAGAGTCACTTCGTCACCATCTCCGCCATTCTGGCGGGCAAGGCGGAACTGCGGGAGGTCATCGAAGAAGCGCTCGAACGCCGCCGCCTGCACAACGAACGCACCATCCTCTTCGTGGACGAAGTCCACCGCTGGAACAAGGCACAGCAGGATGCACTCCTGCCGCACGTCGAGGCGGGCGTCGTGACGTTCATCGGCGCGACCACCGAGAACCCGTATTTCGAAGTCATCAAAGCGCTCATCTCGCGCTCGCGCGTCTTCCAGTTGCGGAGTTTGAATCAGGAAGAGACCGGCATCCTCATTGACCGCGCCCTCAGCGACAAAGAACGCGGCTACGGAGACAAACGCATCGTCCTGGACCCTGACGCCCGCGCCCACCTCATCGAAGTTGCCGGCGGCGACGCCCGCAACGCCCTCAACGCCCTCGAACTGGCGGTCGAATCCACCGCCCCGGACGAGGAGGGCGTCATCCACATCACGCTGGAGGTGGCGCAAGAGTCCATTCAACGGCGGGCGGTGCTTTACGACAAGGACGGCGACGCACACTACGACACCATCAGCGCGTTCATCAAGTCGGTGCGCGGCTCGGACCCCGATGCGGCGCTCTATTGGCTGGCGAAGATGATTTACGCCGGCGAAGACCCGCGCTTCATTCTGCGGCGTCTGCTCATCCTGGCGGGCGAAGACATCGGTCTCGCCGACCCGATGGGGCTAGTCGTTGCCGCTTCAGCCGCGCAAGCCTTCGATTACGTCGGCTTGCCCGAAGGCATCTACCCCCTCGTCGAAGCGACGCTCTACCTCGCCACCGCGCCCAAATCCAACAGCGCGGGGGCGTACTTCAAAGCGATGAAGAAAATCGAGGAGGAGGGACAAATCTCCGTACCGCGTCATCTCATGGACAGCAACCGCGACGCCGCCGCGATGGGACACGGCAAGGATTATGTGTATCCGCACGAGTTCGAGGGGCATTTCGTCCCGCAACAGTATTTACCGAAGCGGCTGTTGGGGACATACTTCTATTCGCCGTCCGAAGAGGGCTATGAGGCGCAGGTGGCGGCGCGGCTGGAACGGTGGCGCGAGGCGCAGAGGAAAGCGCTGGGCATCGAGAAGGTTATCAACATCCCCGAACTGAGCGAAGAGAAAATTCAAGAGATGAAGCGCAAGATCAAATAGTCAAACATGCCAATACTCCTTCTCATCCGTCACGGCGAAAACGACTACACCAAAACGCACCGTCTCGCGGGCAGACTGCCCGGGGTGCATCTCAACCAACATGGACAGAAACAGGCTCAGGCGTTGGGCGAAGCGCTGAAGGATGTCCCGATCAAAGCCATTTATTCCAGTCCGCTGGAGAGGGCGCTGGAGACCGCCGCGCCCATCGCTCAATCCACCGGCTTGACTATTCAACAGGAAAAAGGTCTGCTCGAAACCGATGTCGGCGAGTGGCAAGGAAAGTCGTTGAAGCGGCTGGCGCTCTATAAGCACTGGAAGGTCGTCCAACGGGCGCCTTCGCGGGCGCAATTCCCCGAAGGCGAGACGTTCTACGAATGTCAGTCGCGCGTGGTCGGCGCATTGGACGCGATCATCCGAAAATACAAACCCAAAGACATCATCGCCTGTGTCTTTCACGCCGACCCAATCAAACTGGCAGTGGCGCATTACATCGGCTTGCCGCTCGACCAGTTTCAGAGATTAGGGTGCGACACCGGCTCGCTCACGGCGCTTGCCATCGGAGAGACGGGCGCGATGCTGTTGAAACTCAACCAGCGCCCGCCGTTCGACTTTTTGCCGAGGGATGGAAAAAGGTAAGTTGGCAATCAGTGTTACGCACCGTCCCGAAGGTTTGGCTGGAAAACAGGCACAATTTGCGAGAACCTTCGGGACGTTTCGCGTAAGGTGAGTAAAGCAAGAAGAAAGAGGAAAGAGGAAAGAAGCGGACGTTCCTCGCGTCCGCTTCTTCGTTTAATTCAACGGCAGTCCCAGTTCCAGCAACTTTTCTTTGGTGGGATAGCCTCTTTCATCCCAGCCGCGCCGCTGGTAAAACTCCGGGAGCATCTTGTCGAGTTCCACCACCCTGCCCTTGGCGGGACCATCCGGCAAAGGCTCGTGCAACATGCGCGGCGGGAGCGTATCCCACTCGGGACCCGAACCCGCTTTGATGAGGAACATGCGCTCGAGGGTATAGACGCGGTCGGCGGCTTTCAGCACCTCTTCGGGAGTGTAGCCCGCGCCGGTGGAAAGGTTCATCATGGCGGCAAGCGTTTGGGGCCAGATGATGCGGTTCTTGTCGAAGACGTAGCGGATGGCAACGAACACACACAACCCCGAAGAATCAATCAACGCAAACGAATCCTGAAAGTGCTTGACGAGTTCCGCCTTGCCTTCGGTGGTAAGCGGGTTTTCCTTCACCGGCACGCCGAAGACCTCCTCGTAGGCAACATCGCCTTCCATGTGCGAGGCGCCCTTGTTGGAGGTGGCATACAGCAAACCCATCCCCTGCGACCCGCGCGGGTCGTAGCCGGGGAACTCCTGCTTGCGCGTGGTCACGGCAAGTTCAGGGTGACCGTATTTTTCACACAAGCGGTAACTGCCCATCGCCAGGTCTTTGCCGAAGCCTTCGCCGTATGCCATCTTTTTGATCATGGCAATCATGGCGTCGTGGTCGCCGAAGCGCAGCGGGATGCCGGTCACCTCGTCGGAGATATATCCCTTTTCATACATCTCCATCGCGGCGGCTATCGTCATGCCGGTCGAGATGGTATCCAAGCCGTATTCATTGCACAGGTAATTTGCCTTGACGAGCGCGGCGAGGTTGCTCACGCCGCATCCCGTGCCAAGAGAGGAAATCGTCTCATACTCGGGACCTTCGCCCTTGCCTTTGTAGGGTCCATCCGGCACTTCAGTGAGGCGTCCGCACGAAAGCGGACAGCGGTAACAAGGCGTGTGGCGGATGAGGTAGTTGTCCTTGAGCGCATCGCCGTCAATGTTGTGGACGTGTTCGAACGTGCCTTGCAAAAAATTCCTCGTGGGCAGAATGCCGAGCGTGTTCGTCACCTGCGGAACATACGACGTGCCGTAAATGCGCATGTTCGAGCCCTTCTTGACATCGGCACCCACGTTCTTGGAGGTGTTCACGCTGATTTCGCGCATTCCTTCGGGGTTGTGCAGCGGCGGATTCTTGTTCCCCATCGCCACCACCGCCTTGAGATTTTTACTTCCCATCACCGCGCCAACGCCCGAACGCGCCGCCGCGCGGTGCTTGTCGTTCATGATTGCCGCCATGAGCGCGAGATTCTCGCCCGCCGGTCCGATGCAGGCGACGCGCGCATCGGAATGCGTCTCCGCGAGCAGGATGTCCGTCGTCTCATGCGTATCTTTGCCCCACACATGCGCGGCAGAGCGGACCTCGACCCGGTCCTCGTTGACCCAAACATAAACCGGCTCTGACGCCCTCCCCTCGAAGATGAACATGTCGAAGCCGGTGCGCTTCAGCCAGGTGGGAAAGTCGCCGCCGGAGTTGGAATGCGCCAGCGCTCCCGTCAACGGCGACTTGGTGACGACCATGTAGCGGTTGCCGGTCGGCGCGGGCGTAGCCGTGAGTGGACCTGTGGCAAAGATGAGCATGTTCTGCGGCGAAAGCGGGTCCACAGCGGGGTCCATCTCTTTGTACATGTAATGGATCGCCCAGCCGCGCCCACCGAGATAATCGCGGGCAATTTTCGGGTCAACGTCTTCGGTGGTGACTTTTCGGGTGGTGAGGTTCACGCGCAAAATTTTGAGGTGCCAGCCGTACATGGGAACTCCTTGGAAAGGATGAAGGATGAAATGTGAAGGATGAAAGAAATTCTTCGTGCCCTTTGTGTCCTTCGTGGTTAATAGTTTTATCCGCCGGCGATGGCGGAAAACGCTGTAACCATATCGCCTTCCTTGAGCGGTGTGTTCAGGTCCACGGTGAGACCATTCAACACGATGACGCTTTCGTCGTTGAGAGGGATGTCGAAACGCGAGATGGCGTCATAGACCGTCGCGCCTTCCGGCATGTCCAGTTCCACCATGCCGTGATTGTGTCCGGGCGGCAGGGCTTGACGGTAATTGGCGATAAGTTTGACCCGTATCAACATGGGTCGAATTCTAGCATGAGGCAAAAGAGACGGCAAACCGGGCGGTCAGGCGGCTTGTTTCTTCTCCGGCAGAAGGAAAAGTACAAAGCCCAAAAACCGCAAGCCGGCGCTCACCCACAATGCGCCTGCCAAGCCAATGTAGCCCGCCAGCCACGTTCCCAGCAGAGGCGCGAGAATCATGGAAAGGTATTGCATGGATTGGGCGATGGCTACAAACGTTGCGCTATATTCCGCCGGCACGGTCTTCATCAACTCATCGAAGAACACCAGGTCGAGCCCTCCCTGAAAGAAGCCGGCAATGCCCGCATAGAGAATAATCAGTTCGATGCGCGGCGTGAGGGCGCTCAACGCCGGATATAACACCATCCCCAGCGTCGTTGCCAGCAGGACGAACCGTCCGCTGCGTCGGAGGGTGATGCGGGGCCAGGCAAAATAACCTGCCAGCATCACCAGCGTCATCGCCATGTTCACCGCGCCAATCTGACTGTCAGTGGCATGGACTTCGCGCACCAGAAACAACGGCATGATGGGTGCTCCCAACGTGAGGGCAGAAAAGTACACAAACCGCTTGAGGGAAAAGGAGAGGAAAGCAGGATTTGCCTTGAGCAGTTCGAGAAGACCGCGCAGCCCGCGCCGGGGAGAAGCGTTGGTGAGAGGCGGAGGGGGCTGGTCGGGGAGCGTGATTTTTTGCGAAAAGTAAAAACTAAGAAAGCCCCCCAGCGAAAGGATGAGAAACATGGCGGCATAATTGACGGGAAAATCAATCAGGTCAATGACGCGGGTGACGATGAACGTCCCGATGACGCCGGTCAGCCCGAAGATGGTCCAGCGGCGGCTGAGCAGGGCATACCGTCCCGTCGGTCCAGCCACGCCGTTCATCACCACTGAAAACGCCACCGCCAGCGCCGTCTGCGGGATAGTGGCAAACGCCCAAATGCCCAGCGTGGCAACGATGACGTACTTCTCTTCGAGCAGCAGGGCAAGGATGCCGGTCAGCGCATAGCACAGGATGACCATCAGGCGCGACAGGCTGTACCAGGGAACGATGTTTTTGCGGGACTGCAAAAACCGCCCCACCACAATGGCGAGCAGGAGACCGGTCACGCCGGGCATGGAGGTAAGCAATCCCACCTGAAAATTGGTCGCGCCCAAACGCGTCAGAAACACGGGGAGAAACGGCGCGGCGACATTGGAAATACTCACCCCCACAGCGTCAATCTGCACGTAGCGAAAGTTCAATTTTTGAATGCGAAGGTCTTCTTCGCTCGAGGCGTTGATGGATGTCACGGCTGGATTATATAATACCCGGCACAACTTTTGACCAGGTTCGGTAAAAGGGAATGACGGAAAGGATGGGCAAAAGCATCGCTCACCACGGAGAACACGGAGTTCCCAAAGATTTTTCAGGTTTTCTCTGTGCTCTCTGTGGCTCCGTGGTGAAAACGTTTAGGTGAGAGGTAAAATCGGCGCATGATCGAAATCCGCCCCATTCAGGAACATGAAATCCCGCAAGCCAAACGGGTCATCTTCACCGTCGCTTTTGA
The DNA here is from genome assembly GCA_020723805.1 of Anaerolinea sp. Lineage (GTDB taxonomy): Bacteria > Chloroflexota > Anaerolineae > Anaerolineales > Villigracilaceae > Defluviilinea. Next base: position 39,000 of record DYID01000006.1, on the reverse strand, counting down.
AATTTTCGGGGGAGCCGATACGCTGGAAGAATCCATTGCCAAGTTCTCGGCGCAGGGAAAACTCAAAGAGATGGACGATGTGCGCGCCAACTATTTCGAAAACGGCGGGACCTTTCTCGTAACCGTTCATGACGGGCGCATCATCGGTACGGGCGCCATCCGCTTCCTGGAGGCAGGCGTCTGCGAATTGAAGCGGCTATGGCTGCTCTCGGAATATCACGGTCAGGGACTGGGCTACCGCATGATGAAGGAGCTCTTCGCCATCGCCCGCCAAAAGGGATACAGATACATGCGCCTCTTCACCGATCCCGTTTACCAGAAACGCGCCGTGGAATTCTACAAACGGTTGGGCTTTTACGAAATCCAAGCCGTTGGCGACGACCCGGACGACATCGGCATGGAAAAACCGCTCGAGGAGAACGTTGGGAACTTTAACCGCAGATGAACCCAGAGCAGGGCTGCTGTTTCATTTTCGTAGCATTTCAAAATACAGCCGGCGGATTTACTGCTGTATAATCTGCTTATGCCCAGCCTTAACGGAAAAATGCTCGGGAAAGTCAGCGTGGATATGTTCCTCGCCAAAGGGGGAATGGCGGAAGTCTATCTCGGCACACATACCACCCTCCACCGCCCGGTGGCAGTCAAATTGCTGAAAGCCGACCTGCAGGAAGAACCCGAACTGCGCGACCGCTTCGAGCGCGAGGCGCGGGTGATTGCCATGCTTCGGCACCCCAACATCGTGCAGATCTTCGATTTCGACTCGTACCAGAACCAGCCCTATCTGGTCATGGAATTTGTGCCGGGCGCCTCGCTGGGCGCATATCTGCGTGAACTGCACAAACGTAACGAACGCCTCGACCTGACCCAAGTCCGTGAACTGCTCAAAAAAATTGCCGCCGCCCTCACCTACGCCCACCAAAACAACGTCATCCACCGCGATGTCAAGCCTGCCAACATCCTGCTCACATCCCGCACGGTCCCCGTCACGACGGATAAACCCCTGCCGGACGACGTGGAACCGATTCTGACCGACTTCGGGCTGGTGCGCTTCATCCAATCGAACACACAGACCAGCACCGGCACCATCACCGGCACGCCCGCCTACATGAGTCCCGAACAGGCGCGCGGCGAGCGCGTGGACTCGCGCACCGACGTGTACTCGCTGGGCGTCACCGTGTATGAAATGCTGGCGGGACGCGTCCCCTTCGAAGCCGATTCCACCCTGACCGTCCTCCACATGCAGATTTACGACCCGCCTCCTCCCATCCCGGGACTCTCCCCCCGGCTTCAGGAGGTCATCAACCGCGCCCTCGCCAAAGACCCCAACGAACGCTTCCAAACCCCGCTCGAATTTGCCGAGGCATTCGAAGCCGCCCTCACCCGCACCGCCGACGCCGAAACCCTGAACGTGCGCTCTGCCATCGGCAAATCCATCACCGTGACCCGCCAAAACTTCGAGCAGGCGCTCAAAAAAAGAGGAGCCAAAAAATCCATCGTTCCTTTCGTGATCGGCGCTGTGGTGCTTGCCGTGGCATTTGGTGCGTGGGCAATGATGCGCGGCACGCCGCCGCCCCCTGCGCCCACACAAACTCCGCCGCCCGCTCCCACCGAAATGCCAGCGCACAACATGGTTCCCACTTCGCCGGCGGAAGTTCCGCCCCGGGCTCCGCTCGCCGAACCGTTGGGCGTGCTCCGCTTTCAAGATGGCTCGAAAGTTGCCGACCAGGTGACCTTCTCCTCCAACAACCTGCCGCCTCCGCCGCAAGGCGCTCACTACCAGGCATGGCTGATTGCCGATGACGGCGAGACCCTCTTCAGCATTGGCGTCATCGAGTTCAGCCCGGAAAACCGCGCCTCTCTCGCGTTCGTGGACCCTGCCGGGCGCAACCTGCTTGCCCTCTATCACGGCGTCCAAATCACCATCGAACCCAACGCCGATAACAACCCCAATCCATCCAACGAAGTTGCCTTCCTTGCCCTCCTGCCGCACGGCGGTTTTACGCACGTCCGGCATTTGCTCGCCGCGTTCAGCGCCACACCCAATCAAACGCCCTTCGTTCACGGCTTGCTGCGAGACACGGAGTTATTGAACAGCCTCTCACAAGACCTGCTTGCCTCCTTTGAAGCGGGGGATGAGAAAAATGTCCGTCTCCGCACGGAACAAATGTTGAATCTCATCGTCGGTTCGCAAAGCCCCGAATACAAAGACTGGAACGGAGATGGCACGACTGACGACCCCGGTGACGGCTTCGGCTTGCTTTTGAACGGGAGCAACAACGGCTACATCCAGGGAACGTTCTCGCACGCCAACCTCTCCATGCAATCGCCGGACGCCACCGAAAACATGCTCGTTCACGGCGAACACGTCAGGATTGCCGCCGAAAACGTCAGCGGGTGGACGGCTCAATTGCGGGACCAGTTAATGGTCGTGGCAGGAAGCGGGTCGTTATCCGAAGCCGAAAGCGCCGTTCGTCAGGCGGTCGTCCTTGCCAATCAAATCCTCAAAGGCGTGGATGTCAACGGCAACGAAAACATCGAACCCATCCCCGGCGAATGCGGCGCCATCGCCGCCTACGAACACGCCTACTACATGGCGGATATTTTCATCAGACCTTGAACAATGGCTGCGGGGGTGTTTCAGGAATTCGCGCCCATGTATAATTCACGACATGCGGACAAAACAACCCAACTCCAAAATGTGTTTCATCTGCGGGCTCGAAAACCCGGTCGGTTTGCATCTGCACATCTATGAAACCGAACCCGGCGTAGTCGAAACAACCTATACCGCGCCGGAACATTTTCAGGGATACCCCGGCGTCTTGCATGGGGGCATCGTCGGCGCGATCATTGACGAAATCTCTGGGCGGGCACACATGGGCAGCGATCCGCAAAATCCGCGCTTCATGTTCACCGCCAAGCTCGAAGTGAAATACCGCAAGAACGTGCCGGTAGGCAAACCGCTCAAAATCATCGGCAGAGCGGGAAAGACAAAAGCCAGGTCTGCCGAGGCGTGGGCAGGTATCTACGACGCCGAAACGGGCGAGCTGCTCGCCGAAGGCAGCACCCTGCTCATCAACGTCCCCGAGGCACAGTTCGACCTCTCACGGCTGGAAGAATTGGGGTGGAAAGTGTATCCCGATTGATGCTGCACACTTGCCCTGGCGGGTAGTGCGGGAAAATTCATTTTGTACATGATAAGCGCAAGAGCAATCTGTAGAAAGCGACGTAAGCCGCCTGAATTCGGGACAAGCCCGTGAACCGTCCCGAAGGCTTTGCATAAGCGATTGCAAGGGTAAAAAAAACAGCCTTCGGGACGGTTATCCGAAACTGACGTTTAGTCTGTTACGCCGCCCTGTTACCTTTTCCCCGCCTCCTGCAACATACTCACAGCAGGAGGTTTATGACTACTCTTATGGACATACAAACCCAAAGCCCCCCTGTCGAGGAGACCGAACTGGCACGCCAGGCAGTCTCAGACGCGGAAGCCTTCGCCGAACTCTACCGCCGCCACGTGACGCGCGTCTATCGTTATCACATCGCGCACACGGGCAGCGTCAAGGACGCGGAGGATTTGACCTCGCAAACCTTCCTTGCCGCACTGGAGGGCATCCGCTCCTTTCGCGGGGATGCGCCCTTCGCCGCGTGGTTGATGGGAATCGCTTCCAGACGCCGCGCCCTCTTCTTTCGCGGACGCCGGCGCGAGGTCCCGCTGGAGGCGGTGGAATACTATCCCAACCCCGCGCCGCCCACCGATAAAGCCGCCGCGCTGCGCCTCCAAATCGCATCCGTCGCGCGCGCCCTGCGCCGCATCAGCCCCGACCGCGCCGAAGCGGTCATCCTGCATTTCTTTGGCGGATTGAAGCACTCCGAAGCCGCACGTGTACTCGGCAAGACCGAAGCCGCCGTCAAAATGCTCGTCTCGCGCGGACTGCAAGACCTGCGCGAACAGACCTCCCTTGCACTGGAGGTGGAACTATGACTCAAGATAACCTGACTCCCCGCGACCGTGACACGGCGAACGAACTCGAACGCTTGGCTGCGTCGCTTCACCCGAACCCCGTCTTTCAGGCTGAACTGGAGGAAAAACTCAAAGCCGCCCACAAACCCAAACGCGGCTTTGCGCTTCCGCGGCTGCGAGGGGTTCTTCACGCCTTCGGCTGGACCGTTGGTCTGGCAGTCCTGACGCTGGCGTTCATCTGGGTCATCCGCTCGATTGCGCCCACACCCCAGCCCGCCGCCGAAGGCACAGCCACCCCCGAAGCAACCCCCGAACCCATCGTCGTCAGCGAAACAATTTACGACCTGCGCGGCACGCCGCTGACATTGAAAACCAATCTGCCTAACGCACCGACTTCAGCCTTTGTTTTCAACTACCAGCCCGAACAATTCGCCTCGCTCGAAGACGCCCGCGCCCTCGCCGCGCAATTCGGCATGGACGGCGCGGTCTATGAAGCGCCCGGCGAAACGCCCACATCGAAAGACTATCTTATCGTGGACGGGAATCAATGGCTGCACGTCCGCTCGGATCAATACTTCCAATACTATCCCGATTACCCGCGCTACGCGGCAGCCATCAACGGCGGGACTCCGCCCGCGAATGCCGAAGCAGTCATTGACGAATTTTTGAAATCGCACGGCTTCGACTTCGATTACGCCCTCGTGCCAAGCGAAATGTTCGGCGGATTCTTCGCCGCGCCGCTCACGCCCGACGGCTACCCCATCTGCTACGAGCATTTCAAGTGCGCAGGGCTGCGCTTCACGCTCGACGAGCAAGGCATCCTCTCCGTGGACGGCGCACTGCCGAAGTACGAGCCTCTCGGTCAATACGAAATCATCAGCGCCGAAGAAGCGTTCCAAAAGATTTTGGAATCGAACGGCGCGGCGGGAATGCTGGAGGGAATGCACTCGCCCTCGCTTCCCATCCCGACCTGGGTGCGGGCGCGTCCCCTCGACATAACTCTGAGCCTCTACGGTTACCTCGCCTCCGTCCCCTCGGCGGAGGGCGGCGCGCCGCTCGTCACGCTGGATGGAATCCGCGTCACGGGCAGCGTCGAAAACGTCCCGCCTGAATACAGCCCCACCTTCGTCGAAGCGACGGGTCAATTCCACGAAGAGAACGGCATGAAAACCTTCGCGCTCGAATCGTGGAAAGTCTACGACGGCTACGAAGATGGTCTGCTCGGCACGATCAGCCGGCAAAACGGGCAAGTCATCTTGAACACAGTAGAGGGCTTCGTCCTCACCCTGCCCGACGTTCCTGCCGATTTACCCCTGCCGCTGGATAACGCCTTCGTCATCGGCGTCCGCCAGGGCGAGACCTTCGAGTGGAAGTCCATTGACCAGCGCAACATTATGGGCGGAGGCGGGGGCGGCGGAGGCGGACTCGGCTTCTACAAACTGAATCTCACGGGCGCGCCCGTCCCCTTCCCCACGCCTGCGCCGCAGATATTCGGGGGTGGAGGTGGTGGCGGAGGCGGTGGCGGAGGCGAGGGCGGCGTGACCTACACTGTTCAGGCGGGCGATACCTGCCGCAGCATCGCCGATGCGTTCAACATCCCTGTCGAAGAATTGATCGCAGTCAATAATCTGCCTGCCGATTGCTCCACCTTGCAAATTGACCAGCAACTGCTCATCCCCGGCGTCAGCGCGCCGCAGAAAGTCGAAGGCGTGCGCGGGCTGATGTCCATCACCATCTACAAACAAGCCGACGGCAGTCAGCGCGTGGAATATGGTTTCATCACAGCCGGTCCCTATCCATACCTGCCGCTGGAGGGCGAAAATCTCGAAGCATTGCAGGCTTATCAAAACAAGCCTGTGGATGTGTGGGGCACGGTGGAAACGAACGAAGCGGGTCAGCCTGTGCTGAAGGTGGAACGCTACGAAATCCCCTTCCCCGATTTGCAGTTCCAAATCCTGCGCGGCACGCAGACTTACATCACGCTGAACGGTCAGCCCGCCGCGCTATTCACAACGGCAGACGGAAAAACCTACATCCAATTCAACCCTGGCGGCGGCGTGGATGTCTCGACCGTCGGCAATTTGGGCGACCAGGTGGAAATCGAAGCGCTCATTGTCCCCGGCGAATCCTTTGGCGGCTATCCTGCCCTGCGCATCTTCGCTGCGCAGACGGCGGACAGCCCCCAGCCGCTGCAAGTCGCCGCCGACCAGATTTACACCGTGGATTTGGCAGCGAACAACTACACTCCGCCCACGATGACCATCGAACGCATCGAACTGGTCTATTACATGCCCGACCCGCGCTACCTCGCCGGCGAACTCGAACCCGACCAGCGCTACATCCAGCCTGCCTGGCTGTTCACTGGTCACTACAGCGACGGGACTTCGTTCTTCATCCTCGTGCAGGCGTTGAAGCAGCAATTCCTCCTGCCCGAACTTGCGCCGTACACGCAGCCGGGCTAGGGCGAGATGTATCTCGCCAATGAAAGCGACATGAATGTCGTCCTACAACAACATGCCGTCATCGAAAGGTGGCGGCATGTTTTGATTGTATAATTCGAGAGGAAGGAGTTTTCATGATTACGACTTATCACCGCCCGCAAACTCTCGACGAAGCCCTCACGCTTCTCTCTCAACCGAACACCGTCCCCCTCGGCGGCGGGACGCATCTTTCCAAGCCGACGCCTGATCCCGTTTCCGTTGTGGACCTCCAACGCCTCGGCTTGAACTACATCCGCCCCAAAGGAAATACCATCGAAATCGGCGCGACCGTCACGCTCCAGCAGCTGCTCGAATCGGAACACTGTCCGCCCGCGTTGAAGACCGCTATCAAACTCGAAGCGCCGCTCAACCTGCGCAATTCCGCCACCGTGGCAGGGACGCTGGTCACGTGCGATGGGCGTTCCACGTTTGCAACATCTTTGCTCGCCCTCGATGCGAAGTTATCAGTGTTCAGTCTTCAATTACCAATTACCAATTACCAACCATCCACACTCAATGCTGGAGACTTTCTTCCCCTGCGCCCGCGCGGATTGATTACGCAAATCGTCATCCCCCTCAACGTCAAATTCGCCTTCGAATACGTCGCGCGCACTCCCTCCGACAAGCCCATCGTCTGCGCGGCGCTCACGCAGTGGAATTCGGGGCGCACGCGGCTGGCGCTCGGCGGCTGGGGCAAGTCCCCCTCGCTGGCGATGGATGGGACCGAAGCCGAAGGTCTCGAAACCGCGGCGCGCAACGCCTGTCACGAAGCCGCGGACGACATGGCATCCGCCGAATACCGCATGGATGCCGCCGCGACGCTGGCAAAGAGATGTTTGGAAGATATTTCATAACGTCACCGCAAGCCTGCGGCGAAGCAGTCGCCTGTCGCAAGGAGATTGCTTCGCTCGAAGTACACTCGCTCGCAACGACAACAACAAAAGGAAAAAGATAGAACGCCCATGCCCACCCTCCATTGGATCGGCAAAGACGCCGTCGTCAATCACCATAAGGAAGTGCCGTTTCATTTGCTGAAATGCGACCCAAAACGCTCCGTTGACTCCCCTTCCCCTTCAGGGGAGGGGCTGGGGGTGGAGTCCGGCAACCTCCTCATCCAGGGCGACAACCTGCTCGCCCTCAAAGCCCTGCTCCCCCACTACGCGGGACAAGTCAAGTGCATCTACATTGACCCGCCCTACAACACCGGCAACGAAGGCTGGGTGTATAACGACAACGTCAACAGCCCCGAAATGAAGGAGTGGCTGGGCAAAGTGGTCGGCTCGGAATCCGAAGACCTCAGCCGCCACGACAAATGGCTGTGCATGATGTATCCACGCCTGGCGCTGCTGCGCGAGATGCTGCGCGAAGACGGCAGTTTGTGGATGAGCATTGATGATAACGAAGTTCATCATGCGCGTTTATTGATGGACGAAGTATTTGGAAGAGAAAATTTTGTTACCCACGTTATCTGGCAGAAAAAATACTCACCACAAAATGACGCACGGTATTTTTCAGATAACCATGACCATATTGTTGTTTACGCTAAAAATAAAGGACAATGGTTCAGAAATCTTCTGCCACGAACTGAAGAACAAGATAAAAGGTACAAAAATCCTGACAATGATCCTAGAGGACCATGGAAACCTGCTGATTTTTCGGTAAAGACCTACACTCCTGCTTATGACTATCCAATCACCTTACCATCAGGTCGAGTTGTAAATCCTCCGCGTGGTCGATGTTGGCAGACATCACCGGCTCGCTATCAAGAACTTGTAGCCGACAATCGAATATGGTTTGGAACAAGCGGCAATAATGTACCTTCTTTGAAAAAATTCTTATCAGAAGTGCAGGAAGGCAATGTCCCAAAGACAATTTGGTTCAGAGAAGAGGTTGGAGATAATCAAGAAGCAAAAACTGAATTGATAAAAATTTCAGCAATCGCGACAGAGGTGTTTCAAACCCCCAAACCTACACGGTTGATTGAGAGAATTTTGAAATTAGCCACCAACCCCGGCGACCTGATCCTCGACTCCTTCGCAGGCAGCGGCACGACCGGGCACGCCGTGCTGAAAATGAACAAGGAAGACGGCGGCAACAACCGCCGCTTCATCCTGGTCGAGATGGACGAGAACATCTGCAAAAACATCACCGCCGAGCGGCTGAGGCGCGTCATTCAAGGCTACGAATGGACAGACCAGAAAGGCAACAAAAAGAAAGAGGCAGGCTTGGGCGGCGGCTTCCGCTACTGCACGCTCGGCGAAACGCTCTTCGACGCCGCCGGGCAGATTCGAAGCGAAGTCACCTTCGAGGATTTGGCGCGGCACGTCTATTTTGTGGAGACGGGACAGCCGTTACCTATCCCCCGCTCCCCCTTCCCTAAAGGGAAGGGGGCTGGGAGGTTAGGTCCCCTGCTCGGCGTTCACAACGGCGTGGCGGTCTATCTGCTCTACAACGGCGTGATGAAGGACAAATCCCGCAGCGGCGGCAACGTGCTGACGCGGGCATTGCTGGAATCCCTGCCGCCGCACGACGGTCCCAAGGTCATTTACGGAAACGGCTGTCTGCTGGGCGAAAACACGCTCCGCAGTTTGAACGTCACCTTCAAGCAGGTGCCGTATGAGATCAAAGTGAGTTAAGACCTGTCCGGTCTCGTCAGAGAAATCATGAGCGCCCTATTTCCCGACACCCACCCCAAGATGGAAGCCCTGCAAATCCGCTTGTGGCGGCAGGCAAGCCCCACGCGCAAGATGAATATGCTGGCGCAGCTCAACGCCTCCGCGCGCCTGCTGGCTTGGACGGGCTTGCGGGCGAGGTTCCCAAATGCCAGTGAAGACGAGTTGCGTTTCAAACTGGCGTGTCTGCTGCTTGGAGAGGAATTGACGCGCAAGGTCTACGGAACTCACAGGGAAGCCAGCCATGCAAAATGAACCCGTCGAAGTCACGCTGAAAGTAACGGACGTCTTTGAAAAACTGGGCGTCCCTTATCTGATCGGCGGCTCGCTTGCCAGCACGCTCTACGGAATGGTACGCACCACCCAGGATTCGGACATCGTCGCAGAAATGCGCGCCGAGCACCTTCAACCGTTCGTCGCGGCTTTGCAGGATGAATTCTACGTGGACGATGAAATGATTGCAGAAGCCATTCAGCGGCGTTCCAGTTTCAACATCATCCACCGCGAAACCATGTTCAAAGTGGATGTGTTCATCCCGCGCCCGCGTCCCTTCCTGGAATCGCAATTTGCCCGCGCCCAAAGGCAGACCTTCACCTTCGAGACGGAAATCGGCGCGAAGTTTGCCAGCCCGGAGGATACGATCCTCTCCAAACTCGAATGGTACCGCCTGGGCGGCGAAGTCTCCGACCGTCAGTGGCGCGACATCCTCGGCGTGCTGAAGGTCCGCGCCGGCGAACTCGACCTCGACTATTTGCGCAAATGGGCAAACGAACTCAAGGTGGGCGATTTGCTCGAACGCGCGCTGAAGGAAGCGGAATAACATGCGCCTCAAAGACTTCCAACTCCGCACCCTCGCCAGCCTGCGCGATTTTTTCCGCGCCTGCGTGAAATACAAAAAGCCGCATCTCGCCTTCGCCGAAATCACCATCGAGAAATTCGGCTTGAGCGTGCCGTACATCCCCGCGCCCGAACTGCCCGATCTGCCCTACGTCTGTCTGCGCCTGCCCACCGGCGGCGGCAAGACGCTGGTCGCCGCGCACTCGGTCGAAATCGCCGCACGCGAATACCTGCAAACCGACGCGCCGCTCGTCGTCTGGCTGGTCCCCTCCAATGCCATTTTGAATCAAACCCTCGCCGCGCTGAGAAACAGAAAACATCCCTACCGTCAGGCGCTGGAAACCATCGGGACGAGCGTCACCGTATTGGATATGAGCGAAGCGCTCTCCGTCCAGCCCGCGCAGATGAACGGCGTGACGGTCGTCGTCTCCACCATGCAAGCAGTCCGCGTGGAAGATACCGCGAACCGGAAATTTTACGAGCAGAACGGTTCGCTCATGGGACATTTTCCATCCACGCTTCAACCTCGACTTTTGGCTGCTCTCGATAAACACGCCGACGGCAAGCCGGTCATTTCCCTCGCCAACGTCTTCGCCCTGCGCCGTCCCATCGTCATCGTGGACGAAGCGCACAACGCCCGCACCGATCTCTCGTTCACCACATTGGCACGCTTCTCCCCCTCCTGCATCATCGAGTTCACCGCCACGCCCGCCAGAGAGGGGCACCCCAGCAACGTCCTGCACACCGTCTCCGCGGCGGAACTCAAAGCCGAGGGTATGATCAAACTGCCGATCTACCTCGAAACCCAGCAGGATTGGCGCGCGGCAATCGCTCAGGCGGTGGGCAAACGCAACGAACTGGAAGCCCTGGCGCGGGCAGAACGCGCCCAAACGGGCGAATACCTCCGTCCCATTTTGCTCTTGCAGGCGCAGCCCACCTACAAAGGCAAACCGTCCATCACGGTGGAGATGGTCAAGGAATGTCTGATCAAAGACAATCAAATCCCCGAAGAGCAAATCAAGAAAGCGACGGGAGAAGAATACGAAATCGAAGGCTTGGATTTGCTCGCCGAAGATTCGCCCGTGCGTTACATCATCACCAAGCAGGCGCTGCGCGAAGGCTGGGACTGTCCCTTTGCCTATGTTCTTTGCAGCGTGGCGGAAATGTCGTCGGCGACTGCCGTCGAACAAATCCTGGGGCGCGTCCTGCGCCTGCCGAATGTGACGAAGAAACAGAATCACGAACTCAATTACGCCTATGCTTACGTCTCCTCGCTGAAATTCGGCGAAACCGCCAAAGCCCTGCAAGATGCCCTCATTCATAACGGCTTCGAGCGGCAGGAGGTCAAAGACCTGGTCCGCTCCACGACCAGTCAGCCCTGGCTCATCGAAAACGCGCCGCTGTTCAACATCCCCGCCGAAGAAGACGAAGCGCGGCAGGAAATCAGGCAAACGCCGTTCTCGATTCCCATCCTGGCGGTGAAACAAGGCAAACTGCTCGAACCCTTCGACGAAAGTTTCTTTCTGGAAAGCCCCGTCGCGCTCGCCCAATGCGATCCATACCTTTCCGAAGAGGAATTCCCCAAAGACTCGCCCGATGCCATCACAGTGGAGATTGACGTGAGCGAGGCGGGCAAACTCAAGACCAATTTCATCCACGAAGCGCAGTCGCAGGCTTACCTCATCGCCGCCGATCAAAAAGTGACCAAGCAGGCGCTGGCAAACTGGCTGGATCGAAGCATTCCGCACCGCTCCATTCCGCAAAGCGAATCGCTGGTTTTCCTGCTGGGCATGGTGGAACGCCTGCTCGAAAACCGCCGCTGGACGCTCGAAGACCTCTGGCGCGAAAAATACCGCCTGCGCGAAGCCGCCCGCAGGAAAATCGAGTTCTACCAGGCGCAAGCCGAAACAAAAGCCTTTCAGGATTTTCTTTTCTCCCCGAAGGACTACGAACTGGTCGTCACGCCGCAAATGTGTTTCACCTTCAACCCCGAAGATTATCCGTATCCCGCCAACAGCACGCTCTACCAGCACGGCTTCAAAAAGCATTATTATCAAGTTATCGGCGACTTGAAACCCGGCACCGAAGAATTCGATTGCGCCCAATTGCTGGATACCCATCCCAAAGTCAAACGCTGGGTCCGCAATCTCGAAGGGCATCCCCAATTCTCCTTCTGGCTTCAAACATCAACCGACAAGTTCTATCCCGACTTCGTCTGCGAACTCACCAACGGAAAATTCCTGGTAGTCGAATACAAAGGTGAACATCTTTGGAGCAACGACGATTCAAAGGAAAAGCGCATGATTGGCGAGAGATGGGCAGAACTCAGCAAAGGCAAATGCCTTTTCGTCATGCCCAATGGCAAAGACTGGAATGCGATTCGAGCAAAACTCAAATGAAACACCGCCTCCCCCTCGACCAAATCCTGCACGGCGACTGCCTCTCCCTGCTCGCCGAATTGCCCGAGAAATCGGTGGATTTGGTCTTTGCCGACCCGCCTTACAACCTGCAGCTGCGCAACGACCTCTACCGCCCCAACCGCACAAAGGTGGATGCGGTGGACGACGGCTGGGACAAGTTTGCGGATTTCAAAGAGTACGATGAGTTTACGCGCAATTGGCTGGGCGCAGTACGCCGCGTCCTCAAAGACAGCGGCACGCTCTGGGTCATCGGCACATACCACAACATCTACCGCGTCGGTGCAATCATACAGGACTTGGGATTCTGGATACTCAACGATGTGGTCTGGATCAAGTCCAATCCCATGCCCAACTTCCGCGGCGTGCGCTTCACCAACGCCCACGAGACCCTGATCTGGGCGCAAAAGAAAAAGGGCGCAAAATACACCTTCAACCATCACGCCATGAAAACCCTGAACGACGACAGCCGGGAGAACGGACTGCAAATGCGCTCGGACTGGTATCTTCCGCTGGCAGCCGGCAAAGAACGGATTCGGGTCAACGGCGCGAAGGCGCATTCCACGCAAAAACCGGAGGCATTGCTCTACCGCATCCTCCTCGCCTCCACCCAGCCCGGCGACGTAGTGCTGGACCCGTTCTTCGGTTCAGGCACGACCGGCGCGGTGGCAAAGAAACTCGGGCGTCACTTCATCGGCATCGAACGCGACAAAAAGTACGTCGCCGTCGCGCAAAAACGCATTGACGCCGTCCAGCCGTCGGACGCATCGAGCCTCAATGTGGCTACGCGCAAACCGGTACGCGTCCCCTTCGGCGCACTGCTCGAACACGGACTGCTCGTCCCCGGTCAAACGCTCTACTTTGCCCAGGGCAATATCAAAGCCAAAGTGCTGGCAAACGGACATATCAAATGCAAAAACGAAGTCGGCTCGATTCACGCCATCGCCAAATCCCTGACCGGCGCGCCCGCCAACGGTTGGGACTTGTGGCTGTACGAAGACAAGGACGGCAGTAAAAAACCTATCAACCTCCTCAGAACCATCCTCATCAAAAGCCATCCGCCCTTCTAACTTTCTACTTTCCACTTTCTACTTTCTACTTTCCACTTTCCACTTTCTACTCTCCACTTTCTACTTTCTACTCTCCACTTTCTACTTTCCGCTCACCAACACCGAAAGGCATCCTATGTCCAAATCCTTCAAACTCCTCCAGGAACAAACCATCCCCGAATTGAACGCCACCGTCCGCTACTACATCCACAAACGCACGGGGGCGCGCCTGCTCTCGGTCATCAACGACGACGAGAACAAGGTCTTCTCGATCAACTTCCGCACGCCCCTGCACGATTCGACCGGCGTGGCGCACATCATCGAACATTCGGTGCTGAACGGCTCGGAAAAGTACCCGGTCAAAGAACCGTTCGTGGAATTGCTCAAAGGCTCGCTGGCGACTTTCATCAACGCCTTCACCTATCCCGACAAGACCTGCTATCCCGTCGCCAGCCAGAACGTGCAGGACTTCTACAACCTGATTGACGTGTACATGGACGCCGTCCTCCACCCGCTCATCTCGGAGCAGACACTGATGCAGGAAGGCTGGCACTACGAACTGGAGGACCCCTCCCAGCCGCTGAATTACAAGGGCGTGGTCTTCAACGAGATGAAAGGCGCTTATTCCTCACCCGAAGGCGTGTTGGAAACCAAAATCATCAACTCGCTCTTTCCCAGGCACGTTTACGGCGTGGACTTCGGCGGCGACCCGCGCCACATCCCCGAACTCACCTACGAACACTTCAAAGCCTTCCACGAAAAATACTATCACCCTTCCAACGCCTTCATTTTCTTCTACGGAAACGACGACCCCGAACAACGCCTCAAACTCATGGAGGGCTATCTCAAACCCTACAAGAAACTGCGCGTCAAATCGCAGGTCCCGCTCAAGAAACCGTTCAAGCGCCCGAAGAAAGTGCAGTACGCCTACGACGCCGGGCAGGACACCGACATCAAAAAGAAACACTACCTCACCGTCAACTGGGTACTGCCCGAAACCACCGACCCGCTGATGAACTTCAGCCTGCGCATCCTCGCCCACATCCTCATCGGCACGCCCGCCTCGCCGCTCAAAAAGGCATTGCTCGATTCCGGTCTCGGCGAAGACCTGACCGGTCTCGGTCTCGAAGCGGACATACGTCAGATGATCTTCTCCACCGGGCTCAAAGGCACGCGCGCCCGCGACGCGAAGAAAATCGAAGCGCTCATCTTCGACACGCTCGACCGCCTCGTCCGCGAGGGCATTGACCCCGACATGACCGCCGCCGCGCTCAACACCATCGAATTCCGCCTGCGCGAAAACAACACCGGCTCCTTCCCGCGCGGCATCGCGCTCATGCTCCGCGCCCTCTCCACCTGGCTCTACGACGACGACCCCTTCAAACTGCTCGCCTTCGAAGCGCCGCTCGAAGCGGTCAAATCGCGGCTTTCCAACGACGGACGCTACTTCGAAAAACTCATCGAGACGTACCTGCTGAACAACCCGCATCGAACGACTCTACGCCTCATTCCGGACCCGGACTTTGGCCGCCGTTTCGAGGAGGAGGAGAAAACCCGTCTGGCGCAGGTGCGCGAGTCGCTGACCGAGGAACATCTCGCGCAGATTGCGGAAAACACCCGTCAACTCAAGAAGCGCCAGGAGACCCCCGACTCGCCCGAAGCGCTCGCCAAACTTCCCATCCTTAAACTCGAAGACCTCGACAGGCAGAGCAAAAATATTCCCATCGAAGCGCTGGAAGCGCAAGAGACCAAAGTCTTGTATCACGACCTGTTCACCAACGGCATCGTTTACCTCGATCTCGGTTTCGACCTGCACGCCCTGCCAAAGGAACTCATCCCGCTGACGGAAGTCTTCGGGCGCGCCCTGCTCGAGATGGGCACCGAGACCGAAGATTACGTCAAACTCGCGCAGCGCATCGGAAAAAGCACCGGCGGAATCCGCCGCGAATCGGTCGCCGCGACCGTTTTCGGGTCCAGAGAGAGCGTGACGCGGCTGTTCCTGCGCGGCAAAGCGACGGCGGGACAGGTATCCAAACTGTTGAACATCCTGCGCGACATCCTGCTCACGACAAAGCTCGATAACAAGGAGCGCTTCAAGCAAATCGTCCTCGAAGAAAAGGCGGGCGTGGAGACCATGCTGGTCCCGATGGGACACGTCTTCACCAACAAGCGGCTGAACGCGCAATTCAGCGAGGCGGGCTGGGCGCAGGACCAGATGAGCGGCATCGGCTATTTATTTGCACTGCGCGAACTGGAAAAGGAAACCGAAAAGAATTGGTCCGCCGTGCTGGCAAAACTGGAGGCGATGCGCGAGGCGCTGGTCAACCGCAGGGCGCTGGTGTGCAACGTGACGCTCGACGCCGCAAACTGGAACGCCTTCAAACCGCAACTGGACGATTTCCTTGGCGCTCTGCCGCTCAAAGACTTTCAACCTTCAACCTTCGACTTTCGACCCGCTCCTCAAAAAGAAGGCTTGGTCATCCCGGCGCAGGTCAATTACGTGGGCAAGGGCGCGAACTTATATGACCTGGGCTACGAATTCGACGGCTCTGCCCTCGTGGTAAATGGGTATATGCAGATGGCGTACCTGTGGGAGAAAATCCGCGTGCAGGGAGGCGCTTACGGCGGATTTTCCTCGTTCGACGACGCCTCCGGCGTGTTCACCTTCCTTTCCTACCGCGACCCGAACGTCGCCGCCACGCTCGAAAACTACGACAAAGCCGGCGCGTTCCTGAAAAGCCTCGACTCATCCCGCCTCACCGACAAGGAACTGACCAAAGCCATCATCGCCGCCATTGGTGACCTCGATGCCTATCAACTGCCCGACGCCAAGGGCTACACTTCGATGATGCGCTACCTCACCGGGCGCACTGACGAAATGCGGCAGGAGATTCGCGAAGAGGTGCTTTCCACCAACGGCGAGGACTTCATCGCTTTCGGCGAAGCGCTGGAAAAAGCGGCGCAATCCGAGGCGGTGGCGGTGATGGGCTCGCAGAATGCAATTGAAAACGCAGGAATTGAATTGAAGGTGACAAAGGTGTTGTAGTTGTTGGATAAGTACACAGGTAGACAGGCAGACAGGTTACGTGTTTACTTGTTTACTTGTTTACGTGTTTACTTGTATACTATAAACCATGACTGCTCCGCTTGAAATCACGGATGACCTGCTTGTGTCCGAACTGTGGGCGCGGGATGTGCGATTCGTTTTGGGATCGAAACCCGACCGTCCACCCATGCTTTCTCCTGCCGCATTAATCATCGCGCTCGCAGAAAGTCGTGAGGCGCGCCTGCAATTGAGTTTAATCCCGCTGTTTCTATGTCATCCTGAATTTGCCGCCCATGTTATGGACGCCGTAAAAAAACTCGACCCTGCAAATCAGTTAATGCTGAAATTCTTTTACAGCGCGGCAGTCTGGCTGGAGCGAAAACACCTTTCGGAACATAAACTTCCCGATCTGTTTTCACAGGAATTGGAAATTTCTCCCGTACCTGATCCTGAGGAAAATCTCCGCGTGCTGGCATTGCAACAAAAAAAAATGGTCAACTCCCGCATCAACTGGCTCGACACATACCGACATGCGGCAGATATTTGGCTAAAAGATCTCGAATTGCAGAAACTTCATGGACAAGCAAAGACTTGAATCAATTCTGACTGCGTTGGGAGAGCAGGTTCCGCCCGGTTCGCAGTTATATCTCCTGGGTGGAGGCGCGCTTACATTGCTTGGCAGTCCGCGTCCATCGTTCGACATTGACTTCGTCGGCGATGATGTTCAGCCATCCGAATTGCATCGCAAAATCATGGAAAAAGCCAAGGAAATGGATTTGCAGGTTGATGCCGTCCCAATTGACCGTTTTATTACATATCGTTTGAAGAGCTGGAGCACATCGTCCAAAACGCTGTGGCGAAGGCTGGCAAATTTGATCTCCATCCCGATATTCTTGTGCATTTGGAAGAATTGAAATCAAGATTGAAATAGTTTCGCGATGTTACAGGAGCCCCCATGAACATCACCCTCCACATCAACGGCATTGACCACGAACTCGAAGCCCCCGCGCACACCACCCTGCTGGCGGCGCTGCGCGGACTGGGCTACCACGGCGTCAAATTCGGCGACGAGCACGGACTAAGCGGCGCGGACACTGTCCTGCTGGACGGCAAACCCGTCAACGCGGGTTCGCTGCTCGCGGCGCAGGCAGAAGGTCACAAGATTGCCACCATCGAAGCGCTCGGCGAACATCCCGAACAGGGGTGGAAAAAAACAGACGGGCTGCATCCGCTCCAACGCGCCTTCGTCGAATCGGGCGCGATCCAGTGCGGCTACTGCACGCCCGCGCAGATTCTCGCCGCGAAGGCGTTGCTCGATAAAAACCCCAACCCGACCGAAGCCGAAGTCCGCGAGGCGATTGCGGGCGTCTTGTGCCGCTGTACGGGCTATCTCAAACCGGTGCAGGCAGTGATGAAAGCGGCGGCGGAACTTCGCGGAGAAGTGATCAGTGATCAGTCACCAGTGATCAGTGATCAGTCACCAGTGAGCAGTGATCAGTTATCAGTGAGCAGTGATCAGTTATCAGTGAGCAGTGGGCAGTTACCTGCTGAAACCGACACGCCGCCAGGCGAGAAACTGATTACTGATGACTGGTCACTGATCACTACCAAGATTGCCCCCAAAGTGATTCTCGCCCCTCAAACCAAACAATGGCAAACGGTGGGCAAGCCCGAGGTCAAAGTGGACGCGGTCAAACTCGTGCAGGGCAAGCCCGCCTTCGCCGCCGATTTTGAAAAGCGCGGACTGCTCCACGCCAAAGTTCTGCATTCGCCATACGCACACGCCCGTATCAAACGCATTGACGCCAGCAAAGCACGCGCCCTCGAAGGAGTCGCCGCGGTGCTGACGTGGCAGGACATCCCGCGCGTCGTCTACTCCACCGCCGGTCAGTCTGACCCGATCCCGGGTCCGCTCGATACGTTCTCGCTCGACAACAAAGTCCGCTTCGTGGGCGACCGCGTGGCGTTCGTCGCGGCGGAGACGCCGGAGATTGCAGAGAAAGCCCTTTCGCTGATCGAAGTCGAATACGAAGTCCTGCCTGCGATTCTCGATTCGCGCGAGGCGCTCGACAATCCCGTGAAGATTCACGACGAGCCCGAATACGTCAATTTCGCCGAATCGAACCCCGACCGAAATCTTGCCGCGCACATCCGCATTGACATCGGCGACGTGGAAAAGGGCTTTGCCGAAGCCGATGAAATCTTCGAAGCCGAATACGAAGTGCCGAAGGTTCAGCAGGCGCACATCGAACCGCACGTCTGCGTGACGTATTGGGATGAGGATGACCGCCTCGTCATTCGGACCTCGACTCAGGTCCCGTTTCATGTGAGGCGTCAACTCGCCCCGGTGCTGGGACTGCCCATCAAGCGCATCCGCGTCATCAAGCCGCGCATTGGCGGAGGCTTCGGCGGCAAACAGGAAGTGCTGATGGAGGACGTGGCGGCGCATCTGACGATTGCCACTGGCCGCCCCGTGATGTACGAGTACACGCGCGAAGAGGAGTTCACGGCGGCGCGTTCGCGTCATCCCATGCGCATCAAACTGAAGACGGGCGTCAAACGCGACGGGACGATCACCGCCAACGCGATGTACGCGCTCTCGGACACGGGCGCGTATGGCTGTCACGCGCTGACCGTGACCGGCAACACGGGACACAAGGCAATGGCGCTCTACGTCGGCGACGGGGAGTATCGGAAGAGTCCCAACATCCGCTTCTACGCAGACGTGGTGTACACCAACACGCCGCCCGCAGGCGCGTATCGCGGTTACGGCGTGCCGCAGGGATACTGGCCCCTCGAACGTCACATGGAGAAAATCGCCCGCGCCATGGGCTTCGACCCGCTGGAGTTCCGCCTGAAGAACGCCATCCGCCCGGGCGAATATCATCCCTTCAGCACGGCATGGAACGAAGGACGCGAGCCGCGCCCGGAAATCATCCATACCGTCGGGCTGGAGGAGTGCGTCCGTCAGGGCAAGGCGGCGATTGGCTGGGATGAGAAGTTTGGGAATGAGGAATGGCGGAAACAGTCGAAAGTCGCAGGTCGAAAGTCAAGCACGACCTCTGACCTTCGACTTTCGACCCGAAAAGGTATCGGCGTCGCTTTGGTCATGCAAGGCACCGCCATTCCCTACCTCGACATGGGCGGGGCATCCATCAAAATGAACGACGACGGCTCATTCAATCTCCTCGTTGGCGCAACTGACCTCGGCACAGGCTCAGACACGGTCCTCGCGCAGATGGCGGCAGAAGTGCTGGGCGTGCCGCTCGAAGACATCATCTGCTACTCGTCCGACACCGACTTTACCCCGTTCGACAAGGGCGCGTATGCCTCATCCACCACTTACATTTCGGGGACGGCAACCGTCAAAGCCGCGCAGATTTGCGCTGAGAGAATTAAGATTCGGGCGGCGAAGATATTGAATAGCCAAGCAGACAAGTACACAAGTACACAGGTAAAGCCTGAGGAGATTCGGCTGGCTGATCGCAAGGCAATCGCGCCAGATGGCAGGTCGGTATCATTGGCAGAGGTCGCGCTTGATGCGCTTCATCGAAACGAGCAGGAACAAATTATGGGCGTGGCGTCCTACGTCTCGCCATCCTCTCCCCCTCCCTTTGCCGCGCAATTTGCCGAGGTGACCGTGGACACGGAGACGGGCATGGTCACGGTGGACAAACTGGTGATGGCGGTGGATTCGGGCGTCATCGTCAACCCGCTCACCGCTTCGGGACAAATCGAAGGCGGCATGACCCAAGCCCTCGGCTACGCTGTCTGCGAAGAGATGACATGGGATGAACAGGGGCGCATCCGTCAGCGCGACTTCGACCGCTACCACATCTTCCGCGCCGACGAAATGCCCGAACTCGAAACCATCTTCGTGGAAACGTTCGAGCCGAGTCACCCATTCGGTGTCAAGGCGGTGGCGGAGATTCCGATGGACGGCGTCGCGCCTGCGGTGGGGAATGCTGTGCTGGATGCAGTGGGCGTAAACATTGACGAGAATCCCATCACGCCGGAGAAGGTGTGGAGGGCAATGAAGAGCAGTAATCAGTGATTAGTGATCGGTGGGCAGGGGAGACGGAGGGGCTGCCCTGGATGCTATAATTTGACCGCACAAATCAGAAATGCTCTCAACAGGAAATACTATGCCGCACAGTTCTCTTTCCATTACTGTTCATCTAATCAAATCAGACAAGCACCGCATCATGGTGGTAAAGAGTGTGGATAACTCAAACACGAATAGACTGAAAATTATTGGATAAGAGTGAAATCATGCTTACCAGGCTATCAATTCGCAACTTCAAAATTTTCGATAAGATTGAGATTGAACTCGGCGAACGAGTCGTGTTCATTGGCCCGAACAACTCCGGAAAAACATCGGCTCTGCAGGCGATTGCGCTCTGGGATGTTGGCGTCAAGCGCTGGTTGGAAAAGCGCGGCAGCAGCAGAATTCCTGCCGAACGCGCTGGCGTCACAATCAACCGACAAGACCTAATTTCCATTCCTGTGCCGGCAGCCAATCTCCTGTGGCGTGATTTGCATGTACGCGAAGGAGAACGGAAAGAAGACAAACCGCGCACTCGTAATGTGCGCATTGAAATAGGCATCGAGGGAGTTAATGAAAAGCCTTGGCGTTGTTTTCTGGAGTTTGACTACGCCAACGAAGAATCCATCTATTGCCGTCCTCCACTCGAGCCTGACGGTACTAATCGTCTAGAAGTTCCGGCACATCTAAAAAACATCCAAGTGGCATACCTCCCTCCCATGTCCGGCTTAGCTGCCCGAGAAGATCGCCTGGAAATCGGTTCGATTCGTGTCCGTCTGGGAGAAGGGCGCACTGCCGAAGTTTTGCGTAACCTGTGCTGGCAGGTATTACAGAACAAAGATGGTAAAGAGAAATGGGAGAATATTGTCGCCGCCATCGCGCGGCTGTTTGGCTCGAGGTTAAACACGCCGCAATACATTGCCGAACGCGGCGAAATCATCATGGACTACCGTACCCCTTCCAACACGCGATTGGATATTTCCGCTATGGGGCGCGGCGAACAGCAAACCCTTTTGCTGTTAGCGCACATGGCGGTCAACGCCGGTTCCGTACTTTTGCTAGACGAGCCAGATGCCCATTTAGAAATTTTGAGGCAACGGCAAATTTACGATGTACTCTCACAAGAAGCAGAAAACTCAAAAAGTCAATTGATCGCCGCTAGCCATTCCGAAGTCATTCTCAACGAGGCAGCTGATCGAGATTTGGTAATTGCCTTTGTAGGTCAACCCCATCGCATCAACGATCAGGGTAGCCAAGTCTTGAAAGCTTTACGCGAAATCGGTTTTGAGCAATATTATCTTGCCGAAGAAACCGGTTGGGTCCTTTACCTTGAGGGATCGACAGATCTTGCAATTTTGCAAGCGTTGGCAAAACGTTTAAATCATCCTGCCCAAGATGCCTTGGCACGTCCCTTCGTTCACTATGTTGGTAATCAACCGCGTAAAGCACAGGAGCATTTTTACGCGCTGCGCGAAGCCAAACACGATCTAAAAGGTATTGCCATTTACGATCGACTAGAAATGGGTTTGCCAGAAGATCCCAATTTGCGTCAGATCATGTGGTCACGTCGTGAATTGGAAAATTATCTCTGCCAACCTAAAACTCTGATTGCTTTTGCCGAAGAGAGGGGGAAGCGGCAAGTGGGTGATCTCTTTGCATCGTCTTGGAAAGATGCAATGCAGAAAGCCATTGAACAGGTTGGACAAGCACTTCTGACCTTGAGCAAAGACCCATGGAGCACAGAGATTAAGGCCAGTGATGAGTTTTTAACACCATTGTTTAAGCAGTTTTATAAGAATCTTGGCTTGCCTAATGAGATGACAAAGACGAATTTCCATGTGCTAGCAGATTTCATCGCCCAAGAAGACATTGACTATGAAATCCATCAGGTGTTAGATGCAATTGAGAAAACCTCTGGAAGAATTCAACCGTCAAGCGAATCATGAGAGGAAAAAAAACCACATTGCGGTTCACCTTATGAGAAACCGCGTTCCTGCTAGCGTTACATTCCCAGTCGCCAACCTTTTTTTGAAATCCCACCACTCAACGCCATTCATCCACACATCAAGAACAGATCTGGCAAGTAACACCGTCAGGTTGTTGATTAACGGTAAAATTGGCATGAGGACTTTGCGCATGTATCGAATCCGCACCAATGTTCGCTCGGTCGGTTTCCCGCCTGTTTCCAAGACCCTGCCGCAGGCGGTAAAGAAAATCGCCGAAACGCTCAAGCCCGAAAAGATCATCCTGTTTGGGTCGTATGCGTATGGCAACCCCACGCCCGACAGCAACGTGGACCTGCTGGTAATCATGGAAACGGACGCAAAGCAGACTGAACGTTATCTTGCCGTTTCACGTGTATTGACCCCTCGTGAGTTCCCTGTGGACATCATCGTCAAAACGCCTGAGGAAATCAAGAGGGCGTTATCCGACAAGAGAAATTTTTTCATACGGGACATTGTGCAAAAAGGAAAAACGCTGTATGCCCCAAAAAACCGATCTCGACATCTGGATCGAACACGCGGAGGATGATTTCAACGCGGCGGGGAAGTTGCTGCGCGGCAAGAAGCCATCCCTCTACGGCGCGTGTTTTCACGCCCAGCAATGCGCCGAAAATTTTCACGCGCATTCCTAAAACTGGAATAGCGCTTCTGCAGCGCACTCGGCTTTTCGCCAAAGGATTGCCATGCTCCCTCTCAAGGACACTGTTCCCTCCCGCACGTTTCCCATCGTCAACTGGATGTTGATTGCCGCCAACGTCCTTGCCTTCCTCTGGCTGGCGGATGCGGGGGCAAATAGCGAAAGACTGGTCGCATCTTTTGCGTTGATTCCCAAACGCTTCCTGTTGGACCTCGCCAACCCCTACGAATATCTGACGCTGTTCACATCCATGTTCATGCACGGCGGTTGGGCACACCTGCTCAGCAACATGCTGGCGCTCTACATCTTCGGCGATAACGTGGAAGACCGCATGGGAAGCGGACGCTATCTGCTGTTCTATCTGCTTTCGGGCACAGCCGCCGCTTTTGCCCACATTTTCTTCAACCCTACGTCCACCGTTCCCACCATCGGCGCGAGCGGAGCCATCAGCGGCGTGCTTGCCGCCTATCTCATCTTCTTCCCCTACGCGCGGGTCATCACGCTGATTCCCGTCTTCTTCCTGCCTTGGTTCGTGGAAATCCCCGCCCTGTTCTACCTGGGGATGTGGTTTCTCTTGCAACTTTCCAACGGATTGTTTTCCGTCGTCGCGGGCGTTCAAGCCTTCGGCGGCGTCGCCTGGTGGGCGCACGTGGGCGGATTTGCGGCAGGACTTCTCCTCGCGCCGTTCTTTGCACGCCGCCGTTACGTCCGCAGAATTTACATTGACGAATATTATCCCTGGTAACATCCATCACAGGAGACACTCATGGACTTTGTATCGCTCATCTGGCTGTTCTTCATCATCTCATCGCTTCAGCCCGTCATCCGCCAGCGGATGCTGGACATGGCGCGCCAGCGTCTCCTGCAACAACTGGAGCAGAAACGCAAGAGCCGCGTCATCGTCCTCATCCACCGTCAGGAGACGTTGAGCCTGCTCGGCTTTCCGCTGGTGCGTTACATCAACATCGAAGACTCCGAAGCCGTCCTGCGCGCCATCAAATTGACCGACAACGACGTGCCAATTGATTTGATCCTGCACACTCCCGGCGGACTGGTGCTCGCCGCCGAGCAGATCGCCCTTGCCCTGCGCAAACATCCCGCCAAGGTGACGGTCTTCGTGCCGCACTACGCCATGTCGGGCGGGACGCTGATCGCCCTCGCCGCCGACGAAATCGTCATGGACGAGAACGCGGTCCTCGGTCCGGTGGACCCGCAGCTGGGTCAACACCCCGCTGCGTCCATCCTGAAAGTCCTCGAGCGCAAGCCCATCGCCGAAATTGACGACGAGACGCTCATCATGGCAGACATCGCCGAAAAAGCCATCCGCCAGGTCAAGCGCACGGTGAGCGAACTCCTGCAGGACAAAATGTCCGCCGAACAAGCCGACCAACTCGCGTCCACGCTTGCCAGCGGCACGTGGACACACGATTACCCCATCACCGTCAAGGAAGCGCAAACGCTCGGTTTGCCCGTCCGCACCGAGATGCCCGCTGAAATTTATCAAATCATGGCGCTCTACCCGCAAACCGCCCAGCGCCGCCCCTCGGTGGAATATATCCCCGCTCCGCGCACGAGAAATTAAAGGTTTCTCTACATTGTGGCATAACTCTCTGACTCGCGCGCTGATTTTTGCTCACAGAGGAGATGCCCATGAACCGTTCTTGTTTGCTCGTGTTCGTATTGTCCGCGGCGCTTACTGCCTGTAACCTGACCACGCCTCCGCCCGCTACGGAAACGTCTGCCCCGCCCGCCCTCACGCCAACCATTCCAGCCGTCCATTCGACGCCAAAATTTCAAGTGTTCATCCTGAACCCGCTCACCACCTGCTTGGTGGGAAATGAATTCGCCAGCGGGACCGTCTGCGCGGGGACCAAGTGTGGCGATTGTTCATGCGCTTGGGAGGAACACGACCCGCCCGCCCCGCAGGTTGGAGTCCCGCCGGAGCGGCTCGATGACCCGCAATATACTGCCTATGCGCACAAGATATGCGTGGACATCACACTGACAAACGATGAAATTGCCGACATCATGGCTGATATGCGTCTCGTCCGCGACAAGGTTTACGAGTGGACCGGCGGCGCGCTCGACTTGCAGATGGAGTTCATTGTCCTGCCGCACGTCCATACCGGCTTCACTGCTCCGGATTTCGTCATTGGTCCCTTTGAGATTGACGACGAACTGCTCAACAACTATGTCACCACCGAGACCGACTTCGTCTACGTTGTCACCGGAGTCCGCGACCGGGCACAGAATCTGCAACTGGCGTACTGGTGCGGCAGTTCCTATGGCGAATTGAGCATCCACGGCGCGGGCTACTCTTACATCCAATACAACGAAATTTGCAACTCGGTGACCATCGCCGGGAAAACGGTCTACGAACCCCTGCTTCACGAGTGGATTCACAACCTGGACTGGGCGCTATACTCCATCAATGGCGTCCCAGACCTGTACCAGAACGCGGGACCCGACTGGGAGCACTGGCAGCACGCCTCCTGGCCCGCCTGCGGGACGGGGTCACCGAATCCGCTCGACTGGTTTCCCAGCGTTGACTTCTGTGAATGGGATCCGGATTGGATGGACTGCAACAACGTCGCTTCGGCAGGCGCCTGTCTGCACGCCGGGGAGATAAACGGAAAGATTTCCTGGTACGAGCACGTCCTCTCCGTGCATTACCCGCGCGACATCCAATTCATTGGCAATTACTGCCGCGATGGGCGGAAAGATTTCAGCGAGACCGGCGTGGATAGCGGCTCGCCGTGCCCATAAAAGCGGAAGAGTTCAGAAAAGCCTTGATGCCATTTCAACCTACCCTAGCATCCTCACATCGTCTAAAATAAAGCCATGACCACCTCCATCCACGTCATCGGACACGTCAACCCCGACACCGACTCCATCGCCTCCGCCATGGGCTACGCCTGGCTGCTGCGCGAGCGCGACAAGGCAGACGCCGTCGCGGCGCGCGCCGGCGCGCTCAACCCGCAAACCGCCTGGGTGCTGAAAACGCTCGGGCTGGAACCGCCCCTCCTGCTCACCGACGCCTCACCGCGCTTCGAATCGGTCATGCAAAGACTCGACAGCCTGCCTCCCGATGCCCAACTCGGCGCGGCGTGGACCCTCGCCAGCAAAACCGGCGGCGTCGCCCCCATCGTCAACACGGACGGGAAGCCCTACGGTCTCATCAACGGACTCAGCCTCTTCCAATACTTCACGCAGATACTCGGTCCGCGCCCCGGCGATACGACCGTGCGCGAGATGATGTCTGCCCCGTGCCGCGACGCCGCCGACACCACCGTCCCCCAATACAAAGCCGCCGCGCACATCCGCGACTCGCTCAACAAAATCCTGCGCGATTCCTACGACGACTACTGGATCGTGGACGAAAACGGACTCTACCTCGGCATCGCCCGCCAGCGCGACCTGCTCAACCCGCCGCGCCTCAAAATCATCCTCGTGGATCACAACGAACCGCGTCAGGCAATCGCCTCGCTCGAAGAAGCCGAACTGCTCGAAATCCTCGACCATCACCGCCTCGGCAACCCGCACACCCACACCCCGATTCGCTTCACCGTGGACATCGTCGGCTCGACCTCCACCCTCGTCACCGAACAGACTGCCGAAGCCGGACTCTCCCTCCCGCCTGCCCTCGCGGGAGCGCTTCTCGCGGGACTTTTAGCGGATACCCTCATCCTGACCTCCCCCACCACCACGCCGCGCGACAAGGAAGCCGCGCAGCGGCTTGCCCGCTGGGCGTTCGCCGGTGGAAGTCCGCTCAAGGGCGAGACCATCGAGTCCTACGGCAAAGCCGTCCTTTCGGCAGGCGCGGGACTCTCCAACCGCGACCCGAAGGAAGTCGTCAGCACCGACATCAAGCCCTACGAGGCGGGCGGATTCAAATTCGCCATCGCCCAGGCAGAAGTGACCGACCTCGTCCAACTCTCCGAGCATCTCGCGCCGCTCACTCAAGCCCTCGACGAACTGCGCGACAAGCGCGGGCTGGACTTTGCCATGCTGCTCGTCACCGACGTGGTGCGCGGCTCCAGCCGCCTCATCCTCTCCTCCAATCCCCCGCCCATCCTCAACGACCTGCCCTATCCTCCCCTGCCGGATGGCACGCGCGACGCGCCGGGCGTGGTCTCGAGGAAGAAACAGTTGCTGCCGGTGGTGTTGGGATTGTTGGAGAGGTAGTCTTTTAATTTATGGACACCATCTACCAGGCTCTCTACGAACTCGAAAAGAACAACGAATCTGCCGCACTATGCACGGTGGTGAAGAGCGAAGGCTCCACGCCGCGGCACGTGGGCAGCAAGATGCTGGTCTATCCCGATGGGAAATTCATCGGTACCGTCGGCGGCGGGGATTTGGAACACCGAGTCCTCGACGAGGCATGGATGGCAATCAGCGACGGTCAGCCGCGCCTGCTCAAGTATTCGATGGTGGACCCCAGCCGCGGCGACCCCGGCGTATGCGGCGGGACTGTGGAGGTGTTCGTGGAACCGATTCTTCCCGCTCCCATGATCGTCGTCATCGGCGGGGGACACGTGGGAAAAGCCGTCGTGCATCTCGCCAAGTGGCTGGGCTTCCGCGTCGCCGTCAGCGACGACCGCGCGGAGTTTTGCACACCCGAATCCGTGCCGGGCGCGGATTCGTATTATCCCTGCCCGATGGCGGAGCTGCCGAATCAACTCAAAGTGACGCGTCAGACTTATGTCGTGGTGACCAGCCGCGGGTCCAGCATAGACGCGGCGGGGTTGCCGGCGCTGCTCCGGTCACAGGCGGCGTACATCGGCGTCATCGGTTCGAAACGCCGCTGGTTGACCACAGTCAAAGCGTTGAAAGAGCAGGGCATCCCAGATGAGTTGATTGAAAAGGTTCATTCGCCGATTGGGTTGGAGTTGAATGCCGAAACGCCCGAGGAAATCGCCGTCAGCATCATGGCGGAGATTTTGATGGTGCGCGGCAGGGGGACGGGGAAGATGATGAAGGAATAGGGCAAGTAATCAGTGAGCAGTGAACAGTGAGCAGTACTTGAAACGTTCGAGGGTGGAACTCGTAGAGAAATAAGAAAAACGGTTCTTGACCGGCAAGTCCTATGGGCTATAATCGCATCAACGGTCTTCAAAAAGGAGAAAATCATGGCGAGAGTTTTTGACGTTATCGAATATCCGAGCGAGATGAAGGATGAAATCGTCCATCGTTTTCCGGAACAGGGCATCGGCGATTTCCGCATCGGCTCACAGTTGATCGTGCGCGAGGCGCAGGCGGCGGTCTTCTTCCGCGACGGGCAGGCGCTGGATGTATTCCGCGCCGGGCGCCATACACTGACCACTGCAAACATCCCCCTGCTCATCAATTGGCTTGGCAAACTGTTCAACGAACGCACTCCCTTCCCGGCGGAGGTGTACTTCGTCTCGATGAAGGAATTCGCCAATGAGAAGTGGGGTACTCCTCAGCCCATCATTGTCCGTAACCCGGGCATGGGATTGGGTGTGGCGCTCTTGCAGGGTTTTGGCACCTACTCATTCCAGGTGAAGGACCCGCAGCAGTTCGTGACTCAAGTGGTCGGCACGCAGGGCGCGTATCGCACAGCGGACATCGAAGAACGCTTGAAGACGATGCTGCTTTCCACGCTTCAGGACGTGCTGGGCGAGACGACTTCCGCCAAGAGCGTGGTGGAACTCATCGGGCTGACGGAGGAGGTCGGTGCGGCGGTGCGGGCAAAGGCGCAGGATGACTTCCAGGCGCTGGGGCTCGAACTGAAATCGTTCTACATCGGCAACCTCAAGCCGTCCAGCAAGTCGGCGCAGGAACTGCGCGACATGGGCATGCTCGACATGGCGACCTACACCCAACTCCAAGCCGCGGACGCGATGCGCGATGCGGCTCAAAATCCGAGCGGCGGCGCCGGTCTCACGGCGGGCATCGGCGCGGGGATGGGTATCGGCAATCTGATGCAGCAGGCGACCTCCGGCGCGATGCAGCAAGGACAGCAATCCGGCGGAGGCGGCGCGGCGGCGGGCATCCCCGAAGTGATGACCCCCTCCGAGGCGGCGGCTATTCTCAAGGTTTCAGAGGAGGATGTCAAAGCCGCCATCGAAGCCGGCGACTTGAAAGCCAAGAAACTTGGCAACGCCTACCGCATCAGCAAAGCGGCGCTGGAGGAGTTTCTCAAAGGGTGATTGGTAATTGGTAAGTGGTAATTGAAAAAGAGGAGGCTGAGAGATCAGTCTCCTCTTTTGATTCGTGAGTTGGAAAGTGGAAAGTTTGAAGGTTGGAATGTTTTATGAGCAAACGTTATTCGAGATCGCTCAAGACATCGGGGATCGAGTTCAGCACATCGCTTGCCAGGACGGAGGCGGTGGTGCCGAGGTCGTCTGCGGCGTAGAGTCCAGCCTGGGCGTGGATCCAGGCTCCGGCGACGGCTGAATCGTAGGCATCCAAGCCCTGGGCACGCAGACCCACAATCAGTCCCGCCAGAACGTCGCCTGTCCCTGCGCGGGCAAGGGCGGGCGAGGCAACGGGGATCAGCGTCAGGCGTCCATCAGGGGCGGCAATCAGGGTGAACGCGCCTTTCAACACCACCACATGCCCCCACTCCTGCGCATACTTCAACGCGACCGTCTGCCGGTTCTCTTGAATCTCCTCTTTTGACAGCCCCGTCAGCACCGACATCTCGCCGGGGTGCGGCGTGAGAATGGAAAGCGGAGGCAGTTTCGACGCCCAGTCCTTGATTTGCGCCAGCAGTTTCAGCCCGTCGGCATCAATGACCAGCGGAGGGAGTTTCGCTTCACGCTCGGACCTCGGGCTGTTTTCTGGATGAATAAACCCAATCCGCGCCGACGCCTTTTGGGTGGACTTGCCCGCCAGCAAATCTTCGAGGAAGACCTTGGTGGTCGCTTCGGTTCCAAAGCCGGGACCAAGCAGCAGCGCGCTGGCTTTCTCGAAATTTTTCGCCAGCACATCCGAGGCGGTTTCGGAGATGTGTCCCGCCTCGTGAGGCAGCAGTACCCAAGTCGCTTCGGGGAATTGACCCGCCAAGACGCCATGCAGCGGCGCCGGCACCGCCAGCGTCACCAGCCCCGCACCGGCGCGATACGCCGCCTCTCCCGCCAGGAGGGCGGCTCCCGTGAAATTGACCGAACCCGCCGCGATGAGCGCCGTGCCAAACGTCCCTTTGTGCGCTTCGAGCGGGCGCTCCGGCAAAAGCGCGGCAACCGAATCCGCTTCGGCAACTTCGGTGGTGACCGCCTGCAAGGAGGGCAGGTCGGCGGGCAGACCGATGTCCACGGCTTTGAGTTCGCCAACGTATTCGAAGGCGGGCAGTTTGACCAATCCCTGCTTGACCGCCGCCATCGTGACGGTGAGGTCGGCAGGGATGGTCTCCTCTGCCACTTCGCCGGTGTCGCAGTCCACCCCGCTGGGACAATCCACAGCAACGACCAGCGGTGCATTTTCCTCGAGGCTGTCCAGCACGTCATTGACCTCCGAGAGCAGGTCAGCGACCTCCTTCTTCAGCGGCAGTTTGATACCCGTGCCAAGCACGCCATCCAGCAGGGCATCCGCCGTTTCGAGAGCTTCTGTCAGTTTATCGAAGGCATCTTCACCGGAGATGACCTCGCCGCCCGCCTCGGTGAAGCGTTTGACGAGCGCGTCTTTCTTGCGCTTGACGAGATAGGCTTTTGCCTTCCAGCCTTCCTCGCAGAGGGCGGTCAAGGCGACCAAGGTATCGCCGCCGTTGTTGCCCGGACCGACCAAGCCCACCGCTTCGAGTTCAGCCTCGTCCGCGAACAAGTCGAGGACCACGTCCGCCAGCCCCTGACCGGCGTTTTCCATCATCATGTCATAGGTCAAGCCGCTGGAATCGGCTTCCTTTTCGATTGCCTGCATTTGTGAGACGGTTACAAGTTTCATAGTTGATCTCCATTGAGTGCGGGAATTGTACTGCAAGTCCCGCCGCCTTTCGCCTGGCGCTTATAAAAATCAAACGCCCGGCGTAATTTCACCACGATACCCTGCAAGCAGGCGATTCGGTATAATAAGCATCATGAAATCCTCCGTCCTCTCTTACGATTTAAGAACCACCAAAAAGATCGTGCTGGATCACCTGCGGGGGAAAAACATCAAGGTGTATTTGTTCGGGTCTCATGCGGCTGGAAAAGCCCGTCCGCACTCAGATATTGACGTGGCAATCCTTTCCCGCCGCAGATTGTCCCCCGCGATTCTCACCGAGATACGCGAAAAGCTGGAGGAAAGCGACGTTGTGCGCACTGTGGAGATTGTGGATCTATCGCAGACCGATGCGGCGTTTCGCCGGCGCGTTTTGAAGGAGGGCATTCCATGGAAAGAATAAAAGAACGGCTAACCGTTGCACGAAAAGCATTGCTTACCCTCCGCGAATTGACCGATAAAACCAAACTCACCGATGTCGAGCGGGACGCCGCCATTCAGCGCTTCGAATATACCTTTGAGGCGGTCTGGAAAGCCGCGCAACTCTATCTAAATGAAATGGAAGGGTTGACTGCCAATTCACCGAAGAGCGCAATCCGCGCTTGCTGGCAAGTCGGGCTGTTCGATGAAAAAACTGCCCAAACCGCCCTCCACATGGCAGAAGCGAGGAACATGACCGTGCATACCTACAACGAGAAACTGGCAAGGTCCGTTTATCGTGACATTACAAAATACGTTGATGTTTTACAGAAATGGCTGGAAGGTATGGAAAAGAACGTTTAGCATTCCGTTATGGAATTAGGAATTGCATTTCAAACATGGATATGGAAACATATCCATGTTTTATTTCTCCCACAAATCCCGCGCCACATCCTCCAAACCCAGGTCAGTCAATTTCTCCCATGTCGGCTTGCCGGTCGTTCCATCCCAGCCGCGCGCTTCGTAGTAGGCAGAAAGCATCGCCGCAATGTCCGGGACAAATCCCGCCGAGCCGCCGTCGGGCAGAGGCGTGAGCAGAGCCTTCGGCAATTTGTCGTTTTGGGCGGTCAGCCCGAGGCGGTTATTGATGGCGCGCTTCAGATTCCATGACCGTTCGCCGAACTTCATCATCTCCTCCACCGACCAGTCCAAGCCGCAGGCGGCGTTGATGAGGTCCACCTTTTCCTGCGCCTCCACATTGGCGAAGATGCAGGTGACGAGGGCGTTATCCACCGAGCGCCAGTTTTGATGCCGCGCCACATTGGCGGCTTTCTCCGCCTGAGCGTGACGATCCATGAACTCGATGCCAATCTCCTCGTGCGAGTGACCCCAATCCACAAAGAAGTAATCGGACTGGTTGTGACACGCCCCGCGCGGACTGGTGGCATACGAGAGCGCCATCCCCGATACCCCGCGCGGATCATGGCACGCCACTTCGAGTCCGTTGACCTGCACGGCTTCCTCTTCCGCACCGAAATACGCGCCGAATCGCTTCGAGCCTTGCGCCAGCAGGTCGCCAAGCCCCTCACGGGAGGCGGTCAGGCGCACCAATTGCTGTATGGCATCCACATCCCCCCACTTCAACTCGATGCCGCCGGTATCCTCTTTCGTGACGATCCCCTTCTCGTACAAACGAAACGCCAAGCCGATGGTGTTACTTGTGCTGATGGTATCCATGCCATAGCGGTCGCACAACTCCCCCAACTCCACGATGGAAGCCAGATTGTCATTCAGCAGATTCGCGCCAAAACCGACCATCGTCTCGTGTTCGGGACCTTTGCGCTTGACCGAGTCGCCGGGCAGTTTCACCACCCGTCCGCAGGCAATCACACATCCCTGGCAGGCGCTCTGCCCCACCAGAATGCTCTCGGTCATCTTCGCGCCGGAGACCTCGTCCACGGCAGGAAACGACCCGCTCGAAAAATACTTCACCGGCATCGCGCCGAGATATTCCGCATAATTCGCCGCGCCCGCCGTCCCCAGTTCACGCAGTACCTTCGCCTCGTTGTCCTCTTTCAGTTTACGGTTCGACTCCGAGCGCAGCGCCTTGTACTTCGTCAGGTCGAACACGGGGATTTCCCGCTCCCCATGCACCGCCACCGCCTTGAGATTCTTCGCTCCCATCACCGCGCCCAAGCCCGTCCGCCCCGCCATGCGTCCGTGATCGCACATCATGGACGCGAACAGGACTCCCTTCTCTCCCGCCGGTCCAATCACGCAGACTCTCGC
Source organism: Anaerolinea sp. (assembly GCA_020723805.1). Taxonomy (GTDB): domain Bacteria; phylum Chloroflexota; class Anaerolineae; order Anaerolineales; family Villigracilaceae; genus Defluviilinea. The sequence goes on along the minus strand of DYID01000006.1, from coordinate 5,704 downwards.
AGACTTGACGCCGGTCTCCTCTTTGACCTTATCCTGCGTCTGGTATGTATCCAAGCCCCACAAATGCGCCGCCGGTCGGACCTCGAGCCTGTTCCCGCTCAACCAGAGATAAACCGGCGCTGACGCCTTTCCCACAATCCACAACCCGTCGTAGCCGGCTTTCCGCAGTTCGGGTCCCCAAAAGCCGCCGATGTTGGATTCCGCCCACAGCCCGGTAGCGGGACTTTTCCCGCAGACCACGAAGCGCCCTGTGGTGGGACCGGAGGTGCCGGTCAGCGGACCGGTCATAAAGAGGAGCGGCGCATCCGGCGAGAGCGGGTCCAGAGCGGGGGTCAGATATTCGTAGAGAATGCGGGCGGCAAGAGAAGCGCCGCCCAGAAAATCCCTTTCCCACTTTTTCGGGATGACATACTCTTCGGTTTTTCCTGTCGTGAGGTCAATTTTGAGGATGGGCTGCATAGCATGTAATAAGGCAACATGAATGTTGCCTTACATAATCTCCGTCGTCACTGCCTGCGCCACGCGGACAAAATCCAGCACGGTCGGCACGTTGCGCATCATATAGCCCAGACTGCCCTTGACCTTCAATTTGCTGGTCATCATTGCAGTCATGGGGTTCAGTTTGCCCGAAAGGATGGCGGCGATGTTGCCGTAAGAGGCGGTCAACGTGAAGGCGGGGCTGGGGTGAGATTCCGGCGCGGGCTGGTATTCGACCTTTCGGCACTTCCCATGCCACAGGTCCAGATAGAACGTGAGCCGTTCCTTGAGATTCCCCTCCGGCTCGATGAAGAAGAACAAGTCGCCTTCCCAATTCCTGGCAACATCCGCATACCGTTCATCGGAATTCAGTTTCTCTGCCAGTTCATTCAGCCATTCTTCACTCGGAAACACTGCCGCCATATCCGCCTCCAAATCATGATGATGCTGCAATTTTACCATTTGAAAAAAGGCGCATGAACCTTGCCGAATTGCCGAAAATAGTCTATGCTTAAACTACGTCGTAAGGCAATGCAATTGCCTTAAACCAATTCCATTTTTTGGAGGAGAAATGAAAAGGCTGTATAACATTCTTGCAGTGGGGATTGTTGCCGTTCTCGTGCTCGCTGCCTGTACGGGAGGCGGCGGGGAAGCCAAGCCGGCGACTTTACTGGACGCCATCAAACAGCGCGGCTATATCCTGGTCTCCACCGACCCGAACTACGAACCCCAATCTTTCCTCAACACTGACGGTCAGCGCCCCGCCGACACCAAATGCCCGGCCGACGCCCTGACATCTGCGGAAATGCAGGGCTTCGATGTCGAGGTCGCTGTGGAAGTGGGCAAGGGCTTGGGTGTGGAAACCTGCTTCGCCACCCCCGACTGGGACCTCATCACCGCCGGCAACTGGGCAGACAAATGGGATGTCAGCATCGGCTCGATGACCATCACCACCGCCCGCCAGAAAGTGCTGGATTTCAGCGTGCCGTATTACTACGCTCCGGCTGTCATTGCCGTCCGCGCGGATGCAGGCATCACCTCGCTGGAAGACCTGAACGGTCAGGCGCTCTGCGTGGGCAGCGCCACCACCTATGAGCAATGGCTGAGCGGCGACTTCGAGGGTCTGGGCTTGCCCGAATCGTCCATTTATGCCCAGCCGCCCAAAGACGTGAAAATCGTCCCGCTTCCGACCGACCAGGAATGCGCTCAGGCAATCGCCGCCGGACGCCAGGACTTTGTCGGTTACGTCACCTCGATGACAGTGGTCAATGCCAACATTGCCGCCGGCTTCCCGGTGGTTCAACTGGGCTCGCCGGTCTACTCCGAGGAACTGGCTGCCGCGTTCGACAAATCCTCCAGCCTGCCCACCGACACCTTGCGCGAAGAAGTCAACAAGATCTTCACCGCCATGCACAGCGACGGTCGCCTCTCGCAACTGTCCATCAAATGGCTCGGCGAAGACCTGACGCAGGCGCCTAAATAAAGGTATAACATACCATCAGGGAGGCGGAGGAATTCCGCCTCCCTGTGCTTTCATTCCGCTCTCTGCAACGAAAGGAACAAGCGTCATTATGAGCGCAATCATGCATTCCGACCCCGCCCTGCAAAAGACACACGCCGAACTGCTTTACGAAGCGCAACTCCGCAAATCGCGCCAGTTCAACATGTGGGTGTCTGTCACATGGGGGGTCTTGTTCCTTCTTTTGGTGTACCTATTCAGTGGTCAAAGTTTTCTTGGCTTTCAGGCAATCGCCCTGAACATGGAATTCATCCAGAAAAACCTTACCTTTATTGCAGGGGGGGTGTGGCAGACTCTTCTGGTTTCATTTCTTTCCATTTCGCTGGCTATCGTCCTCGCCCTAATCGCCGCATTGGGACGGCTCTCCAAATTCCCGCCCTTCTACGCGCTCAGCACGTTTTACGTTTCCCTCATCCGCGGAACGCCGCTCTATTTGCAAATCTTCTTCTTCTTCCTCGCCCTGCCTCAGTTAGGCATCGTCCTGACCGGCTTGTTCGCCGGCGTCATTGCGCTGGGGCTGAACTATGGCGCCTACATGAGCGAAATTTTCCGCGCCGGGCTTGCCTCCGTCGGGCGCGGTCAACGCGAGGCTGCCATGGCGCTCGGCATGACTCCCTGGCAGACGATGAAACGCATCATCCTGCCGCAGGCGCTGCGCTTCGCCATCCCGCCCATCGGCAACGACTTCATCGCCATGACCAAGGACTCGGCGCTCGTCTCTGCCACCGGCTTCGTGCATGAAATCATGTGGCGCGCCACCCGCGTCGGACGCGCCCAGTTCAACAACCTCGAAGCGCTCATCATGGCGGCTGTTTTCTACTGGCTCATGACCATCATCCTGACCTACATCCAAAGCATCATCGAAGCCCGCCTCGCCAAAGGAGACCGCTAACCATGGCGCCCATCGTCAAAATCGAAAACCTCGATAAGTACTTTGGCTTGCTGCACGTCCTGAAGGACATCTCCCTCCAAGTTCAGCCGCGCGAGGTGGTTTGCATCATCGGACGCAGCGGCTCCGGCAAGAGCACGCTCCTGCGCTGCATCAACTTTCTGGAAGACCCGTCGCGCGGGGTCATCGAAGTGGACGGCATCCGCGTCGAAATCCACAACGGCACCACCCGCGAACACCGTCAGGCAATCCACGACATCCGCCTGCGAACTGGCATGGTCTTTCAAGAATTCAACCTCTTCCCTCACATGAGCGTGCTGGAAAACGTCATCGAAGGACCCGTCACCGTCAAGGGCATGGATCGCAAACAAGCCATCGAGCTTGCCGAGCAAAATCTCGACAGCGTCGGCTTGCTCTTCAAAAAGAACGAATATCCCAACCGCCTCTCCGGCGGTCAGAAACAGCGCGTCGCCATTGCCCGCGCCCTCACCATGCAGCCCAAGGTCATGCTCTTCGACGAACCCACCTCCGCACTCGACCCCGAACTTATCGGCGAAGTGCTCAACGTCATGCAAAAGGTCGCCAAAGACGGCATGACCATGCTGGTCGTCACGCACGAAATGGGCTTCGCCCGCGAAGTGGCAGACCGCGTCCTCGTCATGGCAGACGGTCAAATTATCGAAGAGGCAAAACCCGAAATTCTCTTCAGCCAGCCGCAGGACCCGCGCACCAAAGCACTCATCGAACGCTACCGCTCCGGGGAAAGATAAATGCCGCTCGCCATCACGCGAGACATCAGCCCGCGCTTCAACGAGTGCGAAATCACCCACATCGAGCGCACGCCCATTGACGTGGACAGGGCGCGCGCTCAGCACCGTGCCTACGTGAACGCCCTCAAACAATTGGGATGCAACATACTGGAACTTCCCGCCGAAGCAAACCTGCCCGACTCGGTTTTTGTCGAAGACACAGCCGTCATCCTGCCTGAGGCAGCGCTTCTCACCCGACCTGGGGCTGATTCGCGCAAACCCGAAGTCGAATCCATCGCCCAAGCCTTGTCCCCTCTCGTCAAACTGCTGTTCATCCGTGAACCCGCCACCCTCGACGGCGGCGATGTACTTGTCGTGGGCAAGCGCATCTTTGTCGGCATCTCCACCCGCAGCAACGACGAAGCGATCCGCCAGTTACAGCAACTCCTGAACGGATACGGCTACATCGTCACGGGCGTTCCCCTCCGCGATTGCCTGCATCTCAAATCCGCCGTCACCCGCGTGGACGATCACACCCTGCTCATCAACAAAAACTGGGTGGACACAGCCTATTTCGCCGATTACCGCCTGATCGAAATAGACCCCTCTGAACCGCACGCGGCGAACTGCCTGCCCGTCGGTGATGTGGTCATCTTCCCCGCCGCCTTTCCCCAAACCCGCGCCAAACTCGAAGAACATGGCTACAAAGTCCTCCCCGTCGAAGTGGATGAACTCGCCAAGGCAGAAGGCGCAGTCACCTGTTGCAGTTTGATTCTGGGGTGAAGCGACCTTGTGAAAATCAAAACTCCGAAGTCATTGAAACTTCGGAGTTTTCGCTACTCGCTATTCTTTACTTTCTCCCCTCCCCCTCACTCCCCCGTCGGCGTCCAGATATTCTTCACCTGCGTCGCCTCGTGCAGGAACTCGTGACCTTCGCCCTGCTCGCGAGACATCCAATCGAGCGGCAAAAATTTATGACTTCAGCAATGCGATGAAATCCGCCGCTCTGATAATCGGAATTCCCCTGAAAGAACCCAGTTCCAGCAGGTGGCTGTCTCCGCTGACAATATAATTGACCTTTCCAACAAGCGCCGCTTCAAGAAATTTATTGTCGGTAGGGTCGGCAACAACGACGAGGACCTCTTCTTCTGGCGTGACAAATTCAGCGGTCTGCAAAAGATACTCGGCGACCGTCACAATTTCAATTGGCGGAATCTTGAATTTTGGGCGGTTGATCACATCGAGGTACTCGCGGGCAATTGCCTCAGATACGATCAACTTGAATTTTCCCGCTTTCCACTCATCAATGATGACGCTCAATTTTCCGCCCAAAATGGAGGATAGAAAAATGTTCGTATCCAAAACCACGCGCATCATTTACCATCCCGCACAGCGCGGATTTCGGCTTCAATATCTTCATCGGTAATGTTCATTTGTTTCGCGCGGTCGCGGATTGATTTAAGCGCTTTGTCGAATCGTTCTTCCAGGTCTCTTTCTTCAGGGGGAATACTCAACTTCAAGTAGCGGATAAACGCCAAGACGTCCGCCAACCGTCTTTCCGGCAGGGTGGAAATTTCAAGCATAATGGTTTGTTCTAAATTAGTCATGGCTCACCTCATTCAAATTATACCAACTTCAAAAGTCGCGTCTCACTCCCCCGTCGGCGTCCAGATATTCTTCACCTGCGTCGCCTCGTGCAGGAACTCGTGACCTTCGCCCTGCTCGCGGGACATCCAATCGCGCGGCAAGCCGTAGTTGACCCACGTCCGTTTCATGTTGGCGGCGGCGGTTTACTTGAAATCTTGCAAAAAGCGAACCATGTTCATCATTTCTTCTGCCGAAACGCTTTCCAGCAACTTTGTCACCCGCCTCTTTAATTCGCCTTGTGAAATTTCATTGGAAACGACAATGCCGTAATGCACTCTGCTTTCGATTGCGTATTGATGGGCAAGCGGAATGAAGTCTTTGGTGTTAAACGTAACAACGGCTCGATGATTTTCCACTGCGGACCGAAGGATTTCAGGGTCGGGAGTTTGGTCGAGCCCCGCTTCATAAACGTGGATAACATCG